>JAGAIV010000013.1 GCA_017626365.1 Clostridia bacterium
TCCAATTAAACCATTAAAATGGCTAAGCCCAAACGAAAAATATTTAGAATATATAAAAGGTTAAAGTTCAGAGAAGTAATAGTTGGTATTTCAACAATAGTTATTTCTAAGAAAGTGTGACATATGTTTGACAAACCTACATATTACGTTTATATGACAGACTTACAAATACTGGAAAAAAGTAAATAAATGTGTTATAATAGAAAGTAGATACACATTATGATGTATCGCAAAAGTTCATCAAAAAATAAAGGACACAAGGAGGAAATTGACATGACGAACTTTATTTACAACAACGTACACCAGTTAGAAAGGATTGGCGAAGGATGTTTCGGAGAGACAGGGCACATAGAAAATGTCGACGAAAATGATGTATCATTTCTACAATACATTATGGCATATAGAATTTGTACGAATAAGCGCATCAATCCGATATGCTATGATAAGGTAAAACAGAAAGTAAAATCTCAAGCTATTTCTATTTCGATTCAGATATTTTTCGAAAAAGTAGAAAAATGCAAGGATGATATTCTCTATTTTGCCGGAATAATAAAGAAAGTAGAAGAAGATCCATCTTTTTTCAAGGAGTATGAAAAGTACTCTGAAATGGTGGCATAAGAGAGATGAACGAAAGCAGGGACTGTTATGTCCCTGCTTTATTTTTATTATTTTACAACAATATTATAAATCTTATTTGTTACATAAATTTCTTTTACAATTGTTTTTCCTTCTAAATAAGAAGCAACAGTTTTATGTGCAATTTCTTTTATTTCTTCCTCTGGAAGATTCATTGGAATATCTACATTTCCACGTAATTTTCCATTTACTTGAATTGGAAGATTAAATGTATCTTCCTTTATTTTTGCTTCATCATAGGTAGGCCAAGTAGAATATGCAATAGATTCCGTATTGCCAAGTAATTGCCATAACTCTTCTGTAATATGTGGTGCTACTGGATTTAGTAATTGTAAAAATCCGAGAGCATATTTTTTAGGAACGATGTCTACTTTGTAACAGCTGTTAATAAATATCATCATTTGGCTAATAGCTGTATTAAATTCCATATTTTCATAATCATGTGTTACTTTTTTTACAGTAGAATGATATACTCTATCTAATTCTTCATTTTCTTGGTTTTTAATTTTATCGGATTCTGCGTATAGTCTCCATATACGATCAACGAATTTTTTAGAACCTTCAATTCCATTTGGGTCCCATGGTTTTGCAGCATCAATTGGTCCCATAAACATTTCATAAATTCTTAAAGCATCTGCACCGTAGTTTTTAACCATATCATCAGGGTTTACAACATTACCTTTTGATTTACTCATTTTTTCACCATTAGAACCTAAAATCATACCTTGATGACGAAGTTTATAGAAAGGCTCTTTATGAGAAACAACTCCTTTATTATATAAGTATTGATTCCAAAATCTAGAGTATAATAAATGTCCGCACTGCATGTTCTGGACCACCCATATATAAATCAACTGGCATCCAGTGATTCATTAATTCTTTGTTTGCAATTTCGTTATCATTTTTTGGGTCAATATATCGTAAGAAATACCAACTAGAACCTGCACTACCTGGCATAGTAGAAGTTTCTCTTTTTCCATTTTTACCATTTATAGTAACATTTACCCAAGAAGTTGCTTTATCTAATGGAGAAGCTCCTGTTTTAGATGGACTATAATCTTCAAGTTCTGGTAATACTAGAGGTAATTGGCTATCTTCTAAAACTTCCATTCCGTCTTCAAAATGAACAATTGGAATAGGTTCACCCCAATAACGCTGTCTTGCAAAAATCCATTCTCTTAATTTATAATTTACTTTCTTTGTTCCAATATGGTTTTCTTCTAGCCAAGAAATCATTTTATTAATTCCATCTTCTTTGTTAAGACCATTTAAGAAATCAGAATTAATATGAAGACCGTCTCCTATAAAAGCTTCTTTTGAAACATCTCCGCCTTCTAAAACAGGGATGATCTCAATTCCGAATTTTGTTGCAAACTCATAATCTCTTTGGTCATGTGCAGGAACTGCCATAATAGCACCAGTTCCATAACTTGCTAATACATAATCTGAAATCCAAACTGGAATTTGTTTACTATTTACAGGGTTTATAGCATAAGCACCTGTAAACACACCAGTTTTTTCTTTATTTAATTCTGTTCTTTCTAAATCGGATTTAGAAGCAGCAAGTTTTTGATATTCTTGGACAGCTTCCTTTTGTTCTTGTGTTGTAATTTTTGAAACCAAGTCATGTTCTGGTGAAAGCACACAGTAAGTAGCACCAAATAGGGTATCTGGTCTTGTAGTAAAGACAGTAAATGTATCATCTAAGTCTGCTACTTTAAAAGTTACTTCCGCACCAACTGATTTTCCAATCCAATTTCTTTGAATCTCTTTTGTGGATTCTGGCCAGTCGATATTATCTAATCCTTCTAATAAGTCTTCTGCATAACTTGGAATATCTAATACCCATTGTTTCATATTTTTACGAACAACAGGAAAACCTCCACGTTCACTTTTTCCGTTAATAACTTCATCGTTAGCAAGAACAGTTCCCAGCTCTTCGCACCAGTTAACAGGCATTTCAACTAGTTTTGCAAGTCCATCTTTATATAATTGTTTAAAAATCCATTGAGTCCATTTATAGTAATTTGGGTCAGCTGTTGAAATTTCTCTATCCCAATCAAAAGAAAAACCAAGCATTTTTAATTGTCTTTTAAATGTTTCAATATTTGCTAGGGTAAATCCAGAAGGGTGGTTACCGGTCTTAATTGCATATTGTTCAGCAGGAAGTCCAAAAGCATCCCATCCCATAGGGTGAAGTACATTATATCCTTGCATTCTTTTCATTCTAGAAACAATATCGGTTGCTGTATATCCTTCAGGGTGACCAACATGTAGACCTTGTCCAGAAGGATATGGAAACATATCAAGTGCATAAAATTTAGGCTTTGAAAAATCCCATACGTCTGTTTTAAAGGTTTTATTGTCATCCCAATATTTTTGCCATTTTTGTTCTACTTCTTTAAAATTGTATGCCATAAAATCATTCCTTTTCATAAAAATTAATATTGGCACTATTATACAACAAAATCGCAGAAAAAGGAAGAGAAAAATGAAAAATAAAAGCCGTTTACACGTACACGTGCAAACAGCTTATTTCAGTATTCTTAATACCGAATATTGACAACCTTATCTAAATTTCGAATATTCAAAACTCGACAAAGTTTATTTTTGCTATGCTTCTTATTACCCATTCTGGAGGGTTGCACTGAAAAAGAATTAATATTATAATGACGCGCAATTTCTTTTCCAATAATCTGAAGCATAAAAGTACCACAATGTTTTTTTGTTCGAACAATGTAGCCATCAACATCTTCCAAAGGTAGTGTCTGGCTAGGAATGTAAGGTATGGTTACGATGTAACCAAAAGGAAATTTACCAGGAGGTATTTCTCCATTTTTTGTACGCGTAAGACACCACGTATCTTTTTGGGTTACAGGACGTATATCATAATCCTGTATAGAATACCGGTTAGAACGTTGTTGCGATTTGTTACGTTTTGCCATAGTTCTTCTACTCCTTTTCATAGTGATAAATAATATTATATAACATTATGTTCACATTGTCAAAGTAAATAAAGTTTAAAGAAACACTTGTAATTAAAATACATTTGTGTTTTAATAAAATAAATTTCAAAAACAACTTAAGTATTAACAAAATAAAAAAATTTTTAATTCGAATAATTTTCAAAAAACGAAAAATTAAAAATCTTATTAAATTTCCGGAAGAAAAATATATGTTTATGCAAAAAAACATTTGAATTTGCAACTATTTTTTAGTTGCAAAAAACTTAGTAAAGGAGTATAATATATGAGTAGAAAAGAAAAAATATTAAAAAGATTAAAATCAAAACCAAAAGACTTTACATATGATGAGGCAAGAACATTGCTATTACAGTTAGGATTTGAAGAAGATAATAAAGGAAAAACGTCTGGGTCGCGTGTAATTTTTAGAAATATTAGAGAAAAAATTTCGATTGATTTGCATAAGCCTCATCCAAACAATGTGTTAAAAGAGTATCAAATAATAAAGTTAATAAAAGATTTAAAAAGGTGGATTGGTAATTATGAATAATGTAATGAGATATAAAGAATATTGGGCAAAAATTCAATATAGCGAAGAGGATGGATGCTTTTGGGGAGAAATAGAAGGTATTAATGATTCTATTTCTTTTGAAGGAACTAGTGTTGAAGAATTGAGAAAAGATTTTGAAGAAGCAATAGATAGCTATATAGATCATTGTAAAAGATATGGAGTGGAACCACAAAAACAATATAGTGGTAGTTTTAATATTCGAATTGATCCAGAGCTTCATAGAGAAGCTAGTCTTCTATCTAAAATTAAAGACATATCTTTAAATCAATTTGTAGAAAGAGCGATTGCAAAAGAAGTAAAATTAAGTTTGAATAAATAATATATTTGTAATATAATACGAAAAAGGTGATAAAGATGATAGATATGAAAAAAGCAACTATGGCATTTAGCGAATACGTAAAACCATATGATATAAGTAATCCAAAAATAGAATTAAAAGTTAAGCATACTTTTCGAACGGTAGAAGTAGCAAAAAAAATTGCAGAGGATTTAAATTTAAATGAAGAGCAAATCTTATTAGCCCAGATTATTGGATTGTTACACGATATTGGAAGATTTGAACAATTAAGAATATATGATACATTTCGAGATAAAGATAGTATAGACCATGCAAACTTTGCTGTTAAGATTTTATTTGAAGATGGATTGATAAGAAATTTTATACAAGATACAAAGTATGACGATATTATATATAAAGCAATAAAAAATCATAACAAATTTAAAATAGAAGAAGGATTAAACGAAGAAGAGTTATTGCAAGCACGCATTATACGAGATGCAGATAAAACAGACATATTTGCTGTTTTTGTCGAGGATATAGAACAAAATAAAAATGTACTTTATGATTATGAAGAAATATCAAAACAAGAACTTACTCCTAAAATTATGGAGGATTTTAAGGCATATAGGCAGTCAAATCGAGATAATTATATAAGACCTATTGATAACTACATAAACATTATTGCATTTATTTTTGATTATAATTTTTTAACAGGACTAAAAATTATTAAGCAGAATAAATATATCGAAAGGACAATGCAACCAATTTGTATCTGTGATGAGACAAAAGAGCAAATGCAGAAGATTATAAAAATAGCAAATACATATATAGAAGAAAGAATAAAAAAAGGATGTTAATCATATGCCAAAAAAACTACTAATAACAGAAAAACCATCAGTAGCAATGGAATTTGCTAAAGCATTAAAAATAAATACAACTAGAAAAAATGGATATTTAGAATCTGATGAATGGATTATTACTTGGTGTGTAGGTCATTTAGTTACCATGAGCTATCCAGAAAAATATGATGAAAAATTAAAACAATGGCGATTAGATACGTTGCCATTTATTCCAGAAGAATGGAAGTATGAAATTATACCTGCAGTACAAAATCAATTTAACATCGTAGAAGGACTACTAAAAAGGGAAGATGTAGAAGAAATCTACAATGCAGGGGACTCTGGACGTGAAGGAGAATATATTCAAAGGCTTGTTTTTATGATGGCAAAGCCAAACCCAAATGCAAAAATGAAACGAGTTTGGATTGATTCACAAACAGAGGAAGAAATTATAAGAGGAATTAAAGAAGCCAAAGATTTATCCGAATACGATAGTTTATCAGACTCGGCGTATTTGCGTGCAAAAGAAGATTATTTAATTGGAATTAATTTTTCTAGATTATTATCCATTATTTACGGAAGAAGAGTAGCAAAGCAGGCAAATATGGATAGAGCATCTATTTCGGTTGGACGAGTTATGACATGTGTATTAGGAATGATTGTAGAAAGAGAACGTGAAATTCGAAATTTTGTAAAAACCAAATATTATAAAATTGTTGGTGAATTCGGAAATGAACAATCTTCTTTTAAAGCAGAATGGAAAGTAAATGAAAATTCAAAAGTATATAATTCACCAAAACTATATAATGAATCTGGCTTCAAAAAAGAAGAGGATGCAAAAGAATTTATTACGTCTTTAATGGGAAAAGAAGCGCTTATTACAGAAGTAAAAAAATCAAAACAAAAGGAAAATGCTCCATTATTATTTAACTTAGCAGAAATTCAAAATGAATGTACGAAACGTTTTAAAATCAAACCAGATGAAACGCTAGAAATTATTCAGAATCTATATGAAAAGAAACTAGTAACATACCCAAGAACAGATGCAAGAGTACTTTCCACTGCAGTAGCAAAAGAGATCACCAAAAATTTAAATGGAATTGCAAAAGGTTATCAAGAGGAAGAAGTACAAGGATATATAAAAAAGATGAGCGAGGAAAAATACTCCACAAATCTATTAAAAACCAAATATGTAAATGATTCTAAAATAACAGACCACTATGCCATTATTCCAACTGGACAAGGATATGAAAACTATGATAAATTACCAGAATTGCAGAAGCAAGTTTATAAAGTAATCGTCAAACGTTTTTTAGCTATCTTCTATCCACCAGCAGAATTTAACAAAATTTCTGTAACAGTAAATATAGAAAATGAAGTTTTTAACACAAGTGGAAAGGTATGTGTAAAACCAGGATATTTAGAAATCCTAAAACCAAAAAATGTGGATAATAAAAAAGAAGATAAACAAGACGATAATATAGGGGAGGATTCGATATCCGTCCAATCCGCAGAAACAGAAAATAACTTAGATATTTTAAATACCCTAAAAAAAGGTGAAAAAGTAGAAATAGCTAATTTCGAAACCAAAGATGCTGAAACAAGTCCACCAACAAGATATAACTCCGGTTCTATCATCTTAGCAATGGAGAACGCAGGAAAGCTAATCGAAGATGAAGAACTAAGAGAGCAAATAAAAGGAGCAGGAATTGGGACTAGTGCAACAAGAGCAGAAATTATGAAAAAACTGGAAAAAATAAAATACATTGAAATAAATTCCAAAACGCAAATAATTACACCAACCAATTTTGGAGAAATTATTTATGATGTAGTTGCATCTTCTATGCCAGACATGCTAAATCCAAAGTTAACAGCAAGTTGGGAAAAAGGGCTTGATATGGTAGCTAAAAAAGAAATTAAGCCAAATGAATTTATGCGGAAAATTAGAAAATTATATCAAATCAAAATTTAATAAACTGGTTGTAAATATGTAAAAGAATGAGAAAAAACCTCATTCTTTTTTAATAATCGCATAAATTTAAAAAAAATAGCCAATCTAAGTATTGGTGATAGAAAATGAAAATTTCTTGGATAAAAGCTAAAAATGATGATAGAAGTTTTAAACTGTTTCAAAATATGGGGTTTGATGTAAATGAATTAGAAGATTTAGAAAAGACGGATGATGTGATTCGTAGTCTAGTACGGAAAACATTATAATACTATTATCTTAACAAATGAAGTAGCATCTTTCTCGGAGGATATTATTAAAAAATATAATAAAAATGAAAATGTTAATATTATTATTGCACCAAATAAAAAGGAATAGGACAAAATGGTATCGCATAAAGATAGATAAGAAAATATAAAGGTGGGAAAGAAAATGCTTTCACAAAATGAGAAATACAATAAATTTATGAACGAATTTAGTAGTTCATTATACCAATTAAAGACAGATATTCCATTTTCAGATTATATATTTTTATGTGTTGGTAGTGACAAAATTATCGGAGATAGTTATGGTCCATTAGTAGGACAAAAGTTAAAAGAAGCTTTTAAGAATAGATATAACAATATCAGTGTATACGGAACTTTGGAAGAGCCTATTTCTGCTGTTAACTTAGAAAAAACCGTAAGCGATATTTATAAACGATATCAGCATCCTTGCATGATAGTAATTGACTCTGCACTAGGTTCACAAGATAAGATAGGGAGCATACTCGTATCGAATACTAAAATGCAATGCGGAAAGGGAGCAGGAAAGAAAATGATATTAGTAGGAGATATTAGTATTAAAGGAGTGGTTGCAAAAGATTATAAAATACCAAGATACAATTTTTCTACCCTTCAAAATACGTCACTTGGAGGTATAATAAAACTAGCAGATATGACAGCAAGCCGGAATTTATAATACCATTAAATATCGTTAACAAAAATGTATATTCTAAAAAAATTTGGAAAAAATTTATATAGATTTCCAAATTTTTAGGAGGTACATATGAATATCGATAGCATGAAAAATATAGTAGTATTAAAAGATTTACCATCAAATATGGTAGAAGAGGCAATTGTAATACTAAAGCCTAATATCAAGATAGAAAATATTCAAAAAGAAGAGAAGAAAAAAGAAAATGTAAAAGTAGGAGCAAAAGTAGGAAGCTCTAAAGAGTATATTATAAAAGAAGCAGAAGAAATAGTGAGTCAGTATATTTCAAATTTGGAAAAACCGAAACAATTAGAAATAACTAACAAAAAATTAATTGCGAAATATCATCGCATAAGAACATTAACTATTTTATTTGGAATGGTGGGAGCTTTTGGGATTATTGTAAATTTCATATAAAATCATCTTAAAATTCTTAGAATAAAACACTTTTGTCTAACATATATATTACAAAATAAATTATGTTAGATAGGGGTGTTTTTTTGTTGGAAAGAGTATTAACACGGGGAAGAAAAGATAAGACGCGCAGAAGAAATTTATGAAAGAAGAAAGAATGGATATGCTTATGGAAGAGATAATAGAGTAGCAACAGTAAGAGTAAAAGAAGAAAAAAACTTTTCTTTATTTAAAAAGATGTTTTTACAAATTGCTATTTGTTTAGTTATTTACTTTATCTTTTATTTAATTCAGAACAGCAATTATATCTTTTCTGAAGAGGTTCTAGAAAAAACAAGACAAATCCTTTCATACGATATTGATATAGCAGGTATGTATGAACAAACCATGCAATTTATTTCTAAACAAATGGAGGAGCTTACCATAAACGAATCCCGAGAGGAAAATACCATACAAAGCCAAACAGATACTAACACAGTAACACAAAATGAGGAAGCAAATGAAAATCTTCTACAAGAAAGTAATGGAGTGGGAGGAGCAGAATTAGAAAATGTAGTGATGGAAGAACCGATAGCTTTAAACGATACAGCACAAGAACAAATTCCTGAGACAGATGAACAATATTTGAAAAACAATTTTTCTTTTATCAAGCCAATAGAGGGTGTGGTTTCTTCGGAATTTGGACAAAGAGAATCAAGCAATCCAATTGTTAGTACAAACCATACGGGGATTGATATTGCAGCAAATACTGGAACGGTAGTAAAAGCTGCGATGGAGGGAACTGTGACAATATCTAGTACAGTAGGAGATTATGGCTATCATATCAAAATTACAAATAATGACGTCAGTACACTATATGCTCATTGTAGTAAGTTATATGTAAAAGAGGGAGATACGATATCTCAAGGACAAGAAATAGCTGAAGTAGGTTCTACCGGAAAATCAACAGGACCACATTTACATTTTGAAATCATGAGAGGCAGCACGTATATTAACCCAAGAAGCATTTTAGAATTTTAATCCGTATGGGACGACGCTCTCGTTGGACCGCAAATAAAGGAGGCAACAAATGACGATAAAAATCAATTTAAAAATATTTCTGTTTGCTATTATTTTTTACTTAACCAAACAAATCCATCTTTATGGCATGTTAATGTTTTTTGCATTCTGTCACGAAATGGGACATTTATTTTGCGGGTTGCTGTTGGGATTAAAACCCAAAGCATTAAAGATTATGCCAATGGGATTAAGCGTTGAATTTAAAGTTTTACCAGAGGAATATAACAAAAAAATAGCAAAAGCAAATAGATTGCAAATAAAGAAAATGTGGATTGCTTTTGCTGGACCTATTACTAACATGATAATAATATTGTTGTCTGTTCTTTTAAAAGAAAATATCGAAACAGGACTTTATCAAGAGATCGTTTATTCGAATATACTAATTGCTATCTTTAATTTATTGCCAATTTATCCATTGGATGGAGCAAGAATGATAAAAGCATTGACATATATGATAAAAGGAAGAAAAAGAGCAATGGAGTTAACAAATCATATATCCAACGTTAGTATTATTTTACTAACAATGATTTCGAGTATAGCAATTTATTATTATAAAAATATTGCAATTTTATTGATTATAGGATATTTATGGAGTATGGTCATTATAGAAAATAGAAGATATAATCTAAAAAAGAGAATCGATAAAATCATAGAAAATAGTTGAAATAAAATAAATTTCATAGTAAGATATACATAGGAAAAATGGAGGAAATGCAAATGATAAAATTAACGAAAAAGAATCAAAAAGGAATTACTTTAGTAACACTTTCTATTGCTATTATTATTATGCTAATTATAACAGCAACGTTAGTATACAATATTACAACAGGTGCTAAAGTAAGAGCCTTGAATAATATGTATCAAGATGTTACGAAAATAAAAGATAAAGTGGATTTGTATTATGCAAGTCATCGTACTATTCCAATATTAGAAACTAAATATGAGAATGTTACGCACTTGCAATCAATTAATCCAAACGATAGTAGTACATATTATGTAGTGGATTTGGAGGCTTTAGAAAATTTAAATTTAATATATGGTAAAGATTATAATACTTATAAGACAGCTCCATCGAATCAATTAACAGACATTTATGTGATAAATGAGAAAAGTCATAGTATTTACTATGTAAAAGGGATTTCGCTTGATAATAATATGTATTATACCATGCCAGAAGAAAGCACAAAAGTTACAGTAAATTCAATTACAAGTATACAAAATGTAAAAATGGACCAAAATATTGCAGTTGTAAGCATTAATGCTGCCAATAAAGAGAACGGAATTACACAAATAAAATTAATTGTAAATGATCAAGAATACAAAACATATGATTATACTTCGAACTGGAAAGAAGCAAAAACAGAGACATTAAATATGACATTAGCTTTTGGAAAAGACTATGTTTGCTATCTTCAAATGACAGATGAAGAAGGAAATACAACCACATCTGATAGTGTTACCTTACAAAATTTAACAACAATTGCAACCGTAGAAGATTTACAAAACCTAGCAACACTAGTAAATGATGGAACGAACACATTTAGTGGACAAACCATTAACTTAATTAATGACCTTGACTTAAATGGAAGTGAAGATAATCAGTGGGTACCAATTGGAAATATCAATTATGCTTTTAGTGGAATATTTGAAGGAAATGAAAATAAAATTTCAGGAATATACTGCACAACAGAATTAGAATATACAGGTCTTTTTGGAGCTGTAATTGATGGAAAAATAAGGAATCTAGGAATAGAAAATATAATTATTAAAAATAATGGTGGTTGTTCGGGAGGAATTACAGGACTTTTGTGGAATAGTGAAATAATTAATTGTTATGCAAAAGGTAATATTAGTGCGAGTCTTGCTGGAGGAATTAATGGATTTTCTCAAAAAGGAGCAAAAATAACAAACAGTTATCATATTGGAAATGTAATAGGCAATGCAGAAAGCTATCCTATAGCAGGAGGAATTGTAGGACGAAATTATGAAATGGTAGAAAATTGTTATCATGTTGGAAATATAGATATAAATACGGGTGAAAGAAAAGGCGGAATTATTGGATTTAATGTAGATGGAGATGCTAAAAATTGTTATTATTTACAGTCATCAACAGTGACTGGAGGAATACAGCTAAGCGATATAGAAGGAAAGGCAGAAGGAAAAACACAGGAACAATTGAAATTGTTAGCAGGAACATTAGGGAGTGCTTTTAAAACAGATACAAATAATATTAACGATGGTTATCCAATCTTAACATGGCAAGAATAAAACTAAAAATTTGTTTGACAAATACATATAAATATGATAGAATAAGCAATGTTTGAAAAAAAGCATTGCTTTTTTCCTTACTCATACAAAGGGAGTATGGGTTATAAGCCATAAGGAGGTGAAATAATGAACAAATACGAGAGTGTTATCATTATTAATCCAAGTTTAGAAGAAGAAGGGTTAAAAAAACTTGTAAAAAAATTCTCAGACTTGATTAATAGTGACGGAAAAGTAGAATCCGTAGAAGAAATGGGAAAAAGAAAATTAGCTTATGATGTTAAAAAGAACAAAGAAGGATACTATGTTTTATTTAATTTCGAAGCAAAACCAGAACTAATTGCGGAATTAGAAAGAAATTACAGAATTACAGACGAAGTAATTAAATTTATCGTTGTAAAAAAAGAAAATTAATTTTAAATGTACAAACAAAATTAAGACATTGTTTGATAGGAACCTTTAAGTAAAAGAAAGGTAAGGTAAAAAATATGAACAAAGTAATTTTAATGGGAAGATTAACAAGAGATCCAGAAGTAAGATATACACAAACAAACAATACATTAGTAGCAAGTTTCTCACTTGCAGTTAATAGAAGATTTGTAAGACAAGGGGAAGAAAGACAAGCAGATTTTATTAACGTAGTTGCATGGAGTAAAACAGGAGAGTTTTGTAGTAAATACTTCAAAAAAGGACAACAAGTAGGAATTATCGGAAGAATTCAAACAAGAACATGGGATGATGAC
Source organism: Clostridia bacterium (assembly GCA_017626365.1). Classification (GTDB taxonomy): domain Bacteria; phylum Bacillota; class Clostridia; order TANB77; family CAG-508; genus RGIG8482. The sequence continues at coordinate 12,694 of JAGAIV010000013.1, forward strand.
CAAGGTCAAAAACACTATATAACAGAAGTTGTTGCAGAAGAAGCATATTTTGCAGATAGCAAACGTGAGGGAGATGCAGCAGGAAGCTTCGAAAATACATTTGGAAGTGTAGCAAGTGGAAGCCCAGAATTTGAAATTTCTTCAAACGATGACCTACCATTCTAAATATTAAAAGAAGGAGGAATTCAAAATGGCAGATAAGAAAAATAATAGAAGAAATAATAGAATGAATAATGGTGATGAAGATTATAATCCAAAGTTTAGAAAAATGAGAAAAAAAGTATGCCCACTATGTGCTGACAAAAACTTTGTATTAGATTATAAAAATCCAGACCAATTAAAAAAATTCATTAATGAAAAAGGTAAAATATTACCAAGAAGAGCAACAGGAGCATGTGCAAAACATCAAAGAGATATTACAATTGCTGTAAAAAGATGTAGACACATTGCAATGTTACCATATACAGAAATCTAATAAAAATCATAAAAAAGAGGAACCAATAAAGGTTCCTCTTTAACATTAATTTAATCTAGGATATCTTTTGTAGAAATTAAACTTCTTACTTGGAAACTCAAGCTCTATTTCATATTTTCCAGAATAATTGGTTTCTTCTAGTAAATCAAGAAGAACCTTCCGAAGAGAATTCGAAATTATCACTTTTCTTCCATCAAATTTTAATTCTTTCATAAGAACACCCCAAATCATAAATTATACTTCTATTATAACATGCATTCAAGAAAATTTCAAAAATATCAAAAGGATGAGTTTAAACATATTCTAAAAAGGAAATAATTTATTTAATAAAGAGGGTGAAAATATGAAACTAGGAATTGCTTTATCTGGTGGTGGAATTCGTGGAATTGCTCATGCAGGTGTATTAAAAGCATTAGAAGATAACAAAATAAAAATTGATATCATTGGAGGAACAAGTGCTGGAAGTTTAGTCGCAGCCTTATATGCTATGGGATATTCACCATATTATATATACATACTATTTAAGCGATATGCAAAAGAAATAGCAGGTATTAATGGTGGTCCTATTATTTCTGGTATTGGCAATTTTATGATGAATAAGAAAAATACATTTCAAGGATTAAAATCAGGAAAGAACATAGAAACTTTATACAACCAGATTGCTTATAAAAAAGGAATTCGAAACATAAACCAAATTAAAATGCCAATTGTGATTCCAACGGTGGATATTAACAATTCAAAAGAATATGTGATTACCAACCACGTTCCAAAAGGAATAGTAGATGATTCACAATATATTACTGATATTACAGTAGGAAAAGCAGTACGTGCAAGTAGTAGCTTTCCAGCAGTTTTTATGCCATGTGAATTTGAAGAACATGCTTTTATGGATGGTGGGGCACTAGATAATGTTCCTGTTCATGAGGTGAAAAAACAAGGAGCAGATAAGGTAATTGCAGTAAAATTTGATGCAGACCAGATTGACCAAACAAGTAATATTATGGATATTGTTATGAAAACTATCGACATTATGGGAAGTAAAATATCAGAAGAAAGTTTAGAAATGAGTGATTTTGTTTTAAGTGTATATACTGATAAAGTTGGCTTATTAGATATTGCAAAATTAGATAGCTGCTATCAATATGGATATAATTGTACCGTAGAGAACTTGGATAAAATAAAACAGGTACTAAAAAATTAATATAGTTGGGTTTTGAAAAGTTGCAATAATAAGGAAAGTTTGCTATAATACATAGTATTAGAAAAGAGAAAGAGGGAACAAGATATGGATTATAAAGATTTAGCAAATGTAATATTTCCAGATGTAAAGGACATATCCTATTATGAAGAAAAATATCCGAAAAGAGATTTAAAAGAGGGGGCAATTGTAACAAGATTTGCACCAAGTCCAACAGGATTTATGCATATTGGAGGATTATATCAATCTGTTATTGCTAAAAAAATGGCAAATCAAACAGGAGGAGTATTTTTTCTAAGAATAGAAGATACGGACCAAAAACGTGAAGTAGAAAACGGTGTTTTAAATATTGTAACTTCATTAAAAGAATTTGGAATGTCGCCAGATGAAGGAATGATAGATGAGGAAAATGAAGTTGGAAAGTATGGTCCATATAAGCAATCTTTAAGAAAAGAAATTTACCAAGCATATGCGAAGTATTTAGTAGAAAAAGGATGTGCATATCCATGTTTTTGTAAATCTGAAGAATTAGAGGAAATGAGACAAAAACAAGAAGCAGCAAAAGAAAGAACAGGATACTATGGAGTATGGAGTAAATGTAGACATATTCCAGTAAATGAGTCTATCGAAAGAATTAAAAATGGAGAAGAATATATTTTACGTTTTAAATCACCAGGGAATCCAGAAAAGAAAATAAAACATCATGATGTAATCAAAGGAAATGTTGATTTTCCAGAAAATGACCAAGATATAGTTATTATTAAATCCGATGGACTTCCAACTTATCATTTTGCACATGCTGTAGATGACCATTTAATGGGAACAACTCATGTTATTCGTGGAGATGAATGGCTATCTTCTGTTCCATTACATTTACAATTATTCCAAGTATTAGGATTTAAAGCGCCAAAGTATGCACATATTGCACCAATTATGAAAGAAGATAATGGAGCAAAAAGAAAGTTAAGTAAAAGAAAGGACCCAGAGGCTGCTGTAAGCTATTATGCTGAAGTTGGAATTCCAGAAGAGGCAGTAGATGAATATTTATTAAATATTGCAAATTCAAACTTTGAACAATGGAGAAAACAAAATCCAGATGCAGCTATGGAGGAATTTGATTTACAACTAAACAAAATGAGTGTTAGTGGAGCTTTATTTGACATGGTAAAACTTTTAGATATTTCTAAAAGAGTCATATCAAAATATACAGCTGCAGAAGTGTATGATAAAGCAATTTCTTGGGCAGAAATTCATAATGAAGAATTAAAGAAATTACTAGAAAAAGATAAAGAATATACTTTAAAAGTTCTAGGAATAGAAAGAGGAAATATAAAACCAAGAAAAGACATTGCAAAATGGTCAGACTTAAAGGAAAATATTATCTATATGTATGACGAAGAATTCTTTGCAAGTTCAAGACAATACGAATTCCAAAAAATAAACGATAAAGAAGAAATTAAAGAAATCATTGAAAGCTATATTTCAAAATACTTTGACATAGCAGATGACAAAGAAACATGGTTTAACAAAATAAAAGACCTAAGTGAAGAATTTGGATATGCAAGAGAGACAAAAGAATTTAAACAAAATCCAGATGCATATAAAGGACACGTAGGAGATATTAGCACAGTTATTCGTATTTGTTTAACTGGAAGAGCAAATACACCAGACATGTATGAAATTATGAAAGTACTAGGAAAAGAATCAGTAATAAAACGTTTAGAATATGCCATTAAATAAGTAGGTGATAGTAATGGAATATAATGTAGGAGATATTGTAAGAACCAAAAAAGTTCATCCATGTGGTAGTAAGTTATGGGAAATTACAAGAGTTGGGATTGATTTTAAATTGAAATGCCAAGGATGTGGACATGTTATTACTATAGAAAGACCAAAGGCTTTGAAAATGATTACGAAGAAAATAGAAAAAGAAAAATAAAATTAGAAGAAGTAAATGACTATTCATTTACTTCTTCTAATTTTTCAGATTTTTCTTTCCTAAAACTCAAATGTAGCAAAATTGGTGTGATGAACGTAACTAAGAATACTGTTATAACAATAATTGAGAATACTTCCTCATTAATCATTCCAATTTGTTTTGCTTCATCAATCATAATAAAAGCCATTTCGCCACGGGTGGCCATTCCGATACCAATTTGTAAGCACTCTTTTCTCTTATAACCACATAATTTAGCACCAAGACCATTTCCGATTACTTTACTAAGAATGGTAATAACAGTAAACAAAATGATAAACTGCCAAACGTGATCTGTAAGAGATAATGTTGTTAGTTTTAAACCAATGCTTGCGAAGAAAATAGGGGAAAATAGCATATATACTAATACATCAATCTTATTTTTAATAAATTTTCCTTGCTTGGTATTTCCAACAACAAGTCCTGCAATATAGGCTCCAATAATACCACTAACTCCTAACGCTTCTGCAAGGTAAGAAAGAAGAAGTGCAAAAGAAAGTGAGAATATAGGTAATTCTTCTTTTCTTGGAAGCTTTGATTCTAACCATTCCATAAATTTAAACATAACAAGACCGAAGAGCGATAGCAATGGCAAAAAAGATGATTACTTTTATAACTAATAAACAAATTGAAATAAAGGAAAAGTTTCCGTTATTTAAAATTAAAGTTAAGAAAACAACGCCAATAATATCGTCAACAACGCCAGCACCTAAAATAGCTGTACCAACATTGGTTTTTAATTTTTTCATTTCAATTAAAGATTCTACTGTAATACTAACAGAAGTTGCAGTAATTACAATTCCGAAAAATAGATTTAAAGAATTATCAAGAGTATAAAATTTACTAAATAAAAACCCAAATAATAAGGGAATAATAACTCCAATACTTGCAATAATTACAAATTTTTTAGTACCTGCCATAAATTTTTTTAGACTTGTTTCCATGCCAGCTAAAAACATAATGAAAATAATTCCCAAGTTTGCCAAAAATTCTAAGATAGGATTAGATTGAATGATATTGAAAATAGCAGGACCTAATACAACACCTGCAATTAATCCACCAAGCATTTTAGGCATATGTATTTTTCCAGTTATCATACTAAAAAGTTTAACGAAAAGTATAATTAATCCAATATCCAATAAATATTTGTAATCCACGATTTTCTCCTTTGTATTTTATATTGCTACCATTATATCACAAAAAAATTATAAAAAAAGACTGTATAAATATTTTTTTTAAGTATATAATCTAGATAGTAAAAAATGAAAAAGGAGAGTGAAAACATGGACAGAAAAGTAAAAGTTGTTCAGTATGGAACAGGAAAAATGGCAATATATACAATGCGATATGTTTATGAAAAAGGTGGAGAAGTGGTAGGTGCAATTGATATAAACCCAGCAGTCATTGGAAAAGATATTGGTGAAATTATGGGAGAAGAGAAAAAAGGCATTACAGTTACAGCCTTAGAAAATGCTGAAGAAATGTTAAAACAAGTAAAACCAGATATTTGTGTAGTAGAAACAAGAAGTTTATTTAGTGAAGTGAAAGATGCCTTATTATTATGTGCAAAATTAGGAATTAATGCAATTACTACTTGTGAAGAAGCTTTTTTTCCAGGGAATTCAAACCCAGTAGCAACTAAGGAAATTGATGATTTAGCAAAACAAAATAATTGCACTATTACAGGAAGTGGATACCAAGATATTTATTGGGGACAATTAGTAACTTCTATTGCAGGTTCTACTCAAAGTATTACCAAAATTAAAGGAAGTTCAAGCTATAATGTAGAAGATTATGGAATTGCTCTTGCCCAGGCCCATGGAGCGGGATTAACTTTAGAAGAATTTGAAAAACAAGTAGCATCTGCTGATAATATTTCAGAAGAAGAAAGAAACAAGTTAATTAATAGTGGAGAATTTTTACCATCTTATATGTGGAATGTCAATGGATGGCTTTGTGAAAAATTAGGATTAACCATAGAATCACAAACACAAAAATGTATACCACAAACTCATACAGAAGATATATTTTCTTCTACTTTAAATATGACTGTAAAAGCTGGAGATGCTACAGGAATGAGTGCAGTAGTTACTACAAAAACAAAAGAAGGAATAACTTTAGAAACTGAATGTATTGGAAAAGTATATTCGAAAGATGATTACGACAAAAATGAATGGACTATCGAAGGAGAGCCAAACACAACGATTACCGTTGCAAAACCGCAAACTGTAGAATTAACATGTGCTACAATTGTAAATCGTATTCCAGATGTTATCAATGCAAAACCAGGATATGTTCCAACTGAACAAATAGGAGAGTTAAATTTTAAAGTAAAACCATTAAATGAATATGTAAAATAAAAATTGGATGAATTTAGGAACGGAGGAAAAAATCATCTTTCTCTTGAAAATGATTTTTTCCTCCGTCCCTGAATTCATTCTTGCATATTAATAAAATTAGTAGTAAAATATCAAAAGAAATAAACAAAAGAAATGGAAGAAATATGAAACAAAGTTTAAAAAGAAAAATTGTATTAACAATAAAAAAGAATATGAAATGGATAATTTTATTTATATCTATGATATTATTCTTTACAATTATAGAAGACGTATTAGATAATGAAATTTGGGCATTTGATAATATTGTATATGAAACAATATCTCATATTATATCAACCCCAGTTACAGCTATACTTAAAGTAATAACTAATTTAGGGGGAGCAATAGGTATTATAACAGTAACAATACTTATTTTAATATTTTTAAAAAGCAATATACAAAAATTTTATGTTGTGTTAAATTTATTAATTATCACTATGTCGAATCAGATTTTAAAATACATTATTCAAAGACCACGTCCAATAGAACACAGAATTATTGATCAATCAGGATATAGTTTTCCATCTGGACATTCCATGGTAAGTATGGCATTTTATGGTTTTTTGATTTATCTTATTTATAAAAATGTAGAAAACAAGTATATAAAATGGGGACTTTGTACATTACTATCGATTCTGATTTTATCTATAGGAATTAGTCGTATTTATTTAGGAGTACATTATGCAAGTGATGTAATAGGAGGATTTTGTTTATCGATTTCGTATTTAATTGTGTATACAAAAATGATAGGTAAAGATATAAAAAATAAAGGAGTGTAAGTTATGGTAGAAAGAAGAAAAATTGTACTAGTAGGAACTGGATTTGTAGGAATGAGTATGGCATATTCTTTACTAAACCAAGGAGGAGTTAACGAACTTGTTTTAATTGATGTCGTAAAAGAAAAAGCAGAAGGAGAAGCAATGGATTTATCACATGGTATGCCTTTTGCGCCAAGCAAAATGGACATTAAAGCAGGGGACTATTCAGAATGTAAAGATGCGAACATTGTTGTTATTACAGCAGGATTAAACCAAAAACCAGGTCAAACAAGATTAGAACTTGCAAAAGCAAATGCAAAAATTATGAAAGATATTACAAAACAAGTAGTAGAAAGTGGCTTTAAGGGGATTTTTGTAGTAGCAAGTAACCCAGTAGATTTAATGACTTATGTTGTATATAAAACTTCAGGATTTCCAAAAGAAAAGGTAATTGGTTCTGGAACAGTTTTAGATACGGCAAGACTTCGTTTCTTAATTGGAGAATATTTACAAGTAGCAAGTAAAAATGTTCACGCCTATATTATGGGAGAGCATGGAGATTCTTCTTTTGTTCCATGGGGACATTGTTATGTAGGATGTAAAAAATTAATAGATGTAATGAATGAGAATGGAAAAGACTTAAAAGATTTAGACAAGATTTATAATGATGTACAACAAGCAGCTTATGAAATTATTAATAAGAAAAAAGCTACTTATTATGGAATAGGAATTGCTTTAACAAGATTAATAAAAGCTATTTTGGGAGATGAAAATGCAATTATGCCAGTATCTGCTTATCAAAATGGAGAATATGGGCATAGTGGAATATTTATAGGGGTTCCAGCTATTATTAATAGAAATGGAATAAAAGAAATGGTGGAATTAAAACTAGAACCAGAAGATCAACAAAAATTTGACCATAGTTGTGAAGTGTTAACGAAAATGATTGAGGAAGAGATTAATCCGATTTTGGAAGAATAATATGATGAAAAGAAACAGAAAAATTAGTTTTCTGTTTCTTCTTTTTTTATCCAAATTGATACACTTCCTCCGATTAACATAGAAAATTCCATTGCCTTCTTGATCAATATAAACAGGTTCTTTTACATTTCCAGTACAGTCATAAAGGATAGAACCTGCAAGGTTATTTCCTACATTCATGGTTTTACAGCCACCGAGCGTTATCGGTCATAATAACAGCAAGACCAGAATTTGGATGCGTAATATCACCTTCCAAAGTCCAACCAACAATATTAGGATCATCAAAATAATCTCGTTTTAAACCATAAACATAGTTTTTTCTTAAATGTAATAATAAATCTAAAAACTCTTTTTTAGGGTTAATCGAATCATGTTCAATTCCATAATAATCACCATAAAAAATACAAGGGATTCCTTCAGTGCGTAGCATAATGACACTATAAGCAAGGGGCTTAAACCAATCTGGAATCCAAGACTCTAATGATTGACCGAGGTTGAGTATCGTGGTTATCGACAAAAGTAACAGCTTTTGTAGGATTGGATTGTAGTAGAGTTCCATTTAATAAATTTCGCATATCATAACTTCCATTACTATTAGAAGCTTCAAAAAAACGATAGTGTAAAGGAACATCAAATAAATTCATGGCATTTTGAGTTTCTAATAAATAATCATTTAATATATTTACATTATTACTCCAATATTCACCAACACTAAATAATTGTTTTCTTGCATATATTTTTAGCTCATCTAACCAGTCTTTATAAAAATCAGCACGAATATGTTTTACAGCATCCAATCGGAAGCCATCTATTCCTGTAAAATCCAAATACCATTTTCCCCAAGTAATAAGTTCATTTACAACATCAACATTATTTAAATCGACATCAGAACCCATTAAATAATCAAAATTTCCATTTTCACTATCTACTTGCTTATCCCAGTGCTTTCCATAAAATTTGTATACTGATTTTTGTTTTGTTTCCTCGTTCCAATCAACTCCATGAAAATGAGTCCAATCCCATTTAAAAGAAGAGTAAGTATCACCCCTTCCAGGAAAAGTATATTTTGTCCATGCAGAAATTAAAGTAGCTGGAGCTATTGTATTATTTCGATTATTAGGATCATCTTGCATAGCCATGACTTGTTCTAATTCATCAGCACCTAATCTGTGGTTCAATACAATATCTGCATATATTTTTATGTGAAATTCATGAAGAATACGAATAGCATTTAGATATTCATCTTTTGTACCGTATTTAGTAGAAATACTTCCTTTTTGATTAAATTCGCCCAAATCATATAAATCATACACACTGTAGCCAACACCGATTGATTCCTTCAGCTGATTTATAAGCAGGAGGAAGCCACAAAGAAGTGATGCCGATTTTTGCTAAATGTTCAGCATCATATGCTAATTTTTTCCATAAACTAGCATCATTTGGTAAGTTCCATTCAAAATATTGCATCATAGTATCATTTGTATTCATTTAATTTCTCCGTTTTTTAAAATTATTTATTAGATTATATCACGAACTTCTTAAAAAAGTATAGAAGAAAAACAATTTTATGATATAATTTGTAAAAAAATAGAAAAGGAAATAAAAGTATGAATGAAATTCGAGAGAAATTATTTTCTTTGGCAGACGAAGAGTACCAAAAATTTCATGGTTCGCTATGTCCAGGTACTAATAACATAATGGGAGTTCGAGTACCAGTACTTCGTAATTTTGCAAAAGAAATAGTAAAAAAAGATTGGAAAACATATTTAAAAAATGCAGATGATGACTATTATGAGGAAGTAATGTTACAAGGAATGGTAATTGGACTTGCCAAAATGGAATTAAAAGAAAGACTAGAGTATGTAGAAAAATTCGTACCGAAAATCGATAACTGGGCAGTCTGTGATGTAACATGTGCTGGGTTTAAATTTACAAAGAAATATACGAAAGAAGTATGGAAATTTTTGAAATCGTACTTAAAATCCAGTAAAGAATTTGAAATTCGTTTTGGAGTTGTGATGTTATTAGATTTTTATATAACAGAAGAATATATAGAAGATTTACTTACCATATTAAATGGGATTCATCATGATGGCTACTATGTAAAAATGGCAGTAGCATGGGCGATTTCAATTTGTTATATTAAATTTCCAAAAGAAACATTTAAATTATTAGAAAAAAACGATTTAGATAGTTTTACTTATAATAAAGCATTACAAAAAATCATAGAATCTTATCGTGTTAGTAAAGAAGATAAAGAAAAAATGCGAGTATTGAAACGAGAAAATGAAAAGAATAAAAAAGAAGATAAAGATAATTTTTAATCTTTATCTCCTTTTATCATATGTAGAAATTATAATAATTGATGTATCTTTTTACGTGAATCTGTTTCTAAAGCATAAACAGTATCAATATCGGTTCGTAAGTCTTTAATATCTTTTTGAATACTAGAAAGAGTATTTTGTACCTGAGAAATAGTATTGTCAAATTTCTTTTCAAGATTAGAAATAGATTCTCTAATTTCAATATGCTCTTTGTGATTTTCTTCGTAATGTCTATCCACTTTTTCATTCAAAGAATCAAACTTTTTATCTAGGCAATCATATTTATTATTTAGACAATCATATTTATTATTTAGACAATCATATTTCTTATCTAGGCAATCATATTTTCCATCTAAAGATTTATATTGCTCAAATAGCATAGTTTGGTTCTGAGATAATGTTAAAGTAGTTTGGTTAATTTGTTTAAGCATATCAATGATATAAGACATGTTTTCTTGGTTTTCCATTGGGTATCACCTCCTTTTAATTAGAAATTTGTATTTAACCCAATGTTTCAAACTCCTATTTGAAATCCTAACATAGTGTAATATTTTTGTCAATATATTTTTACAAAAAGACACAAAAATAAATTATGAAAAAATATTTGACAAACAAGCATATTTGTGATAAAATACTTATCTGTAATCCGCTTAATTAAGGTTCATAAAGGTTAATTTAGTTTAACTACCTAAAGTTTGGGATTAGCGAGTATACAAAAAAGGGAGGTGTACATAGAATGTACGCAATTATTGAAAGCTGTGGAAAACAATACAAAGTAGCTCAAGGTGATGTTGTATTTTTCGAAAAACTTGATGCAGAAGAAGGAAAAAAAGTAACATTTGATAATGTTATCTTAGTAGCCGATGGAGAAAAAGTAGAAATCGGAAATCCTTATGTAAAAGGTTTCAAAGTAGAAGGAAAAGTAGTAGCACACGGAAAAGGTAAAAAAATTATTGTTTTCAAATATAAAGCAAAGAAAAACTATAAGAGAAAACAAGGACACAGACAACCATATACAAAGGTTGAAATTACAGCGATTAAAAAACCAGCTGCAAAGAAAACTGCTACAAAAGCAGAAGAAGCTAGTGATGCAAAAGTAGAAGCATAATTAAAAAGAGAAATATAAAAACAAACATAAGCTATGGAAGGAGTGAGAAAGCATGGCTCATAAGAAAGGTCAAGGTAGTGTTAAGAACGGAAGAGACAGTGAGTCAAAACGTCTTGGCGTAAAACGTGCTGATGGTCAATTTGTATTAGCAGGAAATATATTAATGAGACAAAGAGGAACTCATATACATCCAGGAACAAATGTAGGAAAGGGTAGTGATGATACACTTTATGCATTAGTAGATGGAACTGTTAAATTTGAAAGATTAGGAAAAGACAAGAAAAAAGTAAGTGTCTATCCAGTTGATACAGCAGAATCAAAATAATGAAAATGGACAACTCTAAAATATGAGTTGTCTTTTTTGATAGAATACGGTATAATAATACTATTAGAAAAGAGAAAGGAAGGCATAAATCATGGATAAGAAAAGAATATTAACAGGTGATAGACCAACCGGAAAATTACATATAGGACATTATTTTGGCTCTTTACAAAATAGAGTGAAACTTCAAAATGAGCATGAAACTTTTATTGAAGTTGCAGATGTGCAGGCATTAACTGATAATTTTGCAAATCCGGAAAAAGTAAAAAATAATGTGAAAGAAATTATTATGGATCAATTAGCAGTAGGAATTGACCCAAATAAATCAACTATTTTTTTGCAATCCATGGTACCAGAAATTGCAGAACTTACTGTGTTTTATTCAAATCTTGTAACAATTGCAAGGCTTGAAAGAAACCCAACAGTAAAGACAGAAATTGCCCAAAAAAGAGAAATATTTGGGGAAAGTGTAACCTATGGATTCTTAGGCTATCCTGTAAGTCAAGCAGCAGATATTACAGCATTTGATGCGACTATTATTCCAGTAGGAGAAGACCAACTACCATTAATAGAACAATGTAGAGAAATTGTAAGAAAATTTAATAGTATTTATGGAGAAAACTTAAAAGAGCCTGAGGCTTATTTAGGAGAAAACAAAAGAATAAAAGGACTAGATGGAAATGAAAAAATGGGAAAATCTTTAGGAAATGCTATTTATTTAGCTGATTCAGAAGAAGAAATTGCAAAAAAAGTAATGAGTGCTGTAACAGATCCTGCTAGAATAAAAAAGGATGATCCAGGAAATCCTAATGTTTGTATGGTTGCCTATTATCATAACTTATTTAGTAAAGGAGAAGTAGAAACGGTTTGCGAAGAATGTAAAGCTGGAAAACGTGGTTGTGTTGCTTGTAAAAAGCAATTAATTAAAAACATTGTAGAGCATTTAGCACCAATACAAGAGAGAAGACGCTATTATGAAGAAAGACCAGAAGAAGTAAAAGAAATCTTGATGGAAGGAACAAAAAAGGCAAGAAAAGAAGCAGAGGTTACCATGAAAAAAGTAAAACAAGCGATGAAATTAGATTATTTTGAATAGAGGGGAGAAACATGTTTACAGACTATGCGAAAATTACCATTAAATCTGGAAATGGAGGAAATGGGGCAGCAACATTTAGAAGAGAAAAGTATGTAGCAGCTGGCCGGACCTGATGGGGGAGACGGTGGAAAAGGCGGAAGTATTTACTTTGTTGTTGATCCAGATATGAATACACTATTAGATTTTAGGTATAAAAAAATATTTAAAGCAGAAAATGGACAAAATGGTAGTGGCAATAATTGCTATGGAAAAAAAGGAGAAGACCTATATATAAGTGTTCCTCAAGGGACTATCATAAAAGACTTAGAAACTGGTAGAGTACTAGCTGATTTATCCAAAGAAAATCAAAAAGAATTAGTGCTTCCAGGGGGAAGAGGGGGAAAAGGAAATGTACATTTTGCTACTTCCACTCGCCAAGCTCCAAGGTTTTCACAAGATGGAGAAAAGGGACAAGAAAAAGAAATCATATTAGAACTAAAATTGTTAGCTGATGTTGGATTAATTGGATTTCCAAACGTTGGAAAATCTACTTTTCTTTCAAGAGTTACTTCTGCAAAACCAAAAATTGCAGACTATCACTTTACAACTATTATTCCGAATTTGGGTGTTGTAAAATCAATTTATGGAGATAGCTTTGTAATTGCCGATATTCCAGGAATTATTGAAGGAGCAAGTCAAGGTGTAGGACTTGGAATTCAATTTTTAAGACACATTGAAAGGACAAGACTACTACTTCACGTGATTGATGTTTCAGGAATAGAAGGAAGAAATCCAGTAGAAGATTTTAGAACGATAAACGAAGAATTGAAGTCATACAGTGAAAAACTAAGCCAAAGAAAACAAATTATTGTGGCTAACAAATTAGATGCTATGCAAGATGAAAATTTATTAAAACAATTAGAAGAATTAGCGAAAAAAGAAAATCTTGAAATCTTCAAAATATCAGCAGTAACAGGAGAAGGAATAGATGATTTAATGCATCGTGTAACTGAAGTTTTAAAAGAGTTACCAAAGGAAGAATTGGTAGAAGTAGAAGAAAAAATGGTGTATACTTTAGAGGATAAAGATGAATTTAGTGTTACAAAAGATGGAGAAGAATATTTTGTAGAAGGACCAGCTATAGAAAGATTAATGGGAAGAATTAATATAGGGGATAATGAATCGATGCATTATTTTCAAAAAGTAATAAGACAACTAGGAATTGAAGACGAATTAAAGAAAAAGGGTGTAAAAGAAGGAGATACTGTAAAATTCTTAGAATGGGAATTTGAGTGGTATCAATAAAATGAAAAAAGTCAAACAAAATTTTTGAAAAAGTTCAAACTTTTGTTTGACTTTTTCTTTTTTTTGTGATACCATAGTGACAAATAAGAAAAAGGGAGTGATTTGGTTTGAAGAAAAAAGATCCAAATGAATTAAATAAGAGAGAAAAGGCAATATTAAAATACATCGAAAAGCAAATAGCATTAAATAGTTATCCACCATCTGTAAGAGAAATAGGAAAGGCAGTTGGTTTAAAATCAACTGCAACGGTTCATGGCTACCTTGCAAAGTTAGAAGAGAAGGGATATATAAAAAAGGAATCTCAAAAAGGAAGAACTTTAAAATTATTAAAGGGTGGACTAGACCAGAATAAAAATCAAACACAAATGAAAGAATTTTATTCTGGCAAAGAAATGGTTGAAGTACCAGTTATCGGAAAAATTACAGCAGGAGCTCCAATTTTAGCAGTAGAAAATATAACAGATACGTTCCCAATTCCAATTGATTTCGTTGGAAATAGTGAATCTTTTATGCTTACTGTTCGTGGAGAAAGTATGATTGAAGCAGGGATTTTAGATGGAGATTATATTCTAATAAAAAGACAAGAAAATGCTAATAATGGAGAAATTGTTGTTGCATTAATTGAAGATGAAGCAACAGTAAAAACATTTTATAAAGAAAAAGACCATATTCGTTTACAACCAGAAAACTCTACGATGGACCCAATCATTGTACCAGATTGTAAAATACTTGGAAAAGTCGCTGGAGTATTTAGAAAAATGTAAAAATAAGAAAAGGAGGGAGAACATACTGTTCTTCCTCCTCTTCTCGCTAGCTAATCTCGATTTTTGCAAGAATTGTTTTGGGCACATTTTTGACATTGCCCAAGGCAATATGAGCAGAAAACCTTATGGTCACAGTCATTACATTTGCTGCCTTTTAAAGGACACTCAGATGAATTAACATTAGTATTACTGTGCTCCATATAAATTACCTCACTTTCTTGTTTATAGGATATCATTATAACAGAAAAATGATAAAATGACAACTTAAATTAAAAATATACACAATATATATTTGTTATGATATAATATATTTGAAAAAAAATATGGGGGAACGGTAATGAATTTTAAAATATTAAAATCAAAAAAAATATTAGCAATAGGAATAAGTGGTATATTTATTGTAATTGCTTTAGGAGTACTAATATATTTTAACTATGCTAGTAAAACAATTGAAACATCAGTACAACCAGAAGAAAATATTGTAGAAGAAGCAGATGGAGAGTATATTGATATTAATGAACTAGAAGAAGAGCAAGAAAATATGATAGAAGAAAATGTAGAAAATAATTCAAAAGAGAATAATACTGAAGGACAAAGCAAAAATCAAACTACAAATACTAATAAAAGTGCAAATACAGTTCCTTATTATATAAAAGTAAATTATGGAGCACAAGTAGTAACCGTCTATAAAAAAGATGAAAACGGGGATTATACAGTTCCAATAAAAGCAATGGTATGCTCTACAGGAGTTGCTACTCCAAAATCTGGGGTATATTCTATTCCAGCAAGATGGAGATGGTTAGGACTTCAAGGCGGTGTATGTGGGCAATATTGTACACAAATCAAAGGAAATATTTTATTTCATTCAGTTCCTTATCTAGAAAAAGGAAATCCCGCAAGTTTAGAATATTGGGAATATGATAAACTAGGAACTTATGCATCAGCAGGTTGTATTCGTTTAACGGTATCAGATGCTATGTGGATATATAATAATTGTGCAAAAGGAACAAAAGTAGAATTTTATAGTAGTATGAATCCGGGACCATTAGGAAAACCTTCTGCTAAAAAAATATCTTCTTATCCTGATAATCTAAGAAACTGGGACCCAACCGACCCAAATCCAAATAATCCTTGGAAAAGTTATCAAGAACCTAAAAAAACGGACACAAATAATAATAAAACAAATACAACGGTACAAAATAATACAACAAATACAACATTACCAAATAATACAAACAATAGTAACGTTATAAAAAATGAAGCTAAGGAAGATAATAATAATGTAGTAAAAAATGAAGTTTCAAATATTACAACAAATGGAAAGAATGAAGTAATAAAGAATGAAACGACAAAACAAGAAAGTGAAAAAAATGACTTAAATCAAAACAATGTTAATATTAAAACAGAGAATAAAGTAATAAATACAATTTAATAAAGAAGACTCGAAAGTGAAGAACTTTCGAGTCTTTGCTTTTACCATTCTTTCTTAGAATTAATTAACTCTGCAATATAACCAATTAAACAATAAGGTGCTAATATGAATGCATACAATAAAACATAGAAAATAAAAGCTAAGATACTTCTTTTTTCTAACTTACATTCAATTTCTTTTAGCATATTTTTTCTTCTAATTTCAATAATTAAGCAAAGTATCATTCCAAGGAAAATAACAATTAAAGACATCCATCCAATGAGTAATTGATTTCCTAAAGCGAGTAGTATTAATCCTAGTGGTACAAATATTAAAAGTGCAAGATCTATAAAAGGGAAAAATAGATTTAAGCACATTAAAAATTTCGATTTAAAGTTAAGTTCTTTTGATGTTACTGTTTTTACTTTTTTAAAAGCTTCAATCATTCCTCTTGCCCATCGTGTTCTTTGATTACCTAAAGTACTTAATTTTTCAGGAACTTCTGTGAAAGCAATTGCATTTTTTGCAAAATTTGTTTCATATCCTTTACTTAATAATTCCCAAGTTAAAACAATATCTTCTCCTACACAGTTTTGCCATCCACCAATTTCTTTTAAAAGCTCTGTTTTATAAGCACTAAATGCACCTTGTGCAACTAATGTGGAATTATAATTACTTTGATATAGTTTTACGCCAAATATTCCTAAAGTATAATCCCATTCTTGCAATTTAGTTATAAAGCTTTCTTTTGCATTTTTCACAAAAAGACATCCAGCAGTAGCTGCAGTTTCCTTATTAGAAGACGTTAATTTACTCATAATATTTCTTACTGCTAATGGGTGAAGAACAGTGTCACTATCTACTGTGATAGTATAATCTGTTTTTACATGTTGTAAACCTTTATTTAAAGCAAAGGCTTTTCCCATATGGGCTGATTCGAATAGTGTTATTTCAGAATCTTGTTCCATAGATTTTAGCAAGTCTAAAGAGCCATCTGTTGAACCGTCATCTATTATATGAATATAAATATTTCCACAATATTTTTGCTTTTTAATAGATCCAATTGTTTCTTTAATACATTTTTTTGCATTGTAAACAGGTATTAAAATAGTAACATCTTCCTCTTTTTTTATGCATGCTTTTTCTTCTTTTTTATCACGCAACAAACTAATAAGCATAAATACAAAATTAAATCCAGGAACTAAAGCGATGAATGTTACAAGGTATATTGCTAAGAAATATCCGAATGAACAAGCAATATCAATAATCCAAGGAATGTTTACAAAAATAGAGCAGATAAAATAAAAAGATGCAATCATAGTTGATATTAAAAACATTTTTATCACCCCCATATTGCATCATATGAAAATGGAGAAAAAAGGTGATAATAATAAAAATGGCGAAAATTTTTTTTATGAATATGATATATATGGGTGAAGATAAATGAATTTTAAGAAAATTTTAATTATAGTAGTGATTGTGGTAATAGCAATGGGACTTTTTTTTACTTTTCATCAATATAAAAATAATAAAAGAGTAGATGCTAAAGTTCCGGTACTACTTTACCATGATTTTGTTAAAATCGTTCCATGCGAAGATCCAGATAATTTCAACTATATTAATACACCTGAAAGTTTTGAAGAAAATATTAAAACGATTTTAGAAAATGGATATACCATCATATCTATGCAAGAATTAAATGATGCATATAATCTAAAAACAGAATTACCATCAAAGCCGATAATAATAACTTTTGATGATGGATATTATAGTAATTATGAATATATATATCCTATCTTAAAGAAATATAATGTGAAAGTTTCTATATTTATAGTTACGGATAAAGTGGGAAAGAAAATAGACGGTAAAAAATATCTAGGATGGAATGAGTGTTTAGAAATGCAAAATAGTGGACTTGTAGAAATATTTAGCCATAGTAAAAGACATGTATTCTATGATAAACTAGGCGCTAGGGTAATTCGTGATGATGTAAAGGAATCTTATCAGGAAATAGAAAAAAATTTAGGAAAGCAGAATTTAAAAGTATTTGCCTATCCCTATGGGGCATATACAAAAGAAGCTGTATGGGCACTAAAACAAAATGGGATTGATATGCAAGTATATGATATTGGAATGAATTACTTTAATAAATTGAATAAAGATTATATAAAAAGAATTAATATTCCATGCGAAATGACTGGAAAAGAAATAGTGGAAGAAATTACTAAAACAAATTAAATTGATTGTGATAACATGAACAAAAACTCAGAAGTTTTGAAACTTCTGAGTTTTGATATTGTCTAACGTTTGTTAAATTACAAATGCACAAAAATAAGTACTTTTGAATACTTTTGTATATTACTTGTATATTATATGTATGAGCATATAATAAAGAATAAATAAAAAAACTATCGACAATGTCAAACAAAACTTCTATAATATATAAAAATAAATACTAAATTTATTATATATAGTATGATTGTCTACAATATTATTAAAATTGTAGACAAAGAAAAATCAAAGTGATATAATTTGAATAGTTTTAAAACAAAAATTAAAGGAGGTTGTTTTTGGTGAATAAAACTATTAAATTAACATGTATTGTATTAATTTTAATACTATTAATGGTGCAATTTTCAACAATTGCATATGCAATTGAAGATACTACACCACCTAACATTATTTCTGTTTCATCAGATAAAAATGTTTTAAAAACAGGAGAAACTATTACTTTTAATGTGGAAGTAGAAGATGATATTTCAGGAGCTAAAAGTTTTTTTGTACAATGGAATTTAAAAACAGATAACACTAAAACAATAACTAAACAATATGATTCTATGCAAGATGTTGGTACATACCAATATACTATACCTGAAAATACAACTGCAGGAAAATGGGAAGCAACATATATTTCTATAAGTGACAATATGAATAATGCAAAATTTTACAATAAAAATGGATTAGACGATGGAATACTATCAAAATTTGATTTTACAGTAGAAGATACTAATCAAGATACAGAGGCTCCAATTGTAACTAATGTAAAAAGAATTACGACTAATATTACTGCACCAGGAGAAGTTGTAGTACAATATGATATTGTAGATAATAACTCAGGTGTACAACAAAATGCTGGTGGAGTTACATATAGTCCAGCAAACGATTTATCTAGTACTATGGCTGGAAGTACGGAAAAAATAAGTGGAAATACGTATCAATCTACATTTTATTTAAATTCACAATATGAAAAATATGTATTTGCATACATACAAGTATGTGATAATGCAGGAAATTGGAAAAACTACACAAATACAGACTTAGGTCTTACAAATGAATTAGATATAATTCCAAATAACTATAAAGAAGACAAAACAGCACCAAAGCTTGTTTCAATAGATTATGATACAACAGAAGTGCAAATTCCAGATTATTTACAAGTTACATTTGATATAGAAGAAAAGGAATCAGGACTAAATAGTTTTCTAGGAAGAGCGTATTTTAAAAGCGATGATGGTAAATATGATAAGGAATTAATTATATCTAAAGCAATAGATAGTAATGGAGCTTATATTGAAAATAAAGGTTCTGCTAGATTAGACTTTGGAGATGCAGAAACATTTAGAGGAGAAATATATTTATATAAAATAACATTAACAGATGTGATGAATAATACAAAAACTTATTCATTAGAAAAAGGAGACTTTACAAAGCAAGAAATTAAAATTTCTAAAGTTGAAAAAAATTATACCCTTACAACATCTAGTACTAAAAAAGGTTATATAAATGAAATATCAGAATTGCCAGAAGGTAGTACAGTACTATGCAATGTATTAAGAGGAAATCAAACTATAGAAAAAGAATTATTTGATGCAATAAAGGGAAAGGACATAACAATTACTTTTATGAGCCTTTACAATGCCAATTGGGAAATTAGCAGTACACTTGGTGAATTAAGTTCAAGTGACACTAATACAGGAATACAATGGATTATAAATGGTAAAGATATTATTAATGAAACAAAAGATGTTGATATGACAATAAAAATTAGTAAAAAAATATATAGTAAATATATTCTTCCAGAATATGAAATAAATGAAAATTTAGAAATAGATTTTTGGAATAATGTAGATTTAGATAATATGAGTGAAGAGGAAATTCAAAGTAAGAGAAAAGAGTTAGTAAAATTGCAAGAAGAAGAAATCAAAAAATATTTTGATAAATTAAAACAAGATGGATATACAAATATAGACGAAGCCTATAAAAATGCACTAGAGTTAATAGATGAAGATGTTGGATATGATTGTAAAACAGCAATAATAGATTCTAATGACTATGTTGAATATTTAAGCATAAAATTTGCAGAAAATGGAACATTACCTTGTAAAACAATTATAAGAATGAAACCAACATATGCAATGAGAGCATTAATAGGTGCAAAAGATTTAAATTTATATTATATAGATGGAGAAAGTTATGATTTAGTTGATGATAATGTTAAAGTAGACTCAGAAAAATACTATAATTTTACAATATATCATAATAGTGAATATTGTTTAACAAATGGTTTAATTGAAAAATTAGCTAAAGCGGAGAATACAAATAACACTGAAAATGTAGAAAATGAAAAAAAAGGTGAAAAAGATAATACTCCAAAAACTGGGGAAATAGATATAATAAGTTATGTGATATTAACAACAGTTATAGCGGGTATAGGAATAGTAGCATTAAAGAAAAAATTAAATTAATTTGTTAATAATATAGGAGTAGTGATTTAAGTTACTACTCCACTTTTAATAAGAAAGGTATTTATAAAAATGAAATCAAGACATGGCAAGCGAAGTAATAATTTAAAGAAGATAATTCTGATAATTTTAATAATAATTATTATACTTAGCATTAGTTATATGGTGTACTATTTTTACAATAACTATAAAAATAAAATAGATAATACTGATATATTAAATAATATTGAAATAGATAAGACACAAATGACAGAACAAAAGACAGAACGTATGCTACAAATTGAAGAACTACAAAAGAAAAATCAAGAAATTATGGGTTGGTTAGAAATTGAAGGAACCAATATTAATTACCCAGTATTACAAACTAATGATAATGATTTTTATTTAACTCATAATTATAAAAAAGAAAATGCTAGTACTGGTAGTCTATTTTTAGATAAAGATTTCGATTTAATAAATGGTAGTTCTAATTATTTGATATATGGACATAGAAACAAGCAAGGATTAATGTTTGAAGATTTAATGAAATATGCAAAAGAAGATTTTTATAAGGAACATACTAAAATAAAATTTACTACCAATAAAGAAGAGAGTACTTATGAAATAATGTCAGTATTTTATTCAAGAGTATATTATAAAAGTGAACAAAATGTATTTAGATATTATTATTTTGTAAATGCTAATAATGAACAAGAATATAACGATTTTGTCAATAATGCTAAAAAAGCAAGTATTTATGATACTGGTGTTAATGCGAATTATGGAGAGCAACTTTTGACATTATCAACTTGTGAATATTCTCAAGAAGATGGAAGATTTGTTGTAGTAGCTAAAAAAATAAATTAATTATATGAAAAATTGATATTCTAAAAAATGAGTTATGCATATTACTTATCAATTTTTCATAGATTTAACTAGTTTTAAATAGATTTAGATAAAATAAAAGAAACCCTGTATTTCCAATGAAAATAGGGTTTCTGTAAGGCTTTTGGTTGGTACCTGAAATTGCCTTGTAATTATCTCTTACTAAATTGTGGAGCCTTACGAGCTTTTTTAAGACCATATTTCTTTCTTTCTTTCATACGAGGATCTCTTGTTAAGAATCCATTTGCTTTTAAAGCTGGTCTATATTCAGCGTTTGCTTCATTTAGAGCTCTTGCAATACCATGACGGATTGCTCCAGCTTGACCTGTAAATCCACCACCTACTACTTTACAAATAACATCAT
Organism: Clostridia bacterium; assembly: GCA_017626365.1. Classification (GTDB taxonomy): domain Bacteria; phylum Bacillota; class Clostridia; order TANB77; family CAG-508; genus RGIG8482. Next base: position 34,738 of record JAGAIV010000013.1, read on the forward strand.
ATTTAGATAATGTATCTGTAACTGTTAATGGTTGTCTTACGATAACTTTTAATGTTTCTAAACCAAAGTATTCATCAATACTTTTATCATTTACAGTAATAACACCAGTTCCTTCTACTAATCTAACTCTTGCAATTGAACTTTTTCTTCTACCTGTACCATAGAATACTATTTTTTCTTTTTTTGCTTTAGGCATTTAATTTTCCTCCTTAAATATTTCTAGAATTCCCATTTTTCTGGTTTTTGAGCTTCATTTTCATGTTCGCTTCCAGCATATAATCTTAATTTTTTAACCATTTGTCTACCAAGTGAGTTGTGTGGTAACATTCCTTTTACAGCATGCATCATGGCTTTTTCAGGATTTGTTGCTAATAAATCTCTTGCTACTATTTCTTTCATTCCACCAATGTATCCTGAATGATGTCTGTAAACTTTTTGGTCTAATTTATGACCTGTTAAAACTACTTTTGAACAATTAATGATAATAACATGATCACCAGCATCCATATTAGGTGTATAAGTAGGCTTGTGTTTTCCTCTTAGTAATTTTGCAGCTTCTGTTGCAACTCTACCTAATGGTTTTCCTTCTGCATCAATGATATACCATTTTCTTTGAATTTCATCTTTTTTTATACTATATGTTGTATTATTCATGGTAATAAATACCCTCCATTCATATTATATATAATTTTCTTTGTTAGAACTATAAAATAAACTACCGGGGAGAAGCTTATTTTTACTTACTAACACATAATGCTTAATTATTCTAATACAAATTAAAGAAAAAGTCAAGATTTCCATGCAAATTTGTTTACATTTTACTATAAATAATGATATAATTTAACAAGAAATATTGAAAGGATGAAGTAACGATGAAAATAAATGTAAGAACCATTATATTTGGAATCATAATTATTATTTGTATAATTGCAGTAGGAATGGCAATATATATACCATTTACTAATAACAAACCAGAGCCAACAAATACAGTAGATAATCCATCAAGTATAACACAGGAAAATAAAATATTAGCCCAAAATTTTAATAAGATATTCGAAAATAAATTAGACTATCAAGGATATAATGTAGATACATTAGGAATTGTGAAAAATAATCGAGATAAAGACATTATATATACTGTAGTAGAAACAAAAAGAGTTGTAGATAATAGATATGATATTGATTTGAAAATTCCTATTATTAATATTTCAAATAATATGTCAGTAGAGCGTTTTAACGAAAAAATACAATCTTTATTTGTAGACAAGGCAAATGACATTATGAAAAATGCTACACAAAACACAATCTACAGTATTGATTATATGGCGTATGTAAATACAAATATCTTATCATTAGTGATTCGTTCTACATTAAAAGAAGGAAACAATCCACAAAGAGTTATTATTCAAACATATAACTATAATTTAAGTACAAATGAAGAAATAACACTAGAACAGATATTAGATATTAAAGGATTAAATAAACAAACAGTAGAAAGTACTGTTGCAACCCAAGTGCAACTTGCGAATGAGGAAGCAGAAAACTTAAAACGTTTAGGCTATAATGTATATACAAGAGACTTAACAAGTAGCATTTACAAATTAGAAAATACAGATAATTATATGTTAGGAGCAGATAACAAACTATATATTATTTATCCATATGGAAATGCAAATTTTACAGATGAAATGGATGTAATTGTATTTTAAAAAAATAAATCGACTAGTATGTTTTACTAGTCGATTTTTGAAAATAAAAGGGGATGTTTTAAATATAAGGAAAGTATCCAAAAATGTGAACGGTGCTTTGCACCGGCTTAAGGTAACTTAACCTTATTTCATAGTAAAAATCTAATAATTATTACTATGAAATAAGAAAATTAGATTCTTTACTTATACTTTTTATAAAGTTATCTTATAAAAGAATTTTGTCCGTTTTGTGAACTTAGAGTGTAAAGTTTGAAAATTAATTTTTTAAGGTTGTTCCATAAGGGTTAAAGTAATATCAATTTCTTTACCTTCACGATTTACTTTTAAAGTCATTTGGTCACCAATTTTATGAGAATTTTTAATATCATTTAGTTCTTCCATTGTTTTAATTTCTTTTCCATCAGCTGCAACAATTACATCACCGATTTTAACTCCAGCTTTTTCTGCCGCAGAAAAGGTGTCAATATTTTTTACATAGATACCAACTACTAATTTATTATATTCAGCAGTTTTTTCATCTAAGTCTAATCCAGTTATACCAATATATGGCCTTTTTACTTTATTATATTGAATTAATTGCTCATAAATTTCTTTTGTTGAATTAATAGGAATTGCAAATCCCATACCTTCAATTCCAGTGCCAGAAAGTTTTAAAGTATTAATTCCAATTACTTTTCCTTCTGCATTTACTAGAGCACCACCACTGTTTCCAGAATTAATAGCAGCATCTGTTTGAATTAAGGTATAAGTTTTTCCATCAGAATCTGTTACTTTACGGTTAACTGCACTTATGATACCAGCTGTAACACTACTTTGCATACCAAGTGGGTTACCAATTGCCATTGAAAATTCACCAACTGTTACACTATCAGAATCACCAAGTTCAGCAGGTGTTAATCCTGTTTTATCAATTTTAATAACAGCGAGATCAGTTTGTTCATCTGTTCCAACGATTGTTGCTGTATACTCAGTTTTATCATTATATAAGTATACACTTACTTTGTTTGCTTTTTCAATTTCATAATAAGAATTATTAGAAGTAGAATTAACAATATGATTATTTGTTAGAATATATCCATCTTCTGAAATAATAATTCCAGAACCTTCCGCTGAAGCAGTGGTCGAATTTCTTAAAAAGATAGAATTAGCGGTATATTCTACTTTAATTCCTACAATAGAAGGTAGAACTTTGTTTGCTACATTCATACCAGTATCTGAATAATTGGTTAAAGAGATGCTAGTTAAAGAACTAGGGGTATGCTGATCTCCGTGATGTAGCAGATGTTTCGATTAGTTTTGTATTTTGAAAAATAGTATCTCGAATTTGAGGAATACCAAAACAAGTCCCAATTACTAAAGTTGCCCCAATAGCTCCAGAGACGAAAGGTAATAATACACTTTTTGAAAATGTATTATTTGTTTTTTTACTTTTTGTTTCATTTTCAGACATATCGATGACTTGATATGTTTTTTTATCATTCAAATTTTCATCCATATTAAAAACCTCCAATTTTAATAATAATATAACCTAAATCAAACCTATCATACAACAGTTTTGTGAAAAAAATGTGAAAAATGATAGAAAAAAATAATAAAATTTTATTGAAATAATATTTTCTAATAGATATAATATAAATAGAAAGTTAAAATAAACTTAAAAAGTGAGGAAAATTTATGAAAAAAATAGGAGAAAAAGGGATAACTCTAACAACATTGGTGATTACGATTATTGTTCTTATAATTATTACATCTGTTGGAATTTATACAGGAACAGAAGTTATTAAACAAGCAAATTTACAAAATATTAATACAAATATGATGCTAATACAAGCGAAAACAAAAACGATTTCAGAGCAAGCAAAATTTAATAAAGATACTTCAAATTATAAAGGAACTAAGCTTACGGATATAACAGGAAATGAGAAAATAGATAAATTAGTAACAGACAATATAATAGATGACAAAGAAAACTACTATTTATTACAACAATCCGATTTAAATGAAATGGGATTAGAAAAAATAAGTTTAGAAGATGGATATATTGTAAATTATAGTACAAACGAAATTATATATGTAAGAGGATTTGAAGCAAATAATAAAACATATTATAAACTTTCCGAAATGAAAGATTTAAAAATAGAATAGGATAAGAAAAATGAAAGAAAAAGAAGAAATACGACTAAAAAAATTAAAAGAAATAGAAGAAAAAATTTATCAAGATAATAAAGAAATAAACTATATTTGTGGAATTGATGAAGCAGGAAGAGGACCTCTTGCAGGACCAGTTGTTGTAGCAAGTGTAATTATGCCAAAAGATTCAATGATAGAAGGAGTAAACGATTCTAAAAAAGTGTCCGAAAAGAAACGAGAAGAACTATATGATAAAATTATAGAAGAAGCAATTAGCTATGGAGTTGGCATTATAGACCAAAATGAAATTGATGAAATAAACATATTAGAAGCGACGAAAAAAGGATTAACAGCATCAATAAAAGAGCTAACTGTAAAACCAGATGTCATTTTAGTGGATGCATTAAAAGAAATTGATACGTTAGGAATTTCGTACAAGTCTATTATAAAAGGAGATGCTCTTTGCTATTCGATTTCAGCAGCATCTATTATTGCAAAAGTAACAAGGGATAGAATTATGAGGCAGTGGGATGAGATATATCCACAATATGGATTTGAAAAACATAAGGGATATGGAACAGCAGCACACATAGCAGCAATTAAAGAATATGGGATTTGTCCAATTCACAGAAGAAGTTTTACAAAGAATTTTATATAAAGGAAAAAGAAGACAATTCTAACGAGAATAGTCTTCTTCTTGTTTTTGTGGATAATAAGTGCAATGATTAGATGTAATTTGATCTATTTTATAAACATCATGATCAAGTTCACAGATTTTCTTTCCATTTAGATCGAAATATCTAGTAAGTACAGTACAGGTATCTTTTACAAAGGTTTGCTTTGTATAAATTAATTTATTATCTTCTAGTTTGTAAGAAAAAATTTTCTCATTATAAGGTTTATGAAATACAATGCTAAAAGAACGATTCGTTATTGATACACTGATAATATCATCAAGTAGTTGACTTATTTGGAAAAGCGACAAATGATTACATTTTGGGAGAAGTTTCCCTAAAAGTGATACAACTACAGGATGAGTATATAGGCCTTCGCAAACTCCTCTTTCACTTAATAAGATTTGAAGTTCTTCTAATGTAAAAAAATGAGAGGTTTTTTCAAGATATTCAGTTTTATTTAATTTTGAATAAGATTGATTTGAATTCATAAGATCTCCTAAATTTTACATAAATTTACAAATATAGTATAGCAAAAATAGAAACAAAAGTCAATATTATGTATACAAAAAGTAAAGTTGCATAAAACTTTAACAAGTGATAAAATGCTAAAAGAATGGGAGGATATATATGAATATTATAGAAATTATTAGTAAGAAGCGAGATAGAGAGAACTTAAATAAAGAAGAAATTGAATACTTTATTAAGGAATATACAAATGGAAATATAACAGATTACCAAGCAGCAGCTTTAGTTATGGCTATTTATATAAATGGAATGAATGACGAAGAAATTACAAATTTAACATTAGCAATGGCTCACTCAGGAGAAATGTTAGACTTATCCGCATTTGGAAAAAATGTCGTAGATAAGCATAGTACAGGAGGAGTGGGAGATAAAGTAACTTTGATTTTGGCACCTATCATTGCATCTTTTGGAATACCAGTTGCAAAAATGTCTGGAAGAGGACTAGGTTTTACTGGAGGAACAATTGATAAGCTAGAATCAATACCAGGATATTGTACCGATATTTCTATAGAAGAATTTATTGAAAATGTAAAAAATATAGGAATTAGTTTAATAGGACAAACTCTAAATTTAGCACCAGCGGATAAAAAAATATATGCACTACGTGACACGATTGCTTGTACAGATAGCATACCACTAATTGCATCTAGCATTATGAGCAAAAAAATAGCAGCAGGAGCTAATAAAATTGTACTAGATGTAACTTGTGGAAGCGGAGCATTTATGCAAAATTATGAAGATGCTAAAAAATTGTCTGAAACAATGAATAAAATAGGAAAATTAGCAGGAAAAGAAACTGTATGTGTATTAACTAATATGGAGGAACCATTAGGATATGCGATAGGAAACAATTTGGAAGTAATAGAAGCTGTAGAATTCTTAAAACAAGATATGCCAGAAGATGTAAAACAAGTTGTATTAGAACTTGGGGCATATATGATAAAACTTGCAGGTTTTGGAGAAAACATAGAAGAAAATAAACAAAAAATATTAGAAAAAATAAAAACAAAAGAGGCATACGAAAAATTATTACAGTTAGTAGAAAATCAAGGAGGAGATACTTCATACTTAGAAAATACAGATAAATTTGCAAAAGCAAAATATATTTTAGAAGTAAAAGCAAAACAAGATGGATACATATATTCAATTGATGCAAGAAAAGTAGGAGAATTATCTGGAAAATTAGGAGCAGGAAGGCTAAGAAAAGAAGACCCAATTGATGAAACTGTTGGAATTGTATTAAATAAAAAGGTATCAGATTTTGTAAAACAAGGAGAAGTATTAGCTTACGTACATGCAAATGATGAAAATCAAGCTAGTTCAGCAGTAAAAAAATTACAAGAAATATACAAAATACAAGAAAATAAAATAGAAAAACCAAAAGCAATTTTAGGTGTTATTTTATAACAAAAAGAACGAAGAATATTATTCAATTCTTCGTTCTTTTTGTTCTTTGTTTCCACACAAACGATCATATTCTTTACATTTAATTTTATAATCCATTTGTTGTGATAAATAACGATAATACATATATGCTTGCTCATATTGAACCATAGGATTAAACATAGGGTCTTGATACATTGAGTCATTTACCATATTCGGATTAAAAGCCATATTATCATAAGGCGGAAAACCACTAAAATCTGAACCACGTTCCATTATTAATCACCTCTTAAAATATTTATTCCCAAATTGATTTAGATATTACTTTCTTTTTAAAATACAAGAAGAAAGTAAAGAAAATGATAACGATTAAAATTGACATACTATAAAAATTTAAGATAGGAGAATACTGTACTAACTTATTAACATTTTGCGAGAAAACAGGTACTATATCTAGGTTAAAAATTGGAAAAATGTGAATAAATACATAAGTTAAAATAGCAGAAATGGTACCTTGTATCAATTTTCCATAAAAGTAAGCTTTTATAGAAATATCTGATTTTGAAGTAATACTAAGTACTTGTAATAATACACTGATTCCTCCAAAACCAAGTAAGAATGAAGTAATAATAATATTATTTGAAATTGCTTTTATACTAATATTACAAACTAAGTTTAAACCATTGGTTAGTTCACAAATGCCAGATACAATAGGTGTTATAAATTCTGGTGGAATTTTTAATATTTTAAAAATAGGAGATAACAGATAAGTAAATGCATTAAAAAATCCACAACTGTTTAAAATAGAAATAATAACACTAAAAATAATGACAAATCCACCAATCATAATAATGGTATGAATGGCATTTAAAATACTATTTGCAAGGACTTCACCTAAGTTAGAAAAAGTAACTTCTTTGTTATCTACTGTACGTTGATTGAATACAGATACTTTTTCTGAATCACTATATTTCCAAAAACGAAATAAGAAACCTACACATAAACAACTAATAAAATGAGTGATAAAAAGTAGAATACCAATTTGAGTGTTGCCAAACATAGTAATTCCTACAGTTCCAATAATAAATAATGGACCAGAGTTATTGGTAAAAGCAAGTAATCTTTCTGCTTCTACCTTTGAACAAAGTCCCTCATTTCTAAATTGTGTAACGATTTTTGCGCCAACAGGATAACCACTAATGATTCCCATAACAAATGCATATGCACCAATTCCAGGAACATTAAAAATAGGACGCATAAATTTGTTTAATAATTTTCCTATTTTTGTAACAATATTTGTATGGCTTAATAGTTCTGTTGCAATAAAAAAAGGGAGTAAAGCGGGAACAACAGAATTTGCCCAAAGTAATAATCCAGATTTGGTTGCTTGCAAATTTTGCTTAGAAAAAATGACTAAACAAATTGTAAAACATACAAATATGAATGGCAAAATATTTTTTTTAAAAGATAAAAAAACAAAATGAGAATTATTTTTCATTTTAAATACCCCTAAAATTAGTGCTCTATATGAGTCCGCAAAATCTTGCTGGCAATTGAATTTTTTACACTCGACTAAAGCATGCTTAGAAAAATGCAATTGCCACGTTTGGCTACCTTTACACTTTTTTATAATAATATATATGAAAAAAATATTGTAATATGTATGGGGTTGTGATATATTTGTAACATAGAAATAGTAAGAGGAGGAATTAAAATGATTGCTATTGGTAGTAACCATACAGGATATAAGTTAAAAGAAGAGATTAAAAAATATTTAGATGAAAAAAAGATAAAATATAAAGATTATGGTGTTAAGCAAAATGAGGTAATAGATTATCCGGAAATTGCAAAAAGAGTAAGCTTAGCCGTTTCTAACAAAGAATGTGATTCTGGAATTTTAATTAGTAAAACAGGACTTGGAATGTCCATTGTAGCTAATAAATTCAAAGGAATAAAGAGTGTACCATGTTATGATGAATATACAGCAAAATATGCCAAACAATATCATAACAGCAATATAATAGCTCTTGGAGAAGCTGATTTAAGTGTTAGTACTGCTATTTGCATTTTAAGAATGTGGCTTGCAACAGAATATGAAGGTACTAGTAATGAAGAATTAGAACAAATTACACAAATAGAAAAAGAGAATATGAAATAAATTTAGGGGGCATATTATGTGGGGAGATATTGCAATAGCATTTCTGCTTGCTTTTATTACAGCATTTGTTATTACGCCATATACCATAAAGTTGGCTAAAAAAGTAGGTGCTATTGATTTACCAAAAGACGAAAGAAGAATAAATAAAAAGCCTATGCCAAGGCTTGGAGGACTAGCTGTTATTGCAGGATTCTTAGTTTCTATCATATATTTAATTGCAATATTAGGAATTGAAGGAAGATTAACTCTAAATGGAGAAGAACAATATTATACAAAATTAGTTGGTTTCTTCCTTGGAGCACTTGTTATTATTGTTACTTGTTTTATTGATGACGTAAAAGGATTACCTGCACTTGTAAAATTAGTAGCACAAGTTATTGCAGCAATTATTGTTATCAAAAGCGGAATCATAATTGAGCATATAGATATTCCATTCTTTAGTGAAGAAGGACTAACACAATTAAACGAAGTATTTTCAGTAGTACTAACACTAGGTTGGATTGTAGGAATAACAAATGCAATAAATTTAATAGATGGATTAGATGGACTATCATCTGGAATCTCATTAATATCATGTTTATCACTTTTAATAATATTTTCATTAAATGGTTCACCAATGGTAGCCATTTTAATGATAACAGCACTTGCGGGAGCTTTAACAGGATTTTTACCATTTAATTTCAATCCTGCAAAAACATTTATAGGGGATACAGGGTCAAATTTTTTAGGATTTTCTTTAGCTATTATATCAATTCTAGGAGTAGCAAAAACATATACATTAATCGTAATTGTAGCACCACTAATCGTTTTAGCACTTCCAGTATTTGATACACTATTTGCAATAGTAAGAAGAATAATAAAAGGAAAATCACTAAAAGCAGTATTTACAGCAGATAGAGGACACTTACATCACAAGATGTTAAAAAAAGGTTTTACCCAGAAAGAAGCAGTTTTAATATTATATGGAATTAGTGCAACACTAGGAATGTTTGCTATCGTATTATTAGAAAGTGGAATTTGGAAAGCACTATCTTTTGCGTTAATTGTTATAGCAGTAATCGCACTTGGATATAAAAATATGTTTAAATTAAGAGGAGGTGAAGATATGTATAGATGTCTTGCATGTGGATATGAATATAATCCAGAAATAGGAGATCCAGATAATGGAATTGCACCAGGAACAGCGTTCGAAGACTTACCAGAAGATTGGGTATGCCCATTATGTGGAGTAGGAAAAGATATGTTTGAAGAAGTATAAACATAAAAATAAAGATTGGAAAATATATTTCCAATCTTTATTTTTATATTAATGTGTGATATAATTCTATAGATTAAAAAAGGAGAAGTAAAATGGAAAATCGAGATAGAATTATTAAAATATTAGCATATGATGGAAGAGTAAGTATTATATGTGCTAGTACTACTACTTTAGTAGAAAAAGCAAGAAAGATTCATGATTTAAGCCCAGTTGCAACAGCAGCGTTAGGAAGAACATTAACAGTTGCATCTATGATGGCTGTTAATATGAAAAATGAGAAAGATAAATTAACGATTCAAATAAAAGGAAATGGACCACTAGGTGGAATGGTGGTTGTAGCAAATAACTTTCCTAAATTAAAAGGATATGTTGCAAACCCTCTGGTAGATTTACCATTAAAAAATGGAAAATTAGATGTAGGAGGAGCTCTTGGAAAAGAGGGATATTTAAATATTATTAAAGATATAGGATTAAAAGATCCATATATTGGAATGGTTCCACTTGTTTCAGGAGAAATTGCAGAAGATTTTGCTTCCTATTTTGCTACATCAGAGCAAACTAATACAGCAGTTAATTTGGGTGTTTTGGTAGATAAAAATGGAGTAAAGGCAAGTGGTGGTTATATTGTTACACCAATGCCAGATGCAACCGAAGATGATTTGTTTATTTTAGAAAATAGAATTAAAGAGGCAAAACCACTTAGCCAAATGCTAGATGAAAATATGAGTTTATTAGATATTGCAAAAGATTTAACAGGTGATGAAAAAGCACAAGTGATTGAAGAAAATATTATCCCACTTTATGAATGTGATTGTAGTAGAGAAAAAATAGAAAAGGGATTAATTTCTTTAGGAAAAGAAGAATTAAAAGATATTGTAAATACTCAAGTAAAAATTGAAACAGTATGTCATTTTTGTAATGAGAAATATGTATTTACTAAAGAGGAATTAGAAAATATATTAAAAGAATTAAAATAAAATGTAGGGGTCGACGCCTAAAGTCGACCCCTACAATCTTATAATACATTTAATATAACTGGTGCAACTTGTTTCTTTCTAGAAACAACACCCTCTAAGAATGCCATGTTATTTTCTACTGTTTTATTAAATGCTTTTTCGAAAACAGGAATATCACCTAATACGATAGCTTGTGAGTTGCTATTTAAAATATCTGTGATTAATAAAACAAATAGGTTAGAACCATTTTGATTCATAAAATCTGTCATAGCTTTTTCAATTTCAACTTTATTTTGTAATACATCTTCAATGCAAGCAGTATTTACTTGTGCAACTTGTACTTTAAAATCTCCGCTTACAAATTCCTTTGAATCAATATTGATTAATTCTTCTGGTGTAAAATCACTTAAATCTGTTCCTGCTTTTAACATATCTAAACCATAAGTATTAATATCAATACTAGCAATTTTAGCTAATTCTTCACAAGCTTTTTTATCTTCAGCAGTACAAGTTGGTGATTTAAATAGTAGTGTATCTGAAACAATAGCAGAAAGCATTAAAGTGGCTTCTTTCTTTTCAATTTCCATATTTTCTTCTTTAAATTTTTTATATAAAATAGTAGATGTACAACCTACTGGTTCTGCACGATAATATAATGGTTCAGCAGTTTCAAAGTTTGCAATTCTATGATGGTCAACAACTGTTTCAATTTTAGCTTTTTCAATGCCATTTACACTTTGTGCAAATTCATTATGATCAACTAAAACAACAGCTTGTCCTTCACAAACTTCATCAATCAATCTAGGAGCTTCAATTCCTAAATAATTTAATACATATTGTGTTTCTTTATTAACATCTCCAAGTCTTACTGCTTCTACATCAAAACCTAAGTTTTTATCAAATTTTTCCATAACTAAACTAGAACAGATTGAATCTGTATCTGGATTTTTATGTCCAAAAATTAATGTTTTTTCTTCCATAATAAACTCTCCTCTTTATTAAAATCTAAATAATACTATACAAAAAAAATAACGAAAAATCAAGATTTTCGTCATTTTTTTACAAAATATTATACTAAAATCGCACTTTCAAGTCCTAATTTTATCATAGTATCAAGCGATTCTTGCCTTTGGATTGCTGTTGCTTCTTCATTATAATAATAAGAATCAACCACGGTAAGTAAGCAGCTTGCATTTTTGTTTAACAGTTTTGCATTATAAAATAGGGCAAATGCTTCCATTTCAGCACCTGTTATGTGATATTCATTTGGAAGACGCAAAAGCATTTTATTCATATCAACCATGTACCTATCGAATGCCTCAGTACATAAAGTATTTGCTGTTGTAAAAGGAATAGAGAGTTTATTTGCAGTTTCTTTTATTACTTGGTTTAATGAAGCACTGGAAGAAATGTAATGACAGTTATCATTATTAATGCCAAGAGCATAGTTGCTTTCTGTATAAGTATTATCTACCAAAACTAAATCAAACATTTTTAAATCCTTAGTATATCCTCCACAAGAACCAAGACGAATAATATTTTCTACATCATAAAATTTATATAATTCATAAGAATAAATTCCCATACTTGGAATTCCCATACCGGATGCCATAACAGTTAACTCCCTGCCTTTATAAGTTCCAGTATAGGCATAAATATTGCGAACGGAGCTTACAAGTTTAGCATTTTCTAAATATTTTTCAGCAATTAATTTCGCTCTTAAAGGATCTCCAGGCATTAAAACAGTTTTTGCAATCTCTCCTTTTTTAGCTTCAATATGTGGTGTCATAATAAACCTCCTTCTAATACCCCCAAAAAAAATTAGTAGAGAAAAGGCCCCTTTACTTAAGGGGGCTGTCGCCAAAGGCAACTGGGGGTTTTTACTCATTATATACCAAATGTTAGAAAAAAGTCTAGAAAAAGGAGATAAAATATGATAAAATAAAATCTATTAAGAGAGGAGTAAATATGAAAATAGGATTTATATCACTTGGATGTAGCAAGAATTTAGTAGATACAGAAATGATGATAGGTTTATTTGAAAAGCACGGATTTGAAATTGTAAATAATCCGGTAAAGGCAGAGGTTATTTTAATTAATACTTGTGGATTTATTGAAAGTGCCAAGGAAGAAGCAATTAATACGATTTTAGAAATGTGCGAATATAAAAAGAAACATTGTAAGTATGTGATTGCAACAGGGTGCTTAGTAAAAAGGTATAAAGAAGAACTTAAAAAAGCAATACCAGAGGTAGACTTATGGATTGGTTGTAATGATTATGATGAATTTTGGAAAGAGGTTACAAGCATAATACCTCAAAAAGAGGAAAGTAAGGATTATCTAGATTATCAAGAACGTAGAATTACAACAGGAAATAAAACAGCCTATTTAAAAATTGCAGAAGGATGTAGCAATCATTGTACCTATTGTGCCATTCCTATGATTCGTGGACCATTTATCAGTAGAAAACAAGAAGATATTATAAAAGAAGCACGTAAACTAGCAGATAACGGAATAGAAGAAATTATTGTGATTGCACAAGATACTACAAAATATGGAATCGATTTGTATGGTGAGTCAAAGCTTGCAAGTCTTTTAAAAGAACTTGAAAAAATAGACAAAATAAGATGGATTCGTTTTCTATACTCTTATCCAGAAACCATCACAGATGAATTAATTGAGACAGTAAAAAACAGCAAAAAGATTTGCCATTATTTTGATATACCAATTCAACATATAGCAAACCCAGTTTTAAAAAGAATGAATCGCCATAGTGATGGGGAAAGTATAAGAAAAGTAATTCGTAAAATTAGAAAAGAAATTCCAGATGTTACAATAAGAAGTACCGTTATGGTAGGATTCCCAGGAGAAACGAAAAAAGATTTTGAAGTGCTATATGATTTCTTAAAAGAAGTAAGATTTGATAAATTAGGTGCATTTACTTATTCCAAAGAAGATGGTACTCCAGCCGCAAGACTAAAAGAACAAATTCATCCACAGACAAAGAAGAGTCGATATAACAAAATTATGAAATTACAACAAGAAATATCCAAAAATAATTTAGAAGAAAAAATAGGGAATACTTATGAAGTATTAATAGAAGATATTTCTTTTGACGGAAAATATTACATAGGAAGAAGCTATATGGATGTACCCGATATGGATGGAGTTGTGTTTATCGAAAACAAAGATAGAAGCAAAGAAAAAATAGGAAAATTTGTAACATGTAGAATTGTTGATGTACAAGATTATGATTTGATAGGACAATTATTATAAAATCTTGACACTAATTTAAAAATGTATTATAATTCAGTCTCAAGGAAAAAGAGAAATGGAAACGAACATTACTTTGAGTGTAATGACTAACGAACAACACATATTGATGTGTTGTTTTTGTTTGTTAAAAGTTGTATTAAAATTAGGAGGAAAAAAATGAAACAATTAGATTTAGGAAAAGAAAAAATAGGAAAACTACTAATGGCATTCTCAGTACCATGTATTATTTCATTAGTAGTAAATGCTTTATATAACATGGTTGATCAAATATTTATTGGTTGGGGAGTAGGGTATTTAGGAAATGGAGCAACAAATGTTATATTTCCTATTACTGTATTATGTATGGCATTTGCATTAATGTTTGGTGATGGCGCATCAGCATATCTAAGTTTAAAATTAGGAGAAAAAAAGGAAAAAGAAGCACAAGCAGGAGTGGTAAATGGAATAATAGCATCTATTATTATATCAGTTGTATTAGGTGTATCTATTTTAATATTTCTACCAAACTTAATTACTATTTTTGGAGGAACAGATACCTTAAGAACGTATGCATTGGACTATGGATATATTATTGTAATAGGAATACCATTTATGATGATAGCTACAACTTTAAACTCTATTATAAGAGCAGATGGTTCACCCAAATATGCAATGATATCAATGATTATTGGAGCAATTTTAAATATTATATTAGACCCAATTGCAATATTTGTATTCGATATGGGAATTAAAGGGGCAGCACTTGCAACTATCATAAGTCAATTTGTTAACTTTTTAATAAATGCAATATACTTAAAGAAATTTAAAACAATAAAAATAACAAAAGAAAGCTTCAAACCATCTTTTAAAATAATGAGAAATGTTGGCATGCTAGGAATATCATCCTTTATTACACAAATGGCAATTGTTATAGTAATAACAGTAGAAAACACATTGTACAATATATATGCACTAAGCAGTAAATTTGGTGCAGAAATTCCAATTACGGTACATGGCATTGTTATGAAAATAAATATGATATTAACTAGTATTATTATAGGAATTGCAGCAGGAAGTCAACCAATTGTTGGGTATAATTATGGGGCCAAAAAATATGAAAGAGTGAAGAAAACATTAAAATTAGTATTAGGAATTAGTACAATTGTATCAACAATATCTTTTATATTATTCCAAACAATACCAGAAGCATTAATTAGTATATTTGGTTCTGGAGATGAATTATATAATGAATTTGCCTGTTTAACATTTAGAATTTTCTTAATGTTAACAATATGCAATGGAATTCAAATTGCATCTGGTATATTCTTTCAAGCAATAGGAAAACCAACCAAATCTGCATTTATCACATTATCAAGACAAATTTTATTTTATACGCCACTAGCAATTATATTATCTAAATTCTATGGAGTAATGGGAGTATTATATGCAGGACCAGTAGCAGATTTATTTGCATTTATGATATCAGTAATTTTCCTAATAATGGAAGTTAAAAAATTAAATAAATCAGAAAGAAAAGACGATTTACCAAAAGAAGAACAAGCAATAATCGAAGAAAAAGCTAACATTATTATAACTATTAACAGAGAATATGGCTCTGGAGGAAGATATGTAGGAAAGCTACTTGCTAAAAAACTAGGTATCAGATTATATGATAAAGACTTAATTATGATGGTATCAAATGAAAGTGGTTTATCGGCTTCCTATATAGAAGAAAATGAACAAAACGTAACAGGAAAATTACTTGCAAACTTTAATTCACAATATTATAACAACTTATCAAATGATGACAATTTATTTATTGCAGAAAGTAATGCTATTAAAGAAATTGCTAAAAAAGGTTCTTGTATTATAATAGGAAGATGTGCAGATTATGTTTTAAAAGATGAAAAAAATGTATTTAAAATTTTCTTATATAGTGATGATGAAAACAAAGTTGCAAGAGCTGTAAAATATTATGGATTAGAAGAAAAAACAGCTCTAAAACAAATAAATAAAATAAACAAAGCAAGACAAAAACATTATAACTATTATACAGGACAAGATTGGAAAGATTTAGATTATTATGATTTTAGTATCAATGTAGATAAATTCGGAGTAGAAAAAACAGTAGAAATGATTGAAAAAATGGTAGTAGATTGTAAGGTTAAAATTTAAAATAAAAAGAAAGTAACACACGTAAATGAAGTGAATCCTCTTTTTGCAATCTTTTTTAAAGAAAATTAAAAAAATTACATTTGACAAATTCAAAACAATATACTATTATTTAATTACAAAATAAATGTGTTTGTAATGTCGTTAGCAAACAAACTGTAGGAGTACGTGTATCCGCGAATGCACGCACTTTTTTTTATGCAAAAAAATAGAGCAGACCGCGAAATCTACTCTATCGACTTATGTATATCTACATTCAGTCTTTGCTTGTTTTTTCATCTTCTACTTGCTGAATAGTTTGCTGTTGTTGTAATATAAAGTTTTTTTCTTTTTCAGCTATTACCATATCAAGCAAATGAAAAATCAAGTCGTTAGAATTCAAAATTTTTAAATTTTACAGTATAAAAAAGTATGGAAAAATTGCACTTCTACCTTTTTATATTATCATATGATAAATCAAAGTAGTACACATACAAATAATAATACCACAAGCTGTTGGAAGTAAGAAAGAAATAATTGCCCATTTCCAACTACCAGTTTCTTTTTTTATAGTAAGTAATGTAGTACTACATGGAAAATGAAGTAGTGTAAAAATCATAACATTAATAGCAGTTAAAATCGTCCAACCATTTTGTACTAAAATATTTCCAATCATATAAATATCTTCCAAATGAACTAAACTTCCTTTTGCCATATAACTCATTAAAATAATAGGAAGCACAATTTCATTTGCAGGAAGCCCCAAAATAAAAGCAGTTAAAATGTAACCATCTAATCCCATTAACCTAGCAAATGGGTCTAAGAAGAGTGCAATGTGTGTTAGAATACTTGCACCACAAATGTTAATATTCGCAAATAACCAAATAACAATGCCAACAGGAGCGGCAACAGCAATAGCTCTTCCTAAAACGTATATGGTTCTATCTAATAAAGAACGCACAATTACTTTACCGATTTGTGGTTTTCGGTAAGGTGGTAGTTCTAAAATGAAAGAAGAAGGTAGCCCTTTTAGGATAGTTTTCGATAGAATTTTAGAAACGACTAACGTTAGATAAATACCAAGTAAAATAACCAATAGTACAGCAAGAGTAGATAAGAGTGATGCTTTTAAGCCGGTAGTAATGCTCCCAATAAAAATACTAGCAATTGTAATTAAAAAAGGAAATCTGCCGTTACAAGGAACAAAAGCATTGGTGAGAATGGCAATTAATCGCTCCCTTGGGGAATCTATAATTCTACAACCTACAACACCGTGCTGCATTACAGCCAAATCCCATGCACATGGTAAGTGCTTGTTTTCCCGTTGTGCAAGCTTTTTTAAAGTAGTTATCTAAGTTAAAAGCAATTCTTGGTAGGTATCCTAAATCTTCTAAAATCGTAAATAAAGGAAAAAAAATCGCCATAGGTGGTAGCATAACGGAGATTACCCACGAAACGGTTTGAAACATTCCATTTATCAGTATACCAGTTAACCAGCTAGGAGCATTAAGGTTATCAAAAAGAATGAGTAATTTTTCTTGGAGGTAACCAAAAAAATTAGATAGTACAGTAGAAGGATAGTTTGCTCCTGTAATGGTAATCCAAAAGATAATTCCTAAGAAAAGAATCATAATGGGAATACCGAATTTTTTAGAAGTTAGAATTTTATCAATTTTTCGGTCTCGATTGGAATGAGCAATCGATTCATAAATAACAACATCATTGCAAATATCTTCTGCACGAAAGACAATACTAGAAACTATTTTATCGCGAAAGTTCGTATCATCAATATCATTGGCGTGCAGTAATTCTGTTACTTCTTCTAATTTTTCTTGTAAATTTTCATCTAAAAATGAAATGCAAAAATTCTTTTCAATAGAAGAAAGAATCGTTTTCTCTCCATCGATAAGTTTTAATGCCGTCCATCTGGATAAATGAGTTTGCTCATTTGGAAGAAGCTTTTGAAGATTTGGTTCTAGCATTAGAAGGCAATCTTCAATAATAGGGTGATATTTGACAAGGTTTGGTTTGCAAACAATTTCGCCAGAAGCTACTTTTATGATGGTGGATAAAAGCTTGTTTAAGGTTTTCTTTTTTCTAGCAGTTGTTCCTACAACAGGAACTCCTAAAAGTTTTGAAAGCTTTTCTAAATCGATTTGAATATGTTTCTTTTTTGCTTCATCTAGTAAATTAACACAGACAACTACTTTATTAGTAATTTCCAATGTTTGAAATACGAGGTTTAAATTCTTCTCTATACAAGTAGCATCTAAAATGATAACAGTGGTATCTGGATTACCAAAACAAATATAGTCTCTTGCAATTTCTTCTTCTTGAGAATTAGACATAAGTGAGTATGTACCTGGAATGTCAACAAATAATAGATTTTTTCCATTATGTATGCAAGTTCCACAAGCATTACTAACTGTTTTTCCTGGCCAATTCCCTGTATGCTGATGCATGCCAGTTAAAGCATTAAAAATAGTGCTTTTTCCAACATTCGGATTTCCGAGCAAGGGCAATGGTGTAATCACAAGATTTTTGCAAGAGAAGCATATCATCTTCTAATAAGTTTGCTCCGCAAGAACTAGCGGTAAGCCCCATAATATCACGCTCCTTTATATAGTAACTAAAATTAACTTAGCATCTTCTTTTCTTAGTGCTATTAGACTTCCTCGAATAGCAAAAGCGGTTGGGTCTCCAGAAGGACTTTTTAATACAGGAAGAATCTTAGTTCCTTGTACAATTCCTAAATCGAGTAATCTTCTCCTAATAGCACCTTCACAATTTAATGTATCTACTTTACCATATGTTCCTAATGGTAAGTTATCTAAATGTATTTTTTTCATATCATAAGTACCTCCTTGAAGACATATAAAATCTGTCTATTATAGTATATAAATCGAAATAAAAAAATGTGATAACGAAAAAAATAAAAAAGTTGTAGAAATGTGTTGCATTTTATAAATAACAATGATAAACTAAATATATAGAGTTAAAGAATAGATTAAAAAAAAACCGATTTTTCAGGAATTTTTTTAATCTGTTTTTTTATTTAGTAGGAAAAATTGTTTTTGTAGAGTAGCTCCACGTGGAAATTGCACTTTTCAAAGCGTGACGAAAGTCGAGCGTGAAAAGTCCAATTGCCAGAAAGATGGAGCGGATTAGAGAGGTAAGTAAAATGAACACAAAGTATGTATTTGTTACAGGAGGAGTTGTATCTGGACTTGGAAAAGGAATTACAGCTGCATCCTTAGGAAGATTACTAAAGAATAGAGGATATAAAGTAACCATTCAAAAATTTGACCCATATATTAATGTCGACCCAGGAACTATGAGCCCATTTGAACATGGGGAAGTTTTTGTAACAGATGATGGAGCAGAAACAGATTTAGATTTAGGGCATTATGAGAGATTTGTTGATGAGAATCTAACAAAAAATTCTAGTATTACAACAGGAAGAATTTATTCCAATGTAATAGAAAAGGAAAGAAGAGGAGATTACCTAGGAAAAACCGTACAAGTTATCCCTCATATTACCAACGAAATAAAAGAAAATGTATACAGTTTTGAAAATGATGATATTGATGTGGTAATTACAGAAATTGGTGGAACCGTAGGGGATATTGAAAGCTTACCTTTCTTAGAAGCGATTCGCCAAATTGGATTAGAAAAAAATCCAGAGGATGTTGTATATATTCATGTTACTTTATTACCATATATTTTTGGTTCAAATGAAATAAAATCAAAGCCAACACAACATTCGGTAAAAGAATTACAAAGCTTAGGAATTAAGCCAGATATCTTAGTTTGTAGAACAGAATCGGATATACCAGAAAGTATAAAAGATAAACTCGCCCTATTTTGCAATGTTCGTAAATCTAGTGTTATACCAAATAAAACAGCAGACAATTTATATGCAGTTCCATTAATGTTAGAAGAAGCAGGACTTGCTAATGAAGTATGTGAAAAACTACATTTAGAAGATAGAGTTCCAGATAACCACGAATGGGAAGAAATGATTACTAATATTCGAAACATTAAAGAAGATAAAGTAGTAAACATTGCCATTGTTGGAAAATATATTCAATTAGAAGATTCTTACCTTTCTGTTGCAGAAAGTATTACTCATGCAGGATTTGCAAACAATGTAAAAACAAAAGTAAAATTTATAGATTCTGAAACCGTAACAAAAGAAAATGCTAAAGAAATTTTACAAGGTTTAGATGGGATTATTGTACCAGGTGGATTTGGAAACCGTGGTATTGAAGGAAAGATTCAAACAATTCGTTATGCAAGAGAAAATGGTGTGCCATTTTTAGGAATTTGTTTAGGAATGCAAATGGCAGTAGTTGAATTTGCAAGAGATGTGCTAGGATTAGAAGATGCAAACTCTGCTGAATTTGATGAAATATGCAAAAACCCAGTTATACATATTATGGATGATCAAATTGGAATTTCAAAAAAAGGCGGAACTATGAGACTAGGAGCATATCCTTGTACAATAAGAAAAAATACTTTGGCTGAAAAGATTTATGGAAAAACAGATATATCTGAAAGACATAGACATCGTTTTGAATTTAACAATGACTATAAAGAAAGAATCGAACAAGCAGGAATGATTTGTTCTGGAACATCACCAGATGGAAGATTAGTAGAAATGATAGAAATCCCATCCCATCCATTCTTTATAGCAGGACAATTCCACCCAGAATTTAAATCAAGACCAAATAGACCAGCACCATTATTTAAGGCATTAGTAAAGGCTGCAAAGGAGAATAAGAAATAAATAGTTCTATTATATAATATAAAAGCATAATATAATGAAAGAATGTACCAGTTTATTATTACTGGTACATTTTGTTTTGTGAAATCTATGTGAATTTTAGCAAAGGGTATTGACAAGTGCTAATAAAAGGTATAAATTATTAGCAATCGAAGAAATAGAGTGCTAATAATTCGTTAAATATGAGGAAGTGAAGAGTTAATAGAGAATAGTGACGAGTACAAAATTCTTCGAATTTTGAAGGAGGGAAAAAGTATGTTAAAACCATTACAAGACAGAATTGTTATTAAAATGATGGAAAGTGAGGAAACTACAAAAAGTGGAATCATTCTTTCTGCAAGTAGTAAAGAAAAACCACAAATAGCAGAAGTAATTGCGGTAGGACCAGGATTAAAACAAGATGGAAAGCTAGTTCCACCTGAAGTAAAAAAAGGAGATAAAGTAGTTGTAAGTAAATATTCTGGAACAGAGGTAAAATACGAAGGAGAAGAATTAATTATTGTAAGAGAAAGTGATATTTTAGCAATCGTAGAATAAGGTTTGAAATAGTGAAAAAGTGAATAGCAAAAGGTGAAGAGTATAAAAGCTTCGCTTTTGAAGAAAGGAATTGATTTAAATGGCAAAGGAAATTAAATATGGCGAAGAGGCCAGAAAAAAATTATTAGACGGTGTTAATAAATTAGCAGACACTGTAAAAGTTACATTAGGACCAAAAGGAAGAAATGTAGTATTAGATAAAAGCTTTGGAGCACCACTTATTACAAATGATGGTGTAACCATTGCAAAAGAAATTGAATTAGATGACCCATATGAAAACATGGGAGCAAGACTTGTTAAAGAAGTATCTACTAAAACAAATGATGTAGCAGGAGATGGAACAACAACAGCAACTGTTCTTGCACAATCTATGATTAAAGAAGGAGTAAAAAACGTAGCAGCAGGTGGAGACCCAATGGCAATTAAACGTGGAATGGATAAAGCAGTAGAAGTAGCAGTAGAAGAATTAAAAACAATTAGTTCTCCTATTAATGGAAAAGAGGATATAGCAAGAGTTGCAACTATTTCTGCAAATAACAAAGAAATAGGAAATTTAATAGCAGATGCTATGGAAAAAGTATCAAAAGATGGAGTTATTACGATTGAAGAATCAAAAACTTCAAATACTTATGTAGATGTTGTAGAAGGAATGCAATTTGATAAAGGATATGTATCTCCATATATGGCAACTGATACGGAAAAAATGGAAGCAGTTATGGATAATCCATATATATTAATTACCGATAAAAAGATTAGCAATATTCAAGAAATCTTACCATTACTAGAAAGTTTAATGCAAGCTTCCGGAAAATTAGTTATTATCTGTGATGACATAGAAGGAGAAGCTCTATCAACATTAATCTTAAATAAATTAAGAGGTGTATTAAATGTTGTTGCCGTAAAGGCACCAGGATATGGCGATAGAAGAAAAGAAATGCTAGAAGATATTGCTGTTCTAACAGGAGGAGAAGTTATTACTTCTGACTTAGGACTAGAATTAAAAGACACAACAATTGAACAATTAGGTAGAGCAAAACAAGTAAAAGTACAAAAAGAAAACACTATCATTGTAGATGGTGCAGGAGATAAAGAAAAAATTGCAGAAAGAGTAAGATTAATTCGTGCTCAACTTAGTGAAACAACAAGCGAATATGACACTGAAAAATTGCAAGAAAGACTTGCTAAAATTGCAGGTGGTGTAGCTGTTATTCAAGTAGGTGCTGCAACAGAAGTTGAAATGAAAGAAAAGAAACTAAGAATTGAAGATGCTTTATCTGCAACAAAAGCAGCAGTAGAAGAAGGAATTGTTGCAGGTGGTGGAACAGCATATGTTAATATCAGTAAAAAAGTGGAAACAGTAGCAAAGGACTTAAAAGATGACGAAAAGCTAGGAGCAAAAATAGTATTAAAAGCATTAGAAGAACCAATTAAACAAATTGCAAGAAATGCCGGATTAGAGCCAGCTGTTATTTTTGAAAGAGTAAAAAACAGCGATACTGGATTTGGATTTGATGCAAGCACAAACCAATATGTAGATATGAAAAAAGTTGGAGTTGTTGATCCAACCAAAGTAACAAGAAGTGCTTTACAAAATGCAGCAAGTATAGCTTCTATGGTACTTACAACAGAAAGTATTGTTACAGATAAAAAGGAAGAAAAAGCATGTAACTGCGGAGGACATGACGATATGGCTGCTAATATGGGTGGAATGTATTAAAATAAAATAGGGAGATACTATAAGTATTTCCCTATTTTTATATAAAAGCTAAATTTGCAGAATTACATAATTTGT
Source organism: Clostridia bacterium (assembly GCA_017626365.1). Lineage (GTDB taxonomy): Bacteria > Bacillota > Clostridia > TANB77 > CAG-508 > RGIG8482. The sequence goes on from JAGAIV010000013.1 coordinate 58,055, forward strand.
GTTATAATGGTAAGGCTTTAAAATAAAATGTGCAGGAGGAGATTAAAATGAAGCAAACTATACAAAATCGGGAGATTAAAAAGAAGACTGAATCTATAAAAAGAAAAACGGTAAAAGGCCCAATTCACTGGTTTTTAGAGCATATGATAATTGAAGATGATGAAGATTATTATTATGACGAAGAAGATAAGGATGAGAAAGATCAAAAAGATAGTTCTAAGAGAAAAAGTTTTGAATTCATTATTACAATTGTGGTTGAAATAGTGGTGATAATCATGCTTATAAGAAGCGTTTATATAGTTGGGCTTTCAAAGGGATTATCTGAGAGTGATAAAGCATATCAAGAAGGATATGAGGAAGGAGCTAGATTGGGGTATGAAGCAGCATATCCCGAAATCTACGATTCTGGATATTGGGCAGGTTTTATAGAGGGAGGCAACAAAGCTAGTAGCGAAGGATATGAAAGAAAGATTATTGTTACTAGCGCATATAATGACTTACTCATGTGTGAATATATTCCCCAAAAAGAACTAAGAAATTTTACTCGTAGAATAACGGAACTGATGAAACAACCTGTACCAGAGTTAGAAGACGTTGATCAATTTGTAGAAGATGTTGAAGAAATTTTGTCTTATTTTAATCCATAGGCAATAGCAATATGTTTTTACCTATAAAAAAGAGGAGCGTTCTATTAAAATGAACATTGCTCCTCTTTTTTACAGCAGAAATGCTACTTAATTAGCAACATCCACCACAGTTTCCGCCGAAGCCATTTCCGCAACAGCATAAAAGAACTAATATAATGATAATGATACAAATGCAATTGTCTCCACCGAAACCACATCCGCATCCGCAACCTCTGTTCTCTGGCATGATATTCCCCCCTTTCAAATGTTTAATATACTTCTTTGTTTAAGGGCAGGAATTTATAACCTCCCTATAAAGAACCTAAGTTTTTTGTTCTTTCGTATGGTATATACTATTCTTACATGAAAAAAAGTGTTACAAAATTTCTAAAAGGACTTGCGTAAAAATTTAATAATTTATTACAAAAAACTATACAAAAAATAATAATAAATGATATAATCCATATAAAGCAAAGATTAGAAAGAAGAGGATTATTATATGGGAAATATTGTATTATTAGATGATTTAACAATTAATAAAATTGCAGCAGGAGAAGTGGTTGAAAGACCAGCATCCGTAGTAAAAGAAATGGTAGAAAACTCAATTGATGCAGGAGCGACTAATATAAATATTGAAATTCGTAATGGAGGAATTTCATATATCCGTATTACAGATAACGGAAAAGGAATTGCAAAAGATGATATGGAAATAGCATTTGAAAGACATGCAACGAGTAAAATAAGAAATGCAAGCGATTTAAACGTTGTTAAATCGATGGGTTTTAGAGGAGAAGCATTAGCAAGTATTGCAGCAATTGCAAATGTAGAAATGGTTTCAAAAACAGAAAACGAGCAAACTGGAAATAAAATAGTAGTAGAAGCAGGAAAAGTGTTATCTTTTGAAGAAACAGGATGCCCAACAGGAACTACAATTACAGTTCAAAACTTATTTTTTAACACACCAGTTCGTTATAAATTTTTAAAAAAGGATTTTACCGAATCAGGTTATATAGAAGATGTAGTTACACGACTTGCATTAGTTAATACCAATATTGCTTTCAAATTAATTAATTCTGGAAAAACAATAATCCAAACATCTGGAAATGGAAATTTACAAGATGTTATTTATGCTATTTATGGTAGCGATATTGCAACTAGTGTTTTAGATGTGGACTATACATATGAAGATATACATATAACAGGAGTTGTGGGAAAACCAGAAATAGCAAGATCGAATCGTAGCAATCAAATTTTCTTTGTTAATAGAAGATATGTAAAAGATAAAACACTATCCGGAGCAACAGAGAATAGTTTTAAAGGGCTATTACCAATTGGAAAATATGGATTTCTTATATTAAATATTGATATGGATCCATCAAAAGTAGATGTAAATGTACATCCAGCAAAATTGGAAGTACGTTTTGAAGAAGAAAATAAAATATTTAAGGCAGTATATCATGCTATAAAAGATACGCTTCTAAAATCTGAATTGATAGCAAATACCGAAAAAGAAGAAATAAAAAAATATGAAGACAATGTAATTCAAGCTAATACGAAATCAACGATTACTGATTTGTTTAGAAAAATTAAAAAAGAAGAAAAACAAGATAAAGAGGAAACAAACAATGTAATTGCGGATATTTTTGAGAAAAAAGAAATGGAACATATACAAGAAGATAAAGCAAATATAGAAGACAAAAAAATGGATGTATTTAAAGAATTAATAGAAATGCAAAAAAGAATAAAAGAAGAAGCAGAAAATGATCCAAGTTTACATACTAATATTGACCAATTAATAACTAATACACAAAAGATAGAAAATGAATCACCAGAGGAATCGCCAGAAGAAAAAGTAGAGGAGCAAAAGCAAGAACAAGAGCAAAATATAATGAATCTAGAAGAAACAAACCAAGATTATGAAATAGTTTCTACTGAAACACAAGAACAAAATAAAGATAATGAAGAAGTAACCCCTGTGTCTAATCAAGAAACCCAAAAATTTTCAAGTAATGAAATACAAGAAATGATAGAAAAATTAGAAAAAATAGAAAATGTGGAACAAAATCCAGAATTCGATAGCATGTATGAAAAAATATTTGGAAAAGTTCCAGCATCTGTAAAAGAAGAACAAGAAGAAGAAAAACGAAAAATAAGTGCTTATGAATTAATAAAAGAAGATAATAAAATATCTATGTTTGAAAATGTTCCAGAATATCAAAAACCAACCTATAGGTTAGTTGGAATTGCATTTAACACGTATATTATTATTGAAATTCAAAAAGAACTATACATCATAGATCAGCATGCAGCACATGAAAGAGTAATGTATGAAAAAGTAAAAGAAAATTATTATTCAAGTGATAGAAAAGACTCACAAATGCTTTTATTACCAGATGTTATTACTCTAACGCACAAAGAAATGGATATTTTAAAAGATAATGAAGAAATGTTTGAACGTGCTGGATTTGTTTTTGAAGAGTTTGGAGAAAATACAATTAAATTAACAGGAGTACCTAATATTTGTTTAGAATTAAATACAAAAGAATTATTTTTAGAAACGTTAGATGAAATCAATACTGTTGCAAGAACTGCAAAACAAGAAATAGAAGAAAAATTTATTGCGACTGTTGCATGTAAATCAGCAGTAAAAGCACATATGGATTTAACACCAGAGGAAGTAGATAGTCTAATGAATGATTTACTAAAACTTCCAAATCCATTTACATGTCCTCATGGTAGACCAACTGCCATTCGTATGGATCAAAACGATATAGAAAAAAAATTTGCTAGAAGAAAATAGTTTTAAGGAGAAAGCAATGTTCATTATAGGAATAATATCAATTGTTATTTATATAATAGCAACTTTGATGATTTGGACAAACATATATGAATTTGAAAAAGAAAAAAAGATTAAATTTATCTTAATAGGAATGATAGTAATTTTTATTGTTACATGGATTATTGTATCACTTTGCTCAAATGGAATACAGGTAGAAAAAAGCTATTTAAAAGTTGCAAAAACTACGTCTTTACTTATTTTTGCACCAATTAATACAATTTTTGTTTTACCGTATTTGGGAAATATTTTTAATAAGTACAAACAAAAAAGACTAAGTGGAGAAAAACTGAAAAAAAGATTAATTATATTAGGAGTAGCATTATTTATTGTTATTATAATAGAAACCAATTATATTAAGACTTTTGAATTGGGACTATTAAGTAATGTAATGAAGTAGGAGAAAAGTAAAAAGTGAAAAGTGAAGAGTTAAAAGTACAAAGTTCAGAGAATTTCTTACCAAAAGTAATTGTAATATGTGGTCCAACAGCTTCTGGTAAAACTGCTTTATCAATTGAACTTGCAAAACAAATTAACCGGAGAAATCGTTTCTGCAGATTCAATGCAAATTTATAAAGAAATGAACATAGGAAGTGCAAAGCCTACAGAAGAGGAAATGCAAGGAATTAAGCATTATTTATTGGATTTTGTATCTCCAAAAGATAGATATAGTGTAGCAGATTACAAAAAAGAAGCAGATAAGGCAATTCGCAAAATTATTGAAAAAGGGAAAATACCGATTGTTGTTGGAGGAACAGGACTGTATGTGGACTCTTTAATTTATAATATTGATTATCCGGAAATTGAATTTGATGTAGCATATAGAACCAGTTTGGAACACAGAGCAAAAGAAGAAGGATTACAAATATTATACAAAGAAGCAGTTGAAATAGATCCAGAAGCGATGAAACGTATTAGTCCAAATGATCAAAAAAGAATTTTAAGAGTTCTAGAATTATATCATCAAACAGGAAAAACAAAGACACAGCAAGAGATAGAATCTAGAAAAAATAAAGTTCCATATGATTATCATGTTTTTGCATTAACGATGGACCGAGAAAAACTATATGATAGAATTAATAAACGAGTAGATATGATGATTGAACAAGGATTAATTGAAGAAGTACAAAATATAATACAAAAATATAACGAATATCCAACAGCAATGCAAGCTTTAGGATATAAGGAAATAAAAGAATATTTAGATGGAACAATTACAAAGGAAGAAGCAATCGAAAAAGTGAAACAAGAAACTAGAAAGTATGCCAAAAGGCAATTAACATGGTTCAGAAAAAATAAGCAAACTATTTGGTTAGATGCAATGCAAGATAAAAAAGAAAATATAAAAATTATTCTGGAGGGAATGAATTGAAGAAAGCAAGGAAAGTTAGCAATAACACCAATGCTAGTGTACCAAGAAAGAAAAATGTAAAAAAGGTAACAATTGCATATATAATTGGAATTATTGTTTTAATATATTTTGTTTACTGTATAATACAACTAATCAAACAGCCTACTGATGTAATTGCAATTGAAAATGGAAATTTATCAGAAGAAGAAAATGCAGTACGGTTATGTCATACGTGAAGAAATGGTAGTACAAGGAGATAACTATAAAAATGGAATGGTTCAAATAAAAGCAGAAGGAGAAAGAGTTGCAAAAGATGACCCGATTTTTCGTTATTATAGTAACAATGAAGAAACACTAGTAAAAAAAATAGAAGAACTTGATATTAAAATACAAGAAGCAATGGCAAATGAAACAAATTTATTTTCCAGTGATATGAAATTGCTAGAAAATCAGATACAAGAAAAATTAATTGAATTGGAAAAGTTAAATGATATACAAAAAATAACAGAATATAAGAAGGATATTAACACTAAAATTACAAAAAAGGCAAAGATAGCAGGTGAATTAAGTCCATCTGGTTCATATATACGAAAATTAATTGAAGAAAGAAGTTCGTATGAAAAAACATTAAATTCCGGTTCTGAGTATATTAATGCACCAATGAGTGGAATTGTATCTTACCGTGTAGACCGGATTAGAGAGTGTTTTAACACCAGATTCTTTTTCTAGTTTAAATACAAAATTTTTAGAAGATTTGAAATTGAAAACAGGGGAAATTGTAGCAAGTAGTGGAGAAAGCGGAAAGGTAATTAACAATTTTGAAGGATACATTGTAACGAGTTTGAATTCCGAAAAAGCAAATAAAACTCAAATTGGGGACACTGTAAAGTTGCGTTTATCTAATAGTGAAGAGATATCAGCAGAAGTGGTATATATTATAGAAGAAGAAAACACTAGATTAATTACTTTCAAAATAACAGCTGGATTAGATTTGTTAGCAAATTATCGAAAAATTACATTTGATATTATTTGGTGGAGGTATAGTGGATTAAAAGTACCTAACACTGCTCTTGTTTCAGAAACAGCAAAAGAAGGAAGTAGTGAAGAAGGAAATAAATTATATTTCGTTATCAGAAATCGAGCAGGATATACTGATAAAATACCAGTAAAAGTATTAAAACAAAATTCATCATATTCAATTATAACAAACTATGAATCGACAGAATTAAAAGAAAAATGGGGATATACAGATAGTGAAATAAAAGAATTAAAAAGCATTGTACTCTATGATGAAATAATGGTTTATCCTAAAACATAATATTACAATAATATTACAATCAAATTAAAAATAAATTACAATTACAAAAGGTATTGACAATATAATAAAAAAGTAAGATACTTATGATAAATACCAAGGAGAAAAATTAGGAGGTTTATAAAATGGCAGGAGCTGTAATGAATAAAATTTGGGATTTTTTAGGAATGGATAATGCTGCAGAAGAGGAAGAACTAGAAGATAAAGTATATGATTACGATTATGAAGAAGAGGAAGAAGTAGAAGAACCAAAAACAATTTTTGGAAGAAAGCAAAAAGTTGTTAATATGCCACAAGTTCAACAAGTAAAGATGGTAATATCACAACCAACTACTTTTGAGCAATCTGAAGAAATTTGTAATTATTTAAAAGAGAGAAAATCTGTTATTGTTAATTTAGAGTATGTTAACAAAGATGTTGCAAGAAGAATTGTTGATTTTATTAGTGGAGCTGTTCATGCATTAGATGGACATATCCAAAAAATATCAAATTCCATCTTTTTAATTGCTCCAACAAATTACGAAATTGCAAATGAAATGGCAAGAGAAGAAATTAAAAACAGACTATCTGTTTCATGGCTAAAAAATAACTAAGAATATAAGTCGGAGGCGGGTATCAGAAAGAGATATTCTGATAATTACATTCCGACTTTTTTTATAGGAGGAAAGAAAAATGCTAACACCACTAGAAATCGAAAATAAGAAATTTTCAAAACAAATGGTTAATGGATATCATGTAGATGAAGTAGATGAATTTTTAGATTTATTAACAGCTGATTATGAAAAATTATACAAAGAAAATGCAGAAGCAAAAGAAAAAATAGAACAACTAAATGATGATATAGCTCATTACAAAACAATTGAAAATACTTTACAAAGTACATTAATGATGGCACAATCGACAGCGGAAGAAGTAAAAAATGTAGCACGTCAGCAAGCAGAACAAATTATTAATGATGCACAAGCAACGGCCAAACAAGATATCATCAATTTAGAACAGGAAATTGTTTTAAAGAAAAAAGAACTAGAAGATGCGGCAAAACAATTTGATATCTATAAGGCAAAAATGGAATCCTTATTAATTTCTCAACTTGAACTTTTAAAAGAAGTAAATAAAGATTAAAAACATACAAAATACGAAAGAAAAAAGGCAGAGAAAGTCGTTCTCTGCCTCTTGCTGTCTTTATTACAGAATTGTTAAATGTATGTTACATTTCTATGTTTTCTATTGACTTATTTAAAAAACATACATAAAATAGTAATATCAAAGAGGTATGTTAAATGCGAGTAATTAGTGGAACGGCAAAAGGAAGTATTTTATACTCACTGGAAGGAAATAATACAAGGCCAACACTTGACAGAGTGAAAGAGGCATTGTTTAATATTATTCAAACTGATATGCAAGATGCAGAAATATTGGATTTGTTTTCTGGCAGTGGTGCTCTAGCGATTGAAGCTTTAAGCAGAGGCGCAAAAAAAGCAGTTTTATGTGATAATTCCAAAGCAGCAATTGGAATTATTGAAAAAAACTTAGAAAAAACACATTTAAAAGAAAAAGCTATTGTTATAAAAGATGACTATAAGAAAGCATTACACTTTTTGAAAAATAAATTTCAATTTGATTTCATATTTTTAGATCCACCATATGCGGGAGATTTTGTAAAGAAGGCAGTAGAAGAAAGTATAGCATTAGACTTATTAAAAAAAGATGGAATTATAATAATTGAAACCGATGAAGAAGAAAGAATTCTAAAAGAATTGAAAAATATGAATGTTAATGTGTATGATTTAAGAAAATACGGAAGAGCAAAACTTATCTTCTTAAATCGAAAGGGGTAAAAAATGGAATTATTTACATTACTAGAAACATTAGAAGAAACACTAGAAAATAGTAAAACAGTACCTTTTTCAGGAAAATGTATTGTTGATAAAGAAGAAATTTTGGATATTATTAAGGAGATAAGATTAAAACTTCCAGATGAGTTAAAACAAGCAAAATGGGTAAAAGAAGAAAGACAACGTATTTTAGTAGAAGCTCAAAAAGAAGCAGATGACATTGTAAAAGAAGCAGAAAATAGAATTATTTCTATGATTGATGAACATGAGATTACAAGAAAAGCATATGAACAAAAAGCTCAAATTATAGAAACAGCAAATGAAATGTCTAGAGAAATATCAAAAGGAACCAAAGACTATGCGGACAATCTACTAGAAAAAATAGAAGTTGTTTTAGAGGATGCTTTAAAAACAGTTCAAAACAATAGAAAAGAATTAAAATAAAAAATAAGTGATTGTATAATTAGAAAAAATCTAGTATAATAATACTAGATTTTTTTTATTTGGAGGACATATGGAAACAAAAGAAAGAAAAAGTGTAGCAAGTAGAATTTTATATATCATTGTTGTATTTATTTTAATATTTGTAGCAGTAAAGTTGTATGAACGATTTGAAGAAAAGAATTTTAATGATTTTGTTCGTTCAGAATATCATTTATATTCTTCGGATTTTAAAAGAGATTCTAATGTTAAATATTCAAAAAGTGATAGTTACAGAATTACATCCAATACACCAAATGATGCTATGTTTTATAAAGAGATTACGGTAACGCCAAATACACCATATAAAGTTACTTGTATGGTAAAAACAGAAGATGTAAAAACAGTAAAAGAAGTATCAAGTGGAGGAGCACATATTAGTATTGCTGATACTATAGAAAAATCTAAAAGTGTAACAGGTACGCAAGATTGGGAGAAGTTAGAGTTTATTTTTAATTCAAAAAGTAGAACAAGTATAAAGTTAGGATTTCGATTAGGTGGATATGATGATAATTGTACAGGAACAGCATGGTTTTCAGATTTTACAATAGAGTCTGGTTACCAATCAGAAGATAATAATTGGAATTTTGCATGTTTTGTTTTCACAAGTACAGATGTAACTTTACAAGAAAAAGAAATAAAATTGACAATGAGGACTACAGATGTTTCCGATATGAGACAAAATATGTCTCGTTTTAAAACTTCTTGTGAAGAATTATCAAAAGGAAAAATGAAAGTTAATTATGATTTTATTACGATACAAGAACCAATTACATCACTTTCATATGATGATGAAAATGGTTATTATGTAGGACCGGAAAATGTAGAAAACATAATAGAACCATATATAAATGGAAAAAATTATGATCACATATTTATATGCTTACGTTTAGGAGATAATGAACATCAAGCAGATATACCAGTATATGATTGGATTGGTCTTGGAGGTATGGATTATTTAGGAATCGGATTCTCCAATATTCGTTTGCCAAATAGTGATAAAAATTATACTTACAAATATGATGGAATGGTTAATACTTTTCCAGAAGAAGTTTTTGTTCATGAATTTTTACATTCACTAGAAAGAATAGCAAAAGAATATGGATATGATAGACCAGAATTACATGATTATGCAAAATATGGATATACAGAAGACCGTTTAAATGGGCTAAAAAAATGGTATGAAGATTATATGAACTGTAATATAAAAACAACAGAAGGGTATATAGGAATAAACAGTAAAGTTTATACATTAAGGCCAAATCATGAAGATGATTTTATATATTCTTATAAGATAGATGAATTTAAAGAACCAAGTAATATAATAGAAAAAATAAAACAAGTGATAACAAAAGCATTTGATAATGTAAGAGTTATGACGAAAAAGGAAGAGGGAAATAATACATAATGAAGGTTTCAGATTTTAATTATGATTTACCAGAAGAACTAATAGCACAACATCCGTCTGAAAAAAGAGATGAATCAAGACTAATGGTATTAAATAGAAATGCAAAAACAATAGAGCATAAAGTATTTAAAAATATATTAGATTATCTAAAACCAGGTGATTGTCTAGTAAGAAATAATACAAAAGTAATACCAGCAAGATTATATGGAAAAAAAGAAACAGGAGCTAATGTAGAATTTTTGTTATTGAATCGAATTGAGGGGGATATTTGGGAAAGTATAGTAAGACCTGGAAATAAACTCCATGTTGGTACAAAAGTTGTTTTTGGAGATGGATTGCTACAAGCTGAAATTTTAGACACTATGCCAGGAGGAACTAGAAAAGTAAAGTTTTATTATGAAGGAATATTTAATGAAATCCTAGATCAAATAGGATTAATGCCATTACCACCATATATTCATGAAACTTTAAAAGAAAAAGAACGTTATCAAACTGTTTATGCAAAATATGAAGGATCTGCTGCAGCACCAACTGCAGGATTACATTTTACAGAAGAATTGTTAAACAAAATAAAGGAAAAAGGTGTAGAAATAGCAAATGTAACTTTACATGTAGGGATTGGTACATTTAGACCCGTAAAAGAAGAAACAGTAGAAGACCATGAAATGCATACAGAGCATTTTTATATAAAACAAGAAGATGTAGATAAGATTAACAAAACAAGACAAAATGGTGGTAGAGTAATTGCAGTAGGTACAACATCTTGTAGAGTATTAGAATCCATAGCAGATGAAAATGGAATGGTTAAAGAAACCGAAGGAGATACTAATATCTTTATTTATCCAGGATATCAATTTAAATGTTTAGATGCACTAATAACAAACTTCCACTTACCACAATCAACATTACTGATGCTAGTTTCTGCACTAGCAGGAAAAGATTATATTATGGAGGCATATCAAGAAGCTGTAAAGGAAAAATATAGATTTTTTAGTTTTGGTGATGCTATGTTTATTCAATAAAAGGAGGAAAAATGAAACCAGCAGTAACATATGAATTATTATATGAAGATAAAAATTCAGGTGCAAGAAGAGGAGTAATCCATACACCACATGGAGACATACAAACTCCCGTATTTATGCCAGTTGGTACACAAGCAACTGTTAAATCTATGACACCAGAGGAATTAAAGGAAGAAGTAAAAGCACAAATTATTTTATCGAATACTTATCATCTGTATTTACGACCTGGACAAGATATTGTAAAAGAAGCAGGTGGACTTCATCATTTTATGAAATGGGATAGACCAATTTTAACGGATAGTGGAGGATTTCAAGTTTTTAGCTTAGGTGACTTAAGAACGATATCAGAAGAAGGAGTAGAATTTAAATCACATCTAGATGGAAGTAAACATTTCTTTACTCCAGAAAGTGTTATGAAGACAGAGGAAGATTTGGGAGCAGATATTATCATGGCATTTGATGAATGTTGTCCATATCCGTCTACTTATGAATATACAAAACAATCAATGGAACGAACTACAAGATGGGCAGCTCGCTGTAAGAAGGCTCACAAGAATACGAGCGAACAAGCATTATTTGGAATTATTCAAGGAGGATTTTATAAGGATTTACGAAAACAAAGTGTGGAAGAATTAATTCAATTGGATTTTCCAGGATATGCAATTGGAGGGATTAGTGTAGGAGAGCCTAAAGAAGAATTCTTAGAAATTTTACGTTATACTGCTCCACTTATGCCAGAAAATAAACCGAGATATTTAATGGGAGTTGGAACACCTGATTATTTAATAGAAGCGGCTCTTGCAGGAATTGATATGTGTGATTGTGTATTACCAACAAGAATTGCAAGAAATGGAACTGCTATGACATGGAATGGAAAAGTAGTAGTTCGAAATGCTACATATGAAAGAGACTTTGATCCACTTGACCCAGAATGCGATTGTTATACTTGTAAGAACTATACAAGAGCATATATAAGACATCTAGTAAAAACAAATGAAATCTTAGGAGTTAGATTATTATCAATTCATAACCTAAGATTCTTGACTAGCTTAATGGAAAGAGTTAGAATAGAAATAGAGAGAGATAATTTATTATCTTTCAGAGATGAATTTTATAAGAAATATGGTTATACAAAAGAATAAAGGAGGATGAATATGCAAATAAGTAGTGGAAATTTAAGCTATCAAAATAATGAAAAAAAAGAGAAAGACAAAAAAGTATCTAGAATTTTATTATTTGGCATTGTTATTGTATTTATTTTAATTATAGCAATTATATTTACAATTATGTATATACAAAAGAATACATTCCGTGTATATATAGACGGAAAAACAGTTGAATTACCGACAGATACGATTATAATAGATGGAACAACAGGGAAAATTCATGTAGATATTATAGGAATTGCAAGTTATTTGGGTTATGATTCTCATAAAGGAGAATTTAAGCTATATACAGAAGATGAAAATAAATGTTGGGTGGAATGTGAAGATGAAACAGCCTCTTTCTTCTTAAACTCAACCAAAATTTCAAAAGTTGTTCCTGACCAAACAAAAGACTATGAAGACTATACAATTTCGGATCCAGTTATTAGTAAAAATGGTAAATTATATTGTACACCAGAAGGAATTAAAGTTGGATTTAATGTAACATTTGATTATAATGCTGAAGCGAAAAATATTCAAATTTATACATTACCATATCTGGTAAAAAATTATTCAACTCAATTTAAGAAATTAGGTTATAAAGACGGAATTGATGATAACTTTAATAACCAAAAGGCAATTTTATATAATTTATTTGTTGTAAAAAAAGAAAATAACTTGTATGGAGTTGTTAATAATAAAAATGAAGAAATTATCAGTTCTAAATATAGTAAAATGGTATTTAATGAAAATGCTAGAGAGTTCTATGTTACTAATACTATTAATAGAAAAGGAATTGTAACAGAAAATGGAACTACCAAAATTAATTTACTATATGATGAAATTAGTATGATTGATAAAAATAATGGACTATATATTGTAAAAAGTAATGGAAAATATGGAGTACTTGGAAACACAGGAAATATTGTTATTCATTTAGAATACGAACAAATTGGAGTAAATGTTTCTTTATTCCCAAATAACAATATTACGAATAAGTATGTTTTATTTGAAAACGCAATTCCAGTATATCAAAATAGAAAATGGGGAATGTTTGATGTAAAGGGAAATTTAATTTTACCATTAGAATATGATACTATCGGATATTCTTCAGGAGCAACTGGAAACCTAAGTGGAAAGATAGTAAATAATTTACTAGTTGTTCCAAGCTATAAAGCAATTGTATTCGGAAAAGATTTTATGGTACAAGATGGAAATTATACAAAAAAAGTAAAAAGATATGGAATATATGATAATAAAGGAAATGAGTTAATTGTTCCAGCTTTAGATAATGCATATTTTGTAGTAAATGCAGGAGTAAATACTTATTATATGGAGTATTTAGGAAATACCTTGAATATAGAAGATTATTTAGAAGCACAAATAGAAAAAGAAAAATCACAAACAAATACAACGAGCAATACGCTAACCAATACAACAGTAAATCAATAGAAAAACCCCCAGTCATTTTAAGTAAGACTGGGGGTTTTATTTTTGTTCTAATTTTTCTTAAAATGCATATAAATGAATAAACAAGGAGGGAAAATATGAAGAATTTAGTACAAACAGCTACAGCAGAAAATAAAAGCAGTTTGATTCATATTATAAAGGGGATTTTAATTGCATATTTTATTACATTTTTATTATTATTTATTTTTTCGATATTACTAACATATACCAGTATTAACGAAAGCACAATTGCACCAGTGATTTTAATAATAACAGCAGTTAGTATTTTAGTGGGAAGTAGCATTAGTTCCAGCAAAATCAAAAAAAATGGATTAATGAATGGAGGAATGATTGGTTTTTCTTATATTGCTATTTTATATCTTATTTCTAGTTTTATACAAACAGGATTTGCTCTAAATTTATATGCTATTTTAATGATAGTTTTTTCTATAATAGCAGGAATGGTTCGGAGGAATTGTTGGAGTAAATCTAAAAAGTAATTGACAAACAAATTATAATAAAATTAAAAAAGAAACATCTATAAATCTCTGTATTTATAGATGTTTTGTCGTATAATGTCGAAATGTTTTTCTTGAAAAATTCTAAAAATATAGTATAATAAAAACAAATTTAGTCAAAAAGGTTACTTTGAAAAATTAAAACAAATATTATATTCTAATACAAAAATTCAAACTAATATTTTAGAAAAGAGGGATAAAATGAATAATGAAGAAAATAATGCGAATAATAATTTAGTAGATATGAGAATGTATAATGATATAAAATTATTAATTGAAAATGCTAGAAAGAACACATATTACTATGTGAATTTTACTATGGTAAAAACATACTGGGCAATTGGAAAAACTATAGTTGATTACCAAGGGGGAAATGAAACAGCAGAATATGGTGAAGGAACATTAAAACAGCTTTCAAAAATGTTATCTGAAGAATATGGAAAAGGATTTACTTTGACAAATTTAAAATATATGAGACAATTTTATTTAGCATTTCGAGATGGTCACGCACTGAGTGACCAATTAAGTTGGACACATTATAGATTCTTAATGAGAATAAACAAGGAAGAAGTTCGTAATTTTTATATGAAAGAATGCATAGAAAATCATTGGAGTACAAGACAATTAGAAAGACAAATAAATTCATTTTATTATGAAAGATTATTAAGTAGTCAAGATAAAGAAAGAGTAAGAAATGAAATTAAGAAATTAGAGCCTAGTATTAATCCAAAAGATATTATAAAAGATCCATTTGTTTTGGAATTTTTAGATTTAAAAGAAAATAGAAAATTTTTAGAAAAAGATCTGGAACAATCTTTAATTGATAATCTCCAAGAATTTTTACTTGAACTTGGAAAAGGATTTTCTTTTGTAGGACGTCAAAAAAGAATTGATATCGATGAAGAGCATTAATATATTGATTTGGTATTTTACAATTATATTTTGAAATGCTTTATATTAATTGATTTAAAAACAGGAAAATTAACTCATCAAGATATTGGACAAATGGATTTTTATGTAAGGTATTATGAAGATAAGATAAAACAAAATGGGGATAATCCAACAATAGGAATTATATTATGTTCTGAAAAGAGCGAAGCAATGGTAAAATATTCAGTGCTAGAAGATAATAAAAACTTATTTGCTTCTAAGTATATGCTGTATTTACCTTCAGAAGACGAGTTTAAAGCTGTTATTACGAAAGAAAGAAAACTTTTTGAGGAAGAACCAAATTTAAATAGTAATATCAGTTAAAAGTAATTGACAAACAAATTTAAGTATAATAAAATGATAAAAAATGAAGAAGAAAGAGGAGAAGAAAATGGAAAAAATACGTGGATTTGAAGTAGCAAAAGGATTTGAAGAAAGTGGTATTAATTTACCAATTAGAAAAACAAAATATTCAGCAGGATATGACATAGAGGCAGCAGAAGATACTGTTATTCCAAGCTTTAAAAAAGGAATGAATCCAACTTTAGTTAAAACAGGATTAAAAGCATATATGCAAGATGATGAAGTTTTATATTTATACAATAGAAGTTCTAATCCAAAGAAAAAAGGATTGATTTTAGCAAATAGTGTAGGAGTTGTTGATAAAGATTACTACGGAAATCCAGACAATGATGGACATATTATGTTTGCGTTTTATAACATAAAAGAAGAAGACATTACGATAAAAAAAGGAGAAGCAATAGGGCAAGCAGTTTTCCAAAAATATCTTGTAACAGATGATGATAATGCAGAAGGTGAAAGACTAGGAGGATTTGGTTCAACAACTAAATAATATTTTTCAAAATAAAAGAAACCTTACAGCGATACAAAAAATTGCTGCAAGGTAATTTTTTATAGGAAAAAATCACCAAAAATCTTTTGACTTTTGGTGATTTTTGTAGTATAATAAATATGTTGATGAAAGAAGAAAATATATAAAATTCAGGAAGGAGTGGCACATAAACTATGTTTAATGTAGGAGACCATATAGTTTACCCAATGCATGGGGCTGGAGTAATAGATGCAATCGAGGAGAAAAATATACTAGGAGAAAAACAATCATATTATATACTAAAGATGCCGGGTGAAGTAAAGGTGATGGTGCCAACCAACAAAGCTGAAGAAATCGGCGTAAGAGGAATTATAGATAAACAATCTGCTGATAAGGTATTTGAAATATTAGAAGAAGATAAAACCGAAATGTCTAGCAATTGGAATAAAAGATATCGCGATAATATGGATAAAATGAAAAGTGGAGATATTTATGAAATAGCAGATGTGGTTCGTAACTTATCTTTTAAACAAAAAGAAAAAGGATTATCAACAGGTGAAAAGAAAATGCTAACGAATGCAAAACAAATTCTAGTTAGTGAATTAGTATTAGCAGAAAATTCATCAACTGAAGAAGTAGAAGGAATGATTGATAATAAAATCAATGCATCTTTTAAAGAATTTGAATTAGATAGTATAGAACCAGTTCAAAATGTAGTAAATAAATTTATTCCATTTAATGAAAATGGTATACAAAATGCATAAATAAAAAATACATAGGGCGTTATCGGAAATAATACCGAATGACGCCCTTTTTAAATTAAATTATATACGACAAAAATTGACAAATAGATAAAAAACACAAAAAGTTTTATGTGAAGTAAGAGGGAATTATTAGATATCTGTCGAATAGTATATATTATAAAAGAAAGGTAGCATAATATGGCACGATATAGTGATGAATTAATTGATGAGATTAGAAATTCTAATGATATAGTTGATGTAATATCGCAATATGTAGTGTTAAAAAGAAGTGGTAGAAACTTTTTTGGACTATGTCCATTTCATAGAGAAAAATCCCCTTCTTTTTCTGTGTCGCCAGATAAGCAAATCTTTCACTGTTTTGGTTGCGGAGTGGGAGGAGATGTTATTCACTTTGTTAGCAAAATAGAAAATTTAGACTTTAAACAATCTGTAGAAGCATTAGCAGAAAAAAGTGGAATTACATTACCTACTTTAACAGATGGACAAGATGCAGATAAAATAAGATTAAAAGAAAAAGTATATCAAATTAATAAAATAGCAGCACAATTTTTTCATGAGAATTTATATAAGCCTACAGCAAAGCCAGCACAAGAATATGTAAAAAAGAGAAAATTAGATAATAACACTTTAAAAACTTTTCAGATTGGTTTTTCAACAAACTATGATGAGCTATATAAAAAATTAAAACAAGAAGGATTTTCAGATGAAGAAGTTTTAGCATCAAGTTTAGTAGGAAAATCTGCAAAAGGTCAGTTTTACGATAAGTTTAAATCAAGACTTATGTTTCCAATAAAAGATGTACAAGATAGAGTAATTGCTTTTGGTGGAAGAGTTTTAGATGATAGTAAACCCAAATATATTAACTCACCAGAAAATATTGTATACAGTAAAGGTAGAAATTTGTTTGGATTAAATGTTGCCAAAAAAAGTGGAAAAGATAAGATAATTATGGTAGAAGGATATATGGATGCTATTTCACTTTACCAAAGAGGAATTACAAATGTAGTAGCTTCTCTTGGAACTGCATTAACAGAGGGACAAGGTAGGCTACTTAGAAAATATGCTTCTCAAGTAATTATTGGATACGATTCAGATGGAGCAGGACAGGCAGCAACGATGAGAGGAATGGAAATATTGCAAAATTTAGGTTGCGATATTCGAATTTTACAACTAGATGGAGATGCTAAAGACCCAGATGAATATGTAATTAAATATGGTAGTGGCAGATTTGAAAAATGTGTAGAAAATGCCATTTCATTAGTAGAGTTTAAAGTAAAGACATTGAAGAAGTCTATGAATATACAAACAGCAAGTGATAAGATAAAATTCTTAAATGAAATTGTAAAAATTCTTTCTAAAGTAGATAACAGTATTGAAAGAGAAATCTATATTGATAGGATTGCAAAAGAATATGGAATATCAAAAGAAGCTATATATGCAGAAGCTAACAAAATGGCGTATAAAGAGCATCAAGGAATTAAAATGATTCAAAAACCGATTGTAAAGCAATCACAAACTGCAAAAAAACAAGAAGAGAAAAACGATGCATTAATAAAGAGAGAAAATGTAATTATATCATTATTAATTAATCCAGAAATTAATGCATATCCACAAATTATGCAAAAAATAAAACCAGAAGATTTTAAATTAGAGCAAAACCGAGAAATTGCAAAAAGGTTGTATGAACATTTCGAAAAAGGAAATAGTAATAGTAATGTGTTGAATTTGTTTAGCGAAGATGAATTAATGAATCATATAACAAGTATAATGGCAGACGATTATGAAATTTCAGATTCAAAAAAAGCAATTGATGATATTTTAAATTTATATGAAAAAGAAAAATTAGTAGATGAGAAAAATCAAATTATTAAACAATTAGAAAATACAGAGCTTAGTAAAGAAGAGGCAAAAAAATTAGAAGCAAGATTAAGCGAAATTATTATAAAGATAGCCAAAATGAAATATGATGAAAGAAAATGGCTTAAGAAGCAAAAAATAAAAGAAAAACAAAAAAAGAAGAAGTTGTAGTAGAAGAGACAATAAAAAATGAGGTAGAACCAAAGAAAAAGAAAGAAAAAAAACCAGAAGTAGTAAGTGAAGAAATAAAATCTAAGAAAAAAGAATCTAAAAAAGAGGAAATAAAGGAAGAACCAGCGAAAGAAGAAGTAAAAGAAGAAGTAAAAGAAGAAGTAAATCAAGAAGAAAACAATACACAAGATGAAAAAGTAAAAAATATTTTAGAAAAAGCAAAAAAACAAGGAAAAATCACATATGGTGAAATTGCCTCTGAACTAGATGATGCAAATGTAGACCAAATTGAAAAAGTATTTGATGCATTTGAAGAATTAAATGTAGATTTAAAAGAAGATTTAGATGATGAAGAACCTGATTTAGAAGACTTAGAAGAAGTAGAAGATATCAAATTAGAAGATATTAATCTAAATAATTTAGAAGGGGTTAGTACAGATGATCCCGTTAGAATGTACTTACGTGAAATTGGAAGAATTCCACTTTTAAGCTATGAAGAAGAATTAGAAATTGCTGAGAAGGTTCTTGAAGGAGACGAAGAAGCAAAACAAAAATTAGCAGAATCAAATTTAAGGCTAGTTGTTAGTATTGCTAAAAAATATGTTGGAAGAGGAATGTTATTCTTAGATTTAATCCAAGAAGGAAATATGGGATTAATTAAAGCAGTAGATAAATTTGATTACAAAAAAGGATTTAAGTTTAGTACCTATGCAACATGGTGGATTCGTCAAGCAATTACAAGAGCGATTGCAGACCAAGCAAGAACCATTCGTATACCAGTTCACATGGTAGAAACCATAAACAAGTTAATTCGTACATCAAGGCATTTGCTACAAAAATTAGGTCGTGAACCAAGTCCAGAAGAAATTGCAGAAGAATTAGAAATGCCAGTAGAAAAAGTAATCGAAATTCAAAAAATTGCACAAGATCCAGTATCACTTGAAACTCCAATTGGAGAAGAAGATGATAGCCATTTAGGAGATTTTATTCAAGATGATGATAGCCCTGCACCACATGATTCTGCAGCATATACCTTATTAAAAGAACAATTAGAAGAGGTAATGAATACATTAACGCCAAGAGAAGCAAAGGTATTAAAATTAAGATTTGGATTAGAAGATGGAAAAGCAAGAACATTAGAAGAAGTAGGAAAAGAATTTGAAGTAACACGTGAAAGAATAAGACAAATTGAAGCAAAAGCTTTAAGAAAACTAAGACATCCAAGCAG
The DNA here is from genome assembly GCA_017626365.1 of Clostridia bacterium. GTDB lineage: Bacteria > Bacillota > Clostridia > TANB77 > CAG-508 > RGIG8482. Next base: position 77,822 of record JAGAIV010000013.1, read on the forward strand.
AAGTAAAAAATTAAGAGATTATATGAATTAAAGTTCTCTATATAAGTCCGCCAAATCTTACTGGCAATTAGATTTTTCACGCTTGACTAAAGCACGCTTAGAAAAATGCAATTGCCACGTTTGGCTACTTAATTGCCAAAAACTAGAAAAAAGAGCAAAAACACTTGATTTTTTTGCTCTTTTATGTTAATATTAATATGTATTCGTTTATTTTATAAACAAATTAGGAGGAAAATTATGGCACAAGTATTAGATAGGGTAAAAACATTTTTTATTATGATGACAAAAAATAGTGATATAGAAATTCTAAGTGATAGCAATATTCAAAAAGCAGTTGAAGCAATTAGAGCCCAAGAAAGTGGAAATATAGAAAGAATGGAAAAAGATGTGAAAGATGTTAATATTCCATTAGAAGATGGTCCAGTTGTAAAAAAAGTTGCAGTAAATGAAAAAATGGCTCAAGAAGAATTGATGAAAAAAACGAGAACTAGCAAACAAAAAGATATGCAAAGAGAAAATTAAAATAAAATAAACAAAACAAAGAAAATAATTTTGATTATTTTCTTTGTTTTATCTTGACAAAATTCGGATATACTAATATAATAATACACGTTCTAATAAATATATGGCGATGTAGCTCAGTTGGCTAGAGCATCCGGTTCATACCCGGCAGGTCGTAGGTTCAAGTCCCACCATCGCTACCAAAGAAATAGAGCCAAGCATTTTATAAAAAATGCTTGGCTCTATTTTTAGAAATTTACATGAAGAACATTAAGCACCAAATTGACGGGCGATTTTAGAAAAGGATTTTTTAAACTGTTCTTTGTCTGTATCGCAAAGCTTGCTGTACAATTTAGATACTTCATGAAAAGAGTCAATAACTGCACTGTTTGTGTGTCTAAAAAGATAGGTTTGCGGATTCTCAAACTTATCTTTTAAGAAGTTACACAACTCTTTACGATAGACTTCCGGAACTCGCCGAATTGCTTTTTCAGCATCTGTCAAGGTGTTTCTTGTTTTGATTGAAATCTCGATATTCATGTGAATCCTCCTGCTACTTCTTTATTGAATTGCTAAACACATAAATTATACAACAATTTACATAAAAAGTAAAGCAAAAAAACAAATACCATATAGATTCCTATATGGTACTTATTTTTTCTTTTCTTCCGGAACAATGATTTTCTTGTTTTTTTCTTCGTTGGTTTTTGGTTTTGCTATTTTTAGATGCTCGTAAACTGGTGATATTTCTAATTCTTTTCCATCTCCATTTACGACTTCTATTTTTTTAGGTGCATCACTCATATTTTCCACCCCTCGTTTTTAAGATAAGTTTATCTTATCATATATTAAAAAAAAGTGCAAATGAAATGGAAGGAAAAGTTAAAATTCATTGACATATGAACCAAAAAGTGGCATAATATAGAAAGAATTTTAATAAAAGGAAAAGAGTTATGGAAATTGAAAAAGCAAAAGCAATTATAGAAGCAATTTTATTTGCATGTGGAAGAGAAGTTGGAATCAAAGAACTTGTTTCAGCACTTGAAATGAATGAAGAAGATATTATATCAATTATTGAAAAGATGAAACAAGAATATGAAGAGCAAAATAGCGGAATTGAAATTATACATGTAAATGATGCATATCAAATGTGTACCAAAAAAGAATATTATGAATATATATACCCAATTTTAGATAAGAGAAGTAAGCCAAATCTATCAAATGCAGCATTAGAAACTCTTGCTATTATTGCATACAATCCAGGAGTAACAAGAGCAGAAATTGAATCGATTCGTGGAGTTAATTCAGATGCAACAATTTATAAACTATTAGAATATAACTTAATAGAAGAGGCAGGAAAGCTAGATGCACCAGGAAGACCAATGACATATAAAACAACTTTAAACTTCTTAAAAATGTTTGGTTATGCAAGTTTAGAAAATTTGCCAGACCTACCAAGATACAAGATGGATGAAAATCAGCAAATTGTAATTGATGATATATTGGAAGAAAAAGAACAAGAAAACGAGGCTCCTGTACCCGAAAGGGAAGAAGAAGCAGATACCCAAAAAGAAGAAATGAAAGATGAAGGAGAGAAGTAAAATGAAATTATCACGGGTCAGGAATTGGTACAATAAGAATAAATAATTTAGATGAAATGTATCCAGTACAAGATATGTTAATGCAATCAGGACAATTAGTACAATATGGTGCAGGAATTATGGCATATGGGAACATTCCGTTCTTAGTAAAAAGAAAAGTTGAAACTGTTATTGAAGAAGTTTTAAATAAATATGGATGTATTCAAGTTTTGCTTCCTACTTTACAACCGGACACTATGTGGAAAAACTCAGGAAGATGGGATAAATATGTAGAGGATGGAACAATGCTAGTGGTAGAATACGATAAAGGAACTTTCTGTTTAGCACCAACAGCAGAAGAAGCTGTTGTAGAATTTGCAAGAGAAAAATTAAAATCATATAAACACTTACCAGCTACATTTTATCAAATAGGAGAAAAATACAGAAATGAAATTAGAACAAGAGGATATTTACTAAGAGGAAAATCATTTAGCATGATGGATGCCTATAGTTTTAATATAGCAGAAGAAGACTTAGTTGAAACTTACCAAAATATACGTGCAGCCTATATGGAAATCTTTGAAAAATTAGGTTTAAAAGTAATACCAGTAGTAGCAGATAATGGGGCAATTGGAGGAAAGAAAAGCGAAGAATTTATGATTATTTCTCCAATTGGAGAAGATACCATCCTTTATGATGAAGAAACTGGAATTGGTTTAAATACAGAAATATTAGAAAGAGAAGATTATCAAGAATATCTAAAAAATGAATACGGTATAACTGATATATCAAAACTACAAGAAAAAAGAACAATAGAACTAGGACATATTTTCCAATTAGGAACGAGATATTCTGAAATGATGAATGCAAGCTATACTACAAAAGAAGGAAATATGCAAAACTATTATATGGGATGCTATGGAATTGGAGTAAGTAGAACGGTTGCTACAATATATGAAAATTCGGCTATAAAAGATGAAACTGGAAAAGTAGTAGGAATTTCTTTGCCAACTAAAGTGGCACCATATGTATTACAAATTATTCCAAAAATAGAAAATGAAGAAAAATTAAAGCAAGCAAATACAATATATGAAACACTAAATAATAATGGAATAGGAGCAATTTTAGATGATAGACAAAATGTAAGCATGGGTGCAAAAATAAAAGATTGCAAAATTCTAGGAACACCATTTATGGCTGTATTAGGAGATAAAGTAGAAGAAGGAAAAGTAGAAATAGAAAATACTTTAACAGGAGAAAAACAAGTAATAGATATTGAAAAAGTACTAGAATATATTAAAGAAAAATTAAAATAAAAGACTAAATAGTGGAGGAAACTATGAACGAATATAGAACACGGAAACTGTGGAGAACTAAGAATAGAAGATGTAAAAAAAGAAGTTAAGCTTTCAGGATGGATTCAAAAAATAAGAAATTTAGGTGCTATGACTTTTATCGATTTAAGAGATGAATTTGGAATTACACAAATAGTTATGGAAAATAGTCCTGAATTTGATGATATAAAACCAGATTTAACAACTGAAAGCTGTATTATGGTAGAGGGAACCGTAGTAGAAAGAGCAAGTAAAAATCCAAAAATGCCAACAGGAGATATTGAAGTAGTAGCAAGTAAAATTGCGATACTTGGAAAATGTAAAAACGTATTACCTTTTGAACCAACTTCAGATTCTTTAGCAAATGTAAGAGAAGATTTACGATTAGAATATCGATTTTTAGAACTTAGAAACGAACATATCCATAAAAATATTTTACTACGTTCTAATATAATGAAAACACTAAGAAATAAAATGGATGAGTTAGGGTTCACCGAAATTCAAACACCAATTTTAGCTAATTCTTCACCAGAAGGAGCAAGAGATTTCTTAGTACCAAGTAGACTACATCCAGGAGAATTTTATGCACTTCCACAAGCACCACAACAATTTAAACAATTGTTAATGGTAGGTGGATTTAATAAGTATTATCAAATTGCGCCTTGTTTTAGAGATGAAGACCCTCGTGCAGACCGTGCGCCAGGAGAGTTTTATCAATTAGATTTTGAAATGAGTTTTGCAACACAAGAAGATGTATTTAAAGTATTAGAAGAGGTGGTTCCAGATGTATTTTCTAAATTTACTTCTTGGAAAGTGGATAAAGGACCATTTGTAAGAATTCCATATAAAGAAGCTATGGAAAAATACGGAATCGATAAACCGGATTTAAGAAATCCATTAGTTATAAATGATGTAACAAGTGTATTTGAAAATACAGAATTTAATGCATTTAAAGGAAAAACAATAAAAGTAATCGTAGCAAATAACCAACCAGAACTTGGAAGAAAATTCTTTGATAATATGAGTGAATTTGCAGTAAATGAATTAGGAGCAAAAGGACTTGCATGGGTAAAATTAGACGGCGAAAATTCATTAAATGGTGGTATTTCTAAATTTGTAAATGAAGAACAAAAGGATAAAATTATAGAAATCACAGGTGCAAAACCAGAAAGTGCTATGTTCTTTATAGCAGATGAATTCCATACAGCACAAAAAATAGCAGGTGGGGTAAGAATTGAATTGGGAAATAGACTAGATTTATTAGAAAAAGACACATATAGATTCTGCCTTATTGTAGATTTTCCAATGTATGAATTATCAGATGAAGGAACGATTGATTTTAACCATAATCCATTCTCTATGCCACAAGGTGGATTAAAAGCTTTAGAAGAACAAGATCCACTAGATATACTAGCATACCAATATGATTTAGTATGTAACGGATATGAAATGGCATCAGGAGCTGTTCGTAACCATGATCCAGAATTAATGGTAAAAGCATTTGAAATTGCAGGATATACAAGACGCGATGTAGAAGAACGTTTTGGTGCATTATTTAATGCTTTCCAATATGGTACACCACCACATGCAGGAGCAGCACCGGGACTTGATAGAATGGTAATGTTAATTGCAGGAGAAGATAACTTAAGAGGAGTTATCGCATTCCCTAAAAATAAAAAAGCAAGAGATTTATTAATGCGTGCACCAAGTACAGTTACCAAAGAACAATTAAAAGATGTTCATATTAAATTAGATATAGAAAAATAAAAGCAAAAGACGGAATTTTAGTTCCGTCTTTTTAGAATTTAAACGCATTTGGCAATAAATCACAAATAGAATATTCTTCTATGGTATCATTTTCACCAAAGCAAGCATAGATTTTAAAATCATCATCAACGTATTGGACCATAAATTGTCTACAATAGCCGCAAGGTAAACAATTATCCAAAACATTAGCATCCTTATCTGCTCCAACTACTACAATATAAGAAAAATCATTCTCTCCTTCAGATAAAGCCTTTACAAAAGCAGTTCTTTCTGCACAAATACTTTGAATTCCACAATTTTCAATATTGCACCCAGAGTAAGCTTTACCAGACTTTGTAACAAGGCAGGAACCTACATAATAATTAGAACCAGAAGCTCTAGCATTTAACCTAGCTTTTTTTGCAATTTGAATTGCATCTTTTAATTCCATATAACATCACTCATTTCTTTTTTATTTATACTTATTATATAAAACAAAACAAAAATGTCAATATATCTAAAATTACTTTTAATTTTATAATATTATTAGTATAATAATTATTATAGGAGGAAGATATATGAAAATAATTGATAAAGTTGCATGGATTTATATAAAGGATAAGAAAGTTCTTTGTACTCTTACAAAAGGTAAAGAAAAATATTATTCACCAGGAGGAAAAAGAGAAGGAAATGAGACAGATGAAGAAACTTTAATTCGTGAAGTAAAAGAAGAGGTATCTGTTGATATAAGACTAGATACAATAAAATATTATGGTACATTTGAAGCACAAGCAGATGGAAAAGAAGATGGGGTTATTGTAAAAATGACTTGCTATATGGCAGAGTATGAAGGAGAATTAAAACCAGATTCTGAAATTGAAAGAATCGATTTCTTAAATACGAATGATATAGATAAACTATCTCTTGCAGGAAAATTGATATTTGAAGATTTGAAAGAAAAAGGATTGATTAATTAAAAAAGTACGAGTTTGCTTAAAAAAAGCAAATTCGTGCTTTTTTAATTTTTTCACCCAATTTGCAAGGTAAGCATAATATATATAACATAAGGAGGGTGAGAATATGCGGGTCGTACATAATAACTGGTGGTAAGAAGTTAGAAGGAGAAATAAGTGCCTCTGGTTCTAAAAATGCTTCTTTACCTATTTTGGCAGCTAGTATTTTGAATAATGGAATTACAAAATTATATAATGTTCCCAATATACATGATACAAAAGTTATGATTGAAATATTAAGAAATTTGGGTTGCAAAGTAAAAAGAGTTCGTGATAAAATAGTAATTGATTCAAGAGAAGTAAAAAAATATGAAATTCCAGAAGAGTTAATGAGAAAAATGCGTTCATCTGTAATATTAGCAGGAGCTTTAATTGGAAGATTTAAAAATGCAACTTTTTGTTGCCCTGGAGGATGTGATATTGGAGCAAGACCAATTGATTTACATTTGAAAGCTTTTGAAAATTTAGGTATTAATATTACGAAAAATACTGGATATATACATTGTACATGTGATACAATAGTAGGGGAAAAAATACACTTAGATTTTCCGAGTGTAGGGGCAACACAAAATGCTATGCTAGTAGCAGTGCTTGCCAAAGGTACAACAATAATTTCAAATGCTGCAATGGAGCCTGAAATTGTTGATTTGCAAAATTTCTTAAATAAAATGGGAGCAAAAATTACAGGAGCAGGCACAAAGGAAATAACAATTAAAGGTGTAGAAAAGTTAAACAATACAGGTTATAAAGTAATGCCAGATAGGATTGAAGCAGGAACTTTACTTTGTGCAGTAGCAACGACAGGTGGAAAAGTTAGATTAAATAAAGTAGTTCCAGAACACTTAACCCCAGTTTTAGAAAAACTAAAAGAATGTGGCTGTGAAATAGAAGAAGAAAAAGATGCCGTTATTTTACAAGCACCAAAAAAATTAAAAGCAGTAGATATAAAGACAATGCCATATCCAGGTTTTCCAACGGATATGCAAGCAATATTTGTAAGTCTTCTTTGTACAGCAAAAGGAACATCTATTATTACAGAAAATATTTTTGAAAATAGATATAAATATACAAATGAATTAAAACGAATGGGTGCTAAAATTATGGTAGAAGGAAGAACAGCCATTATAAAAGGAACAAGAAAATTAAATAAGGCAGTAGTAGAAGCCACTGATTTAAGAGGTGGAGCAGCGTTAATTTTAGCAGCACTTAATGCAAGTGGAAAAACAGAAGTAAATAATATAGAATATATCTTACGTGGATATGAAAATTTAGACCAAAAGTTAAATGCATTAGGAGCAAAAATTACGAAAGAAGTGAGATAGGGTATGAAAAGCAAAAAAAATACTGAATTAAACTTTTTATATTTAGACGATAAGTATAATAATACGAATACAAAGAAAAAGTCACCTCAAAAAAAAGTAGCAAAAAAGCCAAATAAGAAAAATTCGAAATCTAAAAAAGAAGAAAAAAATGAAGTGTTTGATTTTGATAATGAAATTGTAATTGGTGTAACAAAATTACCAAAAGAACAAGAAAAGAAAAAAACTCCAAAGAATAAAAAGGAAAATAATCCTAAAAAAAGTAAGAATTCAAAGTTAAATAAAAATACGAAAGCAACAAGAAAAAGTGGAGCAGGTAAAAAATCTGCTCCTAAGAATATTAAAAAACAGAAGACAGAAAACAAAGTGGAAAAAAAGAAAAAAAGTTTATTAGGAACGTTAATAAAATGGACCATCTTATTAAGTGCATTAATAGCATCTATCATTTTCTTTATGATGTCACCATTATTTGATGTTTCAGAAATTAATGTAATAGGAAATAGTTCAATTTCGGAAGAAACAATTATCAGTCTTTCAGAAATTAAAATAGGAGACAACATTTATAAAACAAGCAAGGAAAAAATAAAACAAAAAATAAAGCAAAATGCATATGTAGAGAGCGTACAAATAAAAAGAATTATTCCAAATAAAATAGAACTTACTATAAAAGAAAGAAATGCTACATATATGTTAGAATATGCAAATAGTTTTGTGTATATAAATAACCAAGGATACATATTAGAAATATCAACAGATCCTTTAGATGTGCCAATTATAATGGGATATACAACTAATGAGGAAGAATTACAAGCAGGAAAAAGGCTAAATACGGAGGATTTAAACAGATTAGAAACAGTACTAAAAATTATAGAGTCTACACAAGTAAATGGAATTATAGCTAAAATTAATAGGATTGATATACTAAACAAGCAAGATTATATATTACATATGGATGAAGAAAAGAAAATAGTACATTTAGGAGATGCTTCTAATTTAAGTAGTAGAATGTTATATTTAAAAGCAGTATTAGATGATACACATGGATTGGAAGGAGAAATATTCGTAAATGGAGATTTAGTAAAAGAAAAAGCATTCTTTAGACAAAAAGAATAATAGCTACTAGAAAGGAGAAAATCTAATGAAATCAAAGAAAAAACAAATTGCAATTACATTAGGAATCATGTGCTTATTGTTAGTGTATGCTATATTTACTCAATTAAAAACAACACAAAATCTAGCATCTACAGCAGGAAGCACATATAGAGAAAATGGCCTACGTGATGAAGTATTAAAATGGAAAGAACAATACGACCGTATTTATGCAGATTTAGAAAATGCAGAAGAACAACTAGAAAAAGAAAGACAAGTTAGTATTTCATATGATGATACTTCTGTTCAAAAGCAAGAAGAACTAAAAAAAATTAATACATATTTAGGATTAACAGATGTAGAAGGCGAGGGAATTATCATTACATTAAGAGACAATACAACATCTCTTATTAGTTCAGCAAATAATCTTGTTCATGATGGGGATTTACGTGCTGTTGTAAATGAATTAAAAAACAATGGAGCAGAAGCAATTAGTATTAATGACCAAAGAATTGTACCAACAACTGCTATTACGTGCGCAGGAACAGTTATACAAGTAAATGATGAAATTGTAGGAAGTCCATTTGTAATAAAAGCAATTGGCGATAAAAATATGATTAATAATGTAATGCGCTCAGGAGGATGGTTAGACCTTCTTACGGATTATGGAATTAGTGTAGAAGTAAAAAAGAGTGATAACATTAAAATTAATAAATACAATGGTGTTTTAACAGATAAATATATTGAAACAATAGAGTAGGTGATAAAATTGAAAAAAGGAAAAGGAATTATGACTGTTACAATTGGACTAGTATGTTTTGTGCTTGCATATGTTATGTTTATGCAGTTTAAAACAGTTGAAGAGACCAATATTACGCAGATTGAAAATATGAGAGAAACAGAATTAAGTGAAAAGCTGGCAAGTTGGAAAGAAAAATATGAAGAAACAGCTTTAAAATTACAAGAAACAAATACAAAATTACAAGAATACAAACAAAAAAGAGAATCCAACCAAGAAGCATCAGAACTATTAAACCAGGAACTTATGCAAGCACAAACGATTGCAGGATTAACAAATGTAAGAGGAGATGGCATCGTTATTACTTATACAGATAACGGAAATTCAGAAATAGACAAAATTACATATTTACAATTAATTGAATTAGTAAATGAATTACGACTTGCAGGTGCAGAAGCAATTAGTATTAATGACCAAAGGATTATGAATATGTCGGACATTATTAATATTGATATTGAAGGAGAAGAATTTATACTTGTAAACAAAAAGAGAGTTACATCTCCATATGTAATTAAAGCAATTGGAGATCAAAAATATTTAGAAAGTGCTTTAACGACAAAAACAATAGGCTTTGTTACTAGGCATTCTAATGCGATATTAGAAAAGAGAAACAATATAACAATTAACAAATATAATGGAGAAATAAAAATAAAATATGCAACAGAAGTTGTAAAGGAGGAAAAATAAATGGTTTTTATAGCAATATTAATAGGGTGTGTGATAGGAGCTCTTCTAGGAATGAATGCACCGATTATTCCATATAGTTTATCAGGATATTTAGCAATTTCAATTGTAGCAGCATTAGATTCTGTATTTGGAGGAATCGCCTCTGTTGTAAAAGGAGATTTTGATTTAAAAATATTTGTAACGGGATTTTTTGGAAATGCTATTCTATCGATTTTACTTACTTATTTAGGAGAAAGATTAAATGTAGATATTTACCTTGCTGCTATTGTTGTATTTGTGGGAAGAATGTTTGTAAACTTAGCCATTGTGCGTAGATACTATGTAGATAAATGGACTAATAAAATTAAATCAATGAAAGTACAAAAAGAAGAAAATAAAGAAAAAAACGAAGAATAAGAGTAATAAAAGAAATATAGGGGCATCATTCGATATTTTTACCGGATGATGCCCCTATATTAGATTAATAATTACTAGGAAATGGATAAAATTCGACAAACACTAGGGAGAGTAAAAGAAAAATAATATTATTACAAAACAGTGGCGAAAATATTACAAAAATATTACAAAAACTATTGACTTTTTTCGCAAAATATAATATTCTTACCTAAGTGAAAAAACTATAAAAAATGGAGGAATAAGCTTTGGCAATAGGTGATATAATCGTTGGAGTTGATATCGGAACATCAAAAATATCAGCTGTTGTAGGAGAAGTAAATAATTTTAATCAAATTGAGATTATTTGTTCTACGAGTAGCAAATGTGAAGGTATCAAAAAAGGAAAAATAATTAACGAAGATGAAATTGCTTTAGCAATCGCTAAAACAATCGAGAACGCTGAAGAAGAAGCTAATTTAAAAATAAATTCTGCCTATGTTACAATACCAGGTAAGTATGCAACTATTGTACAAAATAGTGTAACAAAAGAGTTAAAAGATAAATATGCAGGAATTTCCGTAAGAGATGTAGGACAAGCTATCATGCAAGTAAGAGATATCGAAGTTCCAGATGGAAAAACAATTATAGATATTGTTCCAAACGAATTTGTATTAAAAGATGGAACAAAAACGACAGATCCAGTAGGAAATTTATCATCTGAATTTACATTAAATGCACAAATTATTTTAGCAGATAAAGATTATACAAGACAATTATCTGGAATATTTAAAAAAGCAGGATTAGAAATTGATGGAATGGTTCCTAATACACTTGCTGAAAGAAATCTAATTTTAGATGTAAATGAATTACATGATAATGTAATGCTACTAGATATTGGAGCTGGAAATACAGATATTGGAGTATTTGAAGGAGAATCTTTTATTTATACCAATACTATTCCACTTGGAGGGGATAACATTACTCATGATATAGCATTAGTACTTGATATTTCTGAAGAGGAAGCGGATAAATTAAAAAGACAATATGGACTAGCTTTAAAATCATTTATTGATAATGATAATGATATTATTTTAAATACTTGCAAAAGCGAATCAAAAAATAGAATTATTAAGAGTTCAGAGTTAATTGAAATTATTGAAGCAAGAATTGAAGAAATATTCTCATTAGTCAATAAAGATATTACAAATCAAGGTATAAAACCTAGAATTAATAATGTTATCTTAACAGGACAAGGAATTATTAATATCAATAAAAGTGATGTAGCTGGAAAAATAATCTTAAACATACCAGTTAAAATTTCTACAGGAAGATTAGTAAGTACAATTAAACCAAGTTATCGTTCAGCATATTCCTTAGTAAGATATATTGCAGCAAGACCATTTGCAAAAACTGTATCAAGTAGTATTGATGTAAAATCAGATACAAACATCTTTACAACTATTATGGATAGAATAAAAGAATTTTTCTATTCTTAATATAAAAAGTTTTTAATTTTAAATTATATAAATATTGGGAGGAATTAATATGATGGTAGACTTTGAAGAAAACAACGAAAGAATGATGGATGGAACTGCAACCATAAAAGTAATTGGTGTTGGAGGAGCCGGAAATAATGCTGTAAACAGAATGGTGGAATCTGGAATTAGAGGAGTAGAGTTTATTTCAGTTAATACAGATAGACAAGCTCTTCAAGAATCAAAAGCAGCAACCAAAATTCAAATTGGAGAAAAAATTACAAGAGGACTAGGAGCAGGAGCAAATCCTGATATTGGTGCTCAATCAGCAGAAGAGAGTAAATCTGAAATTGCAGAAGTATTACGCGGAGCTGATATGGTATTCGTAACTGCTGGTATGGGTGGTGGAACAGGAACAGGTGCTGCGCCTATAGTTGCTGCTGCCGCAAAAGAAATGGGAATTTTAACAATTGGTGTTGTTACAAAACCATTTACATTTGAAGGAAAGAAAAGATTATCACAAGCAGAACGTGGAATCGAAAGTTTAAAAGGAAAAGTAGACACTTTAGTTGTTATACCAAACGATAAATTATTACAAATTATCGATAGAAAAACATCAATTGTAGATGCTTTCAAAATGGCAGATGATGTATTAAGACAAGGTGTACAAGGTATATCAGATTTAATTGCAGTTCCAGGATTAGTAAACTTAGATTTTGCAGATGTTAAAACAATTATGCTAAATACTGGTATGGCTCATATGGGTATTGGTAGAGCATCTGGTGAAAACAGAGCAGAAGATGCTGCAAAACAAGCAATTCAAAGTCCATTACTTGAAACTTCAATCGAGGGAGCAAGAGGTGTTATCATTAATATCACAGGTGGTAGTGAACTTGGATTACATGAAGTAAATACAGCTGCAGAACTTGTTCAACGCAGTGTTGATCCAGAAGCAAATATCATCTTTGGTGCTGTTATAGATGAAAACATGGGAGATGAAATTTCAATTACAGTTATTGCGACCGGTTTTGAACAAGAACCACCTATATCAACAATAGGAGTTGTAGATAAAGTAACAAAAGCATGGGACAAAAAAATTAATTCTATCCCAGTATCAACAGAAAGCACCTCAAATTCAAACGATTTAGATATTCCTTCTTTTTTAAGGAAAAATAAGGGATTAAATAAATAAGAATAGAATAAAGATTAAATAAAAAAGAAATAATCGAAAATGCTCGATTATTTCTTTTTTTTTGTTCCTTGTTTTGACACATTTTTTAAAATAAACATTGTACAATATAAAAACAGTGGCAGGACAAAAGGAGGAGGTAGTATGACAATATATTTAGATGTTATCTTACTAGAAAATTTATGCATGAACTATATTATATTGTTTGCTACGGGTCTCATTCATAGGGTAAAAATAAAAAATTGGAGAATTCTAATTTCTAGTTTAATTGGTGCGATATATGCCACTTTATCTTTTGCACCTATATTAGAGGTGTATTCTAATTTTGTTTTTAAAGTACTATTGTCTGTGGTTATGATATATATTGCATTTCGACCATCAAATGCGAAACTACTTTTTAAGGAGCTTATTATATTTTATTTAGTATCTTTTGCATTTGGAGGTTGTGCCTTTGCTCTTTTATATTTTATAAAACCAGAAGATATTCTAGCAAGAAATGGTGTGCTAACAGGTACATATCCAATAAAAATAGCACTACTTGGAGGAATTATAGGATTTGTTATTGTGAATATTGCTTTTAAAGTAGTAAAAGGAAAGCTATCAAAAAAAGATATGTTTTGTGAAGTTACTATTTTTATAAAAGAAAATAAAAAGACAATAAAGGCTTTTATAGATACAGGAAATTTATTAAAAGACCCAATTAGTGGTATGCCAGTAGTTGTAGTAGAAGCATTAGAGTTGGAAGAAATAATACCAAAAGAAATAATATTACATTTAAACGAAATTTTAGAAGGAAAAGATACAGATATTTTAATGAAACTTCCAATTGAGTATATGTCTAAATTTAGAATTATTCCTTTTTCGTCTTTAGGAAAACAAAACCGGAATGTTATTAGGTTTTATATCAGACAAAGTGAAAATTAAGATAGAAGAACATGAGACCGAATTATCAGAAATCATTATTGGAATTTATGAAAAAAATTTAACGAAGAATGGAGCTTATACAGGTCTTGTTGGAATTGATATTATAGAAAGGTGTGGTAACAATGAATATTTTGCAAGCATTAAAGGATAGTGTTAATACGATATATGTTAAATATATAGGTAAAAACATAGAGGAAATAGAAGAAATTCCAATTTTCTATATAGGAGGAAGCCAAACACTTCCACCGCCACTAGAACCCCAAGAGGAAGAGGAAATATTATCAAAACTAGCAAGCGGAGATGAATCTGTAAGAAAAATACTAGTAGAAAGAAACCTAAGGTTAGTGGTATATATTGCTAAAAAATTCGAAAATACTGGTATTGGAATTGAAGATCTAATTTCTATTGGAACTATTGGACTTATGAAAGCAATTAATACCTTTAATACCGATAAGAATATAAAACTTGCAACATATGCATCACGATGTATTGAAAACGAAATCTTAATGTATCTAAGAAGAAGCAATAAATTAAAAGGAGAAATCTCAATAGACGAACCATTAAATCAAGACGGTGATGGAAACGAATTACTACTTTCTGATATATTAGGAACAGACCGGAGACGTAACATCAAGAGCATTAGAAGATGAAGTAGATAAAAAACTATTAAGAGCATCTATGCAAAAACTAAACAACCGAGAAAAAAATATTATGGAATTACGTTTTGGCTTCATTAGTGGAAATGAAAAAACACAAAAAGAAGTAGCAGATATGTTAGGCATTTCACAAAGTTACATTTCAAGATTAGAGAAGAAAATTATTAATAAAATGAAAAAAGATATTATGAGTAAAACAGGATAAAAAATAGTAAAAATTCTTTAAAACTAATATTGACTTAAGAAAAATAGGTTAGTATAATGTAGTTAGTTTAATGTAACTTATTAACCCTGCTTTTTATTGTGGAGGAGTTAGAATGAAATCGAAACAACGGAGTTTGGTTCAGTTACAAAATTTTATGACAGAAGAAGAAATTGATGATTTTGCAAAAAAGGTAGCAGTAGAATATGCTTTAAGTGAGCTTAAATTCTCAAGAACATATTTCACAAAAATATATAACATTACACCGAAATGTTTTTATCAATTACTGTATAGAGCAATTGTACGTAACTTGGTAACAGATGAAATCGTATATAAAATGTGGAAAAAAGCTCGGGAAAATAGTAACATTAAAAGTAAAGAAAATACAGGTAAACTAACTAATAAAACAGATATTAATTATACAAAACTAATGAAAGAGCGAAGGTGGTTTATCTGGCTTCAAGAATTTCCAGAAGAAAGAAAAGTAGAAGTTACTACATATTTTGCACAACATCCAGAAAGTTCAAAAAAGGAATGTGCTACAATATTTGAACTAACAATATCTCAATTAGATAAAGTATTAGAAGATACAATAGTAAAAAATCTAGTTGATGATGATATTTTTCTTACAATAAGGAAAAGAAGCATTGGAAATAATAAAGATAATAAAGTAGCTGTGAACTATTTTGCAAAATTGAAAAGAAAAAGACAAATAAGAAAGAACACTGTCAGTTAATCTGACAGTGTTCTTTCTTATTTATATAACTTCTTAATCCTCCCAATCGCATCTTTTTCGAGACTTGAAACTTAGGGATGATTAATAAAATGAAAAAATACATTATGAGTAAGAATAGATGATTTATTTATAAAAGGTTATATAAATGACATAGAAATGTAATATGAAATCTATTGACAAAATATCGAAAGTTGATATAAAATGTAAACAGATATGTAAAATAAAGGAGGAAAAAACGAATGAAGAAAAAAGAAAAAAGAATGATTGCAATTATTGTCATTGTAGGAATAATTATTGTAGGAGGATTACTAATTTGGAGAAATGCTACTAATAAGAGTGAACCAAAACAAGGGGAAAATCAAGTGACAGAGAAATATGTAGACGTGTTAGAGGATGGAACCAAATTAAATAAGAGTAATAAGCTAAAAGAAATAAAGAAAGTAGATGGGTTGGAAATAGGAAATATTCAATTAACCTATCAAAACGGAATGGCGGTAATATTAGGAGATGTAAAAAACACAACAAGTAATGACATAGGGTTAACCGTAATCGAATTAACATTATATGATGAGAAAAATAATGTAATTGATAAAATAGAAGGATTTGTCTCACCAGTAAAAGCAGGAGAAACCGTACAATTAAATATGGGAGTATCAGCAGACTATGCTAATGCATACGATTTTAAAGTGGTAAAAAAATAAAGGAAAGGTTTGCATTGTATATGCAAACCTTTTTGAAACTAATTAAAATAGTGCAAAAAAAGAAATGAGAGAAGAAATATGGAGCAAATAAGAAAAATAAAATTTAACGTAAAAAAATCCTCAGGAATAACTGTACCAAGTGTTGTAGTGACAGTATTAATTTTAATAATATTGTCACTTATAGTCGTTAACTTAACAATAGGAGAACAAGGAATATTTAAATTTGGTCAACAAGCTAAGATAGATCATGAAATATCACAATATGTAGAAGCAATAGAAATTGCAAGAGGAGATGTAGAAGTAGACAATTTAGGAGTAGCAACCCTAGATAATCTGATAAATAGAATTGAAGAGAAAAATATTATAGATGGTGGAAAAATAGCAAAACTAGACGAGGAGAAAGCAGAAGCAATTACAAAAGAAGGATATGTATTAATTATAACAGCCGAAGATACAAAGTATGATAGAAGTGAAAAAGTAGAAGAAATACCAGAATTAAAAGAAGGAAATATTGTATTTACAATAGAACCAAAAGATTGGACAAACAAAAAGATAACAGTCACCATAAAAAACAATATAGTAGGAAATTACATTCTAAAATACAGTTTTGACAAAGAAAACTGGATAACGTATAAAAATCCATTTGAAATAAGTAAAAATACCAATATATTTGCATGTGTAGAAAATATAGTAGGGCAACAAGGAAATTATGCGAATGCTGTTATATCTAAAATAGATAAATTACCTCCAGAAGACTTTGAACCAAGCATTATTATTAAAAGTAATAGTATAACAATCAATGCAAGTAATGCAAAAGATGCTGAAAAAACGAATGAATATGGACAAAGTGGAATAGCAGAAATTTGGTATAGTAAAGACGGAGGTAATACTTGGCAAACCAACGAAAATAAAACAGAAACAACATATACCTATAATAATTTACTGCAAAATACGACTCATTTAGTTCAAGTAAAAATAATTGATAAAGCAGGAAATGAAACAATAACTGAAATACAAGAGGTAGAGACTAAAACAGTAACAGTAGCAAACGGAAATGTAACGATAAGTGCACCAACATGGAATGCAAGCACACATAAAGCAAGTATAACAATCAGTAAAGAAAGCGAAGTAGATGATGATCTAACGATACAATACCAAGTAGTAACAAGCTTAAGTAATGTAACAGAAGCAAATTGGAAATCAGGAACAAGTGTAGGAGAGCTAAAACATAATGATTATGTATGTGCAAGACTATGGGATGGAACAAATGGAGGAAGTTACACAAGCACTCAAATAAAAGATTCGACAGCACCAACAGTAACAGTAAATATAACAGGAACAAGTAGTAATAGCATAACAGCAAGTGTAAGTGCAGTAGATAATCAATATGGAATGGCATCAAGTCCAACATATACATTCTACATAAAGAAAACATCAGAAGCAGATAGTGCTTATGTACAAAAACAAAGTGGAACAGGAACAACATGTAGCTTTACAGGTTTAGTACAA
>JAGAIV010000014.1 GCA_017626365.1 Clostridia bacterium
TGTGACTTGTAAGTGAAAATGTCCAAAATTTTAAAATCATTTGTAAGTAAAAATGTCCCAAAGAAAGA
Source organism: Clostridia bacterium (assembly GCA_017626365.1). GTDB lineage: Bacteria > Bacillota > Clostridia > TANB77 > CAG-508 > RGIG8482. Next base: position 69 of record JAGAIV010000014.1, read on the forward strand.
TGTTATTAAATTAGCATCTTTTTTTGTATTTGTAAATGAAAATGTCTTATAATCTTCTCCGAGGAGGTGAGGACATGGCAGAATTAAATGATAAAGAAAAAAGAAAATTTGATGTTATAAAGAAAGTTTTTATTGGAGAGATTACCAAAGAACAGGCACAAAAAGAATTGAATTTAGGAATTAGGCAAATAAATCGATTACTTATAAAGTTTAAAAATGAAGGTAAAATTGGATTTATACATAAAAACAGAGGAAAACCAAGCAATAAAAAGGTTTCTGATGAAATTAAAGAAGAAATAATTAATTTATATATAACAGAATATTTTGATTATAATTTTACGCATTTTTATGGCGAAATTCAGGAGAAATATAAGCTTTCATATAAAACGGTTGACAATATTTTAATGGAGGCAGATATTATTTCTCCCGAAGCCCAACATAAAACAATTAAATTATATAACGCCAATATGAAAAAAGCAATAAAAGAAAAAAGTGCAATAAAAGCACAAATTGATTTATATAATACAAGGCAAGAAGAAGAAAGACAAAAGCATTTTAGGAGATCATGTTTGTTATATAATTATGGGCAAGAAATTCAAATGGATGCAACATTTGCAATATGGTATAACGGAGAAGTAAAAGCGTTACATCTTGCTGTTGATAAGGGTACCAAAAAAGTTTTGTGTGGTTGGTTTGATGAGCAAGAAACAACAAGAGCTTATTATATAATGCTTATGAATATAATTGTAAATTATGGAATTCCAAAGAAAATAAAAACAGATAAAAGAGGTACATTTTCAATAAATAATGTAAAAGCAAAAAGCAAGTTAAATACAACGCAATTTGGAAGAATATGTGATGATTTAGAAATACAGTTGCATTCAAGTAGTGATCCACTATTTAAGCCAAATGTTGAACGAGAGAATAAAACCTTTAAAGGACGTCTAATAGCAGAATTAAGGCACGAAAATATAACAGATAGTATAGCTGCTAATGATTATTTAAATAACGTTTTTATTCCAAAAATAAACGAATTATTTTCATATCCCGTAAATCCAGAAAAGAATGATATGAGGAAAAATACATATAGTTTTGAGGAATTAAATGTTATAATATCAGACCAATATTCTAGAAAAGTTGATAATGCTTCATCAATAAAGTATGAAGGAAAATATTATATTCCCGTAGATATAGAAACAGGTGAAATACTTAGTTATGCAAGGAATACAGAGTGCACAGTTATTATTGCTTATGATTATTCGTTGTTATGCTTAATTGAGGATAAAATATGTATTTTAAGCGAAGTTAAGGCTCCGGAAAAGAAAGTATATCAAAAGACAACCAAAAGTATAGAAGAAATAAATAGTTCTAAGGCACATAAGCCAGCACCAAATCACCCATGGAGAAACATAAAAAGCTAGCAAATTGCTGGCTTTTTATGGGACATTTTTATTTACAAACAACGGTGGATTAAGAGAATGTTGGGACATTTTCATTTACAAACTGAATCAAAATTTGGGACATTTTCACTTACAAGTCACA
>JAGAIV010000015.1 GCA_017626365.1 Clostridia bacterium
AAAAATTTAAATTTATTTTTTTTTTCTTTATATTACTATATATGAGGGTTTTAGAGTAGTCAAATTCTGTTATTTTTGTGCGATAAAAATTTTTTCTTTTTGAATTTTTGTAACAAATTTAGGTTGTGCTTAACTTGTGTGTTACAAAAATAAAAAATAACAGTTTTAGGTAAACCTAAATTAATAATCATCAAAATGTTCTTGTTTTAAAAATAAAGACCTATATATATAGGTTGTTTGATTATAAAAAAAATAATGACAGCAAAAACAGGTGGTTACCTGGAAAGTCTGTCATTACCAAAAAAAATACTTTATCCCTATGGCAGTTGTAACGAAGTCTTTTTTTTGATTTATCGTAGGAGTGAGACAAATGAATGCCTCTAAGCATAGAACCTTTTTGCTATACTTAAATGGTTTAGACTTTCGAGTCATTATGAAAATAATAGCTGAAAAGCTATAAACACAAGATTCTTTGTGTAATATATAATATTGAGTTACTTATATTTAAATTTTATTCTTTTCGGTTAACTTTATTTAATCGTTTTTATATATTATTATTTAGAAGATTTTAGGTAGGATGTTTGTGACCAGATTTTCGATTGTATTTATAATTATATTAAATAACTATTAAATACTTTTAATAATATTAATCATTATTTTGTTCTGCTTACATCATACCAATAATATTAAAAATTAGGATTGTTTGATATACATGAGTAGACTTAAAATTATAGATTTTGATTATGGTTGTGGTGGGTTTACCAAAGGTCTCGAAGATACGAAGAAATTTAGGGTTACCAAAAATTTTGGTTTAAATAATAATAATCTTTACTGTTATAATAAAACTCATCACAACGATTTTGTTATTGATGATTCTCTGACTGATGATTATGATTTAGTGACTTTTACTCCTAACTTAAAAAAACCTTCTTCAAAAACTAATGGTCTTGATATAACAGAAATTAATAATATATTGATTTTTATATCAATGAAAAAGCCTGAAAATTTAATTATAATAACGAAAAGAGAGGTGTTTCCGTATTTACAGACATCTAATAAAGTTTGTATGATAAATGATACCCCCCATCCTTCAAAAGATATTTTTGCGAACTTTCTGGCCGATATTGGTTATAAGGTTTATAATTTTATTATGGATGGAGCAGGTTTTGGATTACCACAACATGTTTTTTACAACATATATTGGGCTTCTTTTAATGATATTATTACTTTAAATTTAAAAGAGGGTTTTGGTCGATTTAAACAACCATATAGAACTCCTAAGAATCTTATAGGGGATTTAACTGATAATTCGAAGGTTTCATGGCATAATCCTGATTATAGAAAAAAAGAGATATGTTCTTTGATTGAGCCTGGGAGCAATGCAAAAAAAACTTCTTTGGTTTCAGTTTCTTATGGTTACAATAGGTTAAAATCAGATTCTATTACTTCTTTGGGTTCTGATTTTTATACTGTTTCGAGTGGGCATCCATCTATTCATCCTTATTATGATAGGCCTTTAACAATAAGAGAAGGGGCTCGCTTGTTTGGTTTAACTGATGATTTTGATTGGGATAACCGATTAAAAAATAATGTTGTAGCTTCAATGGTATATGATTCTTTTTACCCTGTATTATCACATCTGATGGGTTTGAGATTGTATAAGATTTTAAAATGAGTTTTGGGTTATGGTTTCAAAAAATTTTGGCGACATTGGAGGGGGCCTAACCGTAAGCCCCGAGGTCGCCAATATTTTTTTTAAGTCGGTCTTTTTAAGAATAGAGTTTATTTAGTTGAGCATATTATATGGCAATTGCTGTATATTTAAAGGTATTTGAATGCTAATTCAATATCTTTCACAAGGATTTTTTTACCTTTTCTTATTTTTAAACTTTTATCTGTTTGTTTTGATAATTCGTCGGCATATTCATTTAATTTTTTGATAAAATAGAGTCTTGCTTCTTCGTTTACATATTCAGTACCATATTGTTTTAATTTTTCATCTGCATATGATTTTGGTATATTAGTCATTTAAAACACCTCAATCATGTTTATATGAATCATTTTATTTAAATGTTTTGGGTTTCAAAAAATTTTGGGCACCGTGTGGGGGGCCTAACCGTAAACCCCCGGTCGCAAGTATCGTGCTAACTCTTATTTCAAAAAATTTTTTGCGGTATGACGGGGGGCCTAACCGTTAAACCCCGGTTGCATAGATATCATAGGGTTGTCGTCCCATTTAAGGGCTTAAAAAAATAAAAAAAATAATTTTGTTTTAATTAATTTATTGCTTTATATATTGTTGTTCCACCAGATATATAGAACATCATATTCTTTCATAATTTCTTCTCCAAATTGTTCTTTATAATCATAGTTTTCATTTCTTCCGTATTTTCTATATAATTTATTTACAAAATCAATAATTGTTGTATTGTGTGGATTATGATGGAATTCTATAATCATTTCATTATCGAAATATTTTTCCATACCATAATCAAATTCTTCATATAATAAAGGTTTTTCTATATGTGATACTATTGTTGCTTTATTTCCATTGCATAATTCATAAATATAATTTTCAAAATTCATTTTATCACCTACCATAAATTTTCGTGTACTTCAAACCAACATTCTCCGTAATAATCTTTTTCTTTTTCGTTTAATAATTTATAAATATTATTTATAATTTCAAATTTAAAGTTGAATTTTGTTTCTTCAAAATCAAATGCAAATGCGAATTGTTCAAGTAATGTTTTTGTTTCCCATTCTTTTTTGTCATAATCTCTTATATGTTTAAATCTTATACCGTTTTTATCATATATACAATAAATATCTCCATGCCAATTATCATATTCAAAATCTCCTATTTTTAATTTTGTTTCTTTGTATCCTCGTGCATCTTCGAGGAAATACATTAATTGCATAAAGAGTTCTGTTGATTCTTTCATTAGCCTATAGTTATCTAATTTATTCATTTTTTCAATATCAATATAGTTTTTTTCTTTTTTAATTTCTTCTAATCCAGATTTTTTAATAGTTGCTTTTATTATCATATAATTTTCCCATCCACAGTTATCTATTAAGCCATATTTATTTTCAAATTTTATATTAAAATGTTTTAATGATATTTCATTTACGATGTTTTTTAAATATTCTTCAAATATTTTTCCTTGTATTTCTGCTAATTCTTTTGGGGCTATGATTGATTTGTCTTTATATTTATGTTGAGAACCTGTTAAAACATTTCCTCCAATATAGAATTCATCGTTTTCTTCTATATTGTTAATTTTTTCAAAGTTATTTCTTTTCCAAGTTAATATATCTTCTTTATCTGAAAAAGATGTTGCTATCCAAGGGTCAGATGTAATGTTTATACCAAATTCGTCCATTAATCTTACAACATCTTTAACTTCTTCGAGTAAGTTTGTAATTTCATTAATTGCTTCTTTATTCATTTCCATTTTATCACCTTATCCATAAATACAAAAATAAAACGGTATTGATAATATTATACTTATTATTAATATCCAAATTATTTCTCCTAATCCATTTTCTATGTCTTTTCTCATTATCTCAACTCCTCAATAATAATTGAGTGAGTTTTTTCGAGACAATAGTTGTTACATTTTACACAGTTACATATACAATCTTTTTTGTTTGCTAAGTCATATAAATTGTTAAACTCTTCTTCTCTATTTTCTACTACTCTATATTCATTATCTATCATAAAATTTGAACCATTAATTGTTAAACTTGGTCTGTAAATATCAAAATCTAAATTTTTGTTATGTGTGTATGTATATGATTTTATATTTGTTAATGATTCAACTATATTACTTATTAATGCGATTTTTTCTAAATCATCTTGATTTCTTAATTCTCCTACTTCGCTGAATCTAATTCTATCTATTTTATAGATTCTTCTTGGAGTATTATATTCTTTAATAATTCTTGCTAATTGCATTCCAATAACATGTGCAGGTACTGCTCTGAAATATATTTCTTGTTCTATTCTTTCTTTTAATCTGTCTTTGAATCTTACTTCTGGAGATTTATCATAACATTTTTCACATATTTCACAGAAACTTTCTTTTTTTCCCGGACAGTTAAACCATGTTCCAAGGTTAAATATCAATGTTGTTTTTGGTAATTTCGCATTTCCTATACTATAATGTAGTTTTGGTTCTAAATTATTTAATGCCCATTGCATTCTTTCTTTAAACATTTCGATATTTTGTAAACCTTTTTCTGGTTTTAAAATTTCTAATTGTTCTTCTATTTCATTAATAACTATTTGTTTTTCTTGTTCGATATCTTTAACTCTCATTTTATCACCTATCTCATTGCTTCAATTCTGATTTCATTAGCATTACATTTTTTTGCTATTTTAATTACTTCTTTTTCTTTTTCGTTTGTTTCTATCCATAATTCTTCAAGTATTTTTTCCGTTTTATCTCCATAATCTTCTTTAAAGAATTTTATTGCTTCTTTTTTATTCCATAATAACTCATCGCAAATATTTAAAACATCTTCTTCTTTTATAATATGTATATATTCTGAATCCCATGTTTCTTGTTCTGATATGTAGTATTCTTTATCTTCAATATTTGATTCTTTTATTTTTTGAATTAGATTTTCAACAATTTCTTCATAATCTATGTTTTTAATTTTACATATTATTTTAAATATTTCTTTTTCATCTATCTCTATTAGTATTTGTTTTTCAGATATTCCACAAATCATTTTATCACCTTTATTTATACTGAAGATAATGATATATCTAATACTATATCTCTTTCCGTATCTATTCTAACTTTATTAATTGTGTAATATTGCTCATCTTTATGATTTAATAAATAAACAACATCATCATTTTTGTCATTTTCTTTTAAGAATTTTAATAATTCACATTTAACTAACACCATTTTATCACCTTAGGTTCTAAATTCTTTACAAAATCTTATATCGTTTTCGTTAATATTTGCAAATTCTGTTTGATGAATTTGACAATAATCTGTTCTATTATGGAAATCAAAAATATTCCAAGAAGTTTCATGATAAATACAATCTTTGCATTGGTTATATATTTCTTTTTCTGGTTCTTTCCATTGGAAAGTGACTTGTTCAAAATAACTATCTTCTTCATTACCTTCATAGATTTCGTTTACGATATTTTCTATGTTATCATATTTTTTTATTTCCTTTAAAACATCATCAATGTGAACTATTTGATTTTTACCTTTTATTACAATATCTTCGTCAAAGCATACATACCATCTGTTATCTTCTGGAGTATAGAACATTTCCATAATTGGACATTGAGTAGTTTTTTCAATATCCAATACAATTTTTTTATCAATTAACATTTTATTCTCTCCTGTTATTGATATTTAGTTTTAGTTCATTTTCAATTATTTCATCTATATATCCTATAATTTCTTTTGGATGTAAAATTGTATAACAATCGTAATATAATTCATCTACTATTTCTGTATCATCAATATACCAAGATAATGAATCCTCATTATATTTAATATAATCAATATTTGGAATTAGTAATTTATTTTTAACATTTTTTAAATCATTTCTATATATTTCTCTTAATGTTAAATCATACACACAATTGTCAAAATCTCCATATTTTATTAGTTTTTCCATTTTTCTTTCTAATTCACTTTCTTTTGTTTGGAAATAAATACAATACTCCCAATCATTCATTTTTTTATCAAATACTATTTCGTATTTATTGCACATATTTTCAAGGTAATCTATAAATCCTTCATCATATATTTCTTCATAACTTCTTCCAGCATCTGCGAAATAATTTAATTCTCCTTGTAGTTGTTGGAATTCTTTATAGTCTTTTAATATGTTATTTATATTCATTTTATCACCTATTCCATTTTTATAAATTTAATTCCATATTCTTTTTCATCTTTTTTTGTACCTGATATACAAAATCCATTAAATCCGTTATCTAATAAGTAATCATATATTTCATCACATATTAGTTTGCATTCATTTTGAAATTCATATCCTTTGTTAAATCTGTCTCTTAGATTTATTTCAATATTCTCTTCGCTATTATCTCCTAAAATATCTATTATTTCGCAGTCTTTAAATTTACTTATAACATATTCTATGTATTTGAAATCAATCATTATATCACCTCAGAAAATATATTTTTCAATAATATCATGTATTTCAAATCAATGAATTATCTCATCACTATATAAACTTTTTTGTAGGAATTGACAACTTGGATTACCACATTTTATATTACAGTTTGCTACTTTAAAACATAATTCATCACATGATGCTCCAATCATTTCAAATTCATCAAAAGAGTTAATATTTTCCATTCGTTTATTTAATTCTTCTAATTCTTCAGATACTCTACACATATTTTTACCTATAAATTTATATGTCTATTAATACTTATTTTTTCAATGAATACTCTATCTGGAATATCATCATCTATTAATGGTTTTGAAACTCCATTAACAGCATTGTCTGCAATATCACAGATTTTATATTTATCGTTTGTTATTCCTTCGAAAAATCCATCTACATATACTAAATATAGTTTGTTAATATACATAATTTACCTCATTTATCTAATTGTAACCTTATCAGTTGTTTATTTCTATTGAAGATATAATCTTTTTCAACATCTGCTAATGATATATCTCCTTTTATTTCATTGGTTAATAGGTCTATTGCTCCAATTGTATTTCCTTTATTATCTTCTATTTCTATTGTTACATTATAACCCCATTTTAGTGTTATAAGTTCTATTGTGTTTCCTTTTTGTATATGTTTTCTTCCAAAATCTTTATTGTTAGCATACCAGCAAGTTTTTTTAATATTTTCAATATCTTCTTTGTTTAATTCTAATTCAAACCATTCATTTGGTTTATACATATTTGTTCTACCTATTTCTGAACTTCTTTTATTATATAATATATAATCTGACATATCAAATTCATGTTCTTCGTGAACAAAATGTTGTACACAGGTATTATTTTTTTTATTATGAATTAGTAACATTGTAGTCATATTTACACCTCTATTGTTTTAATTGAAAATCACACATTGCTTTGTACCAGTCAAGTTTTCTTTTAAGATAACTAATACTATATTTTAAATCAAGAATATCTTGTGTTAATTCTGATAAGATATTTTGAATGTGTGCTTTTCTGACATCAGCATTATTTTTACCGTATAATTCTTTAAAATCTGTTGTACGGATAATTTCTTCTGATTTTTCAAAATGTTCTTTTTTCAGTTTATCATATTTAATTTCTTTTTTTGACAATTCTTCAATTGCTAAATTCCATTCGTTTAAATATTTATCATTCATAATATCACCTAATATTCTAATAATTTTCTTAAATGTTTTTCTGTTTTATTACAAATATCCCAACCCATTCTATCTAAAACTGTTGAATCTGTTGTATATTCCCAATCAGGGTCTTCAATAAAATGTCTTGGATTATCATCAATTCTTATACCATATTTTTCTGCTATTCTTTTTGCTCGTTCTATAAAATAATCAGTATGTGTATCAATCCAATCTTCGTCTTCACTATCCCAAATAGTAATGTCTTCTGCCATTAATTTGTTTATTTTTATTAAATCATTTAATATTGTTTTCTTACCGAATATATTTAAACTATTATCTTCTTCTTCTAATTCAATATTATACATACCATCATTTGTATAAAAACACCAGTCATATGGTTTTATATCGCTAATACATATATTACCTCTTGAATTTACTATATCAACTTCACCATTTTCATTTGGTAAAATCTGTAATGCCCATATTTTTTCATTATATTTATTAGTGAAATTTAAAACTACCATTATATACACTCCAATCTTACATAACCTAACATTCTACTTTTATAATAATCTGTATCAAAATAGTTTTTTATTGTCATTAAACTATCTCTATCTGTTCTATTTAATTCTAATAATTTTTCTTCTATTAATCTCATGAATCTATATTTTGATATTTCTATAGCCCCATTTCCATCTTCGTTTCTATAATCTGATGCTCCATATTCTAATAATAATTCTGTAATATTTTGTTGGAGTCCTGTATGATAACAGAACTCATATTCTTTTCTATACCATTGGACACCTTCGTTATCAGTCATTCTAAAATCTTTTCTAATATATGCTCTAATACTCATCTTACATCATCACCATAATCTCTTATAATATTTATTGTTTGTTCTAAAATGTCTTCAATACTGTCTGTGAAATATAATTCTATATCATGTTTTATATCGTCAATATTAAAAACAGACCCATTTCCTTCGTAGAAGTTCATACCTACTTCAATTGCTATTTCTGATGGTATAAATAATGAGGTTGGTACCTCATCATCTATATCATACCATGTTGTTCCATCTGTTTCAATTATTGTATTATTTATTTTTAATTTCATTTTACCACCATGCATAGTAGTAATATTTGTCACCATCACAATGATTATTAATAACCTTATCTAATTTTTCAATTGTTTTTTTAAGGTCTTCAAAATAATAATTATCATACTCATAACTACCAAAGAAACAACCCATCATAACAGGTAATTCTTTTTCGGCAATATTTGGATGACTTATTACTTCTTTACATAATTCTTTTAATGTAATCAAATCTAATAAGTTTACATAATGTCTTTCACAATTTTCGACACCGCCAACTAATCTGTCAAACCAAAAATGTATTTGATTACATTTTTTCCAGTATGCAACTTCAGTACTTTCTCCGTATTCATCTACTACATATAAATATTGGTCTAATCCCATGTTATCACCTTTTAAAAAATTTTTTATTTATCACATTATAAATTTCGGTTATGTCGTGTTTGCAGTTTTCCCATTAATCCAAAGCCTAATATACATACATATATTAATAAAGTCCACATATTCACACCAACTTGTAAAATATTTCTCTAAAGTTTTCGTCTAACATACTGCTTAATTCTAAGCCTTTGTCATGAATATCAAGTTCTTCATAGCCTTCAGATAAATGTTTTCTATATGTTGGAATATATTTTTGAATAAGTTTTTCCATTAAATGTAAGTATTGTAATTTGTCTTCTTCATTTAATTCAAAACATTCTGCTTTACCAGATAAATATCCTTCCATATCTGCAAGACTATAGAAGTCTTTAACTATTTCTTGAATAGTAAGTTTAATAGTATTCATTTTATCACCTCCTTAAAATTTAAATCTCATTGGTCTTAATTCTGATAGAACTTGGTCTTTCATATCTCTTTCTACATTTTCATACATGTAATTAGAATATTCTCCACCAGTACTATCAAATTCAGCATTTAAAATTAAATCTGATTTTGCCATTTTCATTCTTTCATAAATCTTGATAAGACTTATCATGTTGTCAAATGGATTTTGATTGCTACAGAAACTATGATATCTTTCAAATTCTCTATTTACCATATTGATTTTATTTTGGATATCATAAGGAACCTTATATAATCTTTCATATTTTATAAAATCCATATCTTCATAGTATTTTAGGTATAATTCATATACTTCTTTTACTAATTCGATATCTCTTTCATCATTGATATCAATCATTTTTTCCAGTCTTTTAATGTTTCTTCTTATTGAACCCGGAAATCCAAGACTGCCTAATATTTCTCTTGCAGTTACACATTTGTTGTAACTATATACAGGAGTGGCTCCCAAGGAACCACTTCTATATAATTCATCGTACATGTAGAACAATTTGCTTTTTAAAGCTTCATAAATTTCTTCTCTATTATTCATAATATCACCTTTTGTTTTTCTACTTACCACCATGATTCATAGTTAATAAGATAATTATCAACATCATTATCATTGAATTCTTCGTAATAATCATAGTCTCCTACAATTTCGCAACAGTATTCGTTTTCATCTGTTCCATAATAATAATTTTCATCTAATGTTATCTTGACATCTCTTAATGTTTTTGCATTTTTGAGACATTTTGTACAGAACTCGCAAGTATCTGGTCCATTACACCAAATATCAATAAAGTCTAATAAATCATTGTATAAGATTTTATCTCTCCTCAATGCATTTCTTAACTTTTTTCCCTTAATCATGTTATTAAATGTTTTTTTGCTTAGTTTCTTATCTCCTTTGTTGTAAGTGTAGACATATGATAACCATAAATGATTTTTGTTACTGTACCATTTTCCATTCATTTTTTGGAAGTCAGATGATAAGAATACATCATCAGGAGTCATAACTGCCCATTTTGCACCTGTAGCCTCTTGTATGATATTAATAATATCTTGGTTAATATTTGCAAATGCTTCAGTATGGTCACAGATGTAACTCATTGTATCGTTACAACCTTCGTATTCTTTTTGTCCGTGTATAATTCCATTCATACAAATTACAGGTCTATCTGTGAAACCTCTTGTGATTGTTACATTACCTTTTTTATATGGGTGTGTTTGGACTTTATTTACAGCATTTGAAGTTGAAATTCTGAAGTGAAGCATTAAGTTGCTTTTTCCGATATATCTTTCAATTGCATTCCAGTAGTCTTCAACATTCATGAAGCCTCTTTGGAAATATACTCTTCCATCTCTTTGGACACTAAATCCTGCACCATCTGGATTGGTTCTCCAAGCATCTAACACTTCATTTCTATCGATTGTTGCACCTTCTGGGATATAAATAATTACACACATACTTTCATCTCCTTTTTTATTTTTCTATATTTTTATAAAACTTATAAGGAAGAGATATATTCTTCCATTCTTTTAATCATCAGTCCAAATACTTCTTCATAACTGAAGTTATTAATATCAAATTTAATTCTTCCATATTCCTCTCTATAATAATTTCTTATTATCCTTAAGAATACTTTCCAATTACTAATACTGTATTGATTTTCTTCTGAAACATTTTCAATATAGTATCTTACAAATTGTCTGTATTCTCTATTGAATTTTTTTAGTTCTTCATTATAGAATCTTTTTGTTTGTTCTTCAGGACTTAAGAAGAATTTTCCCAAATCATGAGTTTCAAAGATGTTTTTATACCTTCTTTTTTCAAAATGTTCTTTTGTTTTTTCCAAGGCTAATTCGTAGTATCTATGATAACTTTTTCCAATCATTTCTTCTGCTAAGTCAATGATGAAGTCAGCAGTTTCGATGTACATTTTGATGTAATCATAGTTGAAGTTGTAATAATTACTGAAGATTCTGATTTCAGTAGTGTTACTATTAGTTACATTACAACCATAATAACGGTCGTCATGATATCTGTAGTCATCACTATCTAAGTCATCTATTTTTCGACATCTTTTGAAGAGATTCATACTTAGATTTACCATAGGTTTAGCCCATTGATAGTCTCCACCTCTTCCTGAGATTTCTCCTAGAATTGGAAATAGGAATTCTGTAGCCTTCATAATATCAGTTTTTGTGATACCTCTTGAATCAAGGTGCCTATTATTTAGGTGAATATGGCAACTTGTTTCATGATTGTTGTCAACTTCTCCATTAAATGCTTCACTTAGCATTTGTACACCTTGTAATAGTGTTCTATTATTACAGGCTTTAAATATTAATTCCACCCATACACTACCGTCATTTTCGGCAATGATAGTGTAATCTTTGTCCCCAGCACTGCTGATATTTGATTCATCAATTATATAATTTTCATCGATTAAATCTTGTAGAATATCACGAACACTACTATCAGAAATCTCCAGTTCGATTCCTTTGATGTTCCCATTAGTACTTCGTGGTCTTAAAAGGTCTTCAGCATTACAACTATGATATCCAAATGTCATCATTTTATCACCTCAAATTTTTCAAATTCTTTTTTTTCAAATTCAATTTCTTTTTTGCTAAATTCGCTTATACCATTTTTTCTTTCTTCCATAATGTCTTTAATTATGTTTTGAAATTCTTTGTATTCATTTTGATATTTTTTACAACCCAATTTTATCACCAATTATCCGTTTATAGAAAAAACAAATAAATAAAAATTTAAATAAAATTTAAATTAATTTAATAGAGGAGAATATTTTAATAGTTCTAATCTCCTTCTTTATTGCATTTTAGGAGCTTTTCAAGCCATTTCCGCCTTCTAATCAACTAAAAGATACTCATAGTTTCCCCTTTAACTTTATAACCAACGGTATGACCTTGGTTATGCAATTTCTCTAAAGCATTGAATGCCTTCTGGTACTTAAGAAAAGTAACCTTTGTGCATTCGCCATCTTTGTAAGACTTGATTTGCACTCTGTTTCCTACTTTTTGAGCAATAAACTTCATTCCAATCACCTAATCCTATCTAACTTAAAAATAATATCTCCATCTCTGTCGATAACATATTCGTCATCGGAAAGATTATACATCTTACCGTTCAGTTCCACTCTAATAATTGGTGAAACATTCGCTTCACTACAATCTCTTATCATCTCTAAAGTATCAATATCTACTGGCATTTATATTGCACTCCTTCTGTATTTAACTCTAATATTTTCTCCTGTTGGACCGTATTTATCCAACAAATATCTTTTTAATTCTTGTTCATCTTCTATCATCACGGTTTCGAGGACATCGCCGATATGGGTGGTTTCGCCCCAGAAGTCCTCAAATTCTTCATTAGATATTATAATAAACATTTCAATCACCAACATTTTTTGAAAAATTTTTATTTGAGATTTATATAAATAGTGGGTGGAGCGAGGTTGCCTCTTCACTCCATAACAACCTTGAATTCATATGCATAAGGGTCTTCTTTGATTTCCTTTATAATTTTATTCGGTATAATCTTCAAGTACTCTTTTTCTATTTGTTTCTTTTTTTGTTTTACTCTTTGAGTTATAGTATACATATCTTCTTCTGGGAACAAAGGTTTCTCCATAAATTTAAGTTCATGTAAATATTCCACATAAAAATCAAAAGATACTTCATCAAACCAGTTTGGATATGTTTTTCTTGTTTCTTCACTATATTTTTCTAAATATGCTTGAATTCTATCCCAATCTTCTACACTTTCGCAGTTTGTTTCTTTCATTACAAATATAATTTTTTCTAATTTTCTTAAGTCTATGCTGTAATCTCTTTTGATTAATTCTTTAATCAAATCATAATATTTTGTTTTATAAGATTCCATTTCAAAACTCATTTTAAAAACCTCAATTATCCGTTTAAGCCCATACCATATTATATGGGGAAGTACAGCTTATAGCTAAAGCTATAGCTATTATAAAAACAATTAAAAATAATATTAACCCTATAAAAAGGGCATTAATTTTGAATGCCCTTTTCTCTTTTTTAGGATATAGCCTAACCGGCTCTTTCTTTCTACTCATTTTACAGCCTCCAAACATTCACGAACAGGAACCCAATGTCCATTGAAATTAATTTCACGGAGTGGAACTCCACAAGCGAGAGCAGAAATAACCGCTCCTTTAATTGAAGGAGAATCGCCCATAGCGAAACCCTCCATGTCAATAACTTTGAACCTGCCGGTTTCATCGTTAATGATTTTGTACTTCATGCCTTTGTTGGCAAGAGTATTGATTTCGACTTCGTTATCACCTTTAACGGTGATTCTTTTCAAATCTATGAGTTGCTCTAAACTAATCATTTTATCACCTGTTCATTTAACCGTTAAAGCAAATTAACGATTATATCATAACCACAATGTGATTATAATATAATAGCTAAAGAGCTAACCAGTCCAAGCACCACCAAGGACTGGATTTTCGCCTTAGGGAACCACTCCTAAGACTGACTCAATCAGGCCACCATGAAACCTGAAGGAGTTTGGTGATGATTTCTGAGAAGAAATTTGAATTAGATAAAAATCATCTCAAATCCTAATTCAATAATCCGTCTAAATTAAAGATGTTTGCCCAATGCTTGTAAATAAAACATTTAGTAAGCTATCACCTTCTTCTGTTTCATATCTGAAATATTCCCAATCTTCAGCATCGTTCTTATAAGCTTGAATTGCTTCCGGTCCGATACCAATCACATGATATTCATTATTATTCATATCATAAGTTTCATTTTTTAATGTGCTTTTGTTTACGACAATAACTCTGATACGATTATTTTTGTCTCCGTCGAATTCTACGACTTTACGAATTCCTGATTCGCTTCTACTCTCTAAGACAGTTTCTGCGATTTCTACATAAGGAATTGATTTTCCGTTAACTTTTTTAAAGAATAATTCATAATTCTTATTGTTTGCAGTTACTATACCTCTACTCCATCCTACAAAGATAGGACTATTTTGTTTTTTAAATTCTTCTAAAGTCATTAACATTTTAAAAACCTCAATTATCTGTTAATAAATTAATAGCTATTTAAGAAATAATAGGAGAAAAACTTAAATAGCTATTATAGTTTTTTTAAGAGGATTTCGCCCCGAAATTTTAATTCATATTTGTCAACTCTCATAGTTTTTAAAGAGGCTTTCGCCTCCAATGTGTTTATTCTTCGTAATATTCAGTCCTAAGTTCTTTTAAATCTTCAATATTTTCATCAGTTAAGAAAGAGTTTTGCAGTTTAAGTAAATCAATATCTTTACCATCTTCTTCAAACCTTTCTAATCGTTTTTCACCTCTCATGATAATGTAAAAGCTCCACATTAAGCTTTTGTTAATGTTTACATTGCTTTCTTCGAGAGACACCAATTCATCATGGATTTTTTTATTTCTTGCTATTTTATTAACCTTATCTCTTTCCCTGATTTTTTTGGTTTTATTGATTCTTTTGTTAATCTTTTCAACACCTTTTGTAGTCTTCATGTTTAAGACATCTTTAATGTCGGCTCTTGGGTTAACAGAGTCTTTAAAGAAGTTTAATATTTCTGGTGCGATAACTTCCACCTGTTCAAATGGGATTCTACCTTTCTTTTTGTATGGAAGACCCATGCTGGTTATTGCTTCGTAGAAGTTTTCTTTTTCGATTTCACCTTCTTCAATTTGTTCAACAAAGATAGGTTCTTCGATTTCTTCGATTTTCCATTCTTCAATAGTTTCTAATTTTTGTTCAACAGCAGTTTTTACTTGCTCGATTTCTTCTTTTGTGAAAGCCATAATATCACCTGTAGTTTTTAAAAAATTTTTAGAATTGTTGACGGTTGTTGAGGGATAGTCGAGTTAGCAACCATACAATTCATTTAACCGTCAAATAATTATTTATTTTATATATAAGAAATATATAATTATTGACAATTCATTTAACCGTCAAATAATTATTTATTTTATATATAAGAGATATATAATTATTTACAATTCATTTAACCGTCAAATAATTATTTATTTTGTAGATATATAATTATTGACAATTCACGAAACCGTAAAAGAAATGTATTAAAAGTTTCGTAGTGTGTTTTTGTGTGTGAAGTGTAAATATTATTTACAATTCACGAAACCGTAAAAGAAATGTATTAAAAGTTTCGTAGGAGATATGTGTAGTGGTCCTCGGAGTGAGGACTGTGAGGAGTGAGAGGAGGGGGGAATGATAGGCTTTAGGGCGGGAGAGGGGAGAAAATAGGCTTTAGGGTGGGAGAGGGGAGAAGATAGGGGCGAAGCCTTAGGGTGGGGAGAATGGGAAGAAAAAGAGAGAGGGAGACAATAAATATTTTTGAGTGAGTGGGTGGGGAGAATGGGAAGAAAAAAAAAGAAAGAAGGGAGAACAATACTATATTTGAATGAATGGGTGGGGAGAATGGGAAGAAAAAACATTTTATTTTTTTATCAAATTATTTTTCTTTTTGTTTGCGAGGGCCATAGGGAGTGGCCACAGGGCGAGCAACAAAAAAAAATAAAAATATAGTGGATTTACCACTATATCTTGAAGAGATTTGGAAGGACATCATCATCGTTTAATGTTGTTACAGAACGACGTTCGTCTATCCTATTATCAATATCCTCTATTATATTATTAATATCCTTAATCTCTTTTTCAATTTTTATCCAGTTCATATACTTCCAAGCCTTCCAAACCTGGGATTTGGTTAACTCACATTCAAATGATATTTCATCTATATTCTCATAAATGTATTTACCACCTTTTGTAAAGTATTTGTCTATTTCTCCAGGAAGTAAACTCATTATTGCATCTATAGCATCATCGATATACTTTTCATCGATACAATAATCATAATCCATTTTCTTTTCTTCTAAATATATTACCTTGTTTTCTAACCTTCTTTTCTCTTTTTCACCATTATAAATGTGATATATTTGTTCATCACTTTCTTTAACAATATATTCATAGTTATCATAATGGTCTAAACTTGTAATTACATTTCCATTAATATCCATCCTTTCTGGACTTTTATTAAATCTTGCTTCAAATGTACTAATTCTTTTATGAAGTTCTAAATCTCGTCTATTTGCTTCTTTAAAATCCTCATAATCCATTCCTAAATCTAATATACTATCTGGTCTAACATATTTAGCTATTTCCTCTAAATCATTTTCTTTTCCTATAATTCTGAGAATTACAAAATCACCTGATATACATTGTATAACAATAACATCTCTATCCATTACAGGCATCATAAATCCTCTGTATGGGATATGATATTTATCTTTAAGATTTATTTGTTCATCTTTAATATAAAATCTTTTTAATCCTACACTACCGAATGTACCTTCATGTAAAATTAATGAATCCCATTCATCACTTATTTCTAAGTTCATTACTTCTAATTGTTCACCAAATTTGTTTCTAAATCCAAGTCTGCAACAATCTTCTAATTGCTGTTTAGCTGCTGTAGTTAATGCCATTTTATCACCTTTTAAAATAAAATATTAAGAGGATTTATCCCCTTAATTTTCGTAATACTCACTTCTTAATTCTTTTAACTCATCAATAGTTTCTTCGTCAATAAATGAATTTTGTAATTTAAGTAATTGGATATCTTTTCCATCTTCTTCAAATCTTTCCAATCTTTTTTCACCTCTTTTAATAATGTACAAGCTCCACATTAATCCTGAATTAACTTTAACTTTTTTACTTTCAAGTTTACTTAATTCTTTGTGAATTGCAATATTAGATTCAACTTTTCTTGCTTTATCTCTTTCTCTAATCTTTTTAGTTTTGTTAATTCTTTTGTTAATTTTTTCAACACCTTTTGTAGTTTTCATATTTAAGACATCTTTGATGTCAGTTTTAGGATTACTTGATTTCTTTAAATGTTCTAATAATTTAGGTGCTATTTTTTCAACTTCTTCATATGGAATTCTACCTTTTTTTATGTAAGGTAATCCCATACCAGTTATTGCTTCATAGAAGTTTTCTTTTTCAACTTCTCCACTTTCAATTTGTTCAACAAATATTACTTCTTCAATTTCTTCAATTTCCCAATTTTCAAGGTCTTCTATTTTTTTACCAACTATTTTACGAATATTTTCTATTTGTTCTTTTGTATAGTTCATTTTATTTAACTCCTATTATTATTTTAAGTGCAAATCGCATTTTTATTTGCTTTGCACGGTTCTGAGGTATGTTGGCCTTCTGCCATATGTTTTTCGGTCGACCGGAAGAATGGAGGTCGACTTGCACCCCTTTGCCGCAGGGGACATGTCGTGAAACGACATGCAAAGGGGTGCAACAGCTTGCTGCGAAAAACATTAGGCTGGAAGGACAACTACCCTCGAGAGCGACTTGAAATGCTTTGCCGAAGGGAACACATCGCCTGGTAGTCCGTAGGAGGCGATGTGCAAAGCATTTTGAGTCGGGAATCAGGTTCTTGCAAAGCAAATGCGATTCAACTATTTTTTATTTTATTATTTTTTTATTTTACCTTTATTTTTTTATTCTATTTGCGGGCTTTAGGGAGTGGCTTCAGGGCCCGCAAATTTTAAAATATAAAAGTTTCGTATATATTTTCTTATTTTTATTATATTTATATATAAAATATATATCTATATATATCGCTGAGTCGAGGGGAGGAGGCTCAGCGAAACAATAGGGCGGGGTCGGTACAGCGGGATGGATGTCCTCCGGTCTCCTAGGCTGAAAGTCCTTGGGTGAATAGGTTTTTAGGGTGGGTTTGAGGGAGTGTCAAGGCGGTTAGCTGGAGCAACCAGTCTCCACTCCTCCGTCCAGCATTTCCCTTGTCTGGTCGCACAGTAGCTGCGGTCTCGAAAAATTTTATCATTTCGCAGCTGGTGCGACCCGGAACGAGCCGACAGGCGAGTGGAGGGTTATTTTTTAAAAAGAATATATATAGAGAGTTAAATAGACTCTCCATATAAATCAACTCCAAAATCTCCATATGCATTTCCTTTAAGTTTTACTGGAGTTGCATGTGGAAATACTTTTTTTATTTCCATAAATCTATTAACCGCTTTTTGTTGTGTTGAAGCAAATATACCCCAACAATCGTCTTCTTCTAAAGGATGTCTAGTTAATCCTAGGTCTCCTAATTTTTTGAGTTGTTCTTCATGATTCAATTTCATTTTACCACCAGAAAAAATAATAATAGTTTTACAGGATTTCGCCCGCCAATTTTAAATATATAATATATCATATAAGTAGCATATGTGAGACATATACCATATAAAATCTTTATTTGGAACCCATTTTTCCATTTGAGTATATATCCAAATATCCATAGGTTCTCTTAAGTCTGATTTTTCTTTTAACCATTGACTCATTTTATCACCTGTATTTAAAATAGAGTCATATTTATAATATATGACTCCAAGTAATTAATTGTCTTTCTGTTAAACAATTAATTGTTAAACAATATTCATCTACATCAATCATTGCCGCATATTCTAAATATATGCATTTACCGTATATATTTGTTTTAACGAGTTGCATTGTTTCACCTTTAAATTATAATTCACATGCATTACATTCATTACATTCGAAGTTATTTACTATAACTTCGATTTGGTTTTTAATTTCTCCTTCATCTTTATTTACTTTAAATAATATATTACTTATTAATGTTGGACATGCTCCAGCATTTGTTAAATCTCTTATAAATTTATTAAGCATATATTTCACCTTCTAAAGTATCTAAATCTATTTCACAAGCTTCAGCTAATTCTTTATCTAAAAATTGGTTTATTTCAGTTTTACCACAAACAATCATATTATGATTTTCATCTTCAACGACTGCATCGTACATTATTGCTGTTAGTCCAATGATATTTTCTGGGTTTTTTATATCCCACCTGCTATCATCAAACATCAAATCTCCTATTTTAAACATTTTTATCACCTATTATTTTTTTACAAGAATCAAATTTCATTTGATTTGATTTTTGCATACAGGGATTTTTGTTACCCATCTGCCATATGATTGTCAGTCGACCGGAAGAATGGAGGTCGACTTGCACCCCTTTGCCGCAGGGGACATGTCGTGAAACGACATGCAAAGGGGTGCAACAGCTTGCTGTGACAATCATTAGGCTAGATGGGTAACAAAAGGGGATTCGAAGTGCAAGGCTTTGCCAAAGGGGACACATCGCCTGGTAGTCCGTAGGAGGCGATGTGCAAAGCCTTGCCTTCGAATCCATCCGGCTTTGCAAAAATCAAATGAAATTTTATTATTATATTTTATTATATTATTGCCGGGGCTTAAGGGCTTGGCCTCGGGGCCGGCAACCTTATTTTTTCTATCAAAAAGTAACAGTTTCGTAAAATATTTATTCTTTCCTTATTATTTTATAATATAAAATATATCATAAATATATATTCGCTTCGCCCGTTTGTCTTCGCAAAAATTTTCGTTTATCTGCGGCGAAGCGACCTCGGGGGTGCAGAAATGAAATACCCCGGGTATTTGAAAATGATATTGATTAAAAAAGTCGGCCGATATTGTTTTTTTTTGATACCGTTGATTTTAAAAATGTAACAGTTTCGTAAAATCTTTATTCTAGTTATTCTAAATATGAAATATTTAATTATCATATAAATAAGGCGATGCTTCGCTTGCCTGAAAAATTCTGTTTATCTGCGGGCATCGCCACCACGGGCGATATGAAAAGAAAAAGTACAAATATAAG
>JAGAIV010000016.1 GCA_017626365.1 Clostridia bacterium
ATGCAGTAAATCAAGCGAGTAAAGAATGAAAGTTAAATGACTTACCCTGTGAGGACTTGTGAACATAGAGTATTCAGGAAACGACGAGGAGTACATAGTAAGAAATATGGTTGAAAAAGATTTATCACAAGTAGTCAGCAGAAGTCATAGTAGAAAAATTTTTTTCGAAGGACTGAACAATTTGTAGTGTTTTCACTACCGAAAATTTAGTGATAGGTAATAATTAGAATGTGTTAATGAGGAGAGTATGAGCGTATCTCAGAGGGTTACTCAAAATCAATGTTTTATCTATCTACGGAAAGGAAAAGAGGAAACAGATATGGAACTTTTAGAAGAAATTCTTAATCAAAACAACTTAAACAAGGCGTACAAGAAAGTTGTAGCAAACAAAGGAGTAGCAGGAGTTGATGGAATAACAGTAGAAGAAGAATTTAATTACTTAAAAGAAAATAAAGACAGAATATTGAACCAAATTAGAAAAAGAAAATATAAACCACAACCTGTGAAAAGAGTTCAAATACCAAAAGAAAACGGTAAAATGAGAAATCTAGGAATACCAACAGTAACAGATAGAATAATACAACAGGCAATATTTCAGGTAATAAGTCCAATATTTGAAAAGCAATTTAATGATAACAGTTTTGGATTTAGACCCAACAGGAGTTGTGAGCAAGCAGTGGTTAGGGCATTAGAATACTTGAATGACGGGTATGAATGGATAGTAGACATTGACTTAGAAAAGTTCTTTGACACAGTAAATCAAGACAAGTTAATAACAATAATAGGAAAGACAATAAAAGATGGAGATGTAGTGTCATTAATAAGAAAATATCTAAGTGCAGGAGTAATGGAAAAAGGCATAGTAAAACCAACATATGTAGGAACACCACAAGGTGGAAATCTAAGTCCATTACTAAGTAATATAATGCTAAATGAACTAGATAAAGAACTTGAAGCAAGAAAACTAAACTTTGTTAGATATGCTGATGATTGTATAATACTTGTTAAGAGTGAAAAAGCAGCAAATCGAGTTTTAGCATCAATAACAAAATTTATTGAAAAGAAGCTAGGGTTAAAAGTAAATGCAGAAAAGAGTAAAGTCACAAAACCGAAAGATACAAAATATTTAGGATTTAGTTTTTGGAAAGACAAAAAAGAACAATGGAGACCAAAACCACATATAAAATCATTTCAAAAATTAAAAAGAAAGCTCAAAGAATTAACAAACAGAAGTTGGAGTATTAGTCTAGATAATAGAATTAAGAAAATAAATTATGTTGTAAGAGGTTGGGTGAATTACTTTAGAATAGCAGATATGAAGAAAATGTTAACAAAAATAGACGAACATTTAAGAACAAGAATAAGAGTGATAATCTGGAAACAATGGAAAAAGACAATGAAAAGATATAAGTCATTAATACAACTAGGAGTATCACATGAAATAGCTTTTAATTGTGCTAATACTCGTAAAGGATATTATCAAATTTGTAAAAGCAGATATATTCAATTTGCTATTAATAATGAAAGATTAAGAAAAAGAGGTCTAGTATTTCTACTAGACCAATATGAAAAAGTTCATATTTAATATAAATTGAACCGCCGTATACCCGAACGGTACGTATGGTGGTGTGAGAGGGGAGAAATTCATTAAGAATTATCCTCTACTCGATTAATA
>JAGAIV010000017.1 GCA_017626365.1 Clostridia bacterium
AAGAGGAATTAAATAACCAAACATAACATTTCTCTTTATCAACATTTAATACTTGCAGTGAAGTTTCATCAGCGTGCAATACTTTAATCTCTGTGTTTTTAAGTTTATGTATTAAATAATCATACATTGGTTTAACTATTTGTATGCGTAAAAGATTACCAGACTTGAACTGCAGAACTAAGAAAGCATATATGATTTAGCAATATTCCAAGGTAAAAGATTATCTAATTCATCATTAGACATATTCGGTTTAATTAGTTCTAGGACTTTAGCTATATATTTTTCAGAATCTAATAAATTAGCTCTAGCAGTTTGTTGAAGAGAAAAAATAATCGCAGATGAAGAAGCACCATCAGTAGTTGCATTAAATAAAAAGTTTTTTCTTGCAATAACAAATGGTTTAATCGCTCTTTCAGAAATATTATTTGTCATTTCTATATGTCCATCTTCTAGATATGTGGTAAATTCCTGCCAATGCTTTAATAAATAATTATTAGCTTTTCCAAGTGCAGATTCTGGAATTGCATTTATATCTTCAGCATATTTTTTTACATCTTTTAAAAGTACTAGATAGCTTTCCTTATTTCTTTCTTCACGAATTTGATGAGGTAAATATTTATTTTTTCTCATCATTTCTTCAATATGAAATAATTTATCCATTCTTTGTATCATACCATATGCTTTTGATTCTTTTAATTGTTCAGGTTTTAATGTTTTTACAATCTCATAGAATTTTCTTCTTGCATGGGCCCAACAATAACAATTCTTTACATTTTCGATATCATTATATCCTTGATATGCATCAGTAAGTAAATAGCCTTTAAATCCTTTTAATATTGCTTTTGGATTCTCTTTTGATCGACTCTTTTGAAATTCATAATAATATATTGGTTGATCATAATAACTACTTACATATACCCACATATAACATTTATTTTTATCATTTACATCTAATACTCTTAATGTTGTTTCATCCGCGCATAAACATTTACTTTTGGTGTTTAATAAATGAATTTTTAACCGCTGATATAATGGCTCTAATAGCTCTGTCGCTCTTAATTGATAATTGCATAAATCTTGTCTTGATAATTTTATTCCTTTATCAAAAAAATACTCACTTTGTCGATAATATGGTATTCCTACTAAAAACTTATTAGTCATAATCGCGGAAACTAAAGATGGTGTACATATTGAATGAGGGAATACATCATCTTTTATTTCTTGATATATTTTATTACATTTTGGACAAGCTTTTTTCTTACTAATTACCTTTGTCACTATTAATTTTGATGGTTCATAATCTAACTTATAAGTTATATCTTCACCAATTGAAATTAATGTTTCTCCACATGTTGAACATACCTCTTCTTTAGATTCTAATATAATCTCTTTACTTACATGCCGCTCTAAATAATCATAATCAAAATTCTTAGATCCTTGTTTTCTTCCTCTTTTTTGAGTAACACTTTCCACTTCATTAAATTCATTATTATCTATGCTATGTTCACTTTTAGGACAAAACTGTCTAACTCTTGCTAAAATGTTCTTTTCTTTTAAAGCTTCTATCTCCTTTAATTGCTCATTAATCTTAATCTGCATCGCTTTAAACTTTGCTTCGTATTCTTCTATCTTTTTATTAAAATCATCCTCTTTTTTTAAGAGTAATTTTATTAGTTCTTCCTTGCTTAATTCTTGATAATTTACTTCTTTTTTCATACTATTATTATAACAAAAAATGCCCGATTTTTCGAGCATTTTTGATGTTTTTAATACATATCTTTATATGCTTTTTCGTTTGGATTTTTTATTACTTTTAACCCTAATAATAACCACATTAATTGTTCTTTATTAATGTTCATAGCTTCTTTTAAATTCTTTGGCCAACCATATCTTGATTCATCTAATCTTTTTAAATATACCCATGTTCCTGTCTCATCTTTTTCATATATCTTTATCATCTTTTCTTTCCTATTACAAAATAAGAATAATTTATGTAAATGATCTTCTTTTTCTAACTCTCCAACTAAATAACTTAATGCATTCATTCCTTTTCTTAAATCGGTGCTTCCTGGATATAAATATACTTTATCTACTGTTTCTAAATCTATCATTTCAGCATCTCCAAGACTTGATTTAGTTTTCGTATCTCGCAGATGATCTTATATCCATTATATTCAATTATTGCTGTATTTGCTGTTTCATATCGATATATTGGTTTATGTTTTGTTTCTTTCATTGGTTTTATGATTTCAACAAAATCTTTTTCTTTGGTTGGCTTTTCTTTTGTCTCTAATTCTTTTCCCACAACAAATCCATATTTGCATTTCCATCCCCATAAAGTTGATTTACTTATCCCTAGTTCTTGGCATAATGCTTTTTGACTCTCTCCTGCAAAGATCCTCCTTACTGCTTGAATTTTAAATCCTTCTAAATACTCATTGCATTTCATTTCTGCTTTTTCCTCCTGACCTTTATTCTATTTCATGAGGATTTTGAGTTCGAGTCTGGTAATCTTTTACGCATAC
>JAGAIV010000018.1 GCA_017626365.1 Clostridia bacterium
AAGAGGAATTAAATAACCAAACATAACATTTCTCTTTATCAACATTTAATACTTGCAGTGAAGTTTCATCAGCGTGCAATACTTTAATCTCTGTGTTTTTAAGTTTATGTATTAAATAATCATACATTGGTTTAACTATTTCACTAGTCTTGAGTTGATAATTACATAGATTTTGTCTGGATATGTGAATAGAATCACTATATAAGTATTCTTCTTGACGATAATAAGGAATACCCAAAATAAATTTATTATAGATTACTTCGGAAGCAAAAGAAGGTGTGCAAAAAGAATGAGGATAAATATCATCCTTAATCTTTTGATAAATTTTTCCTTCTTTTGAATCAATATATTTAGTGCTTATTACTTTTATAATCTTCGTTCTAGCAGGAAATGACTCTACTTTAAAAGTAACATCTTCTCCTATCTTAATTAAATCCTTATTCCATTTAATTTCATCAGGTGTAAGAGTAATCACCTCAGAATAATGCGTTTCCAAGAAGTCTCTAGTCAAAGTATTCTTTTCTTTAGTTCTATTTCTTTTATTTGACTCTTCTTTAACCTTATTATTTTCAGCTTCATTAAAATCATTACTATCATTATTGTTTATTTCTCTTTTCTTTCCAAAAAGAGTTTTATTTCTTTGAACAAGTTGAAAATTTGCTTCTTCAAGTTTTTTAACCTTATCTGCAAGTTCTAATTCTAACTTAAAATATTTTGCTTCTAAAGCTTCATTTTTTTTAACTTCTTTTATATATAATTCGTATAATTTTTCCTTAGAAATTTCATTAAAATCAACTATCTTTTTCATATATATATTATAGCAAAAAAGCCCGAAAAATACGAGCTTTTTAGCACTTTTCTATCATTAAAATAAGTCTTTTTTTTGTGAATTTTTTTCTTCCATTTTTTCAAGTTTTAATCCTTTTAACAGCCAATTTAATTGAGCTTTATTTATTTTACATGCTTCTTTTATGTTGTTTGGCCAAGGGAATCTTGTTTCGTCTAACGAACGTATATATACCCATACGCCAGTCTCATCTTTTTCATATATTTTTATTAATTCATTTTTTCTGTTACAAAATAAGAATAATTCATGAAGACCATTGTCATTATAAATTTTTGCGGCCAACGAAGAAAGTGCTTGTCTCCCTTTTCTTAAATCAGTACTTCCAGGATATAAATATATGTGATCAATATCTTCTAAATCAATCATCGTTAATTATCCTCATAACTTTCTCTAATTTGGAAATGTGACATAAAATAGAGTATCCATTCTTAAATACTCTTACAGTTTCATTCGTGGTATTGATGATAGTTCTATCTTTATACTCGTTCTTTAAAGGCATAGTAATATCAACGTATTCATCTTCAAAAGTTTCTATACCTTTAACCTCCCATGATTTTTCTATAAGGCTTGCATACTTACAGATCCATCCCCACATTGTAGATTTTGCAACACCATATTCTTTACAAATATCTTTTTTCTGTTTTCCTTGTAAATATTGCTTTACAAGATCAATTTTAAATTCTTCTAAATATTTATTATCTTTCATAATCGAACCTCCTGGTTACATTATTTAAGGTTCGAACGATTTTGTCGATTCTGGATATTTTTGACGCTTACTCATCAATCAGTTCGGACTAAAAATCTGTATCAAATCTGTATCACAAATAAAAAAAGCATGGATTTTTTCCACGCATTTTCTTTAATGGTGCCTCA
>JAGAIV010000019.1 GCA_017626365.1 Clostridia bacterium
AATACACGATTATTTCTTTGCTAAAACTTTAGATAAAGTTAGACCAGGAGGAGTAATTGCATTTATTACTTCAAAAGGAACAATGGATAAAGCAAGTCCAGAGGTTAGAAAGTATTTAGCACAAAGAGCAGACCTTTTAGGAGCTATTAGATTACCAGATAATACATTTACAAAGAATGCAGGAACAAAAGTAACATCAGATATTATCTTCTTACAAAAAAGAGAAAATTTGACCGATATAATGCCAGATTGGGTATATCTTGATAGAGATGAAAACAATATTACAATGAATAAATATTTCGTAGATAATCCAGATATGATATTAGGAAAAATGGAAATGGTATCAACTGCTTATGGTTATGATTCAACTTGTAAAGCAGAAGAAAATACAAATTTAGAAGAACAATTAAGTTATGCAATAACTAATATACATGGAGAATTACAAAATAATATCATTGAAAATGAAATTGAACAAGAAGATACATCAATACCTGCTATTCCAACTGTTAAGAATTATTCTTATGCAGTAGTAGATGATAAGTTGTATTTCAGAGAAAATTCAATAATGATATTACAAGATGAATTACCTTTAACGGCACAAAATAGAATAAAAGGTTTAATTTTGTTAAGAGAACAAGTAAGAGAATTAATTGATTTCCAAATGGAAGATTATTCAGATGAGGAAATTCATATTGCACAAGCAAAATTAAATGAATTATATGATAGATTCACAAAAGAATATGGCTTAATAAATTCAAGAGCAAATGAAACAGCATTTTCTAATGATAGTAGTTATTTCTTATTATGCTCACTTGAAAAAATAGATGGAGAGGGTAAATTTGTAGGAAAAGCTGATATATTTAGTAAAAGAACTATAAAGGCTAAAAAGAAAGTATTACAAGTAGATACTCCAGATGAAGCACTAATTTTATCTATACAAGATAAAGCGAAAGTTGATTTAGACTATATGCAACAATTATGCAATATAGATAAAGAGGAAATAATAAATAGTTTAGAAGGTGTTATTTTTAGAGTTCCTGATTATGAAAATTCTGATAATTGGGTAACTGCTGATGAATATTTATCTGGCAATGTTAGAGAGAAACTAAAAGTCGCAGAACAATTTGCAAAAGAAGATTCTAGTTTTAATATAAATGTTGAAAAATTAAAAGAGGTTATTCCAAAAGACCTTACTGCAAGCGAAATTGGAATAAAGTTAGGCTCAACATGGATACCACCAGAAATCATTAGAAAGTTTATTTTTGAATTATTAGATACACCAAGTTATAACAGATGGGATATTCATGTTAAATATTCAAATATAACTGCTGAATGGTATATTGATGGAAAAAGTAATGATAGAAATAATGTAAAAGCATATACAACTTATGGTACATCAAGAATAAATGCATACAAAATAATAGAACAAACACTTAATTTAAAAGATGTAAAAATATTTGATACATTTATAGATGATGAAGGTAGAAAACAAAGAGTATTAAATAGAAAAGAAACTGCGATAGCTTGTAGTAAACAAGATGCAATAAAAGAAGCTTTCTTAAATTGGATATGGGAAGATCCAGAAAGAAGAAATCATCTAGTAAGACTTTATAATGATAAATTTAATTGCATAAGACCAAGAGAATATGATGGCTCTCATATAGGTTTTGTAGGAATGAATCCAGAAATAAAATTAAGAACACATCAACTTAATGCAGTAGCACATGTTTTATATGGTAATAACACATTACTAGCACACGAAGTAGGAGCAGGAAAGACATTTGAGATGGTTGCAGCAGCAATGGAAAGTAAGCGTTTAGGTTTATGTAATAAGTCTTTATTTGTAGTTCCAAATCATATTATAGAGCAGTTTGCAAGTGAGTTTTTACAACTTTATCCAAGTGCTAATATTCTAGTTGCTACTAAAAAAGATTTTGAAACAAAAAATAGAAAGAAATTTTGTAGCAGAATAGCAACAGGAGAATTTGATGCAGTAATTATTGGACATTCACAATTTGAAAGAATACCAATGTCAATAGAAAGACAAATTGCATTATTAGAAGAACAAATAAGTGATATTACAAAAGGAATTGCCTCTGAAAAAAATAATAGAGGAGAAAACTATACTATTAAACAAATGGAGAAAACAAGAAAATCATTAGAAACTAGATTAGAGAAATTACATAAGGAAGAAAGAAAAGATGATGTTGTAACATTTGAAGAATTAGGTGTAGATAAATTATTTGTCGATGAGGCTCATAATTATAAGAACTTATTTTTATACACGAAAATGCGTAATGTAGGTGGAATAGCACAAACTGAAGCACAAAAATCTTCTGACCTTTTTATGAAATGTAGATATTTAGATGAAATTACAGGAGGCAAAGGTTCTGTATTTGCTACTGGAACACCAGTAAGTAATTCAATGGCAGAACTTTATACAATGCAGAGATATTTACAATATTCTGGACTAAAAGAAAATAGTTTAGAACATTTTGATAATTGGGCAAGTACATTTGGAGAAACAGTTACTGCAATAGAACTTGCACCAGAGGGTACAGGATATAGAGCAAAAACAAGATTTGCAAAATTTCACAATTTACCAGAGCTAATGTCTATGTTTAAAGAAGTAGCAGATATTCAAACTGCTGAAACATTAAATTTACCAACACCAGAATTTGAAAATATAAATGTAGTAGTAAAACCTAGTGAAATACAACAAGAAATGGTAAAGGCTTTAGGAGAAAGAGCAGAGAAAATAAGGTCAGGAACAGTTGATGCAACAGAAGATAATATGCTTAAAATTACAAATGAGGGTAGAAAACTAGCATTAGACCAAAGACTTATGAATCCTTTATTACCAGATTCAGAAAGTAGTAAAGTAAATTCATGTGCAGAAAATGTTTATAGAATATGGAATGAAAATAGTGATAAGAAATCAACACAACTTGTATTCTGTGATTTATCAACTCCAAAAGACTTGAAAGGATATGAAAAAGAAGAATTTACAGATGTATATAATGAATTAAAGAAAAAGCTAATTCAAAAAGGCATTCCACCTGATGAAATAGCTTTTATTCATGAGGCAGATAATGAGGTAAAAAAAAAAGAACTATTTAGCAAAGTAAGAAAAGGACAAGTTAGAGTGTTAATGGGTTCAACTCAAAAAATGGGTGCAGGTACTAATGTTCAAGATAAGTTAATAGCAACTCATCATTTAGATTGTGCTTGGAAACCATCTGATTTAACTCAAAGAAATGGTAGAATGATTAGACAGGGTAATGAAAATAAAAAGGTATTTGTATATTCTTATGTTACAGAAAAAACATTTGATAGTTATATGTATCAATTAGTAGAGCAAAAGCAAAAATTCATTTCTCAAATAATGACATCAAAGACTCCTGCAAGAACAATGGAAGATATTGATGATAAAGCACTTACTTATGGAGAAATAAAAGCATTAGCAACAGGTAATCCTAAAATATTAGAAAAAACCTCGTTAGATACTGATGTAGCAAAACTAAAATTATTAAAACAAGATTTTATGAATCAAAAATACTCATTGCAAGATAAAATTATAAAATACTTTCCAGAAGAAATAGCAAGACTTAATAATAAAATTGGAGCAATGGAAGAAGATACAATTAAATTACAAGAATATACTAAACCTAATGCAGATGGCTTTTCTCCTATGAAAATAAATGGAATAACTTATACTGAAAAACAAGAGGCAGGAAAGAGATTATTACAAAGTATAAACGATTTAAAAAGTATGGAAACACGAGAAATAGGAGAATATAGAGGATTTACAATGGAAATTAGTTTTGATTCAATAACTAGAAATATTAGATTAAAACTAAAAAATAAATTTAGTTATTCTATTGATTTAGGAACTGATGTAAATGGAAATATAACAAGAATAAATAATTGTTTAGAGAATATTGCAAAAGATATTCCTCACGAAAGAGATTTATTAGATAATACATATTTTCAATTAGAAAATGCAAAACAAGAATCTCAAAAAGAATTTCCGAAAGAACAAGAGTTACAAGAAAAGTTACGAAAACTAGAAGAAATAAATGCAGAATTAAAAATAAATGAAAATGAACACGAAATGCTAGGGGATGAAAAAGAAGAAAAACAAGATAAATTTCCTGATAAAAATTCTCCAGAAAGATGTTAAAAAAATTAAATTTATGCTATAATGATTTCATCAAATAGTAATTTGTAAAGGAGGTATTTATGGGAATAGA
>JAGAIV010000020.1 GCA_017626365.1 Clostridia bacterium
CTGGGTTTTAAATCTTTTATAATAAAAGAAAGAAAGGTTGTACTGTTTATTGTTTACTTGCTTTAAGGTGAAAAAAATGGTTGTATTATAAAATATATGTTTATGGAAGTTTTTTTTCTTCTTGACTTATATGAGTAATACTTTTTTTTGTTTTAAAATACTTTTGGCCAAGTCTCTTTTTTTCTCATAACGATAGTGTCAGTAGCTGTGGGGATGAAATTTTTGACGTAACTTTTCTTGTAAAAGTATGAAGTCTAATTTTATGTTATATTTCTTTTTTTATCGCCCCTTCAGGGGCGTGCTTTAAAAAATAGGCTATAAAAACATTTATATAGTAAAAAGGAGTAATATATTAATATGAAATCCAAAAATATTACTCCTATAGATATATATGAATCCGAACAATATAAACTTGACGCTTATTTTGACAACTTACCTGAAACAAAATATAGAAAAGATTATATAGAAGATAAAATTAATAAATTAGATTCTAACTTAATAGTCTCTAATCGAAAAGATAAGTATTTTATTAAACAGAAACGTGTTTATTGTCCTCATTGTTACTCTAAAGATATTAATGAGAATGGATATTTTCCTAAAGATATAATATTGGTTAATCAAGGGCTTGTTAAGTGTAAAATTAAAAGATATGAATGTAAAACTTGTAAAAAAGGTTTTTCAGCTGATATTAGTTGTATTGTTGATAAAAATTTCACAGTATCTCATGATGTGAAGGATACTGTTCAGGAATATTATTCAATTGATCATACAAGTGTTAGAAAAATACAAGAATTTATGAAAAAAATTCATGGTGTATCTATTTCTCATCAAGAAGTAGAAGACATTATTGTTGATTATAGTATTCATTATAATCCCGATATATCAGAATATTCCGGACATTATGCTTTTGATGCATTATGGATCAAAATAAAGGAATTAAGTGATAAATGGGTATTTCTATTAGCATTAATGGATGTTTGTCATGATACAATCGTTGCTTATAAAATAGTCGAACATGAAACAGAAAAAGAAGTTTATAAATTTTTAAGCCAAGCAACACAAAATCAGCCTAGAATAGCCATAACAACTGATTTAAAACAAGATTACCGTAAACCTATAAGTGATTTGAAATTTGAACATCAATTTTGTCACTTTCATTTCAAACAAAACGTAAATAAAACGATTCGTGAATATGTAAAAGAAAACAATCTGCCTGAATCAAAAATAAAAGAATTCAAATCATATCTACCAAAATTATACGCAATATTTGATTTAGAATCCATGACAGAAGTAGATGAAATGATGGATAACTTAAGAAAAAGAATAAATGAGTTTCCTGAAATTATCCAAGAAATATTTAATGATAAGTTCGCACCCAACTACAGAAACCTTACAAAATACATTGAAAATCCAAAAATAGAACATACAAGTAACATGATTGAAAGAATATTCGGGGATTTAGCTCCAAAACATATTAAAAGAAAATATAAAACAGTTAAAGGATTTTTATCAAGATTTAGCTTGAAACTAAAGAGATGGGACCAGAGAAATGCATTTTACTAAATCAATGCAAAAAATCCCCACACATTTTGACACCACC
>JAGAIV010000021.1 GCA_017626365.1 Clostridia bacterium
TCCAATTAAACCATTAAAATGGCTAAGCCCAAACGAAAAATATTTAGAATATATAAAAGGTTAAAGTTCAGAGAAGTAATAGTTGGTATTTCAACAATAGTTATTTCTAAGAAAGTGTGACATATGTTTGACAAACCTACAAATTTAAATGTAAAATTATTGTGTTTTTTGTTGTAAAAAAATTTTTTTATTTGTATAATGATGAAAAATATAAAAACAGGAGAAAAGATAT
The DNA here is from genome assembly GCA_017626365.1 of Clostridia bacterium. Taxonomy (GTDB): domain Bacteria; phylum Bacillota; class Clostridia; order TANB77; family CAG-508; genus RGIG8482. Next base: position 233 of record JAGAIV010000021.1, read on the forward strand.
GTTTAAATTAGTTGCTATTGATTTAGATGGAACACTTTTGAACTCATATGGAGAAATAAGCACTGAGAATAAAGAGGCTATCCAAAAAGCGATTCAAAATGGAGTTATGGTTGTACTTGCGTCTCGGAAGAATGCCACAAGCAGTAAAAACAATTGCAAAAGAAATTGGCGCAGATCAATATACAATTTGTGGCAATGGCACTTTAATTTATGATTTGCAAAAAGAAGAAATTATATACAATGCTTTTATGGAAAAAGAAAAAGTATTAAAAATCATAAAAATTTGTGAAGAGAATAGTATTTACTATAATGTTTATACAGAAAATGAGGTTATAACAAAATCGCTAAATTACAATACTCTTTTCTATGATAAAGAAAACAGTAAAAAACCAATGGAAAAGAGAACGAATATTAATATTGTAGAAAATGTTTATAAATATATTGAAAACAAACAAGATATACAAATATTAAAAATGACAATTTGTGATAACGATAAAATTATTTTTGGAAGTATTATTAAAAAGCTGAAATTAATACCAAAAATTGATATATTAGAAATAGAACATATGTCGAAAAAAGTCATAAAAGATGGAACGTTAGAAGTACCAATTGAATATTATTATACCGAAATTGCTAAAAAAAATACAAATAAGTGGACTGCAATTGAATATTTGATTAAAAAACTAAATATTAAACCAGATGAAGTAATGACAATAGGAGACAATGCAAATGATAAAGAAATGGTGGAAAAAGCAGGATTGGGAGTTTCAATGGGAAATTCTATGCTTTCTGCTAATAATATAGGAGATGTTTTTGTAAGTGATAACAACCAAAACGGAGTTGCGGAAGCAATTAATCAATACATAAATAATCGTAAAGAAATGTAAATGTTACAAAAATATTACAGAGGAATTATTTTTACATTACAACATATCTAAAGTGTTGTTTTTGGTTGTAATTTGTTATACAATAAGGTAAATAGTGTTATTTTGTCATAATCATATAAGGAGGAATGTAAGATGGCAACAAACCCAATGCAAAAAAAAGCGAGAAATTCAATGTTAATAGGAATTATTATAGGACTGTTAGTTGGATGTATAGGAATAGCAGCTTTCTTTATGCAAGCAACTAATTATAAAAAACAAATAGAAGAGGCACAAGCAAATACTAGACAAGCTTATGTATTAAGAAATGATATAAAATCTGGTGCTAATATCACAATGAATGATCTTGTACAAGTGAATGCTTTGAAAGATGTAATACCAACAGATTATGTAACAATTAATGATATTACAGAAAACACAATCGCAAAGTTAGATTTAACAAAGGGACTTGTTTTATCAAAATCAATGATACATGAATCAGATGCGAAAGTGACAGCAGATTTAAGAGAACAACAATATAATATGATTATATTACCACAATATTTAGATATTGATGATTATATTGATATTCGTTTAATGCTACCAAATGGTCAAGATTATATTGTAGTATCAAAAAAACGTATTAAAAAGATCACAGAAGATACCATCTGGATTGATTTGTATGAACAAGAAACATTAGTTATGAGTAATGCAATTGTGGAAGCTTACAAAATGAAAGGTTCTAAATTATATGCAACAACATATGTAGAACCAGGAAATCAAGCAGATGCAACACCAACATATGTACCAAGTTCAACAGTTATTAATTTAATGAATTCAGATGCTAACATTGTAGCAGAAGCAAGACAAGCATTAGCAGCAAGATATTCTAGCTTGATGACAAGAAGAGAACAAGATATTAATGGACAGTTAAATGCGGTTGGAGAAGATGCACAATCTAACTTAGAAAGTAATATAGAACAAGAAATCACAAAATCAAAAGAAGCTAGAAAAGAATATATAGATTCTTTAAATTCAGATATATAACAAATTAGGAGGAAAACATGGAAACAATAGGGTTTATTGGAAGTTATGATAAAACAGATTTAATTATATATGTGGCAAAAGTACTTACAACGACAGGAAAAAAAGTGCTTGTTATTGATAATACCATTACACAAAAAGCAAAATACATAGTACCGGTAATAAACCCTACAAAAGCCTATGTAACAGATTTTGAAGGAATTGATGTTTCTGTTGGATTTAGCAGTTTTGAAGAAATTAAAAAATACTTAGGAATTCCAGAAGAAAAACAATTTGAATATGATTTTTGCTTAATTGATATTGACGGTAATGAAAATTTTGAAAATTTTAATATGAATAAAGCTAAGAAAAATTATTTTGTTACTTCTTTTGATTTATATTCGTTAAAAAGAGGACTTGAAATTATTAACGACTTTAAAGAACCAGTCAAATTAACAAAAATCATATATTCAAAAGATATTTTAAAAGAAGAAGACGACTATTTAAATTATGTTTCTTTAGGAACAAAAGCAGTTTGGAATGAGGATTATAGAGTATATATTCCTTTTGATAATGGAGACCAAAGTGTGATTTTTGAAAACCAAAGAGTATCAAAAATAGGAATACGAAAATTAAGCAATCAATTTAGAGAAAGTTTATACTATTTAGCAACAGATATTTTAGGAGAAAATAAAGAAGCGGAAGTAAAAAAAGCATTTAAAATTTTAGAAAAGGAAGTGTAAAATATGCCAATTATAACTTTCTGGAGTAATACCAAAAAGCAAACAGGACAAACAATGTCTCTTGGAGCAATTGCAACAAGTATGGCAATTGAACATAATTATAAAATACTAATTGTATCCACAAAATATGATGATGATACTCTAGAATTATGTTTTGGAGCAATGGATAAAAATAAGACATTACTAAAAAAACTAATGCAAAATCCTACAGTGGCAGTAGATAATGGAATTGAAGGACTAGCAAAAATGGCATATAGTAATAGAATGACGCCAGATGTTATTCAAAATTATACTCATGTTATTTATAAAAACAGACTAGAAGTTTTATATGGATATAAAGAAATAGAAGATAGACCAACAAAAGAAGAATATTTAAAAATAAAGGACAAATATAAAGATATTATTCAAAATGCAAATAAGTTTTACGATATGGTATTTGTAGACTTGGACAAAGGACTAAATGATGAAATGGTAAAGCAAGTACTAAAAATGTCTGATGTTATTGTAACAAATGTAGAACAAAAAATGGATATGATTGATAATTTCAATCAACTTAGAACTTCAGAGGAATTGTTAAGCAAAAATAATGTTATTTTAAATATAGGAAGATTTGATAGTTTTTCAAAATATAGTGTGAAAAATATTTCACGATATACTGGCATAAAAAAAGATATTTGTGTAATTCCATACAATACATTATATTTCGAGGCAGCAAGTGAAGAAAGTGTTGCAGACTTATTTTTGAAAATACGAAAAGTAGATGAGATGGACAGAAATGCCACTTTTATAAAAGAAGTTAAAGATGCAGTAGGAAAAATTATTTACAAATTACAAGAATTACAAATGAAGATGTAATCTAGAAGGGGGAGGACCTTATATGCTAATCAATTTTATCTTAATTGTTATTGTACTATTGGGTGCAGGTATGCTAATCATGCGTTCAATAACAAAAAAGAAAGAACAAAAAGTTGAACAAGAAGTAGAACAAGATGATAAGACATATACATTAGAAAAAATGACAGAATTCGTAAAAAGAAGATTAGATGAAATTACGAAAATAAATTTATATGATATAGGTCTTTCAGAAGAAGAATTAAAAAGAAGAAAAAAGAAAAAGTATGAATTAAAAAAAGCATTAAAAGGATGTACCTATGGGGATGTTAATGATAAAAAATATGTAAAAGAATTAATTTATGATTTACTATTAAAAGAATATGGTGTTGATGAAACAAATATATCAAAAGCAATCCCATTTGATATACCATCATTGTTAACAGACCAGGACAAATTCGATATATTAATTTATATGTATAAAAAAGAATTTGGATATGAAGCTTTAACACAAATGATTAAAAAATATAACTTAGCAACATTAAAATACATATCAGGAGAAACAAAACCATCTTATGTAATTACAGGAGAAGAAATTAGTGACATCTTTGAAAAAGAACAATTAGTATTATCTTTTGCAGATAAACTAAATGTTGTTGTACAAAGAATTTACCAACATTATAAAGGATACAGTAGTATCGATGAAGTAAGAGATATGAATATCGATGGTGTATCAGGTGGTGTATCAGGACTTCCAGAATCTTTCCTTTCACAAGTAGCACAAACAGATGGAGACTATTTAGATCAAGTATTAGAAAACAAAGTGCCACGTGCATGTGATAGTATTTGGATTTTCTTCCAAGGTAAGTCGATTCGTTTAGCATTCCTTTCTTTTGGAACAGAAAGTGAATTAAAAAGAGTATGTCAAAATATTTATAAATATAATAACCCAGGACAATTATCCGATACCAATGGTTATAAAATTAATGAGATGAAGGACGGTTCTCGTGTCGTTGTTGTAAGACCATCCTTCTCAGAAACATGGGCATTTTTCGTAAGAAAATTCGACGTAAAACGTGCAACACTAGAGCAATTAATTTTATTCCCAGGAAAAGAAAAAGCAATTGATTTACTAAAATTTTTAGTAAAAGGAGCAAGAATTATTTCTCTTACTGGTGAGCAAGGTTGTGGTAAAACGACTATGCTTATGGGTATGATTGAAAACATATATGAAACAATGAACATAAGGGTTCAAGAAACAGCATTTGAGTTACATTTAAGAAAAATTTACCCAACAAGAAACATTTTAACATTTAGAGAGACAGAAACAATTTCTGGACAGGAAGGTTTGGACGTTCAAAAGAAAACGGATGGTTCTGTTAACATCATCGGTGAGGTTGCAACAGACCCCGTAGCATCTTGGATGATTCAAGCAGCCCAAGTTGCATCTAAGTTTACATTATTTACTCACCACGCAAAAACTTTTCCAAACTTAGTAACAGCATTAAGAAACTCTATGTTAAGAACAGGTGTGTTTACAGATGAAAGAACAGCAGAAGAACAAGTAGTTCAAGTATTGAATTTTGATATTCATTTAGTGAAAGACTTTAGAGGAAGAAGATATATTGAAAGGGTAACAGAATGTATTCCATTGGAAGATAAAAATGAATATAATTTCGACCATAGAAAAGAAAAAACACTAGAAGGAAAAATGGATAAATTCTTTGACAATGCAACACATTATTTTACAAAAGTAACAGATAGACAATTATATACCTATGTTAATATTATGGAATATATAGATGGGGAATATGTTTTAACCAATAAAATATCAGACCAAAACATTAAAGAAATGCGTTCTAATATGGATGAAACCGATATGGAAGCATTTGATAGATTTGTAGAGGAAAATTGGGGAACAAAGGCAAGTGCATCAAAAGAAAATACAGTAACAAAACGAGGAAGAAAACCAAAACAAGCATTACAAAATTAGAATAGAAACAACAGATAAAGATAAGGAGGTGCATAAGTTAAAATGTCAAACGATATAATAGTTTATGGATTAATGGCAGTAGCAGCACTATTTTTGATTGTTATTATTGCATATGTTATATTAATGAAAAGAATGAATCATTCTGACGTAAAACAAGCAATGGCGTTAAAAGCTGGCGTTGAAACCAAAAGCTTTTCAGCAGATATCATTTATCAAAAATTATACATGTTTTATATTAAAATACCTGGAATCAAAAGATATTTAATAAAACTAAGAAGAAGACTAGAAATTATTAACATCGAAGACGAATATTTAACAAGACGTCAAAGTGCTAAAGTTTTAACAAATGCACTACTAATTATTGTTCCGTTAACAATACTAATTATTGCTTTTACAAAGCAAAATACATTATTAATGGCAATCTTATTAATCTTTGAAATCTTTATGATAGAAACTCTTATTGATGGTATGGTTGATAAGATGGATAATAAATTACTAAAGCAACAAATTGATTTCTTCTCAGAAATTAGACATGCTTATCACGAATCAAACATGGTAGAAGAAGCAATTTATCAAACTTCACAAAATGACGAGTTAGAAATTTCTCGCCAAGCAGAAAAAATATATGAAATTTTAATTTCAGACGATCCAGAAGCTGAGCTTGAAAAATATTATGATATTGCACCAAATAGTTATTTGAAAGAATTTGCTGGAATTTCTTATTTAACAAGAGAATTTGGCGATAGAAAAGACCAAAATGGTGCATCTTTATATTTGAAAAATTTAAATAATATTACACAAGAAATGCAAATTGAAATATTAAAAAGGGACAAATTAGATTATGTATTTCAAAGTTTGTCCGTTATTTCTGCAGTACCAATTCTATTTATAGAACCAGTAAAAAATTGGGCAGTATCTCAATTTAGCTTTACTTCTCAATTCTATGATGGAAAAGGTGGGTTAATTGTACAAACACTAATTTTAATTTTAACATTTGTATGTTATACCTTAATTCGAAAAGTAAAAGATAATTCAACGACGAATGCAAATATGAAAAACACAGAAAATCCTTGGCAAGCAAAACTATATAAAAATAAATTATTTAAAAAAATAGTAGATTTAGTAATGCCAAAACAAGGAACTAAAGATCATAGAAAAATAACCAATCTTTTAAAAGATGCAGCTTCAAAATCGAAAATTGAGTGGTTATACGTAAATAGGATTGTACTTGCAGTAGTAACTTGCTTTGTATCAATATTTATGTTTTACCAATTACATAGAATATCAATTCAGTATATATATGAACAGCCTTCTACAGATTATAATATACTAGGGCAAATGTCAACTGCAGATGAGAAGAAGGCTATGAAAACAACAGAGAAACATAACTATTTCTTAAATAAGTTTAAAGGAAAAACAGATACTACGAAAAAACAAATTGAAAATGCAATGAGACATTCATCTTATTACGAAACAGCAACAGATGATGAAATCACAACTGATGCGGAAACAATTTATACAAAACTACAAGTAGTAAATGGGGAATACTTCCAATGGTTTGAAATGTTGCTTTCATTAGTATTTGCATTCCTTGGCTATATGGCACCAATTTGGATTTTAATGTTCCAAATAAAAATGAGACAACTAGAGATGGAAGATGAGGTAATGCAATTCCAAACCATTATCTTAATGTTAATGAAAATTGAAAGAGTAAATGTTGAGATTATATTAGAATGGCTTGAAAGATATGCAAACATCTTTAAAGAACCAATTACCAAATGTGTAAACAACTATGAAGCTGGTGCATGGGAAGCTTTAGAAGAGCTAAAAAATGATGTATCTTATACTCAATTTATTCGTATAATCGAAAGTTTACAAGCAGCAGTAGAGAAGATTCCAATTAAAGATGCTTTTGATGAACTAGATACAGAAAGAGCATATTATCAAGAAAAAAGAAAAGAATCCAATGAAAGACTAATTGCTAAGAAAGGAAGAATTGGTAAAATAATTGGTTTTGCACCTATGGTATGTTTATTTGTAGGTTACTTAATTGTTCCATTAGTAGTAATTGGTATGTTAAGTATGACATCTGCATTTAGTACAATGTCTAGTTCAATGTAACAAGGAGGAATACTATGGAAAATGCATCAAAAGCACTATTAATGGCAGGTGGGGTGCTAATTGCCTTACTAATTATAGGATTACTTATTTACAGTTTTGGAACTATGAGTGGCTATTTTGAAACCGAAAACACGAAAGAGCAAGCTGAGCAATTAAAGGCATTTAATGATCAGTATGAAGCATATAATAGAAAGTTATTAAGAGGAACAGATGTAGTATCTGTTATTAATAAGGTTATTGATAATAATGAAAAATATGGAATAAATGGATATAATGAGCCAAATTATATTATACAAGTAGAGTTTGAATTAATAGATTCAGTGGGAAATCTTGAGGCAGGGAGAATATATAATATATCAAATTATAGTGAAATGAAAAAAAATCAAGAGGACTTTACAGATTTCAAAAGAAGAATTTTTAACTGTAAAGAAATAAAATATAATAAATCAACAGGAAGAGTAAACTATATTTCATTTATAGAAAGAAAAAGCACAGAGTAAAACATAAAATCAAGGAGGAATTCTAAGTGGAAAATGCATCAAAAGCTTTAATAATTGCAGCAGAAGTATTGTTAGGAGTAATTTTGCTAACTCTTATGGTATTTATGTTCCGTGCAATGGGAGCATTTTCTGATGCAGTAGATAAAAACATTGAAACAAAAAATGTAAATGAATTTAATGCGCCACTAGAAAAATATAGGGGAAGAACCGATATTACAGCACAAGATATTATAACAATGGGAAATTATGCTAAACAATACAACGAAAAGATGGGAACGACAAAACTAACAGTTAATGCTAAAATAGGAAGTAAAACAATATCTGTACATCAACTAGATGACTCTAATGAAGAACAATATGAATTTATAAATAATTATTCAACTGATACAACAAATGGTGAAAGTAAAATAGTATATTATAAATGTACACAAATGACTTATGATGAAGAAACAGGAAGAATAAATAAAATTACATTAGAAAAAGTAAAATAAAAGTTGATAAATGTAAAAAAAAATAGTATAATGAGAAAGGAAGCTTTTTCATGAAGAAAACAGTCATTGTATTTACAATTATATTTGTTTGTATTTTACTTGTAGTAAGTGTATCTTTAGTACAAAACAATGAAAATTTACTAAATATCAAAAAAGAAAATGAACAATATGAGCAATATAAAGATAAGAAAGTTTTTGGAACAGAAGTAGCAAGTATTATGAACAAAGCAATGAATGAAAATTTAAAAAACGAAGTAGAACAAGACGAAAAAGGCTTTTTTATTCCAAATGAAATAAATTCAATTAAAGTAGAAATAAAACTACTAAATGAAGATGAGCTAAAAATATATCAAATGGAAACAATACAGAAAGTAGGAACGACAGGATTTGTTAAAAATTTTAATTTAATTTTGTTTCAATGTACAAATATAGAATATCATGAACAGACAAAAAGAGTATCAAAAATTGTATTTGAGCAGATAGAAGAATAACAATAGTTTTCAAATTTTAGATTAAAAAATAATCTAATTTAATATAAAAACAAAAATTCAAAGGAGGAAAAATTATGGAGAACGCGTCAAAAGCTTTAATTATAGCTGGAGCAATCTTAATTTCAATTTTATTAATTGGTGTAGGTGTAATGGTAATGAACGGAGCACAAGGAGGAATTGATCAAGCAATTCAATCAATGAGTGCACAAGAAAAAGATATGTTCAACCAAAGTTTTACAAGATATGAAGGAGAAAAAGTTACAGGCTCAAATGTGAGAGCTTTAATTCAAAATATTATTTCAAGTAATAGTGCTAACCAAGACATAGATGGAAAACTTGTAAGTCTTGATGTATCAGCATTAAGTTTACGGAATAACTGTGGAAGCACCAAAAGCAGGAGATGTTCAAGCAGCAGCTAATACAATGTCACAAGCAAAAGCTAAAATAAATACAGGTTCTACTTATAAAGTAGTCTTAGACTACAGTAAGGCAGGATTAGTAGAAAAAGTTACTATTTCTAAATAATTAGGAGGAATGTGTTATGGAAAACGCAGTTGATGCATTAAAAATTGGATTTGCATTATTGATATTTGCTATTGCCATAACACTTACTTTCTCTGTAGTGGGACAAGCAAGAGTAACAGCAGATGTTGTTTTTGCATCAACCGATAAAACAGCATTTTATGAATATGCAACAGAAAATGATTATAATGCATTACCAGATAGAATTGTTAGTTTTGAAACAATTCTTCCTACGATTCATCGTTATGCAAAAGAGCAATATGCAGTGACCATATTTAATACAGAAGGCGTGCCAATTGTACGTTATGACCTTTATACAGAAGGATTTATGGCAAATTGGAATGAAACTATAAAGAATCTAAACAGTGGTAATGAAACTATCAAAGGAAATGCTAAAAAAACATATGATGAAGTAGAAGCACGATTGTCTCAAGTACAGTCTGTTGTAAATAAAGAACTTGGAAAAAATATTAACATAATGGATTATATAGGAACTACAGCTACAATATATAATCAAAATTTACTATATAGAGGAACAACTAGTAACTATAATGCAAGTAATAGAACCAATATTACAGTTGTAGCACCTTGGGTAGGAGAACCGGATACAGATACAGTTAAAAGAATACAAGCAGATATGTCTGGTGAAAATTATGAAAAGGACTATGGAACTTATAAAATAACATACTATGGAAAAAACTTGAAGCAACATAAAAATAAACAATTTAAAGAAAAATTTATTGAAATTGCAACAAGTGGGGAAACAATAACCGATGGAAATGACTCAATAGAGACGATAAAAGGAAATAAAAAATTAGAAATTATTTATATTATGCAATAATATAAAATGAAGTAAAAGGAGGAATTAAAATGGGTGATACATTAATTACAATTGTAGCAATATTTTTGGCAGCTATATTGATGTTCGTTTTTCCACTTATGACTATATCTGAGAGAAATGATGATATTGCACAAATGGGGGCACAAACAGCGACAGTTGAATTTGTAGACAATATTCGTCAAACAGGAAAAATTACAGAATCGAGCTATGATTCTTATATTCAAACATTAGCTGCAACAGGAAATAGTTATGATGTTGAATTAGAAGTTAAAGTCCTAGATGAAAATCCAGGAAAGAAAACAGCACAAACAAGTACAGATAAAATAGGTGAGAATATTTATTATTCAGAATATACTTCACAAATTTTAGATAAAATCAATAAAAGTACAACAAAAACAATGAAATTAAAAGAAGGAGATATTATCTCTGTTAATGTAAAAAATACCAACACAACCATTGGACAAATGTTAAAAAACTTCTTCTATAGTATTAGTGGAAATGATACATATAAAATTTCAGCTTCTCATTCAGGGGTTGTTATGGCCAATGGAAGCGAAAAATAAAATTGTAGAGGTCGACGCTTTTGTCGACCTGTAATCAAATAATAATAATTATATTAAGGTGAGGGTGATAGGATATGAAATTACAAAATATGACAGTTATATTTTCAATAATCGTTATACCTATCACCTTAATTTTGTCTGCTTATATTGGTGTGCAAATAGATACTGTGATGATGGTACAAAAATATGATACAGCATTAATGAGTGCTACACATGATGCTATATCAGCTTTTGAATTAAATACAATTAATAATAAATATTCAACAAATGCTGATTCAATAAGAAGAGATATTAAAGCAGCTGTTAATACTTTTTCGACCTCACTTGCAACTAAATTTGGAAGAGCAGGTTCTGAATCAAGTTCAATTATGTCTTATATACCAGCATTAGTATTTACATTGTATGATGGATATTATATTTATTCACCACATGAATATAACTACGAATATAATGGAGAATCAAAAACTGGATATGAACATATATTAGAACCATATATACAATATACGGGAAGATATAAAACAGCAAATAATGATAATGATATTGTAGTAAATTATTCTTTAGATAATTATGTAACAATATATGGATATATTGGAAGTGAATATATTTCTTATTCTGGATACCTAATTGATACAAGTAAATTAGTTGTAAATGGAGATGGAATTGTAACACATTACAAATTATCTGGTGGAGATAATCTAGATATTACACAAAAAGAGACATTAACTTGGAACGAAGCTGATGGAAATAATAACTATAGTATAGCTCAAAAGTCAACGGATAGTGTACAAAGATATTATCAAGAAGCATATGATTTTACAAAATGGGTTAACTCAAATACTTCTTTAATAAGTACAGTCACACCTGCAAATGCAGTAAGAAGCGATGGAAGTAAGTATGATGAATTTAAAAATGATAATACAGAAATTCTAGATATAAAATCTTCTAATGATCCAGAAGATAGAGCATCAGCTTTTACACAACATAAAAGAGAAATTATGAAAATATCAATTCAAGATAATTTAAATAAGGCAATTAAAGTGTATAATGACCATTCTCCAAGTATGGGAACACATGCTAATTTTAGAATGCCAATCTTAACAGAAGATGATTGGGAAAAAATATTAACAAATGTAAATATGATTAGTTTTATGGAAGGAATTCCAGTAGGAACAAAAATTTATAATAATTATAGTATTGTAACAAGTACACAAAATAAGCAGTACATAAATCCAAATTCTATTTATTTTGTAGATCATACTACGAATACATACCATAGAATCAATTGCCCAGAGTTGCTGAAAAGTATACAAAATGGAAATAATGTTGTGGGATACAAAAGTTTGGATTTTAGAAGATTACAAAATCCAAAGGATAACACAAAATATTATTATAAACATTCAGAACTTGCATGTTATACTTGTATCGTAAATTCATTAAACGAAGATGAAGAGATAGAAAATTTATCACCTACATTACTAAAAATTTATTATCGTGCACTTGCAAGGGAGAGATATGACTTAGATAAAGTAACAAAAATGATAAAATATAATAAAACAGACAATGAATAAAATGTTTTAAAAATAAAAAAATGGAAAGACTAATAATAAATATAAAAAAGTGAGGTCAATATGAAACAATTTCAGAAAATATTTATTATTAGTCTTTTATTATTGTTATTAATGTATACAGCTAATATTACTTCAATACCAGAAAAAATAGTTGTATTTCAAGGAGAACATTACAATGTAAAAACTTTATTTGGTATTAGTATAACACCAAATAATGAAAATTATGAGGTAATTCAAACATCAAGTAATTTGACTAGCATCAGTCAAAAAACAGAAAAACTAAATTTTACATTAAACTTATTTGGCGCAATTCCATTAAAAAATATAAATGTAAATGTTATACCTAAAACATATGTTGTTCCATTAGGAAATACAGTAGGATTAAAATTGTATACTAGCCGGAGTACTAGTAGTTGGAATGGGAGAAATAGAAGGAAGTGACCATATACAATATAAACCATATGAAAATAGTGGAATTAAAGAGGGGGATAGAATTATATCCATTAACCAAAATACGATTACTTGTACAGCAGATTTAGTTAATGAAGTCAATGCATCAAAAGGAAGTAAAGTAGATATACAATATATAAGAGAAGAAGAAACATTACAAACTAGTATTGTGCCAGCAAAAGGAACTGACAATAAATATAAATTAGGTTTATGGGTAAGAGATGCAGCAGCAGGAGTAGGAACTGTTAGCTTTTACGAACCAGAAACTAAAACTTTTGCAGCATTAGGGCACGGAATCCAAGATGTGGACACGGGACAATTATTAGAAATTGCTAAAGGCGATTTTGTTACTACAAAAATTGTTTCTATTATAAAGGGGAAAAAGGGGATCCCAGGGAAAATACAAGGGTCTATTGAAAATAGTACTGTGATTGGACAAGTATCAAAAAATACAGAATTTGGAGTATTTGGGACATTAAACAATACAACAAGTCTAAACATTAATGTAAATGATGCTATGGAAGTTGCATCACGAGATGAAATAAAAGAAGGAAAAGCAAGTATTATATGTACATTAGAAGATGGAAAAAAGAAGGAATATGAAGTGGTAATTCAAAAAATTTATAGAAACAATAACGAAAATAACAAAAGTATGTTAATAAAAGTAACAGATTCTGAACTTTTAGAAAAAACAGGGGGAATCATACAAGGAATGAGTGGAAGCCCAATTATTCAAAATAACAAAGTAGTAGGAGCCCTAACACATGTACTAGTAGGAGACCCCGAAACAGGTTATGGCGTATTTGCAGACCTTATGATAAAACAATCAAGAGAAGTACAATAAATGATGTACGGGTCGACGTTTCCGTCGACCCGTTTTGTAAATTCTAATCTTATTCTAATATCATAGGACCAATGTCTGTTACATTACCAGCCCCCAAAGTTAAAATAACATCATTTGGTTTAGCATGTTCTTTTATATAAGAAACAATATCCTTAAAATTTGAAATATATTCACAAGAATTTGATGACCTAGTAGAATTAATTCTATCAGCAATATCTTTTGAAGAAACACCATAAGTATTTGTTTCTCTTGCAGCATAAATATCTGCTAATATAATATGGTCAAAATTGCTAAGTGCACGTACAAAATCATCCAACAAGTTTTTAGTTCTACTATACGTATGAGGTTGGAAAATAACCCAAGATTCATTAAATTTCTTCTTATTTAAAGCATTGCAAGTTGCTTTTATTTCAGTTGGATGATGGGCATAATCATCATATATACGAATGTTATTATAACTACCTTTATATTCTAATCTTCTGCCAGCACCTGTAAATTCTAATAAAGCATCTTTCATATCTTTACTAGATATACCATAATGGTCACATAAGCTAATACAAGCAAGAGCATTTAATACATTGTGAAGACCTGCAACTGATAGTTGAATATGCTCAAAAAATTCTTTATTTTTATAAACATCAAATTCAGAAAATCCATCATCATTAAAAGTAATATTGTCCGCTATGAAATTTGCTTCTTTATTGTTGATTCCATAAGTAGAATAAGAAGATTTTGTATAACTTGCTAAATCCAAACAATTTTTATCATCAGCATTTAACACTAGGAACCCATCTTCTGGTAATAACTTAACATATTTGATAAAAGCATTTTTAATATTTTCAAATGTTTTAAAATAATCTAAATGATCATTATCTATATTTAAAATAATTTCAGCTTTTGGTCTAAATTTTAAAAAGCTTTCAACATATTCACAAGCTTCAATAATAAAGTAATCACTATTTCCAATTCTATAATTTCCATCGATTTGTTTTAAAATGCCACCAACTTGAATATTAGGGTCTTTATTTGCTTTTAAAAAACAAACAGAAACCATAGAAGTAGTTGTTGTTTTTCCATGAGTACCAGAAATACCAATTGTATCAGAAAAGGCTTTCGTAAGTTCACCTAAAAAATCTGAACGTTCAATAATAGGAATATTGTTATTTTTAGCTTCAACCATTTCTGGGTCATCTTTTTTGATAGCAGCTGTATAAACAACAGCATCTGCATTTCTTAAATTTTCAAAATCACGACCAATTGTAACTTTAATTCCACTATTAATTAATTTGTCTGTTGTGACAGAAGCATTTGCATCTGAACCGGTAACTTTAAATCCCCAACTATGTAAAATTTCTGCAATACCGCTCATGCTAACTCCGCCAATTCCAAGCATATGTACATGTTTATATTTTTTAATATTTTCAATATTTGCCAAAACAATACGCCCCTTTATATTTCATTTATTTAGTATATAATTTACAACAGATAAATTATATACTTTAAACGTTATTTTTTCAATATTATTTTATGTATTATGTATAAAAAATGTTAAAAATATGTATCATAATAGATGTAAAGAAAAAACAAATAAAAAAATTTCTATTTTTTGTAAAAATAAGAAGGAAAAAATTTTTTCATGACGAATAATATATTTGTACATAAAAGTACAAATTAAAAACTTTAGAAAGAGGTGCGCAAAATGCAAATTACAGATGTACGTTTAAGAAAAGTAAATTCAGAGAACAGAATGAAAGCTGTTGCTTCTGTTACATTCGATAATGAATTCGTTGTACACGATATCAAAGTTATCGAAAGCCAAAATGGATTATTTATAGCTATGCCAAGCAGAAAAACTCCAAACGGAGATTTCAAAGATATAGCTCATCCAATCAATGCTGAAACAAGAGAGAAAATTCAAGCAGCTATATTAGAAGCTTATGATGCTCCAGACGCTGAAGAAGATTCAGAATCAGCAGAATAATATAAAGAATATAAAAAATGACCAGTTCACTGGTCATTTTTTGTTTACAAATTTAATAGATAAGATTGACTTGAAAATAAAGTTAGAATATAATACATTTATTATAAGGAAACATAAATAATAGGAGGATAACAAATGAGAAAACATAATGAGAAAGCTATAACATTAATAGCTCTTATAATTACAATTATTATATTACTAATTTTAGCAGGAATAACAGTTAGCTTAGTAGCAGGACAAGATGGAATTTTAAAACATGCAGGACAAGCTAAAATAGAAACTGAAAAATCAGAAATAGCAGATATGTTAGCATTAGCAGTAGCCAATATAAAAGTAAAAAGTGTGGCAGAAAAGCAACCATTATTAAGCTATTATGAAACATCAGAAGTATTTATACAAAAAGGAGAATTCGATGTAGTACAATATCCAATAACAGGATATGAGCTAAGTGAAGAACAGGATAAAGTAACATTATCTGCCAAAAAACAAGGTGGAACAGGAAGAGAATATATATACCAAATAGATATAGAAACAGGAAAAGTAACAAATATAGGAGAAGGAACAGCGGGAGAAATACCAAAAGTAATAAGTAGAATAAATTATGTATTAAATGGAGGAAGTTTTGAACAAGAAAGTATAACTCAATATACGGAAGGAGAAACCGTAGGATTAAGTGTACCAAAAAAGACAGGAGCAGCATTTGACGGTTGGTATCAAAATGCAAGTTTTAGTGGAGAATGTATATATAGAACAACAGAAAATATGACAGGGGATATAACAGTATATGCAAAATGGATAGAGGAAACAAATGCAGATTATTTTACATATACAACGTCAGATGGAAAAGATACAATAACAGGATTATCTGATGCTGGAAAAACGGCATATGCAAATGGAGAAATAAATAATTTAATAATACCAAGAAAACATGGAGAAAATGATATTGTGGCAATAAAGAGCAGTGCATTTTCAAGCAGAACTACTTTAACAAGAATTGTTATACAAGATAATATAGAAACAGTGGAAGGTAGTGCATTTTCAAATTGTACAGGAATAACAGAACTAGTTGTACCAATATCATTAAGTGTAGGAAATGCTCAATTTGTTGGTTGTACAGCGATAAAAACAGTGAAATTCACTAAAGGAACAGGAATAGGACTTGACCATACTGGAGGTAAGTATGATGTTAATTATTGTTTAGGCACACCTTGGTATTATTCAAGAAATAGTGTAACAGAATTAGTATTTGAAGAAGGAATAACATCAATTGGCGCAAACACATTTAATTACTGTACGGTAATACAAAATATAAGCTTTCCATGTACACTAGAAAAAATAGGAGAAAAAGCATTCTATTCTTGCAGTGGTATAACGAAAATACAATTGCCAAATGTAAAAGAAATAGGTAATTATGCTTTTAGAGGATGTAGTGGAGTTATAGAAGAATTAATATTGCCAGAACAATTAAAGATAATAGGAGAAAATGCGTTTGAGTATTGTACAATCCCAGGAACATTAATAATACCTGACAGAATAGAACAAGTAGGGAATAATGCATTTAATAATTGTACGAATATAGAAAAGGTCATTATTCCTGATAATGTAGAGACGATAGGAGAAAAAGCATTTAACACTTGTACGGGAATAAAAGAAGTAATTGTACCAGTATCATTAAGTTTGGAAAATCTACAATTCATTGGTTGTACAGGAATAACAAAAATAACATTTACAAAAGGAACAGGAATCGGAGCTGATCATTCATATGTAATGTATAATTCTAGTTATGGAATGTATACATGGGAAGCTTCAAAAAATAGTTTAAAAGAAGTAGAGTTTGAAGAAGGAATAACTTCAATTGGAGCAAAATCATTATATAATAGTACAGCATTACAAAAAGTAACTTTTCCAAGTACGCTAGAAAAAATAGGAGAAAATGCATTTTTTGGTTGTAGTGGGCTAACAAAAATACAATTGCCAGATGGAATTAAAGAAATAGGCAATTATGCTTTTAGAGGATGCAGTGGTGTTGTAGAAGAACTAGTATTGCCAAAACAGTTAAAAAAAATAGGAGAATATGCATTTTATAATTGTAAAATGAAAGGAGAAATAGTTATTCCAGATAGAATAGAACAAGTAGGAAACTATGCATTTTGTGATTGCACTAATATAGAAAAAGTTGTTATACCAGATAGTGTAGATACGATAGGAGAACGTACATTTAGCGGTTGTACGGGAATAAAAGAAGTAGTTGTACCAATATCATTAACTTTGGAAAACTTGCAATTTATTGGTTGTACAGGGATAACAAAAATAACATTTACAAAAGGAACAGGAATTGGATCCGATCATGCATATGTAATGTATAATTCTAATTATGGAATGTGTACTTGGGAAGCTTCAAAAAGTACTTTGAAAGAAGTAGAGTTTGAAGAAGGAATAATATCTATTGGTATAAATACATTATATAATAGTACAGCATTAGAACAAGTAAGTCTTCCAAGTACATTAAAAACAATAGAAGAACAAGCATTTTGGAATTGCTACAACGCAACATTTAATTATAATGGATCACAGAGTGGTTGGAATAGTAATGTAACTGTTGAAAGTGGAAATGATAAAGTAACAGAAAATCTAAATTGTAAGTAATGATAAATAAACAGATAGGGATATCCTATCTGTTTATTTGCTTAATTCATATATTGCACGAGCATAAATATTGGTTGCTAAAATTAAATTATCAATCGAAATAAATTCGTCCACTTGGTGGCACATATCTTTATCTCCAGGCATATTAGCACCAAATGAAACAAAATTTGGAAAAGCTCTTGCATAAGTTGCACCACCTATAGCAATAGGGGTAGAGTCTAAGCCAGTTACTTCATGAAATACATTGCAAAGTGTTTTGATTAGCCAATTTTCTTTTGAAAGATAGAGTGGTTCTTTTTCACCAGAAAAGTTTATGCTAATTGAATGAGGCAAAGAAGAGGTTATTTTTTCTTTTATTGTTTTAATGCTAGTATGAATTGGAATTCTTAAATTAATGCCAATTACCAGATTAGAATCTTTTAAATCAAACTGTGCTACATTTAAAGTAAGCAATCCAGATTCATCTATTATATGAATTCCTAAGCTTTCTCCATTATATTTTAAACCGATTGCTTTGCAAAAATAATCGAAAAGTTCATTACGAATCAAATATATTTCAAAAAATTCATGCAATGTGATAATTGCTTGTGAAATTGCATTTTTCCCTAATTCTGGATGGGCAGAATGTGCACTTATTCCATAAGAGGTTAGAATGATATTACTATTTTCTTTTGCTATACTAATATCAAAATGATTACGTTCCACAATTTCTTTTAAATTGTGAATACACTCATCAATAGAAAGACTACTATCCACAGATAAAGTGATTTTACAATATTTTGGAACAACATTGATGGCATTATTGTTACAATCAATATCAATGATTTTTATTTTATTTTCATTATGATAAGGTGCTGACAAATAAGCAGATAACAATCCTTTCTCAGCATAAATACAAGGAAAATCAGCATCTGGACTAAAGCCAAAAGAAGGTATTTCTTCTTTTTCTTTATAATGTTCAATGCATTTCCAATCATTTTCTTCATTTAAACCTAAAATAAGGCGAACTCTTTTATTTACTTTGCAAGTATCCATCACTATCTTCATAGCATAAAGGCTAGCAATAACAGGACCTTTATCATCAATTGCACCACGTCCGTACATTTTGCCATCTGCAATAGTAGCCGAAAATGGGGGATAAGTCCAGTTTTCTCCTTCAGGCACAACATCTAAATGCCCAATAATACCTATCAATTCATTTCCTTTGCCAAATTCAATATATCCACAATAGCCATCAATATTCTTTGTACGAAAACCTAAATGATTTCCTAAATCTAATATATACTCCAATGCTTTATTACAATTCTCTCCAAATGGCATTTGAGGATTGGTAGACTTAGATAGAATACTTTGAAATTTGATTAAATTACATGTGGAAGCAATAATGTCATTTTTTAATAAATCAATATTTTTACTAAACATAGAATTCTCCTTTCAATGGTAATATTATATGAATAAAAATAAAAAATATCAATAGAAAAGTTCCCGTCATCAAAATACGAATCAGGGAACTGGAGAATTATAAAACTTCAAAATTTACTCCTAAAGAATTTGCAAATGACAAGATTTTGTCAATGCGAGGAGAAGATACTTCAAACACCAAACTATTCATTTCAATAGCAAGGTGCAAGTTAGCCTGTAAGGCTACTGAATAGTTTAATGTAGCAATCATAGGATCAAGTTTATCTTTTTTTGAGGCACAGGCATAAATATTAGTCTGTAACCCATTACAGGTTTTTAAATAAAGTTTATGTCCGCTCTTAAAACAGAATATAAAGCTTTTACCCTCTGAAGAAAGCCGATGTGTTTCTCCAATAAAAAGAAATAAGTTTTCAGTTTGTTTTGAGAGTTCAATCTTTAACTTTAAAACCATTTTGGTTTTCCTCCTTTTTATATGTCCTTTATTGGTTTTATGTAATTAATTATACCATAAAAAGTGCAAAAATACAAATTCAAACGAGATAATATACATAAAACTTGAAAAATGTAAACTTATATGATAAAATAGTGTTATCCAATGTGAAAAAAACTATTCTATTTATAAGGAGGGTTGAAAAAACAAGTAAGTAAAGTAACTATTAACAATGCATAAAGACTAAAGGAGGAAAACAGAATGGTCACAATTTTATGCGTATTTGCAGTAACATTAGCATTATGTTATGCTGCATTCAATTATCACAAGGTAAGAATCTTAAAAGAAGGAACCAAGGAAATGAAAGAGATTGCGCAAGCAATCCGGATAGGCGCTAATGCCTTTATTTTACATGAGTACAAAGTACTCATAACTATTTCAGCATTAATATCACTTATGTTGGGAATATTTATTTCCTATTCTACAGGCATTGCATGTGCGATTGGTGTAATTATGAGTGCAAGTGCTGGCTGGATTGGAATGAAGATTGCGACGTACAGCAATGTAAGAGTTACCAATACTGCAAGAAAAACTGGCAAGATTCCTGAAACAGTGCATGTTGCATTAAAAGGCGCATCTGTTATGGGATTATGCGTTGCTGCTTTTTCTATCTTGGGGTTGACGATTGTATGCGGATTATTTAGCTATCAATTAGATACTTTGGAAATGATAGAAAACTGGGCAGGTTTCACATTTGTACCTTTCATAATGACAGTATCAGGTTATGCACTGGGATGTTCCATTGTTGCTATGTTTGACCGTGTTGGTGGCGGTATTTATACAAAAGCTGCAGACATGGGAGCTGACTTGGTTGGTAAAAACGAAGAAGATATTCCGGAAGATGATCCAAGGAATCCTGCAACAATTGCAGATAATGTTGGTGACAATGTTGGCGATGTAGCGGGACTTGGTTCTGACCTATTGGAAAGTAATGTTGGAGCAATCGTATCAGCAATGATGCTCGGTATATACTCATTCATAAATGTTATGATAAATGTAGGAGACATTTCATCCAAGCATTTAAAAACATTATGTATGTATCCAGTAGGTATTGCAGCATTAGGATTAATTTCCTGTGTAATTGGCTTGTTTGTTGTTTTGAACAGACCTATGAGTGATAATCCACACAGGGACTTGAACAGAGCAACATTGGTTTCAGCACTTTTAACAGCAATAACCACAGGAATCTTTACATTAACCATTTTTAAAGATATTGATCATTCGTTGTTTGGATTTAACTTTGGATCGATATCTGTGTGGATGGCAGCCGTTATGGGAGTAGTAAGTGGTATTATAATAGGGAGGATATCAGAATACTATACAAGTTATGATTATGCTCCTACGAAAAGAATTTCTATTGCATGTAAAGAAGGTGCTGCAATAACCATAACAGAAGGATTAGCAGTAGGAATGAAATCATGTCTTGCATCATTATGCGTTTTAGGTATAGCATTGCTTGTTGCATATATGAGTGCCGGAATGTATGGAGTTTCTATAGCAGCTGTCGGAATGTTATCATTTGTTGCAACTACCGTTTCAGTAGATACTTATGGCCCTATATCAGACAATGCAGGTGGAATTGCAGAAATGTCACACCTTGATCCGAGTGTTAGAAGTATAACGGACAAGTTAGACGCAGTAGGAAATACAACAGCGGCAATCGGAAAGGGATTTGCAATAGGTTCTGCATCTTTTGCGGCACTTAGCTTAATGGTATGCTATTTATACTCATACAAGCCGTTAGGAGAAAATCTTTTCCTGGATTTATTAAATCCTCTGGTATTAGTTGGTATATTGATTGGTGGGTCATTGCCGTTCTATTTTTCGGGAATGCTAATCAAAGCAGTATCAAATGCAGCAAAAGGAATGGTGAAAGAGGTAAGGCGGCAGTTTAGAGAAATTGTCGGACTCCGTGAAGGAACTGCAAAGCCGGATTACAAGAGCTGTATTGAAATTTCTTCTCGTGCATCAATAAAAGAAATGAAAGCTCCGGCATTGTTAGCAGTATTTCTACCTGTGGTAGGTGGATTTTTGTTTGGACCTGAATTTGTAGCAGGTATACTGATTGGTGGTATTCTTTCAGCTATTATGCTTGCTATTTTCTGCGGAAATGCAGGAGGTGCTTGGGACAATGCTAAGAAGTTCATTGAAATAGATGGAATTCCTGGCGAAGAAAAAGGTTCAGAAGCACACCATGCAGCAGTAGTAGGAGATACAGTAGGAGATCCATTAAAAGATACGGTTGGACCTTCTTTGGACATTCTTATTAAAATAATGTCTACTGTGTCACTCATTACAGTTTGTATTTTCAGTAAATTCAACTTACTTGATTGGATTAAGAGTCTTTTATAAAGACTTTTTAGGGAAAACGGGAGCATAAGCTCTCGTTTTTCTTTTTTTACAAAAAAATGACAAAATTGGAAAAATTCTATTGACATACGTCTTTAAGCGTTATATAATAGATAAGCATGTAGATTTGCGATGAAGTGGAATGTGGCTACGTCCGTAAGGATGGAGGGAACTTTCATGGAGTATGTCTTGGCTTAGACCGGGCGGTAAGTATGCACTTATCCCAAGGAAAATCATGCAATAACTTGGGTTTTTATATGGTGATAAAAGAAACACCAGGGTGCGTTTAAAACTTGCCAAGGTACATTTATATTTTAAGGAGGGAAAATACTTATGGCAACAACAAAACAAATGGTAGGAAGCGAGAAAATCAGAATAAGATTAAAAGCTTATGATCACGTTGTTTTAGATCAGTCTGCTGAAAAAATAGTAGATACTGCTAAAAGAACAGGAGCTAAAGTTTCAGGTCCTATTCCATTACCTACACAAAAAGAAGTTGTAACAATTTTACGTTGTCCTCACAAATACAAAGATTCAAGAGAACAATTTGAAATGAGAACACATAAAAGAGTTATTGATATTCTTTACCCAACACAAAAAACAGTTGATACTTTAATGAAATTAGAATTACCAGCTGGTGTTGAAATAGAAATCAAATTATAAGAAAATTAGGCGTTAGCAAAATCAAAGATTTTGACGCCACAATGCACAAAATGCTTCGCATTTGCGCAGAATCAAGGTGAATTAACCTTGTTACATTGCAAAAATCTAACGATTTTCACAATGTAATAGTAAACAAAACCAAGCTGACAAAGTCAGCCAATAGTTAGGAGGAAATTTTAATGAAAGCAATTATCGGAAAGAAAATTGGTATGACACAAATTTTCGATGAAAAAGGAACTGTTATTCCAGTAACAGCAATCCAAGCAGGACCTTGTGTAGTATCACAAGTTAAAACAAACGAAACAGACGGATACACAGCCGTACAATTAGGTTTCGGAGAAGTAAAAGAAAAACATATGAACAAACCAGCAAAAGGACATTTTGCAAAAGCAGGAATCCAAAACAAAAAACATTTAAGAGAATTTAGAGTAGATTCAGTTGATGTTAAAGTTGGAGACGAAGTAAAAGCTGATGTATTTGTAGCTGGAGAAAAAATAGATGTTCAAGGAACAACAAAAGGAAAAGGATTCCAAGGTGTTATTAAACGTCATGGACAATCAAGAGGACCAATGGGACATGGTTCTATGTATCATAGAAGACCAGGTTCAATGGGACCAACTTCAACTCCAGGTAGAGTATTTAAAGGTAAAAAACTTCCAGGACATATGGGAGTTCAAACTGTTACAATACAAAACTTAGATGTTGTAAGAGTAGATTTAGATAAAAACGTAATTTTAGTAAAAGGTAGTGTTCCAGGAGCAAAAGGATCATTACTAAAAATTAGAGCAACTGTAAAAGCTGCTAAATAGAAAGGAAGGAGGATTAGAAAATGCCTAAAGTAGATGTATATAATATAGAAGGTAAAAAGGTTAGCGATGTTGAATTAAAAGAAGAAGTTTTTGGTATTGAACCAAATGAAGCAATTGTACATAGTGTACTTGTAAATTATTTAGCTAACCAAAGACAAGGTACACAAAGCACCAAAACAAGATCTGAAGTATCTGGTGGTGGTAAAAAACCTTGGAGACAAAAAGGAACAGGTAGAGCAAGACAAGGTAGTATTCGTGCTCCTCATTGGGTAGGTGGAGGTATTGCCTTAGGTCCAAAACCACGTTCATACAAATATAGAGTAAATAAAAAAGAAAGAAGATTAGCAATTCGTTCTGTTCTAAGTTCTAAAGTATTAGAAAAAGAATTAGTTGTTGTAGACAAAATTGATTTTAAAGAAATCAAAACAAAAAATATGGTTAATGCATTAACAAACTTAAAAGTTGAAGGAAAAGCATTAATTGTATTACCAGAAAAAAATGAAAACGTACAAAAATCAGCAAGAAATATTGAAGGAGTTAAAACAAGTTTAGTAAATACAATAAATGTATATGATTTATTAAAATACAAAAACTTAGTAATTACTCTAGATACTGTTAAAAAATTAGAGGAGGTGTACGCATAATGAGACCAGAAGATATCATTATCAAACCTATTATTACAGAAAAAAGTAATGATGGATTACAAGCTGGAAAGTATACCTTTAAAGTAAACAAAAAAGCAACAAAAGTTGATATAGCAAGAGCTGTTGAAAAACTTTTTGATGTTAAAGTTATTAATGTAAACACAGTTACTGTTAAAGGAAAAGAAAAAAGAGTAGGAGTTCACACTGGAAAAACAGCTGATTGGAAAAAAGCAATTGTTACAATCGATACAAATCCAGGTGATGTTAAATACCTTGCAAAAGGTGGAAAAGAGACAAAAGTTTCTAAAAAATATAAAGATTCTATTGAAGAATTTATGGGTGCATAATCACCAAAAAATATCTGGAAAATAACCAGGAAAATAAATAGTTAAAAGGAGAGAAATAAAAAATGGGAATGAAACATTTTAATGCCTATACTCCATCAAGAAGAAACATGACAGTTTCTACTTATGAAGAAATTACAAAAAAGACTCCTGAAAAATCTTTACTTGCAAAAAAGAAAGAAAAAGCAGGAAGAAACTCATATGGTAGAATTACCGTTCGTCACCAAGGTGGAGGAAATAGACAAAAATACAGAATAATCGATTTTAAACGTAATAAAGACGATATGGTAGCTACTGTTATCGGTATCGAATATGATCCAAACAGAAGTGCAAATATCGCATTAGTAGAATATGAAGATGGAGAAAGAAGATATATCTTAGCTCCAGTTGGATTAACAGATGGAGACAAAGTAGTATCAGGAGCAAAAGCTGATATTAAACCAGGAAACTGTATGCCAATCGAAAGCATTCCAGTTGGTACATTAATTCATAATATCGAATTAAATCCAGGTCAAGGTGGAAAAATGGTAAGAAGTGCAGGACAAAGTGCACAACTTATGGCAAAAGAAGGAAAATATGCTCACGTAAGATTACCTTCTGGAGAAATGAGATTAGTTATGACAAGATGTAGAGCAACAATAGGAACTGTTGGAAACACAGATCATGAAAATGTAAAATTAGGTAAAGCTGGAAGAACAAGACATATGGGAATTCGCCCTACCGTTAGAGGTTCTGTAATGAACCCAGTAGATCACCCACATGGTGGTGGTGAAGGTAGAGCACCAGTTGGACGTCCAGGACCACTTACTCCTTGGGGTAAACCAGCTCTTGGATACAAAACAAGAAAGAAAAATAAACTTTCTAACAAATTTATTGTTAAGAGAAGAAAATAAAAAGTTAGCTGTTAGCGGGTAAGAAAGTATTACAGATAACTTTGTCAACCGAAAGGATTGAGGTTGACTACCTATAATGAAAAAACTCTTAGAAGAAAAGGAGGAAAAATTTAATGTCAAGATCAAGCAAGAAAATACCATTTGTTGCACCTGAACTTTTAAAAAGAATAGAAGCAATGAATGAAACAGGAAAAAAAGAAGTTCTTAAAACATGGTCAAGAGCATCTACAATATATCCACAATTTGTTGGACACACAATTGCTGTTCATGATGGAAGAAAACACGTGCCAATCTATATTACAGAAGAAATGATTGGACATAAATTAGGTGAATTCGCACCTACAAGAACATTTAAAGGTCATGCTGGAGAAAAAGCATCAAATGTTAAAAAATAATGAGTTTGTAGAATACAAAGCTTACAAATAAAAAGGAGGGAATCTAAAGTGGAAGAAATTATGGACGAAGTAAAAACAGCCCAAGCTACACTAAAATACGCTAGAATTTCTGCAAGAAAAGTAAAAATCGTTGCAGACTTAATTCGTGGAAAAGATGTAGCAGAAGCTTTAGCAATTGTTAAATTTACACCAAAAGCTTCTTCAGAAATTATTGAAAAGCTATTAAAATCTGCAATTGCTAATGCTGAAAACAACCACGGTATGGATAGTAAAAAATTATATATTGCTGAAATTTATGCAAACCAAGGTCCTACTCTAAAAAGAATAAGACCAGCAGCAAAAGGTTCTGCTGTTAGAATAAGAAAAAGAACCAGTCATATTACAATCGTATTGAAAGAAAGAGTATAAAGGTGAAAGGAGGATTTTTAGCATGGGACAAAAAATGCATCCACATGGATTAAGAGTAGGAATTATTAAAGATTGGAACTCAAAATGGTATGCTGATAAGAAAAACTATAGTGATTATTTAGTAGAAGACCATAAAATCCGTGAATATGTTAAAAAGAAATTATTTATTAGCGGTATTTCAAAAATTGAAATTGAAAGAACAGCTAAATTTGTTAAAGTAAACGTATATACAGCAAAACCTGGTCTAGTGATTGGAAAAGGTGGACAATTAGCTGAAAGTTTAAAAAATGATTTACAAAAAATGATCGGAAAAGAAATTAATTTAAATATAGTTGAGGTAAAAGATATTGATTTAGATGCTCAATTAGTAGCAGAAAATATCTGTGCTCAACTAGAAAGAAGAATTTCATTCAGACGTGCAATGAAACAATGCATGCAAAAAACAATGAAAGCAGGAGCTTTAGGTATTAAAACATCAGTATCTGGAAGATTAGGTGGAGCTGATATGGCAAGAACTGAATTCTATAAAGAAGGAACTATTCCACTTCAAACATTAAGAGCAGATATTGATTATGGATTCTATGAAGCAAATACAACTTATGGAAAAATAGGTGTTAAAGTTTGGATTTATAAAGGTGAAGTTCTTCCAACTAAAAAAGAGAAAGTGGAAGGAGGAGACCAATAATGCCATTAATACCAAAAAGAACAAAATATAGAAAACAACAAAAAGGTAGAAATAGAGGATATGCTACAAGAGGTAACTTTGTTTCTGATGGAGAATACGGATTACAAGCGCTAGAGGCTGCTTGGATTACAACAAATCAAATAGAGGCAGCTCGTATTGCTATGACTCGTCATATCAAAAGAGGTGGTCAAGTTTGGATTAAAATATTCCCAGACAAACCAGTAACAAAGAAACCAGCTGAAACTCGTATGGGTAAAGGTAAAGGAGCTCCAGAATACTGGGTAGCTGTTGTAAAACCAGGAAGAGTATTATTTGAAATTGCTGGTGTACCAGAAGAATTAGCAAGAGAAGCTATGAGACTTGCAGCAAACAAACTACCAATCAAAACAAAATTTGTAAAAAAAGAAACTATAAATATAGGTGGTGATATTGATGAAGATAAATAAAATAAATGAAATGTCTTCACCAGAACTAGAAAAAGAGTTAAGTGAGTTAAAAACTGAATTATTTAAATTGAGATTTAGCCATGCAACAAATGGTCTAGATAATCCATTAAAAATAAAAGAAGTGAAAAAAGACATTGCAAGAATCAAAACAGTATTAAGACAAAGAGAATTAAGTGAAGCAAATAACTAAAAAATACTCTGGAAAGGAGAAAAAAATTATGGAAGAAAGAAATCTTCGTAAAGTTATGATTGGTACAGTTGTATCAAATAAAATGGATAAAACTGTTGTCGTAGCTGTTAAAACGAATGTAAAGCATGATGTTTATAGTAAAATTATGAAAAAAACATATAAATTAAAAGCTCATGACGAAGAAAATGCTTGCCAAATCGGAGATGAAGTAAAAGTAATGGAAACACGTCCACTTTCAAAAGATAAGAGATGGAGAGTTGTTGAAATTACAAAAAAAGCAATCGTAAAATAAGAAATGAAGATATCCGATAAAATCAGGATAAGGAGGGAAAAAAATGGTACAACAACAATCAATATTAAAAGTTGCTGACAACACCGGTGCAAAAGAAATTATGTGTATCCGTTGTTTAGGTGGTTCATATAGAAAATATGCTGGTATTGGAGATGTTATCGTTGCTTCTGTTAAAAGTGCTACACCAGGTGGTGTTGTAAAAAAAGGAGAAGTAGTTAAAGCAGTTGTTGTAAGAACAAAGAAGCCACAAAGACGTGCAGATGGTTCTTATGTAAGATTTGATGAAAATGCTGCTGTTATAATTCGTGATGACGGTAACCCAAAAGGAACTCGTATCTTTGGTCCAGTAGCAAGAGAATTAAGAGAAAAAGAATATATGAAAATATTATCATTAGCACCAGAGGTTCTATAGAATGTACAAATATTTAGTTGTAGCTTCTTTAAGCTAATGAAAGTAAACCTTAAAATTACAAAAAAGAAGAGGTGAAATAAAAAAATGAAAATAAAAAAAGGTGATACTGTTAAAGTTTTATCTGGAAATGATAAAGGAAAAACAGGAGAAGTTTTAGAAGTAATACCAAAAACAGAAAAAATAATTGTAAAAGGTGTTAACATTCGTAAAAAACATATTAAACCTAGAAAACAAGGAGAAGAAGGAGGAATCATTCCAGTAGAATGTGCTATCCATTCTTCAAAAGTAAATGTTGTATGTCCAAAATGCGGAAAAGCAACAAGAGTTGGATATATAGAAGAAAAAGGCGAAAAAGTTCGTGTTTGTAAAAAATGTAATACAAAGTTAAAATAGGAAAGGAGGATTTTAAAGACCTATGGAAAAATTAAGAGAACAATATGAAAAAGAAGTAGTTCCAGCATTAATGAAAAAATTCAACTATAAATCAATCATGCAAGTTCCAAAACTTGAAAAGATTGTAATCAATATAGGTTTAGGAGATACAAAAGATAATCCTAAATCATTAGAAAATGCAATGAATGATTTAAGCCAAATTACTGGTCAAAAACCTATGGTAACAAAAGCTAGAAAATCAATTGCAGCATTTAAATTAAGAGAAGGAGCAAATATCGGATGCAAAGTTACTTTAAGAAGTAGCAAAATGTATGAATTTGCTTACAAACTATTCAATGTAGCTCTTCCAAGAGTTAGAGATTTTAGAGGAGTATCTGCAAATTCTTTTGACGGAAGAGGAAATTACTCAATGGGTATTAAAGAACAATTAATATTCCCTGAAATCGAATATGAAAAAATCGATAAACTAAGAGGTATGGATATTATATTTGTAACAACAGCTAAAACTGACGAAGAAGCAAGAGAGTTGTTAACACTATTAGGAATGCCTTTTAAAGCATAGAAGAAGGGAGATTAAAAAATATGGCTAAAAAGTCAATGATTATAAAACAACAAAAACCACAAAAATATAAAACAAGAGAATACAATCGTTGTAAACTTTGTGGAAGACCACATGCTTATATTAGAAAATATGGAATTTGCCGTGTATGCTTTAGAAAATTAGCTCATGAAGGTGAAATTCCAGGTGTAAAAAAAGCAAGTTGGTAATAACGCTGGCTTACGCCAGAGTGAATAATTAAGAGTGAATAGCAAATAGTGCTATTCGAAAGAGAAGGAGGTAAATTAAGTGAATACTACGGATCCAATTGCAGATATGTTAACAAGAATTAGAAATGCTAATACTTCAAAGCATAAAACTGTTGATATACCAGCTTCTAATATGAAGAAAGCTATTGCTGAAATCTTATTTGAAGAAGGATATATTAAAGCTTTTGAAGTAATTGAAAATGAAAATCAAGGTATTATACGTATCACAATAAAATATGATGAAAAAGGTAACCGTGTTATTGCAGGATTAAAAAGAATCAGTAAACCAGGTTTAAGAGTTTATGCTGCAAGCGATGAATTACCAAAAGTATTAAACGGTTTAGGAATTGCTTTAATTTCAACTTCAAAAGGAATTATGACAGATAAAAAAGCAAGAGAACAAGGTATAGGTGGAGAAGTTTTAGCTTATATCTGGTAGGTGATAAAGAAATATTTTATAAAGAGGTGAAATGAGAAAATGTCAAGAATAGGAAATAGCCCAATTACTGTTCCATCTGATGTTGAAGTAAAAATTGATGGACAAAAAATTACAGTAAAAGGACCTAAAGGAACATTAGAAAGAGAAATACATAGCAATATGAAAGTAACTCTTGATAATGGTGTTATTACTGTAACAAGACCTGATGATGAACCAGAAAATAGAAGTTTACATGGTCTAACAAGAACATTAATTAACAACATGATTCATGGAGTAAAAGAAGAATATCAAAGAGAATTACAAATTAATGGTGTTGGTTATAGAGCACAAAAACAAGGAACTAAATTAGTAATGAGCTTAGGATACTCTCATCCAGTAGAGATGGAAGCACCAGCAGGAATTACTTTTGATGTACCAAACCCAAACACAATTATTGTAAAAGGTATTGATAAAGAACTAGTTGGTCAAACAGCTGCTGTTGTAAGAACTAAAAGACCACCAGAAGTTTACCGTGGTAAAGGTATTAAATATGCTGAAGAAGTTATTCGTCGTAAAGAAGGTAAAGCTGGTAAGAAATAGAATCTAATATAGATTAGAAAGGAGAAAAAAATGGTAAAGAAGACTGATAGAAAGTTTGAAAGAACCAGAAGACATATCCGTGTACGTAGAAAAATAAGTGGAAATGCAGAATGCCCAAGATTATGTGTTTATAGAAGTAATGCTAACATTTATGCACAAATCATTGATGATGAAGCAGGAGTTACATTAGTAAGTGCTTCTACATTAGATAAAGAAGTAAAGGAAAAACACGCAAATAAAGCAGCTGCTAAAGAAGTTGGAAGCTTAATTGCAAAACGTGCAATCGAAAAAAATATAAAAACAGTCGTATATGATAGAGGAGGATATATCTATCATGGTATTGTAAAAGAATTAGCAGAAGCTGCTCGTGAGGCAGGACTTGTGTTCTAAAAAAATTATTTTTAGAACAGTAAAGAGTTAATAATGAATAATTTTTGTTAAAAGGAGGGAAAAGAAAAGACAATGGAAGAAACACAATTAGAATTAAAAGAGAAAGTTGTTGCAATCAACAGAGTTGCAAAAGTTGTAAAAGGTGGTAGAACTTTCCGTTTTAGTGCAGTTGTAGTTGTAGGAGACGAAAACGGACACGTTGGTGTTGGAAACGGTAAAGCAGCTGAAGTTCCAGATGCTATCAAGAAAGCAATCGAAGATGCTAAAAAGAACTTAATTACAGTTCCAGTTGTAGGAACAACAATTCCTCATGAATATATCGGAAAATTTGGTAGTGCAAATGTTATGTTAAAACCAGCAGCAGAAGGTACTGGAGTTATTGCAGGAGGTAGCGTAAGACCAGTCCTAGAACTTGCAGGTTACAAAGATATCAGAACAAAAGTATTAGGAACAAACAATCCAAGAAACGTTGTATATGCAACACTTAATGGATTAGCTAATATGAGCACAGTAGAACAAATTGCGAAAAAAAGAGGAAAGAAAGTAGAAGAAATATTATAATATAGTGAATAGTTAATGGTGAATAATGAATAGTGAATTACAGAAGCACCATTTAGATATTTACAAAACTAATTAATAAACAAAATTGAATAATTGAAATGAGGATAATACATAATGAATTGATAAGTATTCATTATTCACTATTCACCATTCATTATTCATTAATAAATGAAGGAGGTGCAAATCAAAATGAAATTAGACGATTTAAGCCCAGCACAAGAAAGAGTATCTAGAAGAAGAGTAGGACGTGGAATTGGTTCCGGACTTGGAAAAACTTCAGGAAAGGGACATAAAGGACAAAAAGCAAGAAGTGGTGGCGGAGTAAGAAGAGGATTTGAAGGTGGTCAAACGCCATTATATAGAAGATTACCAAAAAGAGGATTTACTAACATATTTGCAAAAAATTATGTAGAAGTAACTCTAACAATGCTTAACCAATCAAAATCAGAAGAAGTAACTGCTGAGAGCTTACTTGCAGAAGGTATTATTTCTAAAGTAAATGATGGTATCGTTGTTCTTGCTACAGGAAATTTGGAGAAAAAATTAACTGTTAAAGCAAAGAGATTTACAAAGGCAGCTAAAGAAAAAATTGAAGCTGCTGGTGGAAAGACAGAGGTGATTTAATTGTTTAAGACAATCAAAAATGCCTTAAAAACACCAGAAGTTAGAAAAAGACTTATTTATACATTAGTATTAATAGTAGTTTTTAGACTAGGTTGTTTTATTACTATTCCAGGGGTTGATACATTTGCTTTAAATGAAGCAATGAAATCAAGTAATGGAATTGGTGGATTGATTAATATTATTTCAGGTGGAGCGTTTTCTAGATTTTCTATTTTTGCTATGACGATCAGCCCATATATCACAGCATCAATTGTAATCCAATTATTAGCTATGGTAATTCCAGCATTAGAACGTTTAGCAAAAGAAGGTGGAGAAGAAGGAAGACAAAAAATGAACAGATATACAAAATACTTAACAATTGTTCTTGCAATTGTAGAAGCATTAGGTATATACCTTTCATACCAATCTTCAGGAATATTTATTAATCCAGGATTTTTAACAGGATTTATTGTAGTACTTTCATTAGTTGCAGGTACAGCACTATTAATGTGGCTTGGTGAACAAATTACAAACAAGGGTATTGGAAATGGAATTTCTATTATTATCTTTATTGGTATTGTTTCAAGTTTACCAAGTGTTGTAACTACACTATGGAATTTGATTTTTGGAACTGGTACATTTAGTACAAGTGGTTTATTATTAGCAATTGGTATTATTATTGGAGCAATTGTTCTAGTTGCAGGTGTTGTATTTGTACAAACAGCTGAAAGAAGAGTTCCAGTACAATATGCTAAAAAAGTAGTAGGAAGAAAAATGGTAGGAGCACAAAATACACATATTCCATTAAAACTTGCTATGGCAGGTGTAATGCCAGTTATTTTTGCTTCTTCATTCATGACCTTCCCAGCAATGATTTTACAAATATTTATAAAAGACATTGCAACCCAAACTGGTTTCTGGGCAGGAGTATACAAATTTTCAATTGCAACATCAACATCAAATGTTCCAATTGGATATACTATCGCAAATGCACTTGTATACTTATTACTAATTATAGGATTTACATTTTTCTATACTTATGCTACATTCAACCCAGCAGAAGTATCAAACAATATTAAGAAAAATGGTGGATTTATACCAGGAATTAGAGCAGGAAAACCAACAACAGATTATTTATCAAGTGTTATTTCAAAAATAACATGGTTTGGAGGATTCTTCTTGGCACTAATTGCAATCCTTCCAATGCTAATCCGTTTTACAGGATTAAACGTAGCATTTGGAGGAACATCAATCCTAATCGTAGTAGGTGTAGCACTAGAAACTGTACAACAATTAGAATCATTATTAATGATGAGACATTATAAAGGATTTTTAAGTTAATAAAAGAAATAAGAAAGTGTAATAGAGATATGATATCTATTGCACTTTTTTATTAAGAAAAATGTACAAAAAACAGTTGAATAATTTTGCAAAAAGAGATATAGTATATAGGGCTATTTTAATAGCAAATAAATAAAAAGGAGTTTGAAGAATATGAATATTATTATGCTAGGTGCACAAGGTACTGGAAAAGGAACAGTTGCGGGAATTTTAAGTGAAAAATTAGGGATTCCTCAAATATCTACGGGAGATATTTTTAGAAAAAATGTTAAAGAAGAAACCCAGCTTGGTATTGAAGCAAATAAATATATGAAAAATGGAGCTTTAGTTCCAGATGAAATTACAGTTCCAATGGTTGCAAATCGTTTAGATGAAGATGACGCAAAAAATGGACTTATTTTAGATGGTTTTCCAAGAACAATTGCTCAAGCTGAGAAATTAGATGAAATCTTAGCTAGTAAAGGAAACAAGATAGATTTAGTTATTAATTTAACAACACCAAGAGATGAAATTATTGAAAGAATTTTAACAAGAAGAGTATGTTCAAACCAAGAATGTAAAGCTACATATAATATTGTTATGCATCCACCAAAAGTGGAAGGAATTTGTGACAAATGTGGTGCAAAACTAATTCAAAGAGAAGATGATTCTAGTGAAGAAGCTATAAGACAAAGACTTGCAATTTATGATGAACAAACAAGTCCATTAGTAGAATACTATGAATCAAGAGGAGTATTAAGAACAGAAGAAGTAAGTCAAAGAAGCAACCATTTAGGTGCAGATGTAGCAAGAGAAGTAGTGGAATCAATAAAGGGGTAAGTAAATTGGTAGATATTAAATCAAAAAGAGAAATTGAACTAATGAAAGAAGCTTGCCGTGTAACAGCTCTAGTACATAAAGAAATAGAAAAAGTTATAAAACCAGGAATGACTACTTTAGAATTAGACCAAATAGCAGAAAAAGTAATAAGAGAAAATGGAGGAATTCCAGCAGAAAAAGGGTACCCAAGTTATCAAAAAGGGGTACCTAATTTCCCTGGATCTATTTGTGTTTCTATTAATGACGAAGTAATCCATGGAGTTCCATCTGGAAGAGTAAAAATAAAAGATGGAGATATTGTTAGTGTAGATTTAGTAGTAGAAAAAAATGGTTTTAATGGAGATGCGGCAAGAACTTATTTAGTAGGAAATGTATCAAAAGATGCAAAAAGATTAGTAGAAATAACAAAACAAGCATTTTTTGAAGGAATCAAATTTGCACGAGCTGGAAATCGTTTAGGGGACGTATGCCACGCAATCGGAGAATTTGTAGAAAAAAATGGATATAGTGTGGTAAGGGAATTTCAAGGTCATGGAATTGGAAGGAGTATGCATGAAGATCCAGGTATTCCAAATTACGGAAAAGCAGGCAAAGGAATAAAGCTTGAACCTGGCATGACTCTAGCAATTGAGCCTATGGTAATACAAGGAAATCCAGACATTTTAGAATTAGATGATGGTTGGACAATCATTACTGAAGATGGAAGTTTGGCAGCACACTATGAAAATACAATTTTAATTACAGAAAAAGAGCCAGAAATATTGACAATTATTTAAAAATGGTATATACTATATAAGCTAATTGTGTAAAAACGAAAAAAATCATAGGATTAAGGAGTGAAAAACATTGGCAAAAGAGGATGTAATTGAAGTTGAGGGAACAGTTGTAGAAACTTTACCTAATACAAATTTTAAAGTGGAACTAGAAAATGGACATCAAATATTAGCTCATATTTCTGGAAAACTTAGAATGAATTATATTAAAATCCTACCAGGAGATAAGGTAAAAGTGGAATTATCACCATATGACTTATCAAGAGGAAGAATAACTTGGAGAGCAAAATAGAATAAAATCTATTTTAAGCATATATTAACCCAAAGAGTTTTAAATTTACAGGAGGTGGATAAAGTGAAGGTAAGACCATCAGTAAAACCAATTTGCGAAAAATGCAAAGTAATTAAAAGAAAAGGAAAAATTAGAGTTATTTGTGAAAATCCAAAACACAAACAAAGACAAGGTTAATTAAAAACTTTAAAACGATATCAACACAAGACTATTTATGAGCGGCTGAAAAAAATAGTTTTGTGTTTATATACATTTTTATAGTCAAAATATTTTAAATACTGCTTAAAACTTTAGTTTTAAGTACATTTCAATTAAAATATGAGACAAACATAATGAAAAACAAACAAGAACAAATATAATTTGGAGGTGCTAAAATTTATGGCTCGTATAGCAGGAATCGATTTACCTAGAGAAAAAAGAGTAGAAATTGGACTTACATACATCTATGGAATTGGTGTATCAAGCTCAAGAAAAATTCTAGAAAAAGCTGGGGTAAATCCAGACACAAGAGTAAAAGATTTAACAGACGAACAAGTAAATGCGATTAGAAAAGTTATGGACGAAGAATACAAAGTAGAAGGTGACTTAAGAAGAGAAGTAGCTTTAAATATCAAAAGACTTACTGAAATCGGATGTTATAGAGGATTAAGACATAGAAGAGGACTACCTGTAAGAGGACAAAGAACAAAAACTAATGCTCGTACAAGAAAAGGTCCAAGAAAATTAGTTAGTAAAAGTAAAAAATAAGGAGGTATAGAACCAAATGGCTAATAAAAAAACGGTAGCAAAGAAAACACCTAGAAGAAATAGAAAAAATATTGAAAAAGGTGCTGCACATATTCATTCAAGCTTTAACAATACAATTGTTAGCATTACAGATACTCAAGGAAATGTTATTTCTTGGGCAAGTGCTGGAGAATTAGGATTCAAAGGTTCTAAAAAATCAACACCATTCGCTGCTGGAGAAGCTGCTGAAACAGCTGCAAAAGCTGCAATGGAACATGGATTAAAAACAGTAGAAGTATTCGTAAAAGGACCAGGTTCTGGTCGTGAAGCTGCAATCCGTTCACTTCAAACAGCAGGATTAGAAATTAGTGCTATTAAAGATGTAACACCAATTCCACATAACGGATGTAGACCACCAAAAAGAAGAAGAGTATAAAGTGTGCTTCGCACTAGTGAATAACAAATAATGAAGAGTGAATCATGAATATGAAAGGAGAAAGAAAATGGCAAGATATAAAGATGAACAATGTCGTATTTGCCGTAGAGAAGGTCAAAAACTTTTCTTAAAAGGTGAAAGATGTTATTCTGATAAATGTTCTGTTTCTAGAAGAAACTATGGACCAGGACAACATGGACAAAAGAAAGCTAAGCTTTCTGAATATGGTACTCAATTAAGAGAAAAACAAAAAACAAAATCATTCTATGGAGTAGGAGAAAAACAATTTAGAAAATATTTTGAAATGGCTTCTAATAAAAAAGGAATTACTGGAGATAACTTACTTCAAATATTAGAAAGTAGATTAGATAATGTTGTTTATCGTTTAGGATTTGGTACTTCAAGAGCACAAGCAAGACAACTTGTAAACCATGGATTATTCGAAGTAAATGGTCAAAAAGTTGATATTGCTTCTTACCTAGTAAAAGCAGGAGACGAAGTAGCTGTAAGAGAATCTAAGAAAGATAAAGGCGTTATTAAAGTAAATGTTGAAGCAAATTCTGCAAGACCTGTACCAGCATGGCTAGAAAAAGATGCCAAAAAATTAGGTGGAAAAGTATTAAGACTTGCAACAAGAGAAGATATAGACTTACCAGTACAAGAACACTTAATCGTAGAGTTATACTCTAAATAGTAGTAAGTGAAGAATTAAGTAAAAAGACTTAATTCATAAGTAATTGGGAGGTAAAAATGATAGAATTTGAAAAGCCAAATATTGAATGTTTAGAAATAAATGAGGATAGTAATTATGCAAAATTTGTTTGTGAACCATTAGAGCGTGGATATGGTGTAACAATAGGAAACTCTTTAAGAAGAATCCTACTTTCATCACTTCCAGGAAGTGCTATTACCAGTGTAAAAATTGAGGGAGTAGTACATGAATTCTCTACCATACCAAATGTAGTAGAAGATGTACCAGAAATTATTTTAAATTTGAAAAATGTTAGATTAAAGACATTTGATAATGAAGAAAAAATGATAAGAATTGATTTTAAAGGGGAAGGCGAAGTAACGGCAGCAGATATTATTACAGACAGCTCTGTAGAAGTATTAAATCCAGATTTACATATTGCAACTGTTTCTGAAGGTGGAAGCCTAAAAATGGAAATGACAGTTGAAAAAGGAAGAGGATATAATGGTGCTGCTAAAAATAAAAAACCAAACCAAGATATCGCAGTATTACCAATTGATTCTATCTTTACACCAGTAAAAAAGGTAAACTATTCAGTAGAAAATA
This sequence comes from Clostridia bacterium, assembly GCA_017626365.1. Classification (GTDB taxonomy): domain Bacteria; phylum Bacillota; class Clostridia; order TANB77; family CAG-508; genus RGIG8482. The sequence continues at coordinate 38,602 of JAGAIV010000021.1, forward strand.
CTAGAGTAGGGCAAATGGTAGATTTTGATAAATTAATTATCGAAGTATGGACAGACGGAAGCTTAAAAGCAGATGAAGCATTATCTTTAGCTGCAAAAGTTATGACAGGACATCTAGAACTATTTATAGACCTTTCAGAAGCAACAAAAAATACACAAGTAATGGTTGAAAAAGAAGAGTCTAAGAAAGAAAAAGTTTTAGAAATGTCAATTGAAGACTTAGAGTTATCTGTTCGTTCATTCAACTGCTTAAAAAGAGCAGGTATTTCAACAGTAGAAGATTTAGCAAATAAAACCGAAGAAGATATGATGAAAGTAAGAAATCTAGGTAAAAAATCATTAGATGAAGTTACAAATAAATTACATTCTTTAGGTTTAGATTTTGCCAAAGAAGAAGACTAGAAATAAGAAATATTTTTTAAAGAGGTGAATAAGAAAGTGGCAAGAAATAGAAAATTAGGAAAACCAACTGATCAAAGATTAGCTATGCTTAAATGCTTAACAACAGATGTAATTCTTCGCGGAAAAATCGTTACAACTGAAACAAGAGCTAAAGAAGTAAAAGCAATCGTTGATAGTTTAGTTGCACTTGCTGTAAAAGAAAAAGATAATTACGAAACTGTAGATGTAAAAGTTATTACAGCAAAATTAGATGCAAAAGGAAATAAAGAAACAGTAAAAGCTACAAGCAAAAATGGTAAAGAATACTTAAAAGTAGTAAAAGAAGAAAAAACTGTTTCAAGACAAAAAGATATGCCATCAAGATTAAACGCTAGAAAGAAAATGATGAAGATGGTAAATAAAGTAAAAGACGAAGATGGTAAAAATGTAGATTTACCAGGAAAACTATTTAACGAAATTGCACCAAAATATACAAACAATGTTGGTGGATATACAAGAATCGTTAAAGTTGGACCAAGAAAAGGAGATAATGCTCCAATGGCCATCTTAGAATTATTATAAGATAATTGGACGTTAACGAAATCAAAGATTTCGACGTCCGAATGTACAGATTGCTTCGCAATCGCACAAATCAAGGTAAATTAACCTTGTTTAATAGAAAAATGATTTTTCTATTAAATAATAATAATTAAATAATTATCGAGAGTGGACGAGAGAATCGGCTTTATGACTCCACAGCAACCTTAAAAGAGTAAGGTGCTAATACCGACAAAGCAAAGTGCTTTGAATGATGATTTTATTTGTTAATAAAATGAGATAAGAACCTTTGCTAAGCAGGGGTTTTTATTTTATCCCTGATAAAAATAATAAATGAAGAAATGAGGGAACTAAAAAATGAGAAAATTATTTACTAGTGAAAGTGTAACAGAGGGACATCCAGATAAACTTTGTGATTATATATCAGATAGCGTATTAGATGCATGTTTGGCAAAAGACCCAAATTCAAGAGTAGCTTGCGAAACCGTAGCAGGAAAAGGAGAAATTGTAATAACAGGAGAAATTACATCAAATGCTGATATCAATATTGAAGAAATTGCAAGAAATGCCATAAAAGAAATAGGATATGATAATGCCGAAACGGATATTGATTATAGAACTTGCAAAATTCATATCAATATGAGTAAACAATCACCAGATATTGCAATGGGAGTAGATGCTTCTTTAGAAGAAAAACAAGGCTCAAATGTAGTATCAGAGGGAGCAGGTGACCAAGGAATTATGTTTGGGTTTGCATGTAACGAGACAGATGCCTACATGCCACTTCCAATATACTTAGCACATAAACTTGCAAAACGTTTAACCCAAGTTAGAAAAGAAGGTATTATTTCATATTTGAGACCAGATGGAAAAACACAAGTAACAGTAGAATATAAAGGAGACAAACCTGTAAGAGTAGACACTGTAGTTGTTTCTACGCAACATAATGCAAATATTAATTTAGAAGTATTAAGAAAAGACATTATTGAAAAAGTAATAAAAGAAACAATTCCAGAAGAGTTACTAGATACCCAAACAAAATATTACATCAATCCAACAGGAAGATTTGTAATAGGAGGACCTTTAGGAGACAGCGGTTTAACCGGAAGAAAAATTATCGTAGATACCTATGGTGGATACAGTCGCCATGGTGGAGGAGCATTTTCTGGAAAAGATCCAACAAAAGTAGATAGGTCAGCCGCATATATGGCAAGATTTATTGCTAAAAACATTGTAGCAAATGGATATGCAAAAAAATGTGAGATACAATTCTCTTATGCAATCGGTGTAGCAAAGCCAGTATCTATCTATGTAGATACTTTTGGAACGTCAACTATTCCAGAAGAACAAATCGTAAAGCTAATCTACAACAGATTTGAGCTAACCCCAAGAGGAATCATAGAATACTTAGGACTTCGTAATCCAATTTATACCAAAACAACTAACTATGGACATTTCGGAAAAGACGAATTACCTTGGGAAAAAATTATAAAAATATAAAGAGAAAGCAAGAATCCAATAAAAATAATTTCAATGTAGTGAACGACGAGCAGTTGACCTTTAAGTCAATAAGTGGGAGCGTATGCGACCAGCGCAGGAATTGAACGAAATTGAAATTATTTTTATTGGATTCTTGCTTTTTAACATTAAATTTAGTTTTCTGCAACAACTTTTGCGAGTTCATAAATTAGCTTAGATTTTTCTGGTGGACAATTTTTTAGTAAAGAAAAAAGGTCTTCGTTTAAGTAATTACGAGATGTAGTAGAAGTACCATTTAAAATTTCTCCTTCAGTTGTTCCAAGTAATTCGCAAATTTGAGATAATCTTTTTAAACTAATATCAAGACTTCCACATTCTACGCGGCTTAAAAATGCAATTGAAACATCTAATTCTTCAGCTAATTTTTCTTGAGTATATTTCTTTTTTAATCTTGCTTGTTTTAATCTAGATCCAATTAACTTATAGTCTAATGCCATATTTCATCATCCTTTCTATGTAGAAAATATAGCATTTATAAGTATAAATTAACCAGAAACACATGAGTTAAGGTTTACTTATAGAAAAAATTCACAATTGCTTGAATTACAAAATTTTCCTTATACATTTCGATAAGTAAATTGTGGGTGTAAGGAATATTCCAAATTACGAAAGCAATAAAAATAATAACTCCTAGAGTAATAAAAAATGCTAAAAAATTTTTAAATTTACTTTTTATAGGATGATAATAAGATTCATAATATGTAGATGTATTAGTATAATCTTCTTTAGGAGAATCATATTGCTCTACATCATTAGTATGATAAACATTTGTATTATTATACATATTAGATGAAGGATGATAATTAATATTTTCGCGATATTCAGAAGAATTCCTATTTTTTAAACTTTCTAATTCAAGTTGCAAATTTTCTATTTGAACTTCCAAATCAGCATTTTTTAAAAGTAAAGCATTTATTTCACTATTTTTATCGAATTCTAATTCTTTTGTGTACTCATCTCTCTTAGTTTTATCTGATAAAACTTCATAAGCTTCATTTAATAATTTGAACTGTTCCTCTGCCCATTCTTTTTTATCATCATCTTGTGTATCTGGATGATACTTTTTTGCAAGAGTCTTAAATGCTTTGTCAATAATTTCTTGGGAAGCATGTATATCTACTTCTAACATTTCATAATAATTTTTCATATAAAATCTCCTTTTAAAATCTAATACTATTATAACATAAAAAAAGATGATTTTGGGGACTGTCCCAAAATCATCTAAAAAATTTAAAAGAGGTATTGCAAAATGAAATAAGTTAGTATAAAATAATAGAAGAAAATTTGTTTGCAAAAGATTAGGAGGAAAAGAGATGTTAGCATATATTAAAGGTACTTTAGAAATGAAATATGATAACTATGTTGTAATTGATGTTGGTGGGCTTGGGTATAAAGTATTTATGAGTGAAAAAGCAATAGAAGAACTTGGAAACATTGGAGACATGGTTAAAGTACATACACATTATCATGTAAGAGAAGATGATATTAGTATTTATGGATTTTTAACGAATGAAGAATTAAAGATGTTTGAACTTTTGTTAAGTGTTAGTGGAATTGGGGCTAAGTCCGCAATTACAATGTTATCTAATATTACGCCATCTAGCTTTGCACTAGCAGTTATTACAAATGATACTTCAAAATTAGTTAAAATACCAGGAGTTGGTGCAAAGTCAGCAGCAAGAATTATATTGGAATTAAAAGATAAAATAAAAACAATAGAAGCAAAAGAACAACAAGTAAGTGCACAAGTGAAGGAAGCTATTGTTGATGATAACAAGATACAAGAAGCAATTTCTGCATTACAAGTATTAGGATATAACAGAAAAGAAATTGAAAAAGTATTTGAAAGAATGGATATAGAAAGCTTATCATTAGAAGATATGATAAGAAAAGGATTATCAAGTTTAGCAAAATAAAGGAGTAAATATATGGATTTATCACAACCATTAGCCTATCGTATGAGACCAAAAACATTAGACGAGTACGTTGGTCAAGAACATATATTAGGAAAAGATAAAATTTTATATAGAACCATTAAAGCAGACAGGTTATCTAGTATTATTTTATGGGGACCACCAGGATGTGGTAAGACATCACTTGCAAGAGTTATAAGTGAAATGACGAAATATAAGTTTACAAGGATTAATGCGGTAACTTCAGGTGTGGGAGAAATTAAAAAAGCAGTGGAAGAGGCAAAAAATGTATTCTTAAACCCAAGTGGAAAATGTATTTTATTTATTGATGAGATTCATCGTTTTAATAAACTACAACAAGATGCATTACTTCCTTTTGTAGAAGATGGAACAGTAATTCTAATTGGAGCAACAACAGAAAATCCATATTTTGAAGTAAATAAGGCTTTAATTTCAAGGTCTATGGTATTCAAACTAGAACCATTAACTACTGATGATATTTTTAAAGTATTAAAAATGTCATTAGAAAGGGAAGATGGCTTAAAAAGCTTTAATGTTAAAATAGAAGATGAAACATTAGAAAAGATTGCAGAAGTTTCATCAGGAGATGTAAGAACAGCCTTAAATGGTTTAGAGGTAGCAGTTCTTACAACAAAAGTGGATTCAGATGGATATGTACATATTACAAATCAAATTGCATCAGATAGTATCAGAAAAAGAAAAGCAATATTCGATAAAAATGGAGATAGCCATTATGATAATATCAGTGCATTTATCAAATCGATGCGTGGAAGTGACCCAGATGCAGCCGTATTTTATTTAGCAAGAGCACTAAATGGAGGAGAAGACCCTGTATTTTTGGCAAGAAGAATTGTGATCGCAGCAGCAGAAGATGTAGGAATGGCAAATCCAAATGCATTAATACTTGCTACTTCTGCAATGCAGGCTGTTACTATGGTTGGTATGCCAGAAGCAAGAATAATACTAAGTGAAGCAGCAGTTTATGTTGCAACATCAAAAAAATCAAATGCAAGTTATCTTGCTATAAATAAAGCATTGGAAGATGTAGCAAATAAAGATACAGGAGAAATCCCAATGCATATAAGAAACGCACCAGCAGAAGGAATGGAACAATTTGGATATAGCAATGGATATAAATATCCACATGATTATCCAGGACATATAGTAGAACAACAATATTTACCAGATAAAATGTTAGGAACAAAATATTATATAAAAGATGATACAGTTGAATAAAAAAATAGCTACACTTTATAGATGTAGCTATTTTTTATCTGGTATGAATTCTAATAATTCTGATATTTCACAATCAAAAACTTTACAAATGTTATTTAAATGTTTTACATCAATTCTTTTACTTTCTTCATAATACATTTTTGAAATAGTAGCGGGACGAATTCCAGTAAGTTCTGCTAATGATTTTTGAGTCATTTTATGTTTTCCTAATAAATCAGAAAGTTTAATTTTTATCATAATTCAAAATCCTTTCTATAAATTATTAACAATACTTTTTGTATTTTATCACTTAATGTATTAAAATTACACAAAATAAAACCAATATAACGGTAAAAGTAATTTTTAATACATTAAAAGTAAAGAATAAAATTGCATAAAAAATGTAAAATATCAAATAATAAAAATAAAAACGGGGATATATATGATAAAGAAAATAGTAATTGGTTTTATAGCAGGTATTGTAAGTGGACTATTTGCAACAGGTGGTGGAATGATTGTTGTTCCAGCATTAGTATATTTATTAAGTGTAGAAGAAAGAAAAGCAAGAGCAATATCGCTTTTTGTGATTCTACCAATGGTAATAACGAGTGGAATTTTTTATTATAAGAATGACTATATCGATTGGAAAATTGGAATTTTATGTGCAATCGGTGGTATGATAGGTGGTTTTTTAGGGTCTAAGTATTTAAATAAAATACCGACTATTTATTTAAAATTATCTTTTACAATATTTTTAATTTATGTGTCAATTAGAATGATAATATCTTAGGAGAAAAATATGATTGAAGTTTTAATAGGAATCTTATCGGGATTTGTTAGTCGGTATGGGAATGGGAGGAGGAACAATTTTGATTTTATGCCTTTCCATGTTTATGGAAGTAGAACAACATATTGCACAAGCAACCAATTTAGTATTTTTTATACCGACCTCACTTATTGCAATTATAACAAATATAAAACAAAAAAATATCGATTTTAAAATAGGAATTCCAATTGCGATATCTGGAGTAGTAGGAGCAGTGATAGGAGCTATTATAGCAAATAGATTAGATGTAGCTCATTTAAAAAAATATTTTGGAATTTTTTTAGGAATGATTGCTATATGGGAAATATATTCTTTAGTAAAAAAGTATATATATAAGAAAAAAAGACATAATAACGATATAAATAAAAAATTCAAGGAGGAGAAATAATATGAAATTTGTAAAAGGTATGGTAATGGGAACTTTAATTTCAGCAGGTGTAGTAATGTTATATAATGAAAGAAATACAATGAAGAAAAATAAGATGATAAAAAAAGGGAAGCAGTTTATAAAAAAAATGGGAATCATCTAGATTCCCATTTTTTAGCAATTAGCACTTCTTGCAACAATCGCATTTACAATCACATTCACGTCCCCATTTGCAACATGGTCTGCATTTTTCTTTACAATCGCATTTACAATCTTCTTTACAGTCCTTCTTACAATCGTCTTTGTGGTCTTCTTTACAATCTTTTTCCCAATCGCATTTACAGTCCTTTTTGCAATCGTCTTTGTGGTCTTCTTTACAGTCTTTTTCCCAATCGCATTTGCAGTCTTTTTTGCAATCGTCTTTGTGGTCTTCTTTACAGTCTTTTTCCCAATCGCATTTGCAGTCTTTTTTCCAATCCTCTTTCCAATCTTCTTTATGGTCACATTTACATTCTTTCTTTCCTACGAAGCAATCACATTTGTCCATTTTGACACCTTTTAGACATCTTCCTTCATGAGTACATCTAGCGCATACTTTTACGTGTTTTACTTGGTCTACCCAGAAGTTGATTTCATATTTTTTGTCTGGACAAAGTGGTCCAAATACAAACTCTCCATCATCGTCGGTAAAGGTATGGGAAACAGGTCTTCTTTCTTCTTTACCACATTCACATACTACTTCTACTAATTTAACAACAGCATCCTTTACTGGTTCTTTATAGCAATCACGAATAACACCATAAATAACATTTCTATCATCACATGGTAAAGTGATATCTAAGTCAAATTGTTTACCACAAGCGATATTTCCATCAATATCAACAATTGGACAACATGGTTTTTCAAAATCCATAAAAATCTACCTTCCTTTTATTAATATTAGCCTTTAAGCTATACTATATTGTATGAAAATTCGACTTTAAAAGTGATAAAATACTAAAAAAACGGACTTGAAAAAATTTTTTAAGTATGATATAACAAGAACAATAAATATACTAGGAGGAATAAAATGAGCGATAAAAAGAAAAACAAAGGACAATTATTTGTTAAAATAATGGCAGCAATTTTAGCAGGGTTAATGGTTCTTGCAACAGCAGGAACATTAATATACTATTTATTAACAATGTAAAAAGAGGTAAGAAAGTATGATAGATGGTTTTGGAACGAATGTACAAAAATTCTATAATGATATCGTTTTAGGCTATATTAACGCATTTGCACAGAATCCAATGAGTTTATTAATATTAGTTGTAGATATCACTATTGTTATATTTTTAGCAGCAAAAATTATTAAATTTGCAAAAAATTCAAGAGCATGGCAATTACTAAAAGGAATTTTCTTTTTATTAATTGCAAATGCTTTAAGCTATATTTTGCAATTAAGAATCTTGAATTTTATATTAAGTATTATTATGACTTGGGGAGTATTTGCACTTATTGTTATTTTCCAACCAGAACTTAGAAGAGCATTGGAACAATTAGGAACCAATAAATTTACGAGATTTTTTGGAATTGATAAAGATATAGAAACAAGAACAAAAGAAGATATATATAAAATTATTATTGCAACAACAGAACTTGCAAAATCTAAAACAGGAGCTCTAATTGTAATAGAAAGAGATATTCAAATTAAAGATATTATAGGAACAGGAATTAGCATGAATTCAGAAGTATCGCCTCAGCTATTAGTAAATATCTTCGTACCAAACACACCACTTCATGATGGAGCAGTTGTGATATCAAATAACAAAATTGCTGCAGCAGCATGTATGTTACCATTGGCAAGTGATTCTGATATTGCAAAAGAACTAGGAACTAGACATAGAGCAGCAATCGGAATATCAAAGGAATCTGATGCTATTGCAATTGTTGTTTCCGAAGAGACAGGTAAAATATCGATTGCAAAAGATGGAACTTTAATTGCAGATGTAAAAGAAGAGGCAATGAAGAAGATACTAATCAAACATATTGTTACCAAACGTTTTGGGGAAGAAAAAATAACAAAATTGGAGAGATTAAAGAATATTAATTTTGGAAAAGAGAAGAAAGAAGAAGAAAATAAAAAGGATTAGATTAGTCTAATCCTTTTTATGATATAAACCTATAAACAGCTTCCGCAAACCCTGCATTTTCTACAGTATTTGTTGTTACATAGCTTGCTATTTTTTTTACTTCTTCATAAGCATCTGATAATGTAGCACTTATTCCTGAAACTTTAATCATATCAATATCATTTACATTATCACCAATAGCCATAATATCAGAAGTATCAACATTTAATAAACGACTAAGATATTCTAGAGCGTAACCTTTTCCAATATGGGTAGGAGTGATATCTAAATATTCATATTCTTTTTCAATAATAATATCTTTATATTTTCCTTTTTTTCGAATTAAATTAATACTTAAATCAAAGTTAGATAATATTTCTCTTTTTAAATTAGATAAATCATTTGTGCTAGAAATTACTAATTTAAAAATAGGAGTATTATTTTGGGACACATAGTCTTTTACATTTTCAACTATTTTAAAAGATAGATTTCCGAGTATTTTTACTACCGTTTAATATGTAATTTCTAAGGTCCATATACATTAGATTTTCAGTAATAATTTCAGAATCACTATATACATGAACATGAAAACCATGTTTTTTTGCTAAATCATAACAAGAACTAAAATCATTAAGAGGTAAAAGATTTTTATAAATTTCTTCTCCTGTTTTTAAATTGATGATTTGTGTGCCATTTCCAAATATTCCATAAGAAGCATGACACTTATCACAAATATCCTTTGTAATAGCATAGGTTTTTCCGTGTACAGATTGCAAAATTAATATTTTTTTTATTAATATCTTCAATAGCGTTTAAATTATCAACAGGTATGAAATTGTTATGGTCAACCAAAGTACCATCTAAATCGCTAGCAATTAGTTTAATTGGCATGAAGAAACCTCCTAAGTTAAAATACATATCTATTCTATCATATCTTGTCAATAGTTATATCAATTAATGTAAAATATCTCTATTGTCTTTTTTTATTTCATATGATAAGATGAGAAAAAACAAAAGGAGTGATTTTTTTGAAGATTACGGATGTAGATAAGTTAGCAAAAATAGCAAATGAAATTCGAATTGGCATTGTAAAAGAAGTGTATTATGGAAAATCTGGACATCCAGGAGGATCCCTATCTTGTGCTGATATTTTAACAGTTTTATATTTTAACCAAATGAATATTAATCCAGAACAACCAAATTCACCTAGCAGAGACCGTTTTGTTTTATCAAAAGGGCATGCATCTCCTGCACTTTATAGTACGCTTGCCGAAAGAGGATATTTTGATAAAAAAGAGTTAGTTACTTTCCGTGGAATTGATAGTATTTTGCAAGGACATCCGGATATGAAACATATACCGGGAGTTGATATGTCTACTGGTTCATTGGGGCAAGGATTGTCTTGTGCTAATGGTATGGCATTGGCTTCTAAATTAAACAAAGATGGAAATCGCGTGTATTGTTTAGTTGGGGATGGCGAAATAGAAGAAGGACAAATTTGGGAAGCTGCTATGAGTGCTAGTCATTATAAACTAGATAATTTATGTGTGATTGTAGACAATAATAATTTGCAAATTGATGGTAGCATAGAAGAAGTAATGAGTTCTTATCCAATCAATTTTAAATTTGAAAGTTTTGGATTCAATGTGATAAATGTAGATGGACACAATACAGAAGAATTGATAGAGGCATTTAATAAAGCAAAAACAGTAAAAGGCAAACCAACTGCAATAATAGCAAAAACGATAAAGGGAAAAGGTGTAAGTTTTATGGAAAACCAAGTGGGATGGCATGGAAAAGCACCAAATGAGGAACAATACAAAATTGCTATGAAAGAACTAGGAGGTGAAATCTAATATGGATCTAGATATAAAAATTGCAACAAGAGAAAGTTATGGAGAAAAATTAGCTGAACTTGGTGAGAAAAATGATAAAATTGTTGTATTTGATGCAGACTTAGCAGAAGCTACGAAAACAATCATATTTAAAAAGAAATTTCCAAATCGCTTTTTTGATATGGGAATTGCAGAACAAGACATGGTTTCTACAGCAGCAGGAATGGCAACTTGTGGAATGATTCCCTTTGTTAGTACATTTGCTGTATTTGCAGCAGGAAGAGCATACGACCAAATTAGAAATAGTATTTGCTATCCAAAATTAAATGTAAAGATATGTGCAACACATAGCGGAGTATCAGTTGGAGAAGATGGAGCTACACATCAAATGCTAGAAGATTTAGGACTAATGAGAGGCTTACCTAATATGACGGTGTTAAGTGTATCAGATGACATACAAACCAAATGGGCAATCGAAGAAATTTTAAAAATAAATGGACCTGTTTATGTAAGATTAGGAAGACTAAAATCGCCAGTGATTTATAATGAGAATCAAAAATTTGAAATAGGAAAAGGGATTCAAATAGGAAATGGAAACGATGCAACTGTTATTGCTACAGGACTTATGGTATCAGAAGCAATTCTTGCAAAAGAAGAATTGGAAAAACAAGGTATAAATATACGAGTTGTAGACATTCATACAATTAAACCGATTGATAGAGAATTAATTGTAAAATGTGCAAAAGAAACAAAACGAATCATAACGATAGAAGATCATAGTATTGTCGGAGGATTAGGAAGTGCAGTATGTGAAGTACTATCAGAAGAATATCCAACAAAAGTTACAAGAATGGGAATGAAGGATACTTTTGGAAAATCTGGTAAAGCTGAAAAACTATTAGATTATTTTGGATTAACTAAAGATGCTATTATAAAAGAAATAAAAAAAGACATGTAACAAAAACGTAATAAAAATTTAATAAAACTTAAAAAAGTGTGTAAAAGGTCAAAAAATGAACTTTTTATACACTTTTTTTCATATTTTACTATTGCAATAAAATCATTTTATTGGTATGATTAAAAAGGATATATATAATAGGATAACTTTATATAGGAGAAAAATATGATTGAATTTAGAAATGTAAATAAAGTATATAACACAGGAACAGAAGCAGTACATAATGCTAATTTTACAATAGAAAAAGGTGAATTTGCATTCTTGGTAGGGTCTTCTGGTTCGCGGAAAATCAACGCTTATTAAATTAATTTTGAAAGAGGAGGAACCTACTTCTGGTAATATTATTATTAATGGAAAAGATACTACTTTCTTAAAGAAGAATCGTGTTCCATATTTACGTAGAAGCATGGGAATTGTGTTCCAAGATTTTAGGTTATTACCAGATAAAACAGTATACGAAAATGTAGCATTTGCTATGTATATTGTAAAAGCATCTCCAAGACATATTAGAAGACAAGTTCCAATGGTGTTATCATTAGTTGGATTAAGTGGAAAAGCCAAAATGTATCCAAATGAATTATCAGGAGGAGAACAACAAAGAGTGGCTCTTGCAAGAGCACTTGTCAATAATCCATCAATGCTAATTGCAGATGAACCAACAGGAAATCTAGATCCAGATACTGCATGGGATATTATGATGTTGTTAAACGAAATCAATATGAGAGGAACAACAGTAATTGTTGCAACTCACGCAAAAGATATTGTTGACCGAATGAAAAAAAGAGTAATTCAAATCAACAAAGGTAATATCGTAAGAGATGATAAAAAAGGTGGTTATGACAGTGAAGTATAATGTAGTAAGTTATTTGATAGGAGAAGGTTTTAGAAATGTATTAAAAAATAAAAAATCTACAATATCAGCAATAACTGTTATGTTTTTGTGTATGATTATTTTTGGTGTGTTTTTTATATTAGGAGAAAACATTAATCATATTATGAATACAGTAGAAGAAGCACAAGGCGTGCAAGTCTATTTCAAAGTAGGAACAAAAGAAGAAAGAATGAAAGAGGTTGGCGAGCAAATTAAAAATATTGATGGAGTTAATAATGTTCAATTTGTTTCAAAAGAAGAAGGAATGAATGAACTAAAAGAAAGCTATAAAGACAATGCAAGCGCGTTGGAAGGCATGTCTAGTGACTTCTTGCCAGATTCTTATCGAGTAACTTTATCAAAATTGGAGTTAAACGAACAAATTCAGGAACAAATAACAGCAATTGTAGGAGAAGACTTAGACGAAATAAAAAGTAGCAATGAAACTATTTCCACGATCATGAAAATTGGAAATGGAATACGAATTTTTACATTTGTTTTATTAATAATCTTAATCTTATTTGCAGTTGTTATTATTTCAAATACTATTAAACTTACGGTACATGCAAGGAGAAAAGAAATATCCATTATGAAATATGTAGGAGCAACGAACAGTTTTATTCGAGGACCTTTTATAGTAGAAGGAATATTGATTGGATTAATATCTGCTTTGATTGCGATTTTAATAGTCGGCTTTATTTATAATGGTATGATACCAAATTTAGAACAATCTGAAATTGTAAAAAAATTAGAAATTACATTTGTTACCTTTACTGACATGTTCCGATTACTAATTGCTGTATACTTAGTATTAGGAATTGGAATTGGAGTAATCGGAAGTAGCATATCAATGAGAAAATATTTAGAAGTATAGGAGGTTTAATATATGAGAAGAAAAATACTTGCTATTATCAGTATAATTATAGTTTGCTTTAGTATGAACTTATATACATTTGCAACCTCTGTAACAGATTTGCAAAACCAGAAAAATGAAGCAGCAAATAGTAAAAGTGATGCACAACAAGAATTAAAAGAAGTACAAGCAGAAAAAAATGAAACACTATCAGCAATAGAAGAACTTAGTACTCAAATATCAGAAAGCCAAGCAGAATTAGATAAGCTAAATGCAGAAGTAAAAGAATTAGAAGCTTCTATTAAACAGACAGAAGTAGAATTAGCAGAAGCACAAAAAAGACAAGAAGAACAACAAAAGGCGCTAGAAGAAAGAATTATAGCACAATATAAATCTGGTTCTATTTCTTATTGGGATATTTTATTAAGTCCAGAAAGTCCATTGAAATTTATTTCAAATTTACATATGTTTGATAAAATTGCAAAATATGATAATGACTTGATTGCATCAATTGAAAAAGAAAAAGAAACAATTCAAGCAAATCAAGATAAATTAGAGGAACAAAAAGCAAAAGTAAAAACAGCAAAAGCAAATGTAGAAAAAGAAAATGTAAAATTAAAAAATGCAAAAATGGTAAAGAATAGTAAAGTAGCACAATTATCAGAACAAGAAAAATCAATACAAGAACAAATTGAACAATATGATAAAATGATGAGTGAATTAGCAATAAAGATTAATGCAGCTCAAAAGGCTAACAGTAGTAATGGGACAAGTTCAGTAACATATAACGGGGTTATGGCATGGCCGGTACCAAGTTCTAGTAAAATAACGTCTTATTTTGGATATCGAATCCATCCAATTTACCATGTTAATAAGTTACATGCAGGAATCGATATTGGTGGAGCAGATTGGGGAGCACCATTTGTAGCAGCAGATGATGGAACCGTTATTTTAGCTAGATATTATGGAGGATATGGCAATTGTGTTATTATAGATCATGGTGGAGGAGTTAGTACATTATATGGACATGGTTCCGCAATCTATGTAAAAGAAGGACAGAAAGTAACACGAGGACAAAACGTATTAGCAATTGGTTCAAGCGGTACATCTACTGGAAAACATGCTCATTTTGAAGTAAGAATAAACGGAAGCCCTGTAGACCCATTACCATATATTACATAACGAATATAAAAAAGAAATTAGAACGAAAAATGAAAATAACGTTCTAATTTCTTCTTGTTTATTTATAAAATGTAAGAGGAAACAAAAGACTTTAATGAAAAAGTCTAATATTATTTTGTGAAATTTTTATGAAATTATACTATAAATTTAAATTTATAGTATAATAAAAAAGAAAAATACAAAAGTGGGAGGAAAAAATGGATTTAAATAAAAGACAAAAAGTTTATAAAGTGATTATGCTTGTTGTAATAGTTGCAACAATTACATTTATAGCAACAACATTATTAATGTATCAACATATTGGAGGAAATGTAAGATATGTTACTGTTTCTTCTAATGATGGAGGAATTTCAAGTACTCTTGCAAGTTTTAGAAAAATTATTGACCAAAAATTCTTAGGCGATATTGACGAAGAAAAAGTAATGCAAGAAACTATACGCGGTTATATAAAAGGACTAGACGATCCATATACTGAATATATGACAAAAGAAGAAATGCAAGAATTTACAGCAGATGTTATGGGAAATTTCACTGGAATTGGAGTTTATTTAACAAAAGATAGTCAGAAGAATGCAGTTGTTGTAATTTCTCCAATTAAAGATACACCAGCGCATAAAGCAGGTATTTTACCAGGAGATATTATTACAAAAGTAGATGGAGTATCATATACAGGTGAACAATTAACAGAAGCATCAAACAAAATAAGAGGTGAATTGGGAACAAAAGTAAAACTTGAAATTATAAGAGATAATAAAACGTTGGAATTTGAAATTACAAGAGAAAACATAAAAATAAATCATGTGGAAGAAAAAGTATTAGAAAATAATATTGGATATATAGAGTTTAATTCTTTTGATGAAGGTTGTAGTGAAGAATTTAAAGAAAAATTAGAAGAATTAAAAAACAAAAATATAACATCACTAATTATAGATATTCGTAATAATGGTGGAGGACTAGTAGATGAAGCATTAGAAATTGCAGATTACATAGTAGAAAAAGATAAAACTTTATTAATAACAGTAGATAAAAATAATAATGAAAATATTACAAAATCAAAAAAAGATCCAATAATCGATGTGCCAATTGTCTTATTAATAAATGAAAATTCAGCAAGTGCATCTGAAATATTGGCAGGAGCTTTAAAAGATAATGGAAAAGCAACAATAGTAGGAGAAAAAAGCTATGGAAAAGGAGTAATACAAGAGCTGTTAACATTAACCGATGGTAGTGGATTAAAAATTACAACAAATGAGTATTTTACACCAAATAGAAATAAAATTAATGAAATAGGAATTACACCAGATATAGAAGTTGTTTTAAGCGATGAATTAAAGCAACAATTAGTAATTGAAGAAAAAGATGATACACAATTACAAAAGGCAATTGAGACAGTAAAACAAAAATAGTATAATATGATGTAAGGGTTGCATGCTATGCAACTCTTACATTTAAAAATAATTGCAAAAAATTAAAAAAAGTATTGACAACTTTATTAAAATTTAGTATACTAAGCAATGTCGAAAAGATAAATGGTCGCTTAGCTCAGCTGGGAGAGCATCTGCCTTACAAGCAGGGGGTCATAGGTTCGAGCCCTATAGCGACCACCATTTTTTACGGCCTGGTAGTTCAGTTGGTTAGAACGCTAGCCTGTCACGCTAGAGGTCGACGGTTCGAGCCCGTTCCAGGTCGCCATTTTTTTGTATATGCCTCGATAGCTCAGTTGGTAGATGCTGAGACTGTTGGAGCAAAGCGACTTACAGTGTCAGTATGCGTAACGAAGTGAAGCAGCATGCGACAGTTAAGGTAGAAAGCAAAAAAATGCTAAAAATTAAATAAAACATATGCCTCGATAGCTCAGTTGGTAGAGCAAGGGACTGAAAATCCCTGTGTCACTGGTTCGATTCCCGTTCGAGGCACCAAAATTTGCCTTACGGCAAGAGTGAAAAACAAAAAGTGAATAGTTAAAAGTATCTAGCTTAGTCGAAGTAGAAAATTAATAAGCAATATTGTACTTTTAACTATTCGCTTTTTATTTTCTATTAAAGCACAAAAAAATAGCTAAATATGCTTTTTTTTATATATTTTTGTGCTATAATATATAGGTAACTAAATATAACTTTGCTAATGGAGGTTTATATGAGTGAAAGAAAGCAATTAAGGAAACATGATGTTTCAAAGGCAGCAGAAGATATGGCTACTACCATAATAACAGAATTAGAACACAAGATGCGGGTAGAACAATATAGGGTTAATGCTATTGAGGTTATTGTTTCTGCAGAACCCATAAGAGACCTTGAGATTATTCAGTACAATACCAATAAAATGGAGTATCAATTGGCATGTGTAATACAGGACACATGCGCTAACCTTCTTTTTTATAATGATAAAATGGCTAGAAAGCATGCTTACAAAAAAATGATACTTTCTTCTATGAAATTAGATGATTATGAAAAGATGGTAGAAAGCTTCTTGGAAATGGTTATTGTGTATTAGTTTTTTTACGCTTTTCCTGTAGCAAAGGGGAAAAGAACAAGTGGAAGGCATATAAAAATGTCTTCTACTTTTATTTTAAATTTCAAAAATTGGCTATTATAAATTATATTAAATTGCAAATGATATAAATATAGTACGTAAAAAGGAGGTAATTTATAATGGAAAATTCTGAAAATGAGGAAAAAAAAGAAAGACAAGTTGATAATCTAATCAACTTAGTAGAAAATCATACTAGAACGAAGAGACACTTAGAACAATATTCTCATATTGGAAATCCTGAAAACAAGGAAAATGCTAGAGAAAAACAGAAAGTTCGAAAGGAACAAATACAGGAATTAAAAGAACAATTAACAAGTAATGATACAAAAACAAGAGAAGAACAATTAGAAGATTTAAAAGAACAGTATGAAAGTGTACAAAATTATATAGAACATAATGAATCTAAAATGAATCCAGAAGAATTACAAAATTTAGAAGAAAAACAAGAAAATAGAAGAATTCAAATAGAAAATTTAGAATAAGTATAGGCCTGCGTAGGAATACGCAGGCATTTTTACAAACTACATAAATAAAACCATTAAAAATGAAAAACTTTCCAATAAATTCTTGCTATTTTTAGAATAGTATTGTATGATATTATAAGTGAAAAAGAACTTAAAAATGTATAAAGTATTGAAAGGGGCAATAGACGAAGATGAAAAAAATTATACTTACATTATTTGTTGTCTTAAGTATATTTTCCGTAGGAGCAGTTTATGCTAGTAGCGATAACGTTTTAGGAGAATCAACAGCGGGACAAATTATACAAATAAAAGAAAAACAATTAAATGAATTAAAAGATTATACTGAAGCCTATGGGTCAGAGGCCTATGGATTTACGGCATATTTATTAAATAAAGTCCGTATTTATAGTATACCACTTTGCTTTGTGGGAATAGCAGTAGGTGCTATTTGGCAATATGTAATAGGTATTCGTAAATTAGATGTTCATGATAGAGGTTTATTCCTAATTATAGGATTTGTTACCATATTTGTTATCTGCCAAGTATTACCATTGGTATTTGCTATTGTTGTAAAAGGATTTAGAAATTAATTAATTTGGAGGAATCACAAATGAAAGTATTATTTGCAGTTAGTAATGAAAGTATATCAGATTCAATTGTAAAAAAATATCAAAAAGATTATAAGGAAATTATTTCTTATAAGAATGTTTATTACTTTAATGCAATACAAAAAGAAATACGGAAGAGACAAAACGTATGACAGAATTGTCATTAGTGAAGATTTAGAGCCGTTTGCCAATAATGATTATGAAGCAATTGACCGTTTTATATTTGATAAATTAGACAATATTAGTGATGAAGCAACTGATAATAATGGAGAAGATACTCCTATTATCTTAATTTGTTCGGATAGACGTACAAAATCAGAACAATTATTAGTAAAATTATTTGGTATTGGAGTCTATAATGCTTTATTAGGACAAGATAGAAGTATTGAAGAAGTATGTAAATTAATTCGTAAGCCACGTACAAAGAAAGAAGCAAAAATATATTATAAAATAGAATCCGAAGATGTTAACTATCAGGCAGAATCTGAAGATACAGTTAGTGAAGTGGAAATTCAAAATATTCGTGCACATTACCGCAAGCTTGGAAAAAATGAAGAGGCTTATGTAGAAAGTTTTAATAATATTGCTTCACAATATACAGATGCACAATTAAAAATCATTGTAAAATTTTTACCATTAAATGTAAGAGCAGTTCTTGAAAGAGATTCTAGCAAATACCAATATATAATGGCATTTTCAGGACAATTACCAAAAACAGAAACAAAAAAGGCGCCCGAGAAAAAAGAAGATGCTTTAAAAATTGATTTTATTGAAAATCAATTAAATAAACAAAAACTAACAAAACCAGTAATTGTTCCATCAGCAGTAAATACAAAAAATGTAAAAAAATTGAGTACAAAACCAGTGGAACATACACAAAATCGAGTAGAAAAAATACAAGAAAATAAAATTCCAGAGGAAAAAGTACAAGAAATAACACCGGTTAATATATTTGAACTAGATGAGGAAGAAGAAAAAGAGCCAGTTGTAGAACCAGTAAAAAGAGGAAGAGGAAGACCAAAGAAAATTGTTTCCGAAGAAGAACAAGAAAAAGTGCAAATGCCAAAAAGAGGAAGAGGAAGACCGAAAAAAATTGTAGAACCAGTGGAAGTAGAAGAAAATGAGAAATCTTCACAAGGTTTTAATTTGTTTGAATTAGGTGAAGAAGAGCCTTCACAAGATACAAAAGTTAGCATATTGCCAGGCTTTGATGATGATGATGAACCACAATCAGTACCTTCACAAAGTGCTGTATTACCAGGATTAGAAGAAGAGGAAAATTACCAAGCAAATCAAGAACAGCAAATAGAAAATAATTTTCAAATGACTAATAATAGTGTTTATACTGATACAGGTCACTATAATAATACAATGGAAAGTAATTTATATCGAAATGAAATTACAAAACCTAATATGCAAAGTATTAATCTTGAAAACTTATTAACACAAGATAAAAAAATTGTTTCTTTCGTAGGAACAAGTAAAAATGGAACATCTTTCTTAGTAAACAATTTAGCTGAATTGTTCTCATCTATGGGAATTCATACAGCAATCTTAGATATGACAAAAAATAAAAATTCATATTTTATTTATACAAAAAATGAAGAAGAATTAAGAAAAGTAGCAATTAACTGTATGGAAAATCTTGCAAATGGAGTACCAGCAGGAATTCAAGTAAATAATCATCTAGCAGTATATACTTCACTTCCATCTGAACAAGAACCAGAAAATATAGAAGCGATGTTAGCAACTCTTGTAAAAAATTATTCTTTGGTATTAATTGATTCTGATTTTGAAACGCCGCTTGAATTTTTTGACCAGGCACAAGAAATTTATTTAGTACAAAGTATGGATATTTTAACCATTCAACCATTAACAGCGTTTTTAAGAGACTTAAAAGCAAAAAATATTTTAGCACAAGAAAAATTAAAAATTGTTATAAATAAGTATACAAAAATTAGAGGATTAAATTCTAAGGTTATTATTGGAGGAATGGCATATTATAATGATCCATCTATGTCATTTATGACAGAACTATTTAATAAAGATAGCATCAAATATACTAATATTCCATTTGATGAAGGTGTATATACAAGATACTTAGAAGGACTTGTTAATTGTAAAATATCATTAAGTGGTTATGAAAAGAATTTTATGATAGCATTAAAAGAATTAGGAAATATGGTATATCCATTATTAAATAATAAATATAGACCAGTAGAAAGTTATCAAAGCAAACCTACTTTTTCTTCAAAAATGAATAGTACATTAGAACAAATGAAAAAGAATTATTAAAAAATAATAAAATGAGGTGAAAGAAAAGTGACATATGTACTAATACTACTTGTAGTAATTATTATAGCATTGATGGTATACAATGTTATCATCTATAAACGTATTCGTAATTTTGATAATATTAACCAAAAAATCACAGGTTTAAATGTATTACAAGATTTTATGAATACTATAGGAGAATATTCTAGTGTAGATGAAAAAATTGAAAAAATTAATGAAATTGTAATTGAAAAATATAATATTAAATACTCAACTATTGTTATGTTTGATGGTGCAGAATATGTCATAAAAGCATCCAATGTGCAAGAGCAACATTGGGAAGCTTTAAGAAATCTTCACAATCAAGATATTTTTAAAGATAGCATTCAAACAGCAACTCCAAAATATGTTACAATAAATCATGAGGGAGAAAGACTACCATACCAAACAATGGAATTTGGAAGAGCAAAGTCAGCAATGTTTTTTCCATTATATATTGATAACATTTATATTGGTTATTGGATTATTGAAAGCGGAGAACCTCATGCATTTGATAAAATTGATACTACTATTTTAGAAGTAGTAAAAGAAAATATTATTTCTGTTTATAAAACAGTATCATATCAAAATACTGTTGAAAATATTGCAAGAAAAGACCAATTTTCAGAATTAAATTCAGCAGAATACATTTATGGAAAAGGAAAGAAAACGATTGATAAATATGAGACCTCTACTGTTTGTATGTTTAAAATTATTAATCTAGAAGAAATTAATAAAAAATATACTAGAGAAACCGGAAATGCGATTATTACCGAAATAAGTTCTTATATCAAAGAAAGCATTTCATCAGAATATATTTTTGTAAGATATATGGGACCAAAATTTGCGATTGTTTTTTCAGGAGTAGACCTACAAAGTGTTGTTGAATTTGTTCAAGATTTAAAAAACAATATTGAAGATATTGAAATAGAAGAAGTAGTTGAACAGCCGAAAGAAGAGGAAGAATCAAGATATGTTAGTGCAAAATTGAATTTTGTATTAACGACCTATTACAAAGGAACGGCAATTGAAAATGTAACGAAAAAATTAGAAGAATATTTAGATAATGCGGATAAAAATGAAAGCGATATCAATAATATATAAAAAGAGGGGGGAATTGTTATGGATATGGACAAAACAATGAGTTTTACAGTAGAAAAAGACAAAAATGTAAGAGCAAGAGAAATTTTAAAAACAGTGTACCAAGCACTATTAGAAAAAGGATATAATCCAATTAACCAAATTGTTGGATATATTTTATCAGGTGACCCAACCTACATTACATCTCATAAAGATGCAAGAAATTTAATTCGTTTAATTGAAAGAGATGAACTATTAGAAAAAATGGTAAAAAATTATATAGGATTAGATGAGTAATATGCGAACATTAGGAATTGATTATGGAGATGCAAGGGTAGGAATAGCGATATCAGATGCACTTCGGAATTACTGCTCAAGGATTAGAAACTATTCATCATAATGGAAATGATAAAGTGGTATTAAAACGCTTAGAAGAAATAATGAACCAATATGAAATTGATACCATTGCTATTGGAATGCCATATCATATGAATGGTGAAAGCTCTACTAGAGTAGAAGTGACCAAGCAATTTATTCATAAATTAAATTGTAAATTTAATCAAGTGCAAGTAGTAGAGATTGATGAAAGGCTAACAACGGTTGCAGCTCATAAAACAATGAATTTTTTAGAAGTGGATAAACATAAAAAAAGAGATATTGTAGATACGATTTCAGCAGTATATATCCTAGAAATGTATATGAATAAAAAGAAAAATGAAGATTCAAAATCTCTTTAAAAAGTATATTCAATTAAAAAATGTAAATACTAAATTTTAATGGTTATCAATGTTGTAGAAATACAATTATATATAAATTTGAAAGGAGAAAAAGAAAATGGATGAAAATAATAACCCAGAGGAAGAATTAGATAATATCATTGTTCTAAATGATGAAAATGGAGAGGAAGTTCAATTTGAATTTTTAGACTTAGTAGAATTAGATGGAGAAGAATATGTTGTTTTACTACCAGCTGATGAAGCTGAAAATGAAGACGAAGCAGGAGAAGTTGTTATTCTAAAAGTAGAAGATACAGATTCAGAAGAAGAAGAATCATATGTTAGTGTAGATGACGAAGAAGTACTAAACAAAGTATTCGAAATATTCAAAGAAAAATTCAAAGATGAATTTAACTTTATTGATGAAGAATAAAAATAAGGTATAATGTACAAAGCCTCTGTATAAGATTTATTAAGAAATTTTATATGGAGGCAAATTTTATATGAAAGTAATTAAAATTCGCAAAAAACATTTATTACTGTTTGCATTTCTATTTATAACAATAGAATTTTTTTTCTTTGGAAGCAAAATATCATTGGCAATGCAACATTATTATAAATTAGACTTTTCTACTGGTCTTGTAACAGCAAGTACATTAAATGTTAGAAGTGGACCAAGTACGAAATATCCAGTTGTTACTACAGTGAAGAAAAATGAGTATATTAGAGTTTTTGCTGGCATTGGGGATTGGTATGTTATTCAAACAGACACAGATCATGTGGGGGCAGTTAGTAAACAATATGTAAAAGCAATTTATCCAAGTAGCAATAATACGGGAAATAGTACAGGTAATAATACAAATCAAACCAGTTTAACAAGTGATGAACAAGAAGTTTTTAACTTAATCAATGCGCAAAGAACCAAAAATGGATTAACAGCTTTAAAAATAGATAATGAAGTCCAAAGAGTGGCAAGAATAAAAGCACAAGATATGGTAGATAATAATTATTTTTCGCATAATTCACCTATTTATGGTTCGCCATTCGATATGTTAAAAAGTTTTAAAATATCCTACAAAACAGCAGGAGAAAATATAGCAGGCAATTCTAGCAATACAGCAGCAGTGAATGCATGGATGAATTCATCAGGTCATAAAGCAAATATTTTAAATAGCAATTATAATTATACAGGAATTGGAGTTGTAAAAAGTCCAAAATATGGAAAAATGTATGTACAGATGTTTATTGGAAAATAAAATAAAAAATAGTGCAATAGTTTTTAGAAAAAACAATTGTACTATTTTTTTTCTTGTGATATAGTAAGAAAGAAATTAAAAGAAAGGAAGAAATAAATTGGAAATTCAAGGTAGACTAAACGATATTATTTATCAAAATGAAGTAAATAGTTATACGGTTGCGATATTTGAAACCGATGAAGAAGAATTAACAATTGTTGGTTATCTTCCTTTTATTCATCCAGGAGATAGTCTAAAATTAATAGGAAAATACGTAACACATCAAGATTATGGACAACAATTTAAAATTGATTCTTTTGAAAAAATGATGCCACAAACCCTAGAAGCATTAGAACAGTACTTATCTAATGGAATCATTAAAGGGATAGGTCCTTCGACAGCTAAGAAAATTGTAGATACATTTGGAGAGGATACCATTCATATTTTTAAATATGAGCCAGAAAAACTAGCACTTATTAAAGGAATTACGAAGGAAAAAGCACTTGTAATGTCACAAGATTTTAATGAAAATTGGGAATTATGGCAGATTGTTGGGTATTTAGAACGATTTGGAATTGGACCACAAAATGCAAAAAAAGTGTATGAATTATTAGGTGCAAATGCTATTCAACAAATCGAAGAAAATCCATATATATTAGTAGATATAGCAAGAGGAATAGATTTTAAACAGATTGATAAAATGGCGATGGATATTGGAATTTCATACAATAGCGAAAAAAGAGTAGAAAGTGGTATTAAATATAGCCTTCTTCGCATCCGGATATAATGGACACACCTGTGTACAAAAAGATAAATTAGTGCAGTTTGTAAAAGATTTGTTACAAGTAGAAGAAGAAGCAATTACAAACAGTCTCATTAATTTAAATGTGAAAAAGGAAATTGTGTTAGAAAGCCAAGAAAGAGGAATAGAATTAGTATATTTATATCCATATTATATGGCGGAGTTAAGTATTGCCGAAAAATTAATTAGGTTAAGAGATTCTGAAAATAATAAAGAAATCAAAAAATTCAAGCAAGAATTAAAAAAGTTAGAAAAAGAATCAAGCATGGAATTATCCGATAAACAAAAAGAAGCATTAGAATTGGTAAATGAGGAAAATGTGTGTATTATTACTGGTGGACCAGGAACTGGAAAAACTACGGTTATCAAGAGTATTATTGAATTATATGAAGCACATTCAAAAAAGGTAGTTCTATGTGCACCAACAGGAAGAGCAGCCAAACGTATGACAGAGGCCACTGGAAAAGAAGCAAAAACCTTGCATCGTTTATTAGAAATTGGAAAAATAGAAGAAGAAGTTAGTAAAAATATGGAACATGATGTAGCACCTATTGATGCGGATATTATTATTGTAGATGAAGTATCTATGGTAGATGTATTTTTAATGAACTATTTAGTAAAAGCTATTTATAAAGGAACGAAGCTAATTTTAGTAGGAGATGCTGACCAATTGCCATCAGTAGGCCCTGGTAGTATTTTAAAAGATATGATTGAATCTGGAGAAATTGCAACCATTCATTTAGATAAAATTTTTAGGCAAGCAGCAAAAAGTAAAATTATTGTAAATGCTCATAGAGTAAATGAGGGAGAGCCATTTTTAACAAAAGAAGAAGCAGAAGGTATGGAATCAAACGAAGATTTTTTTTATATTCGTCCAAATACACAAGAGGAAATGTTGTACGAAGTACTAACCTTAAGTAGTAAAAGACTTTCTAAATTTGGAGATTATGATTTTTTTACTAACATTCAAGTTTTATCTCCGACTAAAAAAGGAAGTTTAGGAACTAAAGAATTAAATAAGGCTTTACAAGAAACGCTAAATCCGCCATCAGATTTTAAAAGAGAAAAAAATAGCATGGGGGTTATTTTCCGAGAACAAGATAAAATTATGCAAATTCGAAACAATTACGATATTTATTGGGAGAAAAAAGAACCAGAATATGAATATGGAAGTGGCGTATTTAATGGAGAGATGGGAACCATTGAAACAATAGACGAAATCGAAAAACAGGTAAAAATAAGATTTGATGATGATAAGGAAGCATGGTATGCTTTTTCCGACCTAGATCAAATTGAGCATGCTTATGCCATTACTATTCACAAAGCACAACGGAAGTGAATTTGATGTTGTTATTATGGTAGTACCACCATCTTCTAATATGCTACTAACCAGAAATTTACTATACACAGGTTTAACCAGAGCAAAAAAATTACTAATACTAATTAGCCAAGATAAGATTATTCAATTTATGATAAATAATTCAGATACAAAGAAAAGGAATACGGGACTTGTGTATAAATTAAGAAATATTAATATTTAAAATGGGGGTTATAAATTTAACTCTCATTTTATTTTAGGAGGAAAGAATATGATGCAAACATTCATTAACTTAATTTACCCAAAAGTATGTGGAATTTGTGGAGAAATTTCAAAAGAGGATATTTGCAATAAATGCAAAGTGAGAATTAAAAAGTGGCAAAGAAACAAAAAGCATATTTATTTAACAAAAAATTTTACAACACATATGTATATATTTGATTATCAAGACATTATTAGACAAAGAATACTAGAATACAAATTCTACGAAAAAACGTATCTTTTTCGAAGTTTTGTAAAAATTATTTTAAATGATAAAAAAATATGTGGATTTTTGAAAAGTTATGATATAATAATTCCAGTTCCGATTAGCAAAAAAAGAAAAAGACAAAGAGGATACAATCAAAGCGAAATGATTGCCAAACAAATTGCAAAACAAACGGAAAAATTAGAATATCGAAGCGATATTTTATACAAAATAAAAGATACTTTACCACAAAGTTTATTAAATAAAGAAAAAAGAGAACAAAATATACAAGGTGCGTATTACATAAAAAAAGAAGAAATTGTGCAAAATAAGAAAATCTTATTATTGGATGATATTTATACAACAGGAAACACGGTAAATGAATGTAGTAGAATTTTAAAACAAGCAGGAACAAAAGAAATTGGTGTATTAACACTTGCAAAAGATTAGAATAGAAGAGGTGGAATATGGAAGATTTAGTAGAAAGTATTTTAGACTATGTAAGAAATGATTATACTGATTATGCCATTATGATTAATGGAGAATGGGGAAGTGGAAAAACTTACTTTTGGAACCACAAAATAAAAAACAAAATTGAATCTATGCATATTAATGGAAAACAATATACAACCATTTATATGTCTTTATATGGAATTTCAAACTTAGAAGAAATTAGCAAAAAAATATTTATTGAAACCACACAACTAATGGATAAGAATCTAAAACGATACATGGAAGCAAATGGTCAAACAACCATTCCAGAATATGCGAAAACTGGTCTTGATATGGCAAATTTCTTTGGAGTTACTAAAAATGGTGACCAAATTGATTATGGTGAATTTTTTACAACCGATGATAAAGTGTTATGCTTTGACGACCTAGAAAGAGCAAATGTGGATGTTATTGATATTTTAGGTTATATCAATAATTTTGTTGAACATGACCATATTAAAACAATTATTATTTGTAATGAAAAAGAATTATCAACTAAATTAAAAAGTAACAACTTGGAAATGAAGACTTTTATAGCAACGTATCTTCTAGATAAAGAAGGAGATTTGGAAAAAGCAAGCGACAAACCAATGGTAGAAAAAATTCAAGATAAAATTGAATACGTTTTTGATAAAGCAAACGATTATGAAAGAATTAAAGAAAAACTAATTGGAGAAACGTTTGAATATGCTCCAGAATTTACGTATATTATTAATGGATTATTAATGCGATACGAGAATAATGAAGATTTAATCCGATTTTTAAGAGAAAATACAGGACTAATTATTTCTACTTTTAACAAAAGTGGAACAAGGAACCTAAGAATTCTAAAACATGCTTTAAATGATTTTAGAAAAATATTCGATATGGTAAATAAGTATTATCCAAATACCAATAATAGAGTATTGCAAACGATGCTTATTTTTACTATTGCAGTTTCTTTTGAAATAAAAGCAGGAAAGATTACAAAAGATAAGTTTGTCAATATTAAAGATAATGAAGAATATAAATCAATTTTAGTATCATCGAGAGTATTGTTAACGGACAATCGTCAGTTTTATATTAAAGAATTTGATAATAACTATTATTATAATTTCAAATCTGAATATCGTTTTATCAAGTTTATTGAAATATATGTACGTACTAGAATTTTCAATATGAAAGTATTTAAGGAAAATATGGAAGTTATTATTAATACGGTTGATACAGATAAGCTTCCAGGATATAAGAGATTACTAACGGAAGAATATTGGAAAATTAGCGATGACCAATTTGATGGTGTTATTGAAGAAGTAATTGAAGATGTAAAAAATGGAAAAATCCGTTTAATAGATATTGTAAAATTATTTGCATACTTTAGCTACTTTATAAAAAAAGGATTAATTAATTATGATATGAAAACCATAAAAAGTGTGTTTTTCAATGGAATGAATATTTCTTCCTTAACATCAGAATACTGTGATAATGTAGAAGAAGAACTTGCTGAAATTACAGTTGGTGAAGTAAGCCCAGACATTGAAGAAATTTTAAAACATTTTAATAAGCTAAATGTTCAATTGAAAGATAAAATGTATATTGAAAAAGCAGAGCAAATATTTAAATGTATTCCAATGCGTATGGAAGAATTCTATGAAAGATTTGATAAAGAATGTATGAACATTCCTATTTTTAAATACTATGATGTATTCCAAATGTTTCAAAGGATTTCTTGTGCAAGTAATGAAGATATAGTAACTATTAAGGAAAAATTAGTCAACCGTGTAAAGTTATATCCAGCAGAAATTGAGCCAGAGATGAAAAATATTAAGCAATTAAAACAATTAATTGATGATTATACTAAAAATAAAGAATCAACAATTAAAATTGTTATGCTTAGAGAATTTTCGAAGGACTTAGAATATATTTTAGACCAATATAAAACGCCATTACTTGGAGGAAAGAAAGAAGAAATAGAATAGATAAAATTCAAAAAATGTCAAAATTGTGCATAAAAATTTTTCCAAGACAAATACTAAAATAAACTAAAAACAAAAGGAGGGAAAGTTTTGAAAGCAACAGGTGTCGTAAGACGTATTGATGATTTAGGAAGAATTGTTATTCCAAAAGAAATAAGAAAGACATTGAGAATTAAAGAGGGAGATCCACTTGAAATATTTACCGATAAAGAAGGAGAAGTTATATTAAAGAAATATTCACCAATTGGAGAACTTTCTGAATTTGCAACAGGATATGCAGAAACATTATCAAAAACTACTGGTCATATTGCTTGTATTACAGATAAAGATACTGTTATTGCAGTTTCTGGAGGTTCCAAAAAAGAATTTTTAGAGCAAGATTTAAGCCAAGAATTAGAACAATTATTAGAAGATAAAGAAATATATACAAGTAAAGAAAACAATGAAGTATCAATTCCAATCACAAAAAATGATAGCAAAGAGAGAAAATATAATTCTCAAGTTGTATATCCAATTATTTCACAAGGAGATGTAATAGGAAGTGTTATATTGTTATCAAAAGATAGTAATACAAAAATGGGAGATACAGAATTAAAAGTAGTACAATCAGCAGCAGGATTTTTAGGTAGTCAAATGGATATATAATAAAATAGTGGAAAAAACAGGAACTTTTTTCTTGTTATTTTCCACTATTTATGCTATAATACCAAATGATGGTGCATTATTCTAGTAATATTGTCTATTACGAGGGTGGGGCTAAAAATCCACTAAAGGGCATATCGATGAAGTTTCTTGTTAGTGCGCGGTAACGCCCAGTTTTGTGTGCTTTCAGGGAGTAAAGATGTTAGGAAAATATGTAATGGCATACATAGCATTTATCCTATCGTCGCGGAGGCTTAATCAGTTTTTTTAAAATTCAGTTTAAGTAAAACCTATATAAAGTGCCAAGACACAATATATAGAGTAGCCTGTCTCGAGTGGTAAGTTTGGGATTAGTTGAAACGGTTTTTTCATTACAATAGCTAAGTAATAAAGAAATTATGACTATGAAATTATTACTGCAAAAAAGACTAGTAATAGATCCAATATTTCAAGGAAAACTTCTAGAATGTTTGTACAAAGTACGAGAAAGTCTAAGGATTAAGGTGTAGATTTTAGTGGCTGTCTGGTATTCTTTTATCTCCTTTAAAACTAGATAAAAGAATATTTTCTTTAAATGGAAACAGCTAAACAGTAATGTTTAGTAGAAAATAGAGAAATTCGGCTAGACCTATACTACAAAGTTTACTTAGGCTTTTACCATCTTTATATATAATATGAATAAGAGGAGAAACAATTGAAAGAAAATAAAGAAAATAACGGAAATGTAAAATGGTTTATTGAAGTTTTTATTATTACTTTTATATTATCCCTATTTTTTTCATACATATCAACAACAGCAATAAATGATATACCAATGCTACCAGCAATTATAATATTACTTGCTGTAATAGCAGTTGGTATTATATTTGATATAGTAGGAGTAGCGGTAACTGTAGCAGGAGAAGAAGAATTTCATGCAAAAGCAAGTAAAAAAATACCGGGAGCAAAAACAGCAGTTAGACTAATAAGAAATTCATCTATAGTAGCTAATATTTGTGCAGATGTAATTGGAGATATTTGTGGAGTATTAAGTGGAGCAATCAGTGCAATTGTTGCGATGAAAATAGCACAACTTTATGAACTATCCTTCCCAATCCAATTTTTAATTAGTGCATTAGTTGCATCATTAACAGTTGGAGGAAAAGCACTAGGAAAAGGTTTTGCTAAAAAAGAAAGTGGAAGCATTGTATGGATTGTTTCAAAAATCATAAAGCCATTTTATCGTGAGAAAAAAGAAAAATAAGAAAAAACAATAACAAGAGTTGACAGTTAGTATTTGTTAATATAAAATAAAGGCATAAAGTAAAATATTACTAAAATTTACGAAGGAGGAAACAATGAAAGAGAAACAAAGAAATAGTGGTATTACACTAATTGCATTAATTATTACAATAATAGTGTTATTAATATTAGCAGGAATTGTAATAAACTTAGCATTAGGACAAAATGGAATAATGGTAAGAGGAGAAGAAGCAGGAATTGAATACGATATAGCACATGAAAAAGAAATTTTAGGTTTAGCCTTAAAGGACATTCAAATTCAAAATGGTGGAAGTATGATAATACCAGATGAAGCAACATTAGAAAAAGCAATGAAAGATAATTCTGGAATGGATGGAATAACAGCGAAGAAGAGTAGTGAGAAATTATATATTGTAACCTATCCAGATAGCAAAAGGCAATATGAGGTATATGCAGATGGAACAGTTCAAGATGCAGCACCAAAAGTAAATGATGATACACCAGGAGAAATAGCTAAAAAGGATGATAGTACATATTTAATACAAAGTATAGAAGATTTAGTGATATTGTCCAATACAGTAAATGCAGGAACAGACAGCTATGAAGGAAAAACATTTGAAATATTAACAGACTTAAACTTTGCATCTATTAATTCATACAGAAACCCAGAGGAAAATGATTTTGGAGATGCAAACGGAGATGGAACAGAAGAGGCAACATTAATAAAAGAAATGACATCTGGAGCAGGATTTATGTCAATAGGAAAGCGGCGGCAAGGAATTCAAAGGAAATATAGAAGGAAATGGGCATACTATATCTAATTTATATATAAATAGAAATAGTATGGATCAAGGATTTATTGGACGTTGTGTTGGTACTTCTACTAGCATTCAAAATTTAACATTGGCTAATGTTAATATAAATGCAACAAGTGGTTATGTAGGAGCAATTATAGGAGAGCATTATGGCACAAAGCTAGTAGTTAAAAACTGTAAGGTATCTGGAAACATAGGTGGAGATAATAGCGATAATGTAGGAGCAATAGTAGGTTATATTTATAATGCAGAAATAGAAATTTCAAATTGTATCAATGAAGCTACAATAAAAGGGAGAAACTATCCTGGTGGATTGATAGGATATCTAAACAATGGAACAGCAAAAATCCAAGATTGTGCTAATACTGCTAATATAAATGGTGCATATGATGTAGGAGGAATTGTAGGATTTACATCTAATCCCACACTAGAAATTACAAACTGTTATAATACAGGGAAAATAAATGGATCAGCTTATATAGCAGGAATTATTGGAAGAGCAGGAGGAACTATAACAATTTCTGGTTGTTACAATAGTGGTGATGTTAGCGGAGATGTTAACTCAGGAGGAAATCTCATTGGAGGAATAATGGGTACAAACGCAGGAAGCGGACAAGTAAAAATACAAAATTGTTATAATACAGCGGTAATAAAAGGAAAAAACTGTGTAGGCGGAATAAGTGGAAATCCACGAGAAACAAATATTCTAAAAAGCTATAATATAGGTAATGTAATGGGAACAGATAATGGAATAGGAGGAATAAGCGGTTTTGATGGAAATATATCGTTTTGCTATAATAAAGGAAATATTACAGGAACATATTATGTAGGAGGAATAAGTGGATATGGAAGCAATAATATAGAAAATGTATATAATTTGGGAGATATTACAAGTAACTATGAAAATCCATCTAAGTATTCTTCAGTATATGTAGGAGGAATTGCAGGAAGTGTAACAAATATAAAAAATGCATATAACCTAGGAACGGTTACAAATGAAAGTTCTTCAGTAGGATATATAAAAGCAGGAGGAATCGTAGGAGAATTATCAGGAACAATTGATAATACATATAATTTAAAAAAGGTTACTTATAAAAATGAAGAGGCTACAAAATGTATTGGTGCTATAACAGGTTACAAAAGCGATACAGCAGATTTATCAACGAGTTATTACTTAAAAGGAGCATATAGTACAGGTACAGGAACTGGAACAGATACATCACAAGTAAAAGATACAGAAGCTGACATGAAGGAAGTGATGAATGCTAATTTAGCAACATTGGAGGGCTGGAAAGAAGATGAACAAAACATTAATAATGGATATCCATTGTTAGATTTTTAGAATAGAATGATTGAATATTTGAAAATAACTATCTATTTTAAAGTAAATAGATAGTTATTTTTTAAGAACCCTCAGTCGCTCTTTCAGAGCGCCAGCCCACTTATTAAAGGGGCTTTTTTATGAGGATTCGGAGTTTTTAATAGTTTAAAGACTAAACAGTAAAAAGAAGTAACAACAATTTCAATAAAAAGTTGACATGTAATATTTGTTAATATAAAATAAAGGCATAAAGTAAAATATTACTAAAATTTACTAAGGAGGAAACAATGAAAGAGAAACAAAAAAATAGTGGTATTACACTAATTGCATTAATTATAACAATAATTGTATTACTAATATTAGCAGGAATAGTAATAAACTTAGCATTAGGACAAAATGGAATAATGGTAAGAGGAGAAGAAGCAGGAATTGAATACGATATAGCATATGAAAAAGAAATTTTAGGATTAGCATTAAAGGACATTCAAATTCAAAATGGTGGAAGTATGATAATACCAGATGAAGCAACACTAGAAAAAGCAATGAAAGATAATTCTGGAATGGATGGAATAACAGCAAAGAAGAGTAGTGAGAAATTATATATTGTAACTTATCCGGATAGCAAAAGGCAATATGAGGTATATGCAGATGGAACAGTTCAAGATGCAGCACCAAAAATAAATGATGATACACCAGGAGAAATAGCAAAAAAGGATGAAAATACATATCTAATACAAAGTATAGAAGATTTAGTAATATTATCCAATACAGCAAATGACGGAACAGATACATATGAAGGAAAAACATTTGAAATAGTAACAGACTTAAACTTTGCATCTGTTAATTCATACATAGACGCGACTTCAACAGTATTTGGAGATATAAACGGAAATGAAATAGATGAACCATTAATTACAGAGCTTACAACTGGAGCAGGATTTAAGCCTATTGGAAACTATTTCTATGATAATGGATGGCATGATTATAGTTTTAAAGGAAATATTGAGGGAGCAGGACATACTATATCAAATCTATATATAAATAGAAATGGTCAATATCAAGGATTTATTGGGTATTACAGTGGTACTTCTACTAGCATTCAAAATTTAAAACTAACTAATGTCGATATTGGTAATGATTATTATACAGCAGCTTTTATAGGATATACAAATTCTTCTAAACTTGTGTTAAATAATTGTGTAGCGACTGGAATTATTAAAGGAAAAACTACAGGAGGAATTATTGCAAGTTGTAGTAGTTATTCAGATGTTACAGTTACAAATTCTCACAATGAAGCAAAACTAGTATCAACAGGAAAGACGGGTGGAATAGTAGCAGATCCAAATTATTCAAGTAACTGTTCTATAACGATAGATAATTGTTATAATTCAGGAGAAATTATATCGGAAGGAACTGGTTTCGTAGGAGGTCTTGTCGGATATTCCTGTAGAGCAACAGTAGTCAGAAATAGCTATAATATTGGAAATGTAACTGCTATAAATGGAAATGGAGTAGGCGGCATTGTACCGGTAGTGCAACGTGTTATAACAATAGAAAATTGTTATAATACTGGAACAATAGAAGGAGTTGGCAGAGTGGGAGGAATTGCTGGAGGAAGTGAGTGGATTTCAGAAGCAAATTCTACGATAACAAGATGTTATAATATTGGAACAATAATATCAAGTGAAAAAAAGACAGATACGTCAACTGGTTGGATAGGAGGAATCGTTGGCTATGGTAGTAATGTATCTATTACTCAATGTTATAATACAGGAGAAATTCTAGCAAATAGGTCTTGTTATGTTGGAGGAATAGCAGGAGATGTAAGTAATCAAATACAATATTGCTATAACAAAGGAAAAGTTAGTGGAAAAACTTATGTAGGAGGAATAGCAGGTAAAACAACGGAAAAAGTAGAAAATGTATATAATATAGGAAATATCACAAGTGATAATACTAATACATCTGGCTCAGTATATATAGGAGGTATTGTAGGAGATGCAGAAAGTGAAATAAAAAATGCATATAATTTAGGAGAAATTACAGACAAAAGCCCCTCAGCTAGTGGGATAAATGCAGGAGGAATAGCAGGATTTTTATCAGGAACAATAGATAATACATATAATTTAAAAAGAATCACCTATAAAAGTGAAGAGGCTACAAAAGATATTGGTGCTATCATTGGTTGTAAAAGTGGCACAGCAGACCTATCAACAAGTTATTACTTAAAAGGGACATATAGTGCAGGTGCAGGATATGGAACAGATGCATCACAAGTAAAAGATACAGAAGCTGACATGAAGGAAGTGATGAATGCTAATTTAGCAACATTGGAAGGCTGGAAAGAAGATGAACAAAACATTAATAATGGATATCCATTGTTAGATTTTTAGAATATTAAAATATAAAAGTAAGGTTCAAAGGAATCTTACTTTTTTTTCAAAAAATATTGCATAAGAAAAATACTTATTATAGAATAGACATATAATACAAAAGGAAAGGATGAGAGAGATTATGTCATATATTAAATTAGATTATAGCCATACAAATATCCCAATAGAAGATATATTAGAATATAGAGAAGAAGTAAAAAATATTCATAAAGATTTACATGAAAAAGCAAATGATGAAAAAGAGTTTTTAGGTTGGCTTACATTACCTACTGCATATGATAAACAAGAATTTGCAAGAATAAAAAAAGCAGCTAAAAAAATACAAAAAGATTCAGATGTGCTGTTATGTATTGGAATTGGTGGGTCTTATTTAGGAGCAAGAGCGGTTATCGAAAGTTTAACTCATACTTTTTATAATTATGGAAAAAGAGATTGCCCACAAATTTTATACGCAGGAAATAATTTAAGTCCTAATTATATCAATGATTTAATAGACATTATTGGAGATAGAGATGTTTCCATTAATGTTATATCAAAATCCGGAACAACAACAGAGCCAGCAATAGCATTTAGAATTTTTAGAGAATTTTTAGAAAATAAATATGGAATTGATGAAGCACGAAAAAGAATTTATGTTACAACAGATAAGGAAAAAGGTGCATTAAAAACTCTTGCGAACGAAGAAGGGTATGAAGCATTTGTTATTCCAGATAATGTTGGTGGAAGATATTCTGTTTTAACAGCAGTTGGACTACTTCCTATTGCTGTTGTAGGAATTGATATCGACCAATTAATGCTAGGAGCCAAAATTGCAGAAGACAAATATAAAGATGATAATTTAAAATATAATGAATGTTATAAATATGCAGTAATTAGAAATATTTTATATAAACAAGATAAGAACATTGAAATACTAGTAAATTATGAACCCAAAATGCATTATTTTACCGAATGGTGGAAACAACTATATGGAGAAAGCGAAGGAAAAGAGAAAAAAGGAATTTTTCCTGCAGGAGTTGATTTTACAACTGATTTACATTCAATGGGACAATATATACAAGAAGGAAGACGTAATTTATTCGAAACAGTTCTTGCAATAGATGAACCAAATAGTGATTTAACGATTAAACAAGATGAAGATAATTTAGATGGTATGAATTTTGTTGCAGGGAAAACATTAGATTTTGTAAATAAAAAAGCCATGGAGGGAACAATTGAAGCTCATGTAACAGGAGAAGTACCTAATATATTGTTACATTTAGAAAAAATAGATGCAGAAACAATAGGACAATTAATTTACTTTTTTGAACTTAGTTGCGCTATGTCTGGAAGATTGTTAGGAGTTAATCCGTTTAATCAACCAGGAGTAGAAGAATATAAAAAGAACATGTTTAGGCTCCTTGGAAAACCAGGATATGAGAAAAAATAGAAAGAAGGAGAAAAAATGAAAATGAAAATATATGATAAAGAAATGTATCAAAAAGAACAATGGATTAAAAGTGTTCTTTTAGTGGTTGGAATTTTTGTGCTAGGATTTGTAGTAGGTTATTTTGTATATCATTTTGAAAAACAAGATGATATAATGAAACTTCAAAATCAAGTAAATACATTACAACAAGAAATTAATCAAATCGACTCTGTAGTATAGTCAAATTATTTTATTTAAATAAAATAATCTCTAGCATAGCTAGGGATTTTTTATGCTAAAAATAAATTTTAGATTTTCTTAAAATTTCATAAAATATATTTGCGAAAAAGGTATTTTGTGATATAGTAATAGCATACTAAAAACGATAAAGGAGAAAATTCATGAAAAATATCAAAAATATATGGAGAAAAGTTGCAATTGTAATAGGATTATTAATAATAGCAGGTGTGGTATTGATAGTATCTCCAAATTTTAAGAAGGATCCAAATGAGGGAAAAATAAATTTTATTATTAACAACAATAATGTAACTGGAAAATTAAAACATGACATATGGATTGATGAAAATAACGTTGTATATGCTTCTATGGAGGATTTGGAAAATTATTTCGATGGACAAATCTATTATGACAAAGCAAATAATCAAATTATTACTACATCTGATACAAAAGTAGCGGCTCTTTCATTAACAGAAAAGAAAATGACTCTAAATGGTGCAGAAGTAAAATTGGTAGATGGAGCGTTAAAAAAAGATGGAATCTACTATCTACCTATTTCTGAAATGGGAAAAGTCTATAATGTCGAAATTAATAATATCAACAATCAAGTAATTACTTTAGATTCATTAGATAGAGAGTTAATAAAAGCTGATGCTACTAAAAATATCAGCGTGAAATATAATACAAAATGGATTACAAAAACAGTTGATAAAGTAAAACAAGGTTCAAAGGTAATTATAATTTCAGAAAAAGATGGTTATAGTAAAGTTAGAACTGAGAATGGAAAAATTGGCTATGTGAAATCAGATAAATTAACAAATAAGACTACAGTAAGAGAAAAATTAGAACCTAAAACACAAATTACAGGAAAAATAAATCTTGTATGGGATTATTATTCAGAATATGTGAATGCACCAGCAAGAACAGAAAGTATACCAGGAGTAAATGTAGTAAGTCCATCATTCTTTTCATTAAAAAATACAGATGGTTTAGCAATTATAAATAATGCTTCAAGAGGAGGAGAAGATTACATTAAATGGGCAAAAGCAAATGGATACAAAGTATGGGCAATGTTTTCAAATAACTCAATGAAAGAAACTACTTCTCAAATATTAAATAGCTATGAATTAAGAACACAAATGATTGAAAAAATTGTAGAACTTGCAGTAAAATATGAGTTAGATGGAATAAATGTAGATTTTGAAAATATGAATATGTCAGATAAAGATATGTATTCTAGGTTTATTATAGAACTTGCACCACGTTTAAGAGAATACGGAATTGTAACAAGTGTTGATGTAACGGCACCAGATGGAAGTGAAAGCTGGTCATTATGTTTTGATAGGGATGTATTAGCAGATGCAGCAGATTATCTAGTATTTATGGCATATGACCAATATGGAATATCAAGTACAACTCCGGGAACAACAGCTGGATGTAATTGGGTAGAAGCAAATATTAAGAAATTTTTAGGACAAGAAGCTGTAGCAAAAGAAAAGATTATATTGGGAATGCCACTATACACAAGACTTTGGAAAACAGATGTTGCAGGAAAATCAACAAGTAGTGTTATAAATATGAATAAAATAGATAGCTCCATTCCAGAAACAGCAACAAAGCAATGGGATGAAGAAACAAAACAAAATTATGCAGAGTGGGAAAAAAATGGATATAAGTATCAAATTTGGATAGAAAATGCTAAATCAATAGAGGAAAAGCTAAACTTAATTAACACATATGAACTAGCAGGAGGAGCTTTCTGGGAAAAAGACAGAGAGACACAGGATATCTGGACATTAGCAGAGGAAAAACTAAAATAAGAGAAAATTCTAAAAAAGTATTGCAATCGCAATACTTTTTTGATATAATATCAAAGTTAAAAAATATACACATAAAGTTAGTTTGCTTTTAGTGCCATAATATTGGTGTGTGTGCAAGCGTTAGAGGCTTTATGGATGTAAAAACTAAAGGAGGAATTAAAAATGGCAGTAGTTGCAATGAAACAATTACTAGAAGCAGGTGTACATTTCGGACACCAAACAAGAAGATGGGACCCTAGAATGGCTGAATATATTTTTCAAGCTAGAAATGGTATCCACATTATTGATTTACAAAAGACATCAAAGAAAATTGATGAAGCTTACCAATTTATAAAGGAAGCTAGTGAAGAAGGAAAGGATATTCTTTTTGTTGGTACAAAAAAACAAGCACAAGAATGTGTAAAAGAAGCAGCCCAAGCTTGTGGTATGTACTATGTTGATCAAAGATGGTTAGGTGGAATGCTTACAAACTTTGATACTATTCAAAAAAGAATTCAAAGATTAAAAGACTTAGAAGCAATGCAAGAAGATGGAACATTTGATGTATTACCTAAAAAAGAAGTTATTCTTTTAAAGAAAGAAATGGAAAAACTAGAGAAAAACTTAGGTGGAATTAAAGAAATGAATAAACTACCAGGAGTTATGTTCGTAGTAGATCCTAAAAAAGAAAGAATTGCAATTTTAGAAGCTAGAAAATTAAATATTCCAGTTGTCGGATTAATCGATACAAACTGTAACCCAGAAGATGTTGATTATGTAATCCCTGGAAATGATGATGCAATTCGTGCTGTAAAATTAATTACAACAGTAATGGCAAATGCAGTAATTGAAGGAAAACAAGGAGAAGCTTTTGAACCAGTTTCAGAAGAAGTTGTAGAAAACGAAGAACCAACAAGTATAGAAGAAGTTGTTGCAGAAGCTGAAGAAGCAACACAAACAGTAGAAGAATAAAGATATTTGTATGGGCACGGTAGTTGCCGTGCCTTTTATTTAATTTAAATTTAGTGAAGAGCGAAGAGTTAAGAGTACAAAAGCTTCGCTTTTGAAGGAGGAAAAAATATGGTTACTGCTACAATGGTAAAAGATTTAAGAGAAAAAACAGGTGCAGGTATGATGGACTGCAAGAAAGTATTAACAGAAACAGATGGAGATATGGAAAAAGCTATTGAATTATTAAGAGAAAGAGGAATTGCAAAGGCTGCAAAAAAATCAGACAGAATTGCAGCTGAGGGTATTGTTACTGCATACGTTTCAGAAGATGGAAAAGTAGGAAGCGTTGTTGAAATTAACTCAGAAACAGATTTTGTTGGTAAGAATGAAGAATTTAGAAGCTTTGCTTCAGATGTAGCAGAACAAATTGCATTAAAGGCACCAGAAAGTGTAGAAGAATTATTAGCACAAAAATCTATTAAAGATGAAACAAAAACAGTGGAAGAAGTATTAACTTCAAAAATTGCTACTATTGGAGAAAAACTAACAATCAGAAGATTTTCTAGATTCGAATCAAACGGATTAGTAGAAAAATATATCCATGGAGATGGAAAAATTGGAGTACTTGTAGAATTAGAAAATGGAGATTCTGAACTTGCCAAAGACATCTGTATGCAAATAGCAGCTGCAAAACCAGAATACTTAGATAGAGATTCAGTTCCAGCTGAACGTGTACAAAAAGAAATGGAAATCCTAAAAGTACAAGCAATGAATGAAGGAAAACCAGCAGAAATTGCAGAAAAAATGGTACAAGGAAGAATTGGAAAATTCTATGCAGAAATCTGCCTAGTAGAACAAGTCTTCGTAAAAGATCCAGACATGAAAGTTTCAAAACTTTTAGAATCAAAAGGAGCAAAAATAAATAGATTTGCAAGATTTGAAAAAGGTGAAGGAATCGAGAAAAAAGAAGAAAACTTTGCCGAAGAAGTTATGAATCAATTAAAATAAAAAATCATTAAATATTAGTTAAAAATATTGTAAATTTTAAAGAAAATTGATATACTAAGGTAGCAACCTAAGGAATATCAATTTTTTTTATGTAAGGAAATTACGTATTTCTTAAAAAATAGTGAAAAGTGAAGAATGAAAAAATACAAGCGCTTCACTTTTGAAGGAGGAAAAGATTATGGAAAATGAAGAAATTAAAGAAGGGGAAGTAAAAGAAGTTTCAGTAGAAACAGGGGATAATAATGGAATAAAAATATCAGATGATGTTGTGGCTGTTATTGCGGGAGTTGCAGTATCAGAAGTCGCAGGAGTTGCAGGAATGGCAGGAGGATTCGCAGGAGGAATCAGTGAAGTTTTTAGTGGTAAAAAGAACTTATCAAAAGGTATTAAAGTTGATGTAGGAGAAAAAGAAACAAAAATAGATGTAAATATTATAGTAGAATATGGTACAAGAATTCCTGATGTCGCATTTGAAATTCAAAATAGAGTAAAAAAAGCAGTAGAAACTATGACAGGTTTAAATGTAATTGAAGTAAATGTTCATGTTCAAGGAGTAAGTATAGAAAAAACAGAAGAAAAACAAGAAGAAACAGAAGAATAAAATGGTAGGGGTCGACCCGCATAAAATACACAACAAATAATAAAAAATTATTGGAGGAAATAGAAATGAAAGTATTAGATAAAATAGCATTAGTCTTATTTTCAAGTATTACATTAATTGCATCTGTAATCCTATCCTTTATGATATTAGGATGGATTCGTCTAGAGATAGTTACAATGTATGTAAGAAATTTATTAAATAATCCAACTGCTTGTAATATTACACTAGGAATATTAGTTGTACTAATTTTACTTGCTATTAAAGGAATCTTTTTTACAACAGATTCAAAAAAGGACAAGGATAAAAACATAGACAATGGAATATTAATTCAAAATGAAAATGGAAAATTATTAATTTCAAGAGATACCATTCAAAATTTAGTAAGCGGAGTCGTAAAAGGATTTGAAAACACACAAGATGTTACATCAAAAGTAATATTAACGAGCGATAATAATATTAATATTGATGTTACATTATTCGTAAAAGAAGATGCAATTATTAAAGATTTATCAAGTAAATTACAATTAAAAATAAAAGAAGTTATTAAACAATCAATTGATATTGATATTAAAGAAGTAAATATTAAAGTAAGAAATATTGCTCCTAAGGAAGAAAAAGTAGAAGGTTAGGGAGGATAACAATATGGAAGGATTTAAAAAATTTTTAGGTGAATATGCAGGTGCTATTATTGGCGCAATTGTCGCATTAGTTATTTTATTTACACACCTTTATGATTTAATAGTAGGAATCATACTAGTAGCTATAGGAATGTTTGTGGGTAACTATGTGCAAAGAAATAAATATGAAGTAAAAGAAAAACTAAAAAATTTAATTGATAGAATGTAAATGAATATAATGAAAAAGGGGAAAGACAGATATGAATCGAACACAAGCAAGAGAAGAGGCTTTTAAATTACTATATAGTATGGAAATACAAAAAGAAAATGCACAAGAACAAATAGAACTATATTTTGAGGCAAATAACATAACAGATGAAAAAACAAGAGAATATATGAAAGATGTATGGGCAGGAATAGAGGCTCATAAAGAAGAAATTAGCCAAAAAATTTCAAGTAATTTAAAAGCAGACTGGAAATTAGAAAGACTTTCTAAAGTAGATCTTTCTTTATTAAAACTTGCAATTTATGAAATGTTATATAGAAAAATACCATTTAAAGTAGCTATTAACGAAGTAATTGAACTTGCTAAAAAATACGGAGAAGATAATAGTGCTTCATTTATTAATGGTATTTTAGCAAGTATCGTGAAAAATGACTTACAAGCATAAAAAAGGGGAAAACTATGGAGATTCAACCAATTTCAGTTACGGATTTAAATAAATATATAAAAGATAAAGTAGCAGGAGATGAATATCTAAATAATGTCTTGGTAAAAGGTGAGATTTCAAATTTTAAACATCATTATACAGGACATTTATATTTTACCTTAAAAGACGATAATTCTCTTATTAAGTGCATTATGTTTAAATCATTTACACAGAATCTAAAATTTGTTCCAAAAGATGGAATGAAGGTTATGGTATTTGGAACAGTTAGTGTATTTGAACGTGATGGAGTTTATCAAATTTATTGTAAGGCAATGCAAGAAGAAGGAATGGGAAGCTTATATAAAGCATATGAAGAATTAAAGAAAAAACTTGAACTAGAAGGATTGTTTTCTCAAGAACATAAAAAGAAAATACCATTTATGCCGAAGGTTGTGGGAGTTTTAACATCACAAACCGGTTCTGTTATTCGCGATATTATAAATGTTAGTACAAGAAGAAATCCTAATGTATATATACGATTATTTCCTGTACCAGTACAAGGCGAAGGTGCGGGAGAAAAAATAGCAGATGCTATTCATTTTATGAATGAAAAGAAGTTAGCAGATGTACTAATTTTAGCAAGAGGTGGAGGTTCGTTAGAAGACCTATGGCCATTTAATGAAGAAGTAGTAGCAAGAGCAATTTTTGCATCTGATATTCCAATTATTTCAGCAGTAGGACATGAAACTGATTTTTCTATTTCAGATTTTGTAGCAGATTTAAGAGCACCAACACCATCTGCAGCAGCAGAATTAGCAGTAGCAGATACTGAAGAACTAAAAATTAAGCTCGAAAATTACAAAACAAGATATAAACTTGCTTTAAAGAAAAAAGTAGAATTGATGAGATTACAGTATGAAAAATGCATGGCAAGAAGAGTCTTTAAAGAGCCTTTGCAAGAAATAAGACAAAAAGAGATTCGTTTAGATATGATTACAAAAAATATGCAAAATTTAGTTATAAACAAATATAAGGATAGCAAAAGTGAAATGCTAAAAATGATTTCTAAGTTAGATACATTAAGTCCTTTAAAGACATTAACACGAGGATATTCTATTGTTCAAAGAGAAGGAAAAATCATAAAATCTGCAAATGAGATAGATAAAGATGATGAAATTGAATTAAGATTTATCGATGGACAAAAAACAGCAAAAATAATGTAAGGAGGAAATGATTTTGGAAGAGAATAATATAAGTTTTGAAGAAGCTATGAGAGGGTTGGAACAAATAGCAACTGAACTTGAAAAAGGAGACTTAAATTTAGATCAATCTGTAACAAAATTTGAAGAGGGAATGAAACTATCTAAAACTTGTAGTGAGATATTAGAAAACGCAGAAAAAAGGATTTCTATTTTAATTAAAAATGGAGATGAAGTAGTAGAAGAAAGTTTTAGTACAGAAAATTAGTGGTAAATAAAAGGGGAGAAAATAATGAACATAACAGATTTTAAATATTTATATGTTCCATTTTTAATGTGGTTTGGAATTCAACTATTCAAAGTGATATACGATTTAGTGACAACTAAAAAGTTTAATTTTAAACGTATTTTAGGAGCAGGAGGCATGCCAAGTTCTCATTCAGCTGTTGTTACATCACTTGCTACACTAATTGGTAAATATGAAGGAATTACAACACCAATTTTTGCAATATCTGTTGTTTTTGCATTTGTTGTTATGTACGATGCATCAGGAGTAAGGAGAGCTGCAGGAAAGCAGGCTAAATTACTAAATAAGTTGGTT
The DNA here is from genome assembly GCA_017626365.1 of Clostridia bacterium. Classification (GTDB taxonomy): domain Bacteria; phylum Bacillota; class Clostridia; order TANB77; family CAG-508; genus RGIG8482. The sequence goes on from JAGAIV010000021.1 coordinate 82,696, forward strand.
GAAACGCCAGGTTTAAGTGGAGTACAAGTTGGAGAAAAACTAGTAGAAGTTTTAGGACATACACCAAAGCAAGTATTAGTGGGAGCAACGATAGGAATTATAGCAGGCTTAATATTATAGGAGGAAAGAAGAAATGGGAGATATTGATATTGCAAGAAGTGTAACATTAAAACCATTTGAAGAAGTTGCTAAAATAGTAGGAATTGAAAAAGAAGAATTAGAATGTTATGGGAAATATAAGGCAAAATTATCAGATGAATTAAAACAAAGAATTAGCAACAATAAAAATGGAAAATTGATTTTAGTAACAGCTATTAACCCAACACCATTAGGAGAAGGAAAAACGACAGTTTCCATTGGACTTGCTGATGGGTTATCATATATTGGTAAAAAGGCTATGCTTGCACTAAGAGAACCTTCTTTAGGACCTGTATTTGGAGTAAAAGGAGGAGCAACGGGTGGAGGACATGCACAAGTTGCACCAATGGAAGATATCAATTTACATTTTACAGGAGATATTCATGCAATTACTTCAGCTAACAATCTATTAGCAGCTTTAATTGATAATCATATTTATTTTGGAAATGAATTAGGCTTTGATAAAGTGGTATGGAGACGCTGTGTAGATTTAAATGATAGACAACTTCGTACAATTGAGTGTGGACTTTCAGGAGAAAAAGGAATTGTACCAAGACAAGATGGATTTGATATTACTGTTGCATCTGAAATTATGGCTATTTTATGCTTGAGCTCAGATATCGAAGATTTAAAGAAAAGAATTGGAAATATAGTAATCGGTTATAATAAAAAAAATGAGCCAATTTATGCAAGAGACTTAAAAGCAGAAGGCAGTTTAGCTGTTTTATTAAAAGATGCGATAAAACCAAATTTAGTACAAACCTTAGAGCATACTCCAGCATTAATTCATGGAGGACCATTTGCTAATATTGCTCATGGTTGCAATAGCATAATAGCAACAAAAATGGCATTAAAACTTTCAGATTATGTTGTAACAGAGGCAGGTTTTGGTGCAGATTTAGGAGCAGAAAAGTTTATAGATATTAAGTGTCGTAAAGCAGAATTAAAGCCAGATGCAGTTGTTATTGTTGCAACAATGAAGGCGTTAAAATATCATGGTGGAGTAGATAAAGAAGACATTAAAAAAGAAAACATAGAAGCTCTAGAAATAGGAATTCATAATTTGTTAAAACACATAGATAATTTAACAAATGTATTTGGATTAAATGTTGTTGTAGCAATTAACAAATATATAGATGATAGCGAAAAAGAGATTTCATTATTAAAAGAAAAATTAGAAGGTAGAGGAATTAACTTAAGTTTAGTAGAAGCCTGGGAAAAGGGAGCAGAAGGAGCAAAAGATTTAGCTGAAAAAATAGTGGAATTAACAAACATCGAAACCAAGTTAAATTATGCTTATGGACTAGAAGCTTCAATAAAAACAAAAATTGAAAAATTAGCGAAAAATATTTATGGTGCTGAGAAAGTAGAGTATTCGGAAGAAGCAGAAGAGGAAATTGCAAAAATAGAAAAACTAGGATATGGTAATTTTCCAGTTTGTATAGCAAAAACACAATATTCTTTCTCAGATGACCCTAAAAACTTAATTTGTGATAAGCCATTTACCATTCACGTAAAAGAAATTCGTCTAAAATCAGGAGCAGAATTTGTTGTAGTATTAACAGGAAAAATATTTACAATGCCAGGACTTCCAAAAGTTCCTGCAGCTGAAAGTATAGATATAGATGAAGAAGGAAACATAGTAGGAATTTTTTAAATAAAATATTTTGTATAAATTCACCCAAATTTGGAAAAGATACTAAAAAAGTATATTTTCTAAAAGAGGGTGATTTTTTTGAAGAAAATGATAAAAACAATTGATAGAAATAAGATGGCTATTATTTGCATTAGTTTAGCTTTATTAATGTTTATTTTGTATAATATATTTAGTAGTAATATTGTACAAGCTTTATCGAAATATGGGTCAAGAGGAAATGAGGTTGTTCAAATTCAAACAAAATTAAAACGTTGGGGATATTATAATGGGAATATCGATGGAATTTATGGAAGCCAAACTCTTGCTGCTGTAAAATATTTTCAAAGGAAGAATGGTTTGGTTGTAGATGGAATAGCAGGAAAAAGAACATTAGAAGCAATGGGGATTTTTACGTCTGCTAGTAGTAGTTCTTCTTCATCCGCTAGTTCAAGTGATTTAAATTTGCTATCTAGATTGGTTTATGGAGAGGCAAGAGGAGAACCGTATGAGGGGCAAGTAGCGGTAGCAGCTGTAGTATTAAATCGTGTTAGAAATTCGAATTTCCCAAATACCATAGCAGGAGTTATTTATCAAAATGGTGCATTTAGTGTAGTAAATGATGGACAAATTAATTTAACACCAAATAGTACAGCAAAAAAAGCTGCACAAGATGCGTTAAATGGATGGGATCCATCGTATGGCTCTATTTATTATTTTAATCCAGCAACAGCAACGAATAAATGGATTTGGTCAAGACCGCATGTGATAACAATCGGAAAGCATAGATTTTGCAAATAGAAACATTGACAGTATTATGTAAATGTAATATAATATAAAAGTACCATAAACCAAAAGTGCTAGTACAGACTTTTTTTGCAATATGCAGAAAGGGAAAAAATGAGAAACATTGAAATTACTGAAATGACATTAACAATTGAAGAAGATGGCAAAGAATTAGGGAAAATGGAGATCACTTTTATGGATAAGGAAAAGTGTATGTTTGTCCCTAACCAAAATCTGAGGAAGAGTCTTTCAACTGAAGAGATGAAAAATCTTCAAAATCGGATTTTAGAAAGATTAGAGTTTAAATGGGCAGAAAAAAGAGTGAAGATAGGTTGACAAACCTATCTTCACTCTTTCAATTTAATGTACTTCTGTGAATTTTATGTCTTTTTCTGGGTATTCTTCTGGTTTTAATCCGACGGTATGTCTCATACGGTCAAGTAATAGTGTTGTAAGAATAGTGAATATGCAACCTAATATGATACATACATATGCAGTGGAGGTTAAGCCTAATAACCATGAACCAAAAAATGTAAAGATTGCCCTTGTGATGCTATAAATTACATCATGTGCTGCTAAAATTTTTGGCCTCATAGATGAAGTTGAAAAGCTGTTTAAATAGCGTTTGATAAGGGTATAAAATGGTCCCTTCATTATAAATTGTATTCCAAATAGTAATAATAAAATTTCAAGAGTAAGACCAAAGTTTAAGCCTAAAACAATAGGGACTCCCATAAGTATCATAGATACTGCAACACTCATTCCAAATAATTTTAAGGTTCTATTTCTAAATTTTTTATGAAACCAACTAGAACGAGCAGAGGTAATTCCAGAGATAATTTGCGCAATTGCTGTGATAATACCAAAGTATTGCTCTGGAAGGGAAATATCTGTTAAGATACTACTTCTTAGTGTTACAAGAATTGCTAAAGCACTTGTTAATACAGAACTAAATAAAATTAAATTTCTTAGTCTGGAAGAGCGAAAAATAAATGAAAATGCTTGACGAAGATCACTAATACTATCTTTAAATGTAACAGCATTTTTATTTTCTGAGTTCTGTTTATGAAGTGTTGTTTCTTTAAATTTAGAGGAAAGGAAAACTGCCAAAACACATAAACTAAAACAAATAATCATAGGTAAATAGCCATTAATAACAAATAAGAAACCAGTAGCAGTAGCAGATATGGCATCAATATAATAGTAATAAGAAGAAGCTTTTCCATCAATCAAAGAGAATAAGTCATTTCGTCTTTTTGAACGAGGGATAGAATCATATAATAGGTTAGATTCTGTTAAAGCCTTTAAAGCGTATCCAAATGCTGAAAAAAATTGTGAAATAATAATTTCTATTACACCTGTTGCAGGAAATAGTATTAAAATAGATGTAGCAACTAAAATATTTCCTATAATTGTTGCTTTTCTATTACCAATTTTTCCAACAATAGCGGCACATGGAATTTGTAAAATAAATTTAAAAATAGGATAAAAGGCGTCTGTAAATAAAACAGTTGCAGCACTAATTCCTTTTGTTTGTGTTAAAAATAAGAAAGAAATGGAATAGTAAAACAATAAATCCCATGATAATGCTTTATAAAAAGGATATAATTTTGTATTAAATTTTTTATCTTGAATTATTTTTGCATTTGTATTCATAGTAACTCCTTTGTATTATTCTATTTGGATTATATAATAATCCAAAATCTTTGTAAAGAAGTTTGTAATATAAATTGACAAAAATCATAGATATTGATAATATAATAAAGAAAAAATACTTAGGAGATATTTTATGAATTTATATCCGAAAATTTACTTAAATAATGTACAAGAAATTACATATGAAATGCTAGAGCAAAATAAAATTCAAGGTATTATTTTAGATGTAGATAATACTTTAATAGATTATTATAAAAATATTCCTGAAGGGACGAAAGAATGGTGCACAAAACTAAAAGAAAAGGGTTTTAAGTTTTGTATAGCATCTAATAGTAATAAAAAAGAAAAGGTAAAAATGGTAGCCCAGAAATTAGATATTCCATATATTTATTTTGCAAAAAAACCATTGAAAATAGGATTGAAAAAAGCAAGAGATATTATGGGGCTAGAGAGCAAAAATGTAGCAGTAGTAGGAGACCAAATTTTTACTGATGTATTAGGTGCAAATAGAACAGGAATGTTTTCTATTTTAGTAGAACCAATTAAAGAAAAAGATATATTTGTAACGGTAGTAAAAAGACCAATTGAAAATTATATTAAGAAGAAATATAAGGAAAGATTAAAAGATACGAAAGGGGAATAACAAAAGATGTATATAAATGATGTACATATTTTATACTATGTAGGAGCAGCAATATTAGGAGCTATTATTGGATGGCTCGTAAATATAGCTAATTATAAATTACCAGAAGAAGAAAAGTTTTTTTCAAAAGATTTCTTTAAAATAGCTAAAAAAGAGAAAATAAATTATTGGATTATTCTTGTCATGATTTTTGCATATATTGCGTTAGTATATTTTTGCGGAATTCATAAAAATTTTTATGGAAATCTACCGCTAATTAAATTTGGATTATTAATTCCAATGTTACTTTCAGCATTTGTAATAGACTATAGACTTCAAATTATACCAAATAGATTAAATTTAACAATGTTTGAAATTGGACTACTATTCACATTCATATATGGAATTGTGAATATCAATATAGCAGGTGATATGTTATTGGGAATGATTACAGGAGCTGGAATATTCCTTTTGATTACTCTTATAGGTGGATTAATTGCAGGAAAAGAGGCAATGGGATTTGGAGATGTAAAATTAATGGGAGCATTAGGATTATATTTTGGATTTAGCGGAATTATTGTTATTTCGTTAATTGCATTCTTATTAGGTGCCATTATTAGCATTATTCTATTAGCTACCAAAAAGAAAAAATCAGATGAATACATACCATTCGGACCATTTATTGTATTAGCTGCAATTATAGCAATATTTGTACCATTTGGAACGTTAGTACAAATTTTATTACAGGTATTTACGCTAGGAATGTATGGTAGATTAAATTAAAAACGTAGGGCAGATTCTATATCTGCTCAAGACGAGGCAAATAAAAGGGGGAAAATATGAATCCTAAACTAAGATGGCTACGAGATAAAATATCAAGAATGAACATGGAAGGAATGATTGTTTCAAATCCGGTTAATATTCGTTATCTAATTCGGAGTGGAAGCAGAAGGAGTTTTATTACTAACTAGAAAAGAAAATGTATATATTACGGATTCAAGGTATATTGAAATGGTGAATAAAACATTAACCATTGATGATGAAATCATTGTAACAAATATTACAGATGTGTCGAAAGATGATTATGAAAATTTCTTTTTATTTTGCGAAAATGTGGGATTTGAAGAAAACTATCTAACATATGCAAAATATAAAGAATATATGATAAAATATAAAATTAATAATTTTGTTGAAACAGAAAATATGATAGAAAAACAACGAATGATAAAAGATGAAGAGGAAATACAAAATATTGAAATGGCTTGTAAAATAACAGATGATTGTTTCACACATTTATTATCTTTTATTAAAAAAGGAATGACAGAAAAAGAAATTGCATGGGAAATTGAACGATATTTTTTAACACATGGTGCAGATGGTACAAGCTTTGAAACGATTGTAGCTTCACGGTCCAAATTCTTCTATGCCACATGCTGTTCCAACAGATAGAAAAATTGCATCAGGAGATGTAATTACAATAGACTTTGGTTGTAAATATAAAGGTTATTGTTCAGACATGACAAGAACCATATTTGTTGATTTTGTACAAGACTATATAAAACCAGTATATGATTTAGTATTAAAAAATCAAGAATTAACCTTAAAAGAGTTATATGATGGAGCAAATGTTAGAATTTTAACTAAAATGGTAGAAAATGATTTCAAAGTGAACCGTTTTGACCTAGTTCATGCATTAGGACATGGAGTAGGATTAGACGTTCATGAAGAGCCTTTGCTAAGTTCTAGAGTGGGAGATATTTTATTAAAAGAAAACATGGTTTTAACCGATGAACCAGGAATTTATATTCCGGGAAAATTTGGTGTACGAATAGAAGATACAGTTGTAATAACAAAACAAGGAGCAAAGAGATTAACTAATTCAGAAAAAGGATATGTGATTATAAAGGGATAAAGAATATAAAATAGAGAGATAATAAATGTAAGATATAAGGGGATTATATGAAAATAAAAGTAAAAATTATTTCGATTTTTTTCATTGCAATATTGGCATATATAATACTTTCTTTATGTAATACATCACAAGCAAATTCGATAAGTAAAATATCGATGGATATATATGTAGATAATAATGGAAATGCACAAATAACAGAAGTTTGGAATTGCAATGCAACTAGTGGAACAGAGGTTTATCATCCTTATTATAATTTAGGAAATTCAAAAGTCACAGATTTAACAGTTTTTGATAATAATGTAAAATATACTACACTTTCAAGTTGGAATACATCTGGAAGTTTAGATAGTAAAGCAAATAAATGTGGGATAAATATGATTTCCAATGGATTAGAAATTTGTTGGGGAATTAGTAGTTATGGTACACACACTTATACTGTAAAATATACAATTACAAATTTTGTTTCAGAGTTAAATGATTCACAAATGATTTATTGGACATTAATTCCATATAAATTTTCTAATGCAATAGGAAGTGTATATATAAAGATACATACAAATTCATATATAGAAGATACAATAGATGTATGGGGATATGGTAATTATGGAGGGACAGCCTATGTATATGATGGATATATTGAAATGCAATCGAAAGGAAGTTTAAATACAGATGAATATATGACAATATTAGTAAAATTTCCACTAGGAACCTTTAAGACTACTAATAAACTTGACCATAATTTTGAATATTACTATAACCTTGCAGAAGAAGGAACAGAGCACTATTCAGAAGAAATTAGTCCTAAAAAAAATATGCTAGGATTACTAGTTATATATTTTGCTATGTATATTGTATTATATTTATTTATAGCATTTATAAAAAAAATATCTTCGAGTAAATCAACTTTTAATTTTGGAAAACAAGGAAAACATATACCAAAAAATGTGCCATATTATAGAGATATACCATGCGATAAAGATATATTTAAGGCATATTATATAGGACACCAATATGGTATCATAAAAAGTAAAACGGACATATTAGGTGCTATTATACTAAAATGGTTAAAAGATTCACTTATCAAACTAGAACAAAAAGAAAAAGGGAATATCTTTAAAAAAGAAAATACAGTAATTGTATTGAATGAAACAGATACTGATAATATAACAAATGAAGATGAAAAAAGATTATTTAATATGCTTTTAGAGGCTAGTAATGATGGAATATTAGAAAACAAGGAATTTGAAAAATGGTGTAAAAAAAGTTATTATAGAATTCTTTCTTGGTTTGATAGTATTATATCAAGTCAAAAGAAAGAATTAATAAAAGAAGGACTAATTATTTTAGAAGAGAAAGTAAGTTTTAAAATAATAAAAACCAAAAGATACACAGCAACTCCAGAATTAAAAGAAGAGGCTATAAAATTAGCAGGCTTAAAAAGATATTTATTAAACTATACTTTAATATCAGAAAGAGAACCTATAGAAGTACAGCTATTCGAAGAATATCTAATATATGCACAAATGATGGGAATCGCAAAAAAAGTAGCAAAGCAATTCAAAAATCTATATCCTGAGTTAATAGAAACATCTAATTTTTATTCTTATGACAATATAACATTTATTAATTTATGTGCAAGTCATGGAATTAGTAAAGCATATTCATCCCAAAATGCAGAATCAAGAGCTTCAAGTTATTCTAGTGGCGGAGGAGGATTCTCTTCTAGAGGCGGAGGAGGAGGCTCCAGAGGAGGACGGTGGAAGCGGAGGAGGATTCCGCTAAAATATGAAAGATATGTAATCATAAAAGGATAATGTAGAGGTCGACGCCCAAGTCGACCCAAAAACCCACGTTCTTATAGAAAATCATGGAAAAACCTTGATTTTTAAACAAATATAGTATAAAATATTAAAGATATTGAAATAATAAGGAGGAAATGAAATGGCAGAAGTATATATGGCAGGAGATTTTAGAAATGGTACAACATTTGAAATGGATGGAAACGTATATAAAGTAGTTGAATTCCAACACGTAAAACCAGGTAAAGGAGCAGCGTTTGTAAGAACAAAGTTAAAAAATGTAATTTCAGGAGCAGTTTTAGAAAAAACATTTAATCCATCTGAAAAATACCCAGGAGCAGAAATCGAAAAAAGAGAAATGCAATATTTATATAACGATGGAGATTTATATTATTTCATGGATAATGAATCATATGAACAAATTCCATTAAATAAAGAACAATTAGGAGATAGCTTAAAATTCATTAAAGAAAATATGAGTGTAAAAATCCTATCTTTCAAAGGAAATGTATTTGCAGTAGAACCACCAATGTTTGTTGAATTAGAAGTTACCTATACAGAACCAGGATTTAGTGGAAACACAACAACTACATCTGGAAAACCTGCAACACTTGAAAATGGATATGAGATAAGTGTACCATTATTCATTAATATAGGTGATGTTATCAAAATTGATACTAGAACTGGTGAATACATGGAAAGAGTTTAGTTTTAGAGAGGAAGAATAAAAATCATGTCAAGTCTAAAAGCAGAATTTAATAAAATTATTGCAAAAATAGAAGAAAGAATTACAGATCAAGAAGAACTTAATTTTATAAAACAACAAATTGCAGATATTTCTATGTTATATATGAATGAATTAGATAAAGTAATGGACATTAGTGAAAGAAGAGTAAATCAAGTAGTAGAAAATCAAAGAATATTAGAAAAGAAACAATTAGAGATAGAAACAGCATTAAATAACATGGAAAAAGAATTATTTGTTGGAGAAGAAGACTATGATTTTGAAATTGTATGTCCATATTGCAATTACGAATTTGTATCAGACATAGGAAGTGATATAAAAGAAGTAGAATGCCCAGAATGTCACAATATAATTGAACTTGATTGGAATGCTGAAGAAGAAAAAGGATGTGCTGGACATTGTGGAAGTTGTGGAGGATGTGGACATGAGGAAGAACTAGATGATGAGAATGACGAAGAAAATAACGATGATGATATGTAGATAAGAGAGGGGAAAACCTCTCTTTTTAATTTGCTATATTAGGAAAAAGTGATAAAGGGTTCACATATTGATTGTTAATTCTAATACCTAAATGCAAATGGCAGCCTGTGGTAGCACCATTTGTTGGATTTCCGTCTTTATCTTTGTACGGGTTATTAGGAATACCATATACATTCTTAGGACCAACATTAGCAATATGTTGCCCTTTTTTTATAGTATCACCAACAGAAACTATAAATTCTGGAGATACATGGCAATAGGTTATTTTCATATCATTTTTGGATAAAGTAATAGTGTACCCGCCACCACCTAAAAAATCAGCAAAGGTGATTTCTCCGTCACAAATGGCATATAGTTTGGTTCCTTCTGGTGCGCCAATGTCGATTCCTTTATGAAAGATTGATGCTCCGTGCAGTAGGAGAAACTCTCTTGCCATAATAAGAAGTGATATTTGTATATTCTGGGATGGGCCATATAAATTCTAAAGAAGAATCAAAATCAATAAAATCTAAATTATTGCCAAAAATTTCAGGATAAGAAAAATAAACCGGAATAAACAGAGTGCAAAATAGAAAAATAATTATAAAATAAACCAAAAAGGGTTTAAAAAAGCTACAATTCATTATTGATTTCCTCCAATCAAAATAAATGTAGCCCAAAACATAATATTATTTTTTAAATGCAAAAAATTTACTAATAAAGAAATTTAAAATAATAACAATTATTGTAATTAAAATTTTGTTTATTAAATAAGCAATGTTATCACTAAACATACCATAGAAAGAATGAATCACGTTATTTAAAACGAATACGCCGATAATTTCAACTACCATAGTAAAAGCTCTACCTAAAATAAACTTTCCAAATTCAGTCCACTTTTCTTTAGCAGTAACAGCACTAGAATTAAATACCCATTTGCGATTGGTAACATAAGCAAATAAAATAGAGCAAATGATTCCAATGGTACTTGCAATATTTCCTTCTACTTTACAAAAAGCAGTTAACACATACGAAATAACAATATTTACAACAGTAGTTAATACACCGAAAATAAGGTAAAAGATAACTTCTCTTGTGAAAAATTTATTAATTAATTTCTTTACTTGTTCCATAAAATACTCCCTAAATTTGTACTAAAACGTATTATAAAATAAGAAAAAACAAAAGTCAAGAAAAAAACAATAGGCAATTATGAAAATGAATGATTATATAAAACTGTAAAAATACTTGCAATTGATACAAAAATGTAATATAAAATCCATTGACAAAGTAATATTAGTAGATATAAAATATTTACGTATAAATAAAGGAGGAACGAAAGAAAATGAAAAGTAACAAGAACGGTATAACACTAGTAGCATTAGTAATCACAATTATTGTATTACTAATACTAGCAGGAATAACAATTAACTTAACAATAGGTCAAGATGGAATATTAAAAAGAGCACAGGAGGCAGGAAAGAATTATCAGGATGCAGCAGGTTATGAACAAACACAATTAGCAGAATTCACAAACCAAGCAGAGAATATAATTAATGGATTAGGAGGAAATAACGAACCAGAACAAAAATACACAATGGTGGATGGGGTACCAGTACCAAAAGGATTTACACATACAGAAGGAACAAAATCCACGGGATTTGTAATAAAAGATACAACAACGAATGCAGATGGAACACCAACTCTAACAAATGGAAACGAATATGTATGGGTGCCAGTAGATGATACAACATCATATAGTTATGATAGATATGCATTTACAAGCGATGATTGGGAATATGCACAAACAAAAGGAGAATATGATAGTACAACGAATAGTTATAAAATAGTTAGCGATTCTTATTATACAGAAGCAATGCCAAGTATAGATGCAACAAGAACGGAGTTAGATAGTGTAAATGAATATAAAGGCTTTTATATAGGAAGATATGAAGTAGGTGTTGTAGGATATGATTCAACTGTATCTACAAGTCCGGATGGAACAACAACGTGGACAGGATATAGTAATGGAACAGCAGTAATACAACAGGGAAAACAAGTATGGAATTGGATCACAAGAGATAAAGCGCGTGAAGTAGCAGAAAGTATGTATAGTGATAATGATGCAGTAATAAGTAGATTATGTAGTAGTTATGCATGGGATACGGCATTGAAATTTATAGAGACACAAAATAGTACTTATCCAACGAACAGTGTTGGAGGATATTATAGTCAATCAGCACCAACTACAACGGGATATGATACAGTACATCCATGTAATATCTATGATATGGGAGGAAATGTTTTCGAATTGACGACGGAGGTTTATAGCAGTGCGAGCATTCCTTACGTTTTCGAATTGACGACGGAGGTTCTAGCTATGCAAGGGGATCATTGCACGATACGTGGAGGCTTTTACGATCTCAGTGCTAGCGATTTTCCAGCAGCATACCGTAGCTACGGTAGTACGCCCGCTGCCGCCGGTTTCGTCGGTTTCCGTTCCACTTTATACTTGTAGCACTGAGCGCTAAAGAATCGATAGCAAGACTACAAGAAGTAGTTAGGATAAAAAGTAGAGTAGAATGACGAAGCGGTCATTTTACAAACCAGAAATACGTAAAATTAACAGAGAGATTACCAGTAATCTCTCTGTTTTAGTTTTTAAGAAATCCGAAAAAAGTGGAAGCATGATACTTTAAAAAGTCAAGAAAAATATCTTGTAAAAATGACATGAGTGTTGTATAATAAAATATGACACTTATATGGGGGCGTAATTGGTTTCGACAGTAATCTAGCAGTATTGGTAGCGAGTAGTGGATTCTCGTATGACCCACTTAAAAAAACGAGAAACTAAATATAAACGCTAGAAATAACGAAGTAGCATTAGCTGCCTAGGTGCGGCTACGTCTTTTACAAGAGGCCTACGGCTTATAAAAGGCGCCAAATTAGTAGGAAACAAAGCTATTCTTTGCTTCAAGAATAGTGGGTAATGAGAAGCTACTAACATAATTCGTTTGTTTGTTAATGAATTATGCTAGGAATACGAATAACAAACTGCACTCGGAGAAACTGGTATGAAAGGATTATTGGACAGGAGTTCGACTCTCCTCGCCTCCACCATTGTTCCCTAAAATGAACTTTATTTGTTTTAGTTGTGGATTTGCAATTAATGTAAGGTTATAATTTGAAAGGGGAAAAGTAGGAATTTTATATATTTTCCTACTTTTTGTTATTCTAGTTGTTATCAGATTTAATTCAGATAAACTTTCAGAAAAAAATAATATAATTATATATACCAAACTAGAATTTAATTCTAGTAATTAGTAAAATTAAGGACTAAAAAATATAATAAAAAAGTAAATATGGAGATAAAATGGAAATGTATAAAAAAGTTAGAGATATGAATTTTAGAGAATACAATGATAGATTTGCATTAGTTAAAAATACAGGAATTGATTTTATGGAATGTGATGTTGATATAGTAGAACCATTTTATTCATATATGTATATTCATAAAAATTTAGGAATGCTTATGGTAATATTAGGAAATGAGGAAAATGAAGAAAAATACATTCACGAAGATTTGCTTATTAATGCAGAATATGGATTTTTTGAAAATTTTGAAATTGAATTAATTGAAGATGAAGAATATGAATATGCAGATACGGTGCGATGGATTTATAAACAAGATTGCGTATCAAATGAAAATGTGTTAAAAACGAGAAATATAGATAAATTAGATAAGTTTAGAACTAAAGAAAATCCTGATATGCTTAATTGTCAATTATTAAATAAAGAAGGAAAAACAAGACAAGTTTATGCAAAAATAAAAGATTATATAGAAGAAAATGATATAATGTTAGTAGAAATTTTTGAAAATACAGATGAAATTAACGAAAAAATAAATGATTCTATAGAAGACTTTATAAAGAAAAACGATGTAAATATACAAGAAAGAACAGAAAATATAGATAATTTATTATTAGCGAAACATATTAAATTTAAAAATTTTGAAACTATAATAGTGTTAGAAAAATAAAATAGAAGATAGCATTTTATTGTTATCTTCTATTTTTATTTAAAATGTATATAGTATTGGATTTGCTTGACCTTTTTTCATATAATCATTTGGAATTCTTTTATTTTTATATGGAGAATTTTCAATTTCTGTACCATTAAAACCCCATCTATTCATATTTTCATTATAATACCAATCATTTACAGAATAAACATTTTTTACTACACCATTTATAACTGCTGCTACTTGTTTTATATCATTTATTCTATATTTATTAATTTTCCACCATTGGTGAACAGTTTCATAAATAGAACCATTACCCCAAGTGTCAACATTATCTTGCCTAATTTTTATCAATAATAGTTTATCTTCTGCATTAAAATTTTCAATGACAGGTAAACTATACAATTCATTTATTTGATTACAATTTGCAGGTCTTCTATCTGTATTACGACTACCTTGTTTATTTGAAAATTCGGAAGAATATTCATCAATTAATGCTGATTCAACTTCAAAAGCAGTATTTTCATCCATACCATGTCTATGTATAATATGAATAACTTCTAGACCAGCAGACTTAATTTGTGATATGATATTCATTTTTGAATTTTCTTTTTCTTCTTCATCTTCTTGGGTTAATTCATAATTATATCCTTGCCAGCCATTAACATGTGAGAAAACTCTATTTCCTTTGCCTTTACCTATATAAAAAACCTTACCATTTCTAGGGTCTATTAACTTATACACATAGTATTGTAATTCTTGAATTGCTTCATTTGAAAAGCCATTTATATTTTCCATAAAATTTATCTCCTTTTCTTTTGTCGATTAACTACATTATAACATAAAACTTTAAAGTTGCATATATTTTTTATTTTCGGTTATACTTCTTTATAATAAATTCTACTTGTTCATTAGATAATCTATTATTTGCTTTTGCTAATCTTAAAAGTGCTTTGATATTTTCCCATTTCATACATTTACAATGACCTTGTGCAGTTAACTCTATATAGTCTACAAGTTCTTCTACTATATAGTAAGGAACACAAAAGTCCATTTTTAGTTATTCCATTTTATATTGTACCTCTTACGATATTTCTTATATATTATCAAATTTTAAAATAAAATGAAAGACTTTTTGCAATGCTTCTTTATTTTATTTCTTGCAATACAATATATACATATAGGAGGTAATGCAAATGGATTTTCAAATAAAACCTTATAAGAAAGAAACTGAAAATAAAACAATAAGATTTCCAATTCAACTAATAGAAGATATAGAAAATGCAATAAAAAATCAAAATGTTACATTTTCAAGATTTGTTATACAAGCGTGTGAATATGCACTAAACAATATAGAATATAAGAAAAAGATAGTAAATAAATACTATCTTTTTTTGTAATATTTAGAAACTTATTCTTCATATCTAGATTCATCTATCATTGTAAGTTCTTTGTCATAAACATAATTTACCAATCCATCTCTGCCATCACATTCAAAAATATTTATATTATGAAAAGTATGAAGATTAAGTTCTTTAGCAATTAAGTCTCCTAATAAAATAGTTTTATTTATAGACTCTTGCATATTTTTCTTGGTAAAAAAACTTTTTGTTTCAACACCAGCAAATGAAAAGTTAAGAATTCCTGTTCCTATACCAATATCTGTTATTTTAAAATGTATCATTTCATTTCTTACCCTTAAAATTTTTCTAAAGCATTCATCTATGCTGGTTTTTAAAAAGTCTTTTCCTTTATAATTTATGCAAGTATTCAAAATTGTATTAAAAAACTTTCTATAAATGTTATTAATTGTGTTATAACTATAAATCCATTTTTTATATTATTTTCTAATTTATTTTCATCTAGAAATACATCATCTTCCATATTATCATTTGTCATATTTTCAGTATGCTCTTTAGCAATATCTAAAGCTATTCTTTCCATATTCATATAATATCCAAAAGCCATAATATTCTTCCTTTCAATTATTATTTATTTATTAAATTATACTTATGCTTTTTTATCAATAGGAGTATTGGCTATTTAGTTTTTATATAAAACTATAATTTCTTATTATTCTAGTTGTAACGAGATTTAATTCTAGTTAATTTTAGAATATTTTAATATAATTTGTTTGCCTTTATAAAGGATTGTGAAGTTGATAGTATAAGAAAATACACTTATGCAGAAATGGAAAAAATAAAAAAAGAACATAAAGAAATATAAGAACAAATACGAAAAGAAGAAAATAATATTGTAAAAGTAACAGCTCAACAAATCAAATTCTTTTTAAAGGAAATGAGAAAAATTGATATTAACGATATGAGATATAGACAAATGCTAATCAATATGTTAGTATATAAAGCGTATTTATATGATGACAATTTAACAATAGTATTTACAACACAAAACAAATTTTATAGTGAGAGAATACCCAAATTAAGTGAAATTGAAAGTTCATTTTTGGGTAACCAACTCCCACCAGAAGTGCGACTTACAGTCGCAGTGAAGAATCAATGGTGAATAGTTAATAGTGAATAGGTAGTATTGGAGCATGTATATAGAGCACTTCTTACTATCCACTATTAACTATTCATTTTTTACTAAAAAATAGATAAAATAAGATAAACTACTTGAGTAATAAGGATACTGCATTGTATGTAGGATTATGGGAAAAATTGCATAATGATAAATTTAATTCCGTGGAATTCCACAGAGTTAAAATTGATGAAGTTGGTTACAATGACGCCGAATCGATGGAAAAAAGAATTCAATTCTATTGGATAGAGTTTAAACTATATCAAAAAAAATTTGAAAGAATTAACACATTTTACAAAGTTAAGAAAAAGTGAAATTTCCCCTTGACAAAGTATCATATGTAAATATAAAATAATAACATAAGTAAATATGTACATTGAAAACTGAATACATTTATCTAAAAAA
>JAGAIV010000022.1 GCA_017626365.1 Clostridia bacterium
GGAAACGATATATAGTTTCTATGCACACTTATCCGAAATTGATGTAACAGTAGGACAAAGCATAACACAAGGAGAAGTAATAGGAAAAGAGGGAGGAGATCCGGAGACCGACCCAAATCCAGGAAACAGTACAGGACATCATTTACACTTTGAATTAAGAAGTGCATCTGGTTCAGGACATAGCATAGCCCCAAATACCTATATTGTGTTTTAGATAAAATAGACAGCCAAATGGCTGTCTATTTTACATGAATCAAGATAATTTCATAACGATTCTAAAAAATAAAAATGTGATACAAATCCTTAAAAGATTATAAAAAATGTGATAAAACAGTAAAAAAAACAAGAAAATATGTGATAAAAACAAGAGAAAATATTGCAAAAACGTGATAAAACAGGTATAATAATAGTAGTATCGACATATAATAACATATGAGGAGATGATAATATGCAAAGATTTATTATGGAAAAATTAATCAATTGGAAAAATAGCAAATATAGGAAACCACTAATATTGCAAGGAGCAAGGCAAGTAGGAAAAACGTATATCGTAAAAGAATTTGGAAAAGAAAATTATGAAAGTGTAGCATATTTTAATTTTGATCATGATGAGAATTTGTACGAATTATTTTCTTATACAAAGGATCCAAAACGTATCTTAGAGCAATTATCATTTGTACATGGAAAAGCAATTTTACCAGAAAAAACACTGATATTTTTTGATGAAATTCAAGAATGCCCTAATGCATTAAATGCATTAAAATATTTTCAAGAAGATGCAAATGAATACCATATTATTGCAGCAGGGAGCCTACTTGGAATTCGATTGTCACACACCTCTTTTCCAGTAGGAAAAGTAGAGTTTGCGACATTATATCCAATGTCTTTTACAGAATTTCTAAAAGCAGATCATTGCGAAAACTTAGTAGACTATATGAGAAATATAGACAAAATAGAGCCAATACCAGAAATATTTTTTAAGCAATTAGAAGAAAAATTAAAGGCATATTTTATCATAGGTGGCATGCCAGAAGCAGTATTTTCATGGGTGAATGAAAAAGATATAGAGCAAGTAAATAAGATTCAAAGTAGCATATTAAAATCATATGAAAACGACTTTGCAAAACACGTTGAAAATAGTGAAGCTAATAAGATTTCTCTAATATGGAATAGCATTCCTTCTCAGCTATCAAAAGAAAACAAAAAGTTTTTATATCAAACTGTAAAAGAAGGAGCAAGAGCAAGAGAATATGAAAATTCTTTAAATTGGCTAAATGATGCTAATTTAATTTCAAAAGTATATAATATAAAAAAGGCAGATATTCCATTAAAAGCATATCATGATTTAAGTGCTTTTAAAATATACATGAATGATGTTGGTCTTTTAAGAAGAATGTCTAACATAGATAGTAAAATCATAATAGAGGGTAATCGATTATTCGAAGAATTTAAAGGAGCACTAACCGAGAATTATATACTTAATATGCTAAATACAGTTTATGAAAACGTTCCAAATTATTTCACTTTTGATAAACATGAAATTGATTTTATGATACAAACACAAAACCAAATTGTACCGATTGAAGTAAAAGCAGGGACTTCAACAAATAACAAAAGTTTAAGCAAGTACAATGAAAAGTACGATACAAACTTATCCATACGTTTGTCTCTAAATAATTTATCACTTGATGGAAAAATTTTAAACATACCACTATTTTTAGTAGAACATATAGAGGAATTAATAAAAATAGCAATGTAAGAAAATAACCTAATCCGTACGATACAATTGATTTTTCATTAAAAATGTAATACAAAAACAAATAAAATGTCAAAAAAAGCACTTTTTAAGGAAAGTGCTTTTTTCCGTATGTTTCAAAGGATTTTTAGGTTGTAATATAAAAAATAACAGTATTGAAAATATATAAAAAACTATATTTAATTATATATATATTAATTATATAAATATTAATAATATATATATATTATATAAAGGCAAAAACGAAAAATTTAACGAAGGAGTAGAAATGAAACTAAGCAAGAAACTAAAGACAAAACTAAAAAAGAATACGACAATAGCGCTTACAAGTATTGCGTTAGTTACAACAACGTTAGCTGCATTAAAGCTAGCGGATATTTCTATGCCTGTTAATACGCTAAGCTTATTGGAAAGTGATAATAAAACAAGTGCAACAACGATAAATCGTTTACCAAATACGGAAACGGTGACATATATTTACGATGCAGCAGATTTAGTAGCGTTTCGAGATGAAGTAAATGCAGGAGATAACTATAGCGGAAAAACTGTGTATTTGATGAACGACATTGACTTAAGTACAGTGTGTTCATCTACATTAGGTTCATGGGTACCAATTAATTCATTTGCAGGAACATTTGTAGGAAATAATAATACAATAAATGGTTTGTATATAAATTCAAGCAGTGCTTACCAAGGATTATTTTTGAAGACATCTGGGAAAATAAGCAATTTAAAATTAAAAAATGTATATGTAAAATCAACTGGTAACTATAATGGAATACTATCAGGAAGTAATTCAGGAGAGATATATGGTATAGAAATTATAAGTGGAAGTATATATGGAAATAATGGAACAGGAGGAATAGTAGGATATAATACAGGCAACATAATTTTATGTAGCAATAAAGCAAGTGTAACATATACAGCATCAACATCTTCTCCTATAGGTGGAATAGTGGGATATAGTTCAGGTACAGTAAAACAATGTATAAATTCAGGTACAGTGCAAGGAAACCATCCCGTAGGAGGAGTAGTTGGAAGTGGAAATGGTGGTAGTATTTTACAATGTATAAATACAGGTACAGTAAAAACAATTTATTATAATGCAACTAATAATCATGGAATAGCAGGTGGAATTATTGGAATGACATCTGGAAAATTAACCATTAATAGCTGTTACAACAAAGGTACTGTTACAGGAAATTCTACATCTTGTCAAGCGACTGGAGGAATCATAGGACATGTTTCAAGTGGTACAGTATCAGGAAGTAGTATAAAAAATTGCTATAACATTGGAACAATTAGTACATCAGGTAGCAAAGGTGGAATCATAGCTGGATTTCATGATAGTGGAAAAATATCATATAGTAATAATTATTGGTTAAGTGGATGTGGGGCAACTTATGGTATATCACAAAAAAGTAGTAATACAGGAACTGCAACTATTACAGCAACAAATTTAAAAACATATACCGTAACATTAGGAAATGCTTTTGCTTATGATGTATATAATAAAAATAGTGGTTATCCAGTACTAGCTTGGCAGAACGAAACGACAGTCATGAGTATAAATAAAAATCAAGCATATATTGGAGTAGGAGAAAGCTTATCATTAAATGTTATTGAAAAAGATGAAGTAACAGAAATTATTGGTGAAAATTATGAAGCAACAAACTTTACATGGACAAGTACCAATGAAGATGTAGCAACAGTAAATGAAAATGGTGTTGTTACAGGTGTGTCAGATGGATATACAACGATTTATGCATATCATGAAACAAGTGGATTATATGCAATGTGTGTTGTAAATGTAGCAAAAGGGATAGCAAACCCACAAATTGAAACAGGAAATGGATTTACTGTTATTTTAAAGGCAGATGGAACGGTTTGGACAATTGGAAATAATGCAAAGGGTACGATTGGAAATGGTACAATAGAAAATGTCAATGTTCCAACAAGTGTATATATTGACGAAGACACAGCTTTAAATAATATTGTAAAAATAGCAGTAGGAACAGATCATGTATTGGCATTAACAAAAAACGGAAATGTATATGCATGGGGAGCAAATAGCTATGGACAACTAGGGCAAAATAACACTAATTCATTAAGTTATGCAAAATTAGTACTTGGAGAAGATGGAGCAACCTACCTAAGTAACATTGTTGATATCGTAGCAGGAGCCTATGGAAGTTCGGCAATAGATAAAGATGGAAATGTATATGTATGGGGCAATGGAAGTTATGGAGAAATAGGAAACAATGCAACAACATCAAAAAATTTACCAACAAAAACCACTATAAAAAATGCAATACAAGTATCAATGGGACAAGGACAAGTAGCAGTTCTAACATCAGAGGGTGTAGTATGGTCTTGGGGAAGAAATAATAACGGACAACTTGGAATTAATTGCACAAATAATACTTCATATCCAATGAAAACAGCATTAAATGTAACAGAACTATCAGCTGGTGGATATCATACAATGGTAAAGAAGATAGATGGAACCATGTATGCAGTAGGATGTTATAGTAATGGAAGACTAGGAACAGGAAGCACAGCAGATGCAAAAACTTATGTAAAAGTAAATTTACCAAGTACAGTAACAGAAGACAATAAAGTAAAATACGTAAA
>JAGAIV010000023.1 GCA_017626365.1 Clostridia bacterium
ACCAGCTGGAACAGAAATGGTTATGCCAGGTGATAACATCGATATGACTATCGAATTAATCACTCCAATAGCTATTGAAAAAGGACTAAGATTCGCTATCCGTGAAGGTGGTAGAACAGTAGGTTCAGGTGTTGTTGCTGACATCATCGAATAATAAATACAGTAATAGCAAGGGTTACAGAGTTTTGTAACACCTTGCTATTTTGGTTATTAGCCACTATTTAGCCAATTAGTTTATTATAAAATCCATTTTTTTAATACTATCCGTTTTATTTTCTGGGATAGCTTCAAGATAAATTTCAGTTATTTTTATACTGCTGTGTCCCATTAATTCTTTAAGTGTAACTAGGTCGCAGCCGTTTGCTAACATTAAAGTTGCAAATGTGTGTCTTAAGTCATGGAATTTCCTATAACGAATATTTGCATTTTTTAATTTTCTTTGCCATACTTTTAATAAGTTTTTATTGCAAATGTAAGTGTTTTGTTTACTTGGAAATACCATGGTGTTAGTTCTTTCTTTATTTATAAGCATGTTGTAAACTGTGTCATTCATAGGTATAGTTCTTATTGAATTATTACTTTTGGGAGTTGATAATTTTAGACTATATGTCCTTTTATGTTTTTCATCAAAGTCTGCTGAATTGGTTAGATTATGCAATACACTAATAGTTCTTTTTTCAAAATCTAAATCATTCCATTGTAAGCCTAATATTTCTCCTTGTCTCATACCAGTAGCCAGTGCAAATACAACAATATCCTTATAAGAACTGCCTTCAAATTCTTTTAATATGGTTTGTATTTCTTCTTTATTAAAATAATCAAACTTCATTTTATTTTCTAATATTTCATTTGCAGATATTTCTTCTTTTGGAATAGTAACATTATTGCAAGGATTTCTTAATATATAACCTTCTTTTTCTGCATATACAAAAAATAAATGTAACAGCTTATGAATAGATTTTATTCGCTTTGAAGACACTGTTTTAGTAGAATGAACAGCTTTTTTCTTTTTTAACCTATCATAATATTGTTGTATATGAATTGATTTTAATTCATTGATTGGTCTATTTGAAATTATATCAGGTTCTATATAGTTTCTATATAATCCTTCATATGCTTCAAAAGTAGATCGTTTAATTGTATTTTTCTTATTGTTAAACAACCATTTTGAAAACAAAGATGAAATTGTTATAACTCCTTTAGAAGTTTGTAATCCTAATTTTAAATCTTGGATATATTTATCTGCTTTTTCATTTGCTTCGTTCATGCCTTTGCCATAAAAATTCTTTAATATTGGAGAACCATCTGCTGCATGACCTATTACTCTTCTAACTCGGTAATATTTGTGGCCATTAATTTCACTATTTGTTTTTACTGCCATAAAAAAACCTCCATTTTTTCAAATATTTTTTTATTAACACTTGAAAAATGAAAGCTTTTTATATATAATACAAAAGTAATCACTTTTCAAGTGGTTATGTCCTAGAGTAATGTGTGTCGTTCCGCAAAAATGAAACACATTGCTCTTTTTTTATTTATTATACTTTCCAACTGTGTCCACAGTCTTGACAAACTGCCATACTTGAATGTTTTGTTACTAGCTTTTGTTTTTTATGGCCAAATAACTTTACAAATATCATTGGTATAGTTAGACAGAACCATAATAAAGGTCTCCACCACCAACCAATAAATAACCAATATAAAATACTGTGATGTTTATTTTTTAATTGTGATTCTGATACCATTTGAACATTTACATTTGAGCTACCACATTTAGTACAAGTCATAAAATACATCTCCTTTCTTTTTATTTTCTATTTAAAGGCACTTCTATTTTCTACTTTTATTACTCTTCCAACAAGTTGAAATTTTTTGTCTATCAAATCTTTTTTGGTAAATTTTAAAGTAGGATAATGAAAATTCATAGCTTGAAATTCAACAACATTGTTATTTTCTATAACTTTTCTAATATATTCCTTATTGTCTAACCTGAATAGAATAGTTTGACCATTTTCGTATTCAGTAGATTTTTTTACAAAAGCAATATCTCCTATATCAAGTAATGGGGACATTGCAGAGTCAATAGCATTATATTGAAATATATCACTAGTTGTTCTTAATTCATCAGGTGTTCTTTCTATAGGAACATCAAATCCCATTAGCCAAGCTTCGTCCACATTTAAAATTTTACAAAGTATATATATATTATCTTGTCTAGCAAGAGCTTTTCCTTTTAGGTATTTATTTATAAGTGATTGTGAAATATTTTTGGAAAAAGCTTTTGTTTTTTCAGATAATTCTATTTGATTTATATTGTTTAACTCCATAGCTATTTTTAAACGATTAGCAAAGCTATCAGTTCTTTCGTTACTCATAGTAAACCTCCTCTAATATAATATATATTATCAAAAAAATGAAATAAAATCAATACTTTTGAAAAAAAACATAAAAATATGAAAAAAATTCATAAAAAGTATTGACAATATTTTTACATTGAGATATTATAATTACGAAATATGAATTAAATTCATAAAAGAAAGAAGGTGATATAATGCTAAAGATGGATTATTCTTTATTAAGGGGAAAGATTAGAACATATTTTGGAAGTGAAACAAATTTTGTAAAAGAACTACAAAATAGCGGTATAGAGATAAGTACGGGAAGCTTTTCAAATAAAATAAATAATAGATCTCCTTTTAATCAGATAGAAATACTGGGAATTTGTAACTTATTAAAAATAGACCTAAAAGAAATTAGTTTATATTTTTTTATAGAAAAATATGAATTAAATTCATAAAAGAAAGGAATAAAAATATGAAAAAATTAAAAAATGCGGAACGACACACAAAATTAAAGGAGGAATTAAAATGCCAAACGATGAAGAATGGATATCTCTTCAAGAATTTATGAGGAGAAAGAAAATAGGAAAAGAAGTAGCTTTCCAATTATTAGCTAGTGGAAAATATGAATACGAAAAAACAGAAGGTGGACATTATAAAATAAAAATTGGTGGTGACACTGTTAGCAGAGAACTATATGAAACTGAAAAAGAAAAAAGAATACAAGCAGAAACAAAACTTGAACTATTAAAAAAAGTATTGATAGGAGGAAAATAAAAAAATGAAAATAGTTAATAAAAAGAAATTTATAGTAAGAATAATAGAATTATTAGTAATAATAGCAACAATAATATTGACAATAAAAGCAATTGCTTATGCAACAGCAATAAGAGGATATAAAGCTTATGGAGGAGAATATTTAATTCCAATATTAGGTTTAATAATTATATTAGTTTTAGAGGTAATTTTAGAAGAAAGCGAAGAAAAGAAAAATCAAAAATCTAATGGTAAGAAGAGGTAAAAATGGAAGAAATATTGAAAGAAATGCAAGAGTATTTTTGTAAAGAACAAATCAGCAATATAGATGTAAAAATTGCATATGCTTGTGGGTACTTAAAAAATAATGAAAGTGTTAACAAAGAACAAGCTATTGAAATAATAAGAAAAATACTTTTTGAAGAAATATAAAAGGAGAAAATATTATGCTTAAATATTATCAAGAATTACTAAACGAATGTATTGATTTATCAGAACATAAAAAGAAACATAAAGAAATGAAATCAACATTAAATAAAATAAAAAATTTAATATTTAGAATGAAAGGAGAAAATATGGGATATCAAAAAATAAAAGATCTTATTTCTGATATAGATGAGTTTCATAACGAAGCGGAATTGAGAGAAATCTTACAAGAAATATTATTTATATGTAATGACAATATAAATAAAAAAGAACCATCTATCAGCAACCAAACTGAAAAATAGATGATTCATAAAAAATATTTAGATAAATACTTTCTGTTTTTATTTTATCACAGAATGTTAGAAAGAGCAAGAAAAATTAAATTAAAAACAGCAAAAGAATTATAAATTTACAAAGGAAGGAGTGTGTAGTATGTGAATACGAAAAACAAAATAGATATTCAAAAACAGCTCTCTGAATTTTATTCAATATTAGACTTCAAGCCACTCTCTGCAAATGCCATTTCAATATATTTAGTATTATTGCAGATAGCAAGTAAGACGGATTGGCTTTATGAGTTTAAGGTTACAAATACTATTCTAATGAGCAAAGTAAAGGGATTAAACATATCTGCTTTACAAAGGGCACGAAATGAACTTATTAACAATCAATATATACTTTATAAAAAAGGAACAAATCAAAATGTTGCATCTACATATACGATAAATAAATTATACAATGATGAATTTATACAATTTGAACAAGCGAACGAACAAGCAGATGAACAAGCGAGTGAACAAGCGAACGAACAGGCAGACGAACACATTATAACTAAACTAAACTTATTATTTAATTATATCTATAAAGGGGGCAGCGGAGAAAAAATTGGCTTAACAGAAAACGATAGAAATAATTTGATTTTAATTTATTCTAGATTAGAGATGTATGTAAAAGATAGTAACATTTATGAGCTTATGCCGGAGGAAAGAGTGCTGGACGAAAAAATAATGTTTTGGGCAATAAAAGAAATATATTTAAGTCCACATAAAATTTATTTAAATTTACTTACAAGGGACAAGTTCATATTGAAATATTATAAAACTAAAAAATATATAACAGAAAAAGAAAATTACAAAATAAAAGAAATTATAGATTACTTTATGGTTTGTTTGCACGATGAAATGGAAAATAGGAGGAAAACATGATGAATTTTGAAAAATTATGTTACAGAGAAAAAGTCCCTCTATATACAAAATTAAAGCCAAAGCCAACAGAAGGCAGACATCTAATAAAGTATAAAGATGAAAAGGACTATGATTATTATATATGCGATTATTGTGGAAATGAAATAAAAATCTTAAAAAAGAGACTTGAAATGACAGGAGGAATTATTGTATTACCACACTCATTGACCAAAAGAGGAGAAGTAAAAATTGTATTACACAATAAATGTATAAATCCAGTATTAAAAGAATTGGAGAAAAAATAAATGAAGAGGTGATACCAATGATGTATGAATTTGAAATGATAGGTGATGTAGTTGGAAAAGCAAGACCACGAATGAATACAAGAACAGGAAGAGCTTATACACCAACTAATACAAAAAATTATGAATACTTTTTAAGACAATGGTTTATTAGAGAATATCCTAATTTTATAACAATAGAATCAAGGGTAAAAGTAACAATAATAGCTTATTTTGGAATTCCAAAGAGTACAAGTAAAAAGAAAGAAGCGGAAATGTTAGCAAATATTATAAGTCCAACTAAAAAACCTGATGCAGATAATATTGTGAAAATAGTATTGGATGCTATGAATAAATTTGCTTTTAAAGATGATACACAAGTTACAAAATTAGAAATTGAAAAGAAATATAGTAGAACACCAAGAATTTATGTAAAAATTGAGGAATATTAGGAGAATAAACATGAAGTGTATAAAATGTGGAAAATATCCTTTTTGTAATAAAATAGAAAACTCACAGCAAGAGGCTTGTAATGATTTTATAAAAAGAACATTAAGGATAAGAATTACAAGAGAGGAAGAGGCAAAAAATGAAAATAGATAATATAGATGAAGTTGAAGAATTTGCAAAAGAAATGAATTATTTTTTTACATATATTGAAAGAACAAATTCAGATTTGAAAAATGAATTAAGAATTAAAGAATTAGAACAAGATGATCTATTACATGAGATAGAGTTAAGTAAGTTAAATGCATTTGAACTTTCAAAAGTTGCAGTAAGGTTGAGAAATGTTAGACAGGAAAGAAGAGTAATAAAAGATAAGCTCGAATTTATTTCAACATTAAAAGGATTCGCAGATAAATATAACAATAAATTAATTACAGGTGATATTGCACAATTATTAAAAAATATAAGAAAGTTAAAAGATAACTGGGAAACTAGAATATATAAAACACGAGTGCTAGAAGATTTAAAAATTAGTAAAATGAAAAAGAAAGAGGAAAGCGAATGATTAAATTTTTAATAGGATTATTTATAGGTACATTTATAGGAATTGCAATTATGTGTATATTGCAAGTGGCAAATGATAATGAAGAATAAAAAAGAGGTACAGAAAAAATGAGTAATGTTTATGATATGTCTGGAAAAAAGAAAGTTGTTATGAATGAAGAAGCGGATGAAGATATTACATATAAGGAAATAATGAAAATAATAATAGAAAATGCAACAGAAGAGGGATGTAATCAAATATTCAGTTATGGTGGAATAGATATGTGCCCATCAGATATATTTGGTTCAGAGAAAATAGATAAACAAAAAGAAGAAGATACCTGCAATTATGAAAGTATAGGGTGCACAAAATGTTGGACTAATGCAGTTAACCAAATAAAAAGGAGGGCAAACATATGATAAAACAACAAGATTTAAAAGAAATTGGTAAAGAAAAGAAAAAAGGAATGTATAGATTAGAATTTAACAAAAATAAAATTAAAATTGCATTAAAAGATATAAGAAAATTACAACATTTATATATAGATATATTTACAGAAGAAGATGAGGATTATCCTGATGGAAGAATTATAAATAACAAGGAAAAAGCAGTTCAAAGAATATTAGACAGAATAACAGATAAAAGATTTAATCAAATTGAAATTTGGAAAGTAATACAATTTAAAAGTTGGGATACTACAGACAATACATATAGACCAATTTGCAATAGATTAAGAGAGTTAGGGTACGAAATTATAAACTAGGAGATGATTTTTAGTGAAGGAAAATAGTATAAAACAATCAATTTTTAGAATTTTGTGCAAAAATGATGTTTGTATTATGAATCCACGGATATGTAATAAGTACAAGAGGTTTAGCTGAAATTCAAAACATATCATGCTACAAGGCAAGAAAATATTGTAAAGAATTAGAAAAATGTTAATGATAAAATAAGAATGTACAAAAAATGGAAAATAAAAATGTACAATTTTGTACATTCTTATTTTCAAGAAATTGTACATTTTTATATTGACATTAACAAAAAAGAAGGCTTGATAGAATTTATTAGAGAATATATACCTGCTCAATTTAGTTATGAAGGAGAGCTTGAAAGAGATGCTTTTTGGAATATAGGTTGGAGAACAACTAAGAAAGCATTAAAGGATAAAATATGGAAGCAAGAAAAAATGGAGGAAGAACGAATAAGAAAAGAAGTTTGGGGTGATTAAGTGAAAGAAAATGGTATAGAAACAACAATAAAACAATTAGAACTGATATTAAAAGCTAGGAGAGAACATAAAGAAATAATAGAATGTGTTGGAGGAAGTTGTATGAACTGTGATCCAGACATAAAAGCCTTAGTTAAAAGTATAGATATTTTATCAGATTATAAAAGAGTATTGCAAGAAAATGAATATATGCACAATGAACTGGATAAACAGCAAACTAAAATAAATAAGTATGCAAAAGAGAATGAAGAATTAAAAAAATTCCATATACAAGATAATAAACATTTGGATTTTATAATGGAAAATAGTATTACAGTTCAAAAAGTAAAAGACAAGATAGAAAAAGAAATAAAATATCATGAAAAAAACATATTAGATATAGAAAATATAACTATGTTAAAGGGCAAAACAGCCAAAGAAGAAGCGGAAATTGAATTTAATAAATATGCAATAGTAGTTTTGAAAAAGATGTTACAAGAACTAATAGAAGGGAGAAAATAAAATGAATGATAAAGAATATATTAAGAAAGTATGCAGCAAATGTGCAAACATATATAACGAAAATGATTTATGCAATATAGTAAGAACCATGGATGGAAATTATAGATGTAGCAATGAAAAAATAAAAAAAGAGAATAAATTGGAAGAGAAATTTTATAATGAAAAAGTAAAAAGTGATAAATGGAGAAATGCAACTATATTGTTTTGCTTAATAATGATCGTATATGAAGTTGTTATTTCCATAATTTCTAAAAATCTTACATGTATAGTATGTGCAATTTTATGGGGAAATATTGCACTAATAGAATATTTTGACAATAAGTTAATTCAAGAAAAAGATCAAATGATATATGAAGAGGACAAGTTAATAAGAATGCAATTTAGTATTATAAATGATCTAACAGATGATTTAAAGAAAATCAATAAAGTAAAAATAATGAGAATCAAAGATATAAGAATACCTAAAGAATTTCAAAAACCAAGAACTGAAAAAATGAATGAAAGAATAGAATATTTCAAAAAAAATCAAAATTTTGAAACACAAATAGTTGTTGATAAAGACAATAACTTGATTGATGGCTATACTACATATTTAATAGCAAAAAAATATGGAATTAATTTTATAAATGTCATAAAGAATAGTTAAGATGGAGGAAAAATGAAAGAAATATTATTTAAATTATTAGTTGTTTTATTAAGCCCAATATATTTTATTTTTTGGATAGTAGCAAACATAATTGGATGGGCTATGGAAATAGGAGAACCAATAGCGGAGTCATTACAGGAAGAAATAGAAAAGATGTCATCTTTTTGGAAAGAATTTTTTAAAAGAAAAAAATAAACATAAGAAAGAAGAGGGATTAAAATGGGACTAAAGATTGAATTGTATAATGATCATTTTGAAAATGCTAAAAGATATGGAATACCACATGCTCAACTTATAATTGCTGATATACCATATAATTTAGGTAATAATGCTTATGCAAGTAATCCAATGTGGTATGTTGGTGGAGATAATAAAAACGGAGAAAGTGATAAAGCAAATAAAACATTTTTTGATACAGATAAAGATTTCAAAATAAATAATTTTTTTGACTTCTGCACAAGGTATTTAAAAAAAGAGACAAAAGAAAAAGGACAAGCACCTGCAATGGTTGTGTTTTGTGCATTTGAACAAATACAAAGTGTTATTGATGAGGGGAAAAAACATGGATTACTAAAAAGCTATCCGTTAGTATTTGTAAAAAATTACTCTGCACAAGTATTAAAGGCAAATATGAAAATTGTGGGAGCAACAGAATACGCAGTTGTATTATATAGAGATAAGTTACCAAAATTTAATAATATTGGATTAGATGGAAAAAAACACATGATATTTAACTGGTTTGAATGGAAAAGAGATAATGCTAAACAATATCCTAAAATACATCCAACGCAAAAACCTGTCGGATTATTGAAAAGGATAATAGAAATATTTACAGACGAAGGAGATGTTGTAATTGATCCAGTTGCTGGAAGCGGAAGTACACTGAGAGCATGTGCAGAAATGAATAGAAATTGTTATGGATTTGAGATAAAGAAACAATTTTATAATTTAGCACAAGAAAAGATGTTAAAAGAAGTCCAATTACAAATAAATTTAAAAGGAGAAAACAATGCTAAAAAAGATTAGTTATAAAAATATTACAATCAAACAAGTTGAAAATTTAATAAAAAGTGGATACTTTACTGAAATAATTTGTGATGGAGACAATAAAACTATAGGAGTAGCAGAAAAAGAATATATAGAAGCGGAAAAGAAAATAAGAAAGATGCTAGATGATATTATGAAACCTGTAGCAGAAGCATTTGAAGGAATTGCAAAGACATTATCAGAAATAAGTGCAGATGTAGCGGATATAACAAAGAAAATAGTTGATGGAGTATTTAAAGTTATTAATTCTAATTGGAATAAAAAAATAAGCAAAAAGAAATTTATTAAGTTGTTACAAAGTAATGGAATTCAACGAAATGATATAAATAAAATAGTTCAAGGGAACAAAGAAAAATATACATATTTAAGATATTATGATATTGTTACAAAATTTAAAAAACAAAACAATAAAACATAAAAAACGATAACCATAGACAGCTGTAAGAATAAAACAAGAAAGTTTACTGTATATAATAAAAAAACAAAAATAAACACAATGGAAAATTTGGAGGTGTCAAATGGCTGAAATTAAAATGAAATTTATATTTTTTTTTAGGAATAGGAGGAACAAAAGATGAATGTTCAAGAGGTATTAGAAAATTATAATGTATATAAATTAAGAATAAGTATTACAAGTAGTGAAATACAAGAAATACAAGCGGAGATTTATGATTTAAAAAGTGCAAATATGGATGGTTTACCAAAAGCAAAAGGTTATACAAAATCACAATTAGAAGAGGCAATAATAAATGCACAAGAAAAAATTGAAGAAAAACAAAGATATAAGGATGAATTACAAAATAAAATTAAAATTGTAGAGGATTTAGTTAAAACATTAAAAAAATATAATCAGGATATTATTGATATGAGATTTTATCAGAAAATAAGTATAGAGGAAATAGCAACAAAAAAAGACAGAGGTTATGTTGCAATACATAAAACAATAGAAAAATCTATAAAGGAAATGCAACATGAATATAATAAAAGTAAAAAAGTTTAGAAAAATTATATAAAATTTATATATTTTTTATATATTTTTATAAAAAATGCTATGTTATAATTATAATCGAGAAAAATATGAATATCTATTTGTTTCTCCTTTGTAATGAGGTCGCCGATATATTTGTCGGTGACTATTTTTTATATTGCGGAGATGGTGCAAAGGAAGCATAATGGGGTCATATCCCATAGACGAGGTTCGAATCCTATGTCCGCAACCAATAATTACAAAAGAGGTATATGCCTATGAATTTGGGTAGATGTATGTTAAGAGAGTGTAAAACTTGTAAATTTGAAACAAGATGTTTTAAGGAGTATCAAAATGAATATACAAAAAATAAAAATAACAGAACTAAAACCAGCAGAATACAATCCAAGAAAAGATCTAAAACCGGAAGATATAGAGTATCAAAAAATAAAGAGAAGTATTACTGAGTTTGGATATGTAGCACCAATAATTATAAATAATGATATGACTGTAATAAGTGGACATCAAAGATTAAAGGTATTAGAGGAGCTAGGATATAATGAAGTAGAATGTGTAATTGTAGAATTAAATAAAAACAAGGAGAAGGCATTAAATATAGCACTTAATAAAATATCAGGAGATTGGGATAATGCTAAATTAGAAGAATTACTTGCAGAATTAAAAGAAACAGATATAGATATGGATATAACTGGATTCAGTTTTGATGAAGTAGATAATATATTAAAAGATGTTGTAGGTTCAAAAGAAGATGAGTTCGATTTAGAAGAAGAATTAAAAGAAATAGAACAACCAATTTCAAAATTAGGAGATATTTGGATATTAGGTAAGCATAGACTAATGTGTGGAGATAGTACAGAAAAAGAAGCGGTACTACAATTAATGAAGAGCAAAGAGGCAGATATGATTTTAACAGATCCACCATATAATGTTAATTATGAGGGTGGAACAAAGGAAAAACTGACAATAAAAAATGATAATATGGAAGATACTCTATTTTATAATTTTTTGATAAATGCCTTTAGAAATATGTATGATTCTATTAAATGTGGAGGAAGTATATATGTTTTTCATTCCGATACAGAAGGAATGAATTTTAGAAATGCATTTAAAACTGTAGGATTTAAATTAGCTGAATGTTTAGTTTGGGTAAAAAATAAATTTGTAATGGGAAGGCAAGATTATCAATGGAGACATGAACCTATTTTATATGGTTGGAAAGAAGGAAAAGCACATTATTTTACTGATAGTAGAAATCAAACTACAGTATTAGAATTTGATAAACCAATAAAGAATGAAGAACATCCAACAATGAAACCTATTGATTTATTAGCATATCTTATAAAAAATTCTAGCAAGGAAAATGAATTAATATTAGATTTATTTGGTGGAAGCGGTTCGACATTGATAGCAGCAGAACAAACCAATAGAAAATGTTATATGATGGAATTAGATCCTAAATATTGTGATGTTATTATAAGACGTTGGGAAAAACTAACAGGACAAAAAGCAGAATTGGAAAAAAAGTAATGGAGGTGGGTGAGTTGTATTGACCCAGAGAAAAGAAGAAAATATAAAAAATGATTATTTACAAGGAATGCGATATAAAGACATATTTAAAAAATACAACATTACATTACCTGATTTAAAAAAGATTATACGAAAATATAATCTAACAAGAGATAAAAGCCAAGTTCTAAAAGGCAATAAAAATGCAAAAAATAACAAAGGTGGACAACCACCAATTGGAAATAAGAATGCGGTTACAACAGGGGAATACGAAAGTATATTTCAAAATGTATTAACAGACGAAGAAAAAAGCATATTTAAGAAAATAAAAGTAGAAAATACAGATAGTTTATTGTTAAATGAATATATAGAAGAATATAAACTATTGACAATTAGAGAGTTAAGAATGATGCGAAGAATAATGACATTAGAACAATCCGAAAGAGATATGACGATAGGAAGTATAAAAAAGAAAAACAATAGTCAAGGAAATATAGAAACTACAACAGAAGCGGAAGCAACTCTTGATAAAATACAAAGAATAGAAGATGGACTCACAAGAGTTACAGAAGCTAAAAGAAAAAGTAGGGAAAATATGATAAAGCTAGGATTTAGTAAACGTGAATTAGAATTAAAAGAAAAACAAGCTGAAAATGATTTATGGTAAAGGAATGAAAAATATGTTTGAGAATGCTCATGATTTATATAAATCAAAAGAATGGAAGAATCTGTTACAAACATTAAAGTTAGAAAGAGTAAATGAAAGTGGCAAATTACTTTGTGAATATTGCGGAGAGGAAATAGTAAAAGCTTATGACTGTATAGGACATCATAAAATACCATTAAATAATAGTAATGTAAATGATTATAATATAAGTCTTAATCCTGACAACATAATGCTTATACATTTTAAATGTCATAATGCAGTGCATCATAGATTTGGATATGAACTACCTAAAAAAGTATATATAGTTTATGGTTCGCCATGTGCAGGTAAATCAACATGGGTTGAAAGCATGGGAACAGCAGATGATTTAATAATAGATATAGATAAAATATGGGAATGCATAAGTTTTTGCGATAAGTACAATAAACCAAGAAAACTACAACAAAACACTTTTGAAACAAGAAATTGTCTAATAGATCAAGTAAAAATGAGATTAGGAAATTGGCAGAATGCTTTTATTGTAGGAACTTATCCATTGAAGATGGAAAGACAAAGACTTGCTGATAAGTTAGGTGCAGAGCTTATATATATTGATTGTAATAAAGAAATATGTTTAAGTAGGGCAAAAGATGAAAATTGGAAAAAATATATAAATGAATGGTTTGAGAGTTTTCAAGAATAGCCCCCCGCCAAGGTAGATTAATATTTTTATGGTGGGGACTGTAAGGGGAACCTCTTTTTCACACAAAGCAAAATTTTCATTTTTTTTGAATTGAAAAAAATAGATACAGAAAGAAGGGATTATATTTGACAAGAAGGGAAAATTTAGATGAAATTTTTAAAGATATAGAGGATAACAAGAAACAATTAATAAATCCAATGTTAGACAATATAGCCTTTTTGGAAGAAAGAATGGAAGAATTAAAAAAATTGCCATTTATACAAGTAAATCCTAAAAATCCAACTCAACAAAGAACAACTAAAGCTTCAAGATTATATAAGGAATGTTCACAAAGTTATATGAATGCAATAAGAATGGTGTATTCTATGATAAATGGACATGAAATAGAAGATGATCCAGTTCAAAAATTTCTAGAGGAGCGACAGAAATTTGGAGGTTAATTATTTAAAGCAATATTATGAAGAAATACAAAAAGGAAATATAATAGTTGGATTAGAATTAAAAACAGAATTACAAAAATTAATTAAAGATTTAGACAATCCCCAATATAGATATGATACAAGTGAAAGTCATTTAAGAATAGAATTTATGGAGAACTTGTGCTTACAAAGTAAAAAACCATTTTATAATGTTCCAATGCAATTATTACTTTGGGAGAAGGCATTTATAGAAGTTGTATATTCTTTTAAGTTTTTTGATGAAGAATTAAATAGATGGGCAAGAAGATTTCAAAATGTAATTTTACTAATTGCAAGAAAAAACGGCAAAACAACATTAATGGCAGCAGATGCTCACACTGATTTGCGAATTGGAGAAGGTGGGATGGACATTGTTTGTGCATCTAATGATGACAAACAGGCCAGTCTTTTATGGAATGAAATAGATAATATGAGAAAAAGAATAGATCCACATTCAAGAATTACACACAGAAATATGTCTGCTATATGTAATACAAAAAAGAACATTACTATTTTTAAAATGTCAAGTAAGACTCAAAACAAAGATGGTAGAAATATAGATAAAATGTATATGGATGAAAGCCACGATGCACCAAATGATGAAATAGCAGAGGCAGGGCAGAAATCAATGTCAACAAAAGATGAACCATTATTTATAAATTTAACAACTGAAGGTTTTATAAATGATGGTTATTTAGATAACGAATTAAAATATGCAAGAGAAGTTTTATTTGATGAAACTAATGATATACATTATTTACCATGGTTATATACACAAGATAGTGAAGAAGAAATATGGCAAGATGAACAAAGTTGGTATAAATCAAATCCGGGTTTAGGAGTGGTAAAAAAGTGGAAGTCATTAAGAGGGGAAATTGAAAAATCTAAAACATCAAAATCAAAAAGAATGCATACTCTTTGTAAAGATTTTAATATAAAACAAAATAATGCTCAATCATGGCTAATGCTTGAAGATTATAGCTATGAAACAGAACCTTTTAATCTAGAAGATTTTAGAGGTTCTTTTTGTTTGGGTGCTGTTGACTTATCAGAAACAACAGACTTATCAAATGCAAAAATATTATTGATGAAACCAAATGATAAAACCAAATATGTATATTCGCATTATTGGATACCAGAAAGTAAATTACAGGATAGTAACGATAAAGAAGCAGGAGCAAAATATGAAGAATGGGCAAGAGAAGGATTACTTACAATACATGAGGGAAATGAAATTGATATCTCTAAAATAGCAGATTGGTTTTATGAATTATATAAAAATTATGGAATAAAAACTTACATGGCAGGTTATGATCAAAGATTTTCAAAACCATTTACAGATAGAATGAATGAATTTAGTTTTGAAACAGAAATGATTTTACAAGGAAAAGTTTTATCAAATGCAATGAAACTTGTAGAAGCCGAATTACAAGACCAAAAAATTAACTATAATAAAAATTCTATGGACAAATGGTGCTTAGGGAATTCAGCAATGGAAATGGACAACTATGGAAATATAATGTGTGTAAAAGTTAAAAATCAAGCAAGTAAAAGAATTGATGGAGCAGTTACATTGATTATTTTATATGAAGTATATAGACGTTATCGTAATGAATTTCATAAACTTATACGCTAGTAAGGAGAAGTAGATGAAAAAATATAGGATTAAATATCAAAAGAATTCTAATATTCGCATTGAAAATATTAGTACAATAAATCAAAAAGAAGCAATGTATATTTTTTATATGAATAATAGAGGATGCGATATTTTAGAAATTAAGGAGGTAAAAAGCATTGAATCTAATTGAATTTATTAACAAATTTAAGAAACCTAAAAATGATAATATAAAATATGCTGAAATGCTAAATGGATACATTCCAATTTTTTCGCAATTTGGTCAAGATATATATGCTAGTGATGTAGTGCAACAAGCTATATCATGTTTAGTAACAGAATTAACAAAAGTAAATCCATTTCATATCAGAAAAAATGGAAGTGATTTAGTACCTGTTGAAAGTAGCACAATTCAAAGATTATTAAATCAACCAAATGAAAGAATGACACAGAGTGATTTCTTTGAAAAAGTATTTTGGCAATTATTTCTTAATTATAATGCTTTTATTATTCCAACTTATGTAAGAAATAACAAAGGAGATAAAGAATTTACAGCACTCTATCCAATACAACCAACAGATGTTACTTTTTTACAAGATCCAAAAGGAAAATTAGGAATTAAATTTAAGTTTTTTAATGGATATGAGACAATATTAGCTTATTCAGATGTTATACATATTAGATATAGATATTCAATAAATGAACTAATGGGAGGAAATGAATTTGGACAACCAGATAATAAAGCATTATTAAAAACATTAGAGTTAAATGATACTTTATTACAAGGAGTTGCTAAAGCTCTAAAGAGTTCATTTTCTATTAATGGAGTAATTAAATATAACACTTTATTAGATGATGGAAAGATGGAAAAAAATATAAAAGCCATAGAAGAAAGACTTTCTAAAAATGAAAGTGGATTTTTACCATTAGATATAAAAGGAGAATATATACCATTACAAAATAAAATAGAATTAGTAGATGCAACAACATTAAAATTTATTGATGAAAAGATATTAAGAAATTGGGGAGTTTCTCTTCCAATATTAACAGGAGATTATACAAAAGCTCAATATGAAGCTTTTTATCAAAAAAGTCTTGAACCAATAATTAAGAAAACAGGAGAAGCAATCACAATGGGATTATTCACGGAAAGGGAGAAAGGCTTTGGAAATGCGGTTGTATTATATCCACATGAGTTGATTTTTATGGATACAGGACAAAAAATAGATTTATTTGATTTACTGGTTGATAGTGGAAGTTGCTATAAAAATGAAGTTCGTACAGCATTTGGAATGAAACCACTTCCTGAATTAGTAGGACAAATTGCTATGTCAAGTAATAAAACAAATGCAGAGAATAATAAAACGGATGAACAAAAAAATAATGAGGGTGGAGGTAAAAAAGATGAACAAGGAGTTAATTAGAAGAAATTATGACTTCGATATACGTGCTCAAAAAGATGAAAAAAGAGGAAATATAATAATTGGAAGACCAATAGTATATGAAAGTAAAACTGATATTGCAGGAATGTTTGCAGAGGTAATTGAAAAAGGAGCATTGAAAAATACGAATTTAGAGGATGTTAGATTTTTAGTAAATCATGATCAATCAAAGATACCTCTTGCAAGATCAAGAAGAAATACAAAAAATTCAACAATGCAGTTATCTGTTGATGATAAAGGAATGGAAATTCAAGTTGAATTAGATATAGAAAATAATACAGAAGCTAGAAATTTATATAGTGCAATAGAGAGAGGAGACATAACAGGTATGTCTTTTATGTTTGGAATCGAAGATGAAGAATGGGAAGATTTAGACACTGATTATCCAACAAGACATATTAAATCAATTTCAACAGTTGTTGAAGTTAGTGCAGTTACATTTCCTGCATATGAAGATACTTCAATATCTGCTAGAGATAAAAGTGCGGTGGATACTGCACGCCTAGCGGTGGACACTGCTAGAAGTGGAGCGGTGGATACTACTCCAAAACAATTAGAGCTTGAAAAGCTTAAAATAAAATATCTATTAGGAGGAATTTAAAATGAAAAAATTTTTACAAAGTTTAATTGAAAGAAAAAGAAAAGAATTAAAAGAAAAAGAAGAAAGAATGAAAAACTCACAAGATATTGATGAGGTAAGAAGTTTAGGAGAAACATTAATAGCATTAAGAGATGAAATTAATGATGCAGAGGAACAACTAAAAAAATTAGAGGATGACAACGGAAATGGTGATAGCAATGATGATGGTACAGAAGATAAAAAAGATGACAAAAAAGATGATAAAGCAGACGAAGGAAGAAGTGCAAATGGATTTAATCCAAATGCAGTTTTAAATGTCATAGGAGGAGCAAAAATGAATCAAAGAGGACAAGCTTCAAATAATGAAGAAGATATACTTTCTTCAATGGAATATAGAATGGCATTCAAACAATATGCTCAAACAGGAACAAGAAGTGCAAAATTAAATGAAATATTAACACAATATCGTGCTGAAACAAGAGCAGCAGGAGAAGTAACAAGTGAAGAATTAGGAGTATTAATTCCACATACAGTATTACAAGAATTAATTAAAAAAATAGAAGGTTCATATGGACAATTTTCTTCAAGAGTTCGTATGTTAAATGTTCAAGGTGGTGTTGAAGTTCCAATAGCTGATTTTGACGCAACATTCACATGGAGTGGAACGGAAGGAAATGACAAAGAACATGGTGTTAGTGCAGATCAAAAAGTAGATGGAGCTAAAGGAAGTGTTGTATTCTCTTATCATATTGGAGAAATAAGAATAGCACAATCTTTACTTCAAAGCATATTAAGTGTGGAAGTATTTGAAAAAGAATTAATAAATGCTTTATTAAAAGCTTATTTAAAAGCTAGAGATATAGCAGTTTTAAAAGGCACTGGAGACGGACAACCAACAGGAATTCTTACAAATGTTGCAGCAGGATTACAAAGAATACCAGCAAGCAATATTATAGAATTTACAGAAGATGAAATCGCAGACTGGACAGCATGGGAGAAAAAATTGTTTGCTAATATACCTTTAGGAATGGAAGGAGAAAATCCTGAATTTGCTATGGCAAAACAAACTTATGTAGGAAACTTATGCACATTAAAAGATGCTAATAATCAACCAATAAATAAAGCAGGATTTGATGCTAGTGATAAACAATATAAATTCAATGAATATCCTGTACTTAGAACAGAACAAGATTTATTTAAATCATTTGATTTATGTGCAAATGGAGAATATTTTGGAATGTTTTGGGTTCCTGAAGAAGCCTATGGTATTAACTCAAATATGACATTTGGATATAAGAGATATTTCGATGAAGATAAAAACAAATGGATTACAAAAGGTTTAGTTATTTTAGATGGTAAACCATTAAATACAAACTATATTTATTTGTTAAAAAAATCTGTAAAAGGGTAAAATGAGGGGATGAAAATCCCCTTGACTCATTATTTTTGAAAAGGAGGCTATATAAAATGGCAAAAACACAAAATCAAGCAGATGAAACTGTTGAAAAAAATGAAATTGTTGAAAAAGAGCAAGTTGTAATTAATGAAAATGATATTGTATCAGGAGAAGATTTAAAGGAAAATGATGTAATAGATGTTAATTCACCTGAAGTTACAATTGAAAAAAATACTGATGTAGATGAAGAATCTATAGAAAAAACTGAAGAAAAGACAGAACATTTAGAAGAACAAGAAGAGAAAGAAAAAACAAGTAGAAAGACAAACAACAAAAGATCAGATAATGAAAAAATAAAACTTAAAATTAGGATTGCATTTACAGACAAATACAATGATAGAGACTATAAAGAAAATGATATTGTTGAATTTGAGAAAGAAAGAGCAAGTGAATTATTATCTGATACAAGAAGATTAGTTGAAAAAGTAGACTAAAAAAGGAGCAGTAATATGTTAGAAAAAGTAAAGGAATGCTTGGGAATTACAGGAACTTACCAAGATACAATTCTTAAAAATTGGATTGCTGAAATACAACAATTGATGATAGATGGAGGAATTCCATCATCTGTTGTTAATGATGTAAAATCAGCTGGTGTGATTGCAAGAGGTGTTGATGATGTATATTTTCAAAAAGCAAATTTATCATCATACTTTTGGCAAAGAGCTACTCAACTAGCATATAAGGATGGTGATGGAAAATGAGTGGATTTTCAATAAATATAACCAATCCTATTCCACTTGTTTTACTTATACCAAAGATTTCAACAAAAAAGGGTATCACTAATAAGGAATATCCAACTGTTGATGAAGCATTAGCAGAAAAAGATAAAAATGGTAATTCTATTAATCTTTTTTTTGGCAGTTTTAAAACTTATGGTGGAACGGAGAAAACGGTAAATGGTGTGTATTCCATTGAAGATACAGCAAACATTGAAACTATGTATCGATCAGATATTACTGGTGTTTGCAGAATTGCAAGAGCTGAAGATAAGGCTGTATTCGATATAATAAATGAACCT
Organism: Clostridia bacterium; assembly: GCA_017626365.1. Classification (GTDB taxonomy): domain Bacteria; phylum Bacillota; class Clostridia; order TANB77; family CAG-508; genus RGIG8482. The sequence goes on from JAGAIV010000023.1 coordinate 19,812, forward strand.
GAAGATATAAATCAAAGACATCAATTTTTAAAATTTAAGGTCAAAAGATTAAAAGGTGGTGCTTAGTATGAGTAACAAGGCTTATTTGGAATTTGAGGGTTTTAATGAAGCAATAGCAAGGCTTAATAAATTAAATGCAAATACAAAAAATATATCAGAAAAATCATTAAAGAAAACCCACGAAATTATTACAAAAAAAGCACAAGAAGCGATTACACCACATAATGAAACTAAGAGAACTGAAAAAGCTTTGAAAAAAGAAGCAGAAATTGAATGGGCTGGTACATTAGCAAGTGTAAAAGTAGGTTTTAGCATAAGCGAGGGTGGACTAGCTTCAATTTTTTTGATGTATGGAACACAAAGCCACAGTGTTAGTAACCAATACGGAAAAAATCTTGGAATTATGGCAGAGCATAAAAAAGATAAAAAAATGTATAATGCAATTTTTGGTACAAGCACAAGAAAAGAAGTATTAGAAGCACAACAAGAAATATTTAATAATGAAATAAGGAGGTTGGAAGGGTAAATGAAAGATAAATTAACAAAAGTATTAGAGAGCATGAATTATCCATATTTTCAACAAGGTACGATGAATAAAGAAGAAGGTTATCCTGAATCGTACTTCACTTTTAAAAATATGTCTTCTGATGGAGATGCTTTTTACAATAATGAAGAACATAAAATTGTATGGCTTTTTATTGTTGCATTTTATTCTAACAATTCTGACCTAATAGATAAAGAATTATTAAATTTAAAAGAAAAATTAAAAAGGGATGGGTTTATTGTGAGTGGCAAAGGATATGATGTTGAAAGTGATGAACCCACACAAACTGGAAGAGGTATAGCAGTAAGAATAATAGAAAATTTATAAGGAGGTAAAATCTATATGAATAAGAATTTAGATGAAATCGTTGAGTATAGAGGTGTCACAGATTTAGTTGTGGCAGAAGTAATATCTGATAATAATAAAGAAGGAGAAGGCTACAAAACAGGAGAGGTATATGAATTAGCTGGTGTTGGAGAAATTTCAAAAAGTACAAGTAATTCAAGTGAATCAAAATATTATAATAATATGGCTGCAATTGTAATCAACTCTGTTGGTGCAGATGAAATAAAATGTTCTATATCTGTACTTCCATTAGATAAATTAGCATTTATAACAGGACAAGATTATGATGAAACAACAGGAACATTAATTGAGGGAGAAAGAAAAACAAAATACTTTGCTCTTGGTTATAAAACAAAGAAAACTAATGGTGATGAAGTATATGTTTGGAGACATAAAGGAACATTTAGTATTCCTGATAGTACACATGCAACAGAAAATGATGGAACAGACTCTAACGGTCAAGAAGTAACATATACAGGAATTTCAACAACACATAAATTCACCAAAACAGGTAAAACTGCAAAAGCTATTAATGTTGATTTATCTAAAGACCTAGCAGATGTTAGTACATTCTTTGATACTGTTACAACAATAGATACTTTAAAGGCAAAAGCCTAATAGGAGGAAAAAAATATGGATTTAAAATTAAATATCTACGACAAAAAAGAAATAACAAAAACATATACTGCTGAAACTTACGATTTAATGTTTGGAACAGTAGAAGATTTGTTGGATGTTATTGATATTGATAATATTCAAGCTAGTAACAAAGCAGAGTTACTAAAAGCAATTGCAAAAGTTTTGGCAAGTTCAATGAATATTGTTAAACCATTGCTAAAAGAAGTTTTTGATGGATTAACAGATGAAGAATTAAGACATACAAAATTAAAAGAAATAATGAATGTTATAGCCGAAATTATAGCTTATTCTATAAATCAAATAACAAAAGGAAATGATGGAAAAAACTAGAAGAGGGGAATACTGCTATTCCCCTCTATCAAATATTCTTTGAACTTGAAATGGAAATATGTAATCGTTTTCCAACGGTTGATCCATTTTCAATAAGAAAAGAAAAAATGAGAGAGATTTTTCTATTAGTTAGAAGATTACGAATTTATGATGAAGCAAATAATCAAAACAATAAAAATAAAAGGAAAAAACAAATAAGAAGACCAGCTAGTGATAGCTGGTTTTAGTTTGCTTGATGAAAGGAGGAAAGTAAGTGGCAAAAGGAGAAGATATTACAACTCGATATAAATTGGATATATCGGATTTAAAAAAGAATATATCTGAAGCTAATAATTATATTAAACTCGCAAATTCCGAATTTAAAAAAGCAAGTTCTGGTATGGATGATTGGACAAAGTCTACAGATGGTTTAAGTGCAAAGTTGAAACAATTAAAATCTACGATGGAAGCACAAGTTAGTAAATTGCAATCATATCAAACGCAGTTACAAACTGCACAAAAATATGAAAAGCAGTCTGCTAGTGAAATTGAAAATTTGAAGAAAAAACTAGAAGATGCAAAAAGAGCCTATGGAGAAAATTCTGATGAAGTTAGAAATTTACAAAGTCAATTGAGTTCCGCAGAACAAGCTCATTCAAGCATAAAACAACAAATATCGAATTTAACAGTTACTATTAACAATCAAGAGGCTGCGGTAAATAAAATTGAAAAAGAATACAGTAATTATAGTACACAATTACAAAATTTACAAAAAGCTGAAGAAAGAGCTAATAGTAGTACAAGTAAATTATCTGACACAATAGACGATCAACAAAAAGCCGTAGATGATACAAAAGAGGCATATAAGAATGCGGTACTACAATATGGTAAAAATTCATCAGAAGCCAAAAATTTAGCAAAAGAAATTAAAACATTATCAGGTGATTTAAATGATAATAAAAACAAAATGCAGGAACTTGATAGTGCTGCTGATAAATTAGATAAAAGTATCGATAGTGCTGGGAAATCAGCAGATGATGCTTCAAATGGTGGTTTTACAGTTCTTAAAGGAGCATTAGCAAATTTAGCAGCAGATGCGGTTGAAGGGTGCATAAATGGGATTTTGAAATTAGGTGGTGCTTTACTTAATGCTGGTAAACAGGCAATAGCTAGTTATTCTGATTATGAGCAATTAGTTGGTGGTGTTGAAACATTATTTAAGGACAGCTCAGGCATTGTAGAAAATTATGCTAATAATGCATATAAAACTGCTGGGCTTTCTGCAAATGAATATATGGACACTGTAACTTCATTTTCTGCATCATTATTACAAAGTTTAAATGGTGATACTGCAAAATCAGCAGAAGTAGCTGATAAAGCAATTACAGATATGTCTGACAATGCAAATAAAATGGGTACATCAATGGAATCTATACAAAATGCATATCAAGGTTTTGCAAAACAAAACTATACAATGCTTGATAATTTGAAGCTTGGATATGGTGGAACTAAAAGTGAAATGGAAAGACTTATTGGAGATGCTAACAAATTAGCAAAAGCACAAGGACAAGCTGGAAATTTGACAATTGAAAGTTATGCTGATGTTGTTGAAGCTATACATTTGGTTCAAGATAATATGGGCATAACAGGAACTACTGCAAAAGAAGCAAGTACAACAATTCAAGGATCTATTGGAGCAATGAAGTCTGCATGGAGTAATTTATTAACTGGCATGGCAGATGAAAATGCAAATTTTGATACTTTAATGGAAAATTTAATAGATAGTATAGGAACTGTTATTCAAAATATAGTTCCAAAAGTAAAAATTGTAATTGATAGTATTATATCATTACTCATCGAGTTATTCCCACAAATTGTTGATTTAATAACAGAACTATTACCTGATGTAATGGATGGAATGAATAAATTACTACAGGGAATAATTGAAGCTTTACCAACGGTTGTTGATGCAATAATTGGTATTATACCTCAAATAATAGATGTTTTGCAGATGGCAATTCCACAATTACTTCAAGCAGGAGTTCAAATTATTATAAGTCTTGTAAATGGATTAACAGATGCAATTCCAAACCTAGTTATTGCATTAGTACAAGTTGTAAATCAGATTATTGGAGTATTGGTTGACAGTTTGCCAGATCTTATCGATGCAGCCTTTAGTTTCTTTATGGGAATTATTGAAGCAATCCCTGAGATAATATCTGCATTAACAGAAAATCTTGATGAAATAATAAATACTATTTTATATGGATTAACAGATGCAATTCCAAGATTGATAGAAGGAGCAGTACAATTATTAAATTCAATAGTTGAAGCTATACCACTTATAATTCCTGCGTTAGTAGATGCAATTCCAACAATAATAAATACTATTATTACTGGCTTAGTTGAAAATTTACCAATTGTATTACAAGGAGCAGTGCAATTGTTAATGGCTATTATTCAAGCAATACCATTGATTATACAAGCACTTATTCCTCAAATACCAACTATTGTTACTACTATAATTAATGTTTTAATACAAAATATACCAGTATTACTACAAGGTGCAATTCAATTATTTATGGCATTAGTTCAAGCAATACCAACTATATGCTTGGAATTATTAAAGGCGTTGCCACAGATAATTAGTTCTATATTCCAAGGATTAGCACAATTACCTGAACAATTAGGATCATTTTTTCAAGGTGCTTGGCAAGGAATACAAAATGTATTTTCTAATGTAGGAGGATGGTTTGGAGATAGATTTAGAGAAGCTTGGAATAATATTACTGGTATTTTTAGCAATATTGGTAATTTTTTCGGAGGATTATGGAATACAATAAGTGATAAATTTTCAAACATTGGAACTAATATAGGAAATGCAATTAGTGGAGCTGTTAAATCAGGTATTAATGGATTATTAGGAATGATAGAAAACACAGTAAATGGATTTATTAATATGATTAACGGTGCGATAGGAATAATCAATGCAATTCCAGGTGTAAATATATCAAGAATCAATACATTAAATATACCAAAATTATATAGAGGTGGGGTATTAGAAAAAGGACAAGTTGGTTTACTTGAAGGAAATGGAGCAGAAGCGGTTGTTCCTCTTGAAAGAAATAAAGGCTGGATAAAAGCTGTTGCAAATGATATGAAAGAAGAAATGAAAAACAATGCTTCTAATATTAACAATATATCTAATTCAACATCTAATGTTAATAATTTTACTCAAGTAATAAATGCTCCAAAACAACCATCTAGACTAGAATTATATAGGCAGACAAGGAATTTATTAAATCTAGTAAATGCATAGGAGGGAAATCAAAAATGTTTACTTTAAAAGTTGAAAATATTAAAGGAGCAGTCCTTGAATTAACAGATAACGAAGAAGATTATCAAATAGCAAATATAGAAGGAATAACCCCTCCAAATGCTAATATAAATACTTCAACCTATGCAAATGGAGATGGTTCTGCCTTTAATAGTTCAAAAATTCCCAATAGGGAAATTGTTATTACAGTATATATAAATGGAGATGTTTCTCAAAATAGATTAAAACTTTATAAATATTTTAGAAATAAACAATGGTGTAAAATTTATTATGAAGATGATAACAGAAATGTTTTTATAGAAGGATATGTGCAAACTTTTGAAGTTCCAATATTCGTTCAAAAACAAGTTGCACAGATTTCTATTTTATGTCCTGATCCATATTTTAAAGATATTAATACCATAGTTCAAAGTATTTCAAAAACAATAAAAAAATTCTCTTTCCCATTTTCTATAAATAGTAATCAACCTATTGCAATTTCTTCTGTTGATCTTGAAAAAGTAACAAATGTTATAAATGATAGTGAAAGTGAAACAGGTTTAATTATTAATGTTGGATTTATGGGAATAGTAAATAAATTAGAAATTCGTAATATTGAAACAGGAGAAAATTTTATAATTGATTATGAATTTATAAAAAATGATAAATTAATAATTAATTGTAATAGAGGAAAAAAATCGGTAATTTTAACTAGAGAAGCGGTTGAATACAACTTAATTCCACAAGTTAGAAGTGAATCAACATTTTTTCAATTGGGAATTGGAGATAATAGATTTAGCTTTTTGGCTGATGATGGAGAAAAGGATATGTTAGTGGACATTAGTTTTAAATATTATCGTGTATATTTAGGAGTATAGAATTATATGGATGAACTATATTTATTAGATAAAAATTTAATTAAAAAGTACATAATAGATGTGTATTCAAGTGTTTTATGGGTTCCTAGATATAATGAATTGGGAGACTGTGAACTTGTTATTTCTGCATCCATTGAAAATATCAAAAAAATAAAAGAATGTAAATATATTGCTAGGAAAAATGACGATATGGCTTGTGAAATAACAAAAATTGAAATAAAAACTGATGAAGAAAATGGAGATCAATTAATTATAACAGGTACAGATATAAAAAACATACTAAATTCAAGAATAGTAGCAAAGCAAACAAATTTCAATGGATTAGTTGAAGATTATATAAGAACTTTAATTACGGATTCTATAATAAATCCTTCAAATAAAGAAAGAAAAATAGAAAACTTTATATTAGCAGATAAAGTGGGATTTAAAGAAACAATAAGAGAACAAGTTACTTATGATTGTGTAGGTACCAAAATTCAAGAATTATGTCAGAATTACGAATGGGGATATAAAGTTGTTATAAAAGATAAAAAATTTGTATTTTCTTTATATAAAGGAAAAGATAGAAGTGATTATGTTCAATTTTCACAAAACTATGACAATATATCTACAACAGATTATACCAAAGATGATAGTAATATAAAAAATATTGCTATTGTTGCAGGAGAAGGAGAAGGAATAGAAAGAAAAACTGTCACAATTGGTAGTGGAACAGGAATTAATAGACATGAATTATACGTAGATGCAAGAGATGTTTCAAGTTCAATTGATTATGATGAATTATTAAGCAATTACCCTAAAGGTAATGAAAAGAATATAAATGGTACAATATATTATCAAGTAAACGGAACTAATATCGCTACCTTAACCAAAAACGATGATGGCGAAGTTACTGAAGTAATATTATGTAATAATATTTATATTGAAAACTTAAAAAGCGTTGGATATGAAAAAATGTCTGAATATAAATCAATTACATCTTTTACAGGAGAGGTTATTATAGGAGCTAATTATACATATAAAGATGATTATAATTTAGGGGACATTGTAAATATCGTAAATGAATATGGAATTTCAATTAATGTTAGGATATCTGAAATATTAGAGAGTATAGATGATAACGGATATAAAATGGAACCTACATTTCAAAATATAAAAGATGAATAGGAGGCAAAAATGGAAAACGATGTAAAATTTGAAGTAACTGCTGGTTTTTTTGATGCCATAAATAATGATCGTGTCTATTCTGCAGATGATATGAATAGACCATATAGAAAATTAATAAGTAATGGTGTTTTTGCAACTCCCAAAGGTGAACCTTCCGATTTTTTGCAAGTTTTTTCTGCAAATAATGGAATGAATATTATAGTTTCAGCAGGTTATGCACTAATTGGGGATAAGTGGTTTGAGAATCCAAGCGATTTGACAATAACTACAACACAAAATTCTGACGTATTAACGAGAATAGATAGTATTATAGCTCAAATGGACAAAACTCAATTAGGAAGGGCAGGAAATATAGTATATAGAAAAGGAACTGCATCAAGTAATCCTGTACATCCATCAATAAATACTGAAGAAAACATCATTGAATTTAGATTAGCTGATATTACGATTAGTCCATCTTGTGTAAAAATCACACAAGACTTAATAAAAGACTGCAGAGGTAGTAGTGAATGCCCTTGGGTTACAAGTTTAATATATCAAGTTGATACTTCAACATTATATGCACAATGGCAAGAAGCTTATAAGAAATATTATGAAGATCAAGAAGCGGAACACGATAAGTATTTCGCAGATTTTAAAACAATGATGTCTGATTTCTTTAATGAAGAAGAAAATACTTTTAATTTATGGTTTGAAAAAATGAAAGGACAATTAAGTGAAGATGCAGCAGGAAAAATACAATTAGAAATAGATAATTTAACTACTATTTTAAATGAAACAAAAGAAAATTTAGAAGATGCAATTTCGCCAATTATAACAGAAGATGGATATTATATTGCAACAGAAGATAATACAAGATTAGTAGTTGGAATGTAAAAAATAAGGAGGATTTTACAATTATGGGAATTAAAAAAATTTCAGAACTTGAAGAATTAAAAAATCTTCAAACAACAGATATATTACCTGTCGTTGATGTGGAAAATGGAACAACTAAAAAAGTTAAAATTTCCACATTACTTACTGCACTTGTAGAAAAAAATGCAGGTGCACATAATAGTATTTATAGAGGAAAAGATATTACTGATTTATTTTATGATGGGACATTAAGCAAACAAATTGCAGCAGGAACATTTGATGATATATTCGTTGGAGATTATATCATAGGAAAAACAAGTAAAAGAAAATATTTAGTTGCAGATATTAACTATAGATTACACATGGGAGATACAGAATGCACAAAACCTCATGTTTTGATGATACCGGAAAGAATAATGGGAACAGCTCAAATGAATGCTAGCAATATAACTGATGGAGCTTATATTGGTAGTGCAATGTATAAAAATAATTTAGCACAATTTAAAACAGTAATAAAAAATGATTTTGAAGCAAGTCATATATTGAAACATAGAAATCATTTACAAAATGCAGTTTCTAATGGATATGAAACAGGTGGAACATGGTACGATTCAGATATAGAATTAATGAATGAAATAATGGTTTATGGTTGTCAAATATTTAAAAATGCAATGAGTGGAACCAATGTCCCTAATAATTACCAAATAGACAATTCACAGTTGTCATTATTCAGATTAAGACATGATTCAATAGTTGCTAGAAATGATGCAGGAGATAGATATTGGTACTGGTTAAGAGATGTCGTTTCTTCTGCGAATTTCGCTCTTGTCAACGCCAATGGCGCTGCTAGCGGTAACGGAGCTTCGGGCGCTGGCGGTGTTCGTCCGGCTTTCCTAATCGTGTAATCAGGCATCGGACAGGGCTTTATGCCCTGTCATATAATATAGTTAATATTCAAGATAGTTAAAATATTAAAATTAAAGTGATATAATTTCTGTTGAAAAAATAGAAAAGGAGAAATAGTATTATTTTGCAATGTCAGAGATAAAGAAAAGTGAAAGAAAAGAATCAAAATTACAAACAATTCATAATGCATATATGATAAGAATGGCAGTAACAAATTTAGCAGAAAATAATTTTTATATAACATTTTCAAAAATAGAAGAAAAAATAAACAATAGAATAAAAGGACTTGATGAAAAGGAACAAATAAGAATAAAAGAAAATATGTATAAATTTTATAGAAATCAAATAAATAGAGTATCAAACAATGTAGTAGAATTAGCAACAGGAATAAGTAGACATTTAAGAATTGCAAACACAATATTTCCAACATATATGTCTGAATTTGAAGAACGACGCCTAGAAATGGATAGAGCAATGGCTTGTTGTAATGCGCTTCAAGATGAACTACAATATGCAGGAGAATACTTATATGCTGATTTGAATAAATATGTAAATTTGGTTTTAGAAATTCAAAAAGAATTTAATATGATAAAATCACTTCGACAAACTGACAATAGGTTTTTAAAAAATATAAAAAAATAATAATTAGTGGGTAATCTTTGTATGTCGTTTCTTCTGCGAATTTCGCTAATGTCAACAACAATGGCAATGCTAACAATAACGGAGCTTCGAACGCTAACGGTGTTCGTCCGGATTTCACAACTCATACAATTTTTTATATAGACTAGATTCTATCGTATGGATATGGGAAAAGGAAAGGAAAGATTATCCCTTCAATAGCAGAATTGATAAATACTAATCATTATGTATTTGGTTACGACCAGTAATACTATTAAAGTGATTTTTATGAATATTTTTTATGATGCAAATAAAATTTATGAAGCTGGAACAAAGGCAATTCAAGGAGCACCTTTTAAATATCAATCACAATTGTTCGAAATGAACCATTTGATAGAAACAGCACAAATTTTAAAAGATTTGAAAGAGTGGAAATATAAACCAGTAGCAGGAAAAAAATTTACTATAAATGAACGAGGAAAAATAAGACATATTACAAGTAATAATATGGTTGATAAAACAATTAATCATTTACTTTGCGATAATGTTTTAAGTCCAGCTATTTCTCCATATTTAATCTATGATAATGGTGCAAGTCAAAAGAATAGAGGTGTGGCTTTTCATAGAAAAAGATTTGAAACACACTTACATCAATATTATAGAAAATATAAAAGTAATGAGGGATACATATTGTTAATTGATTTTAGCGGATATTATGCAAGTATTCCTCATGATTTATGTTTAAAGAAGTTACAATATTTTTTAAGAAAAGTAAACCCTGAAGAAGCAAAAATTACTATGTGGATTTTAAAAAATTTATTTGATGTATTTAATATAGATAATAAAAATGGAAAAGGCGTAGATATTGGAAGTCAACCATCTCAAAATATAGGAATTTCGTATCCATCACAAATAGACAATTATATAAAAATTGTTAGAGGATGCAAATATTATGGAAGATATACGGATGATAGTTATATCATTCATCAAGATAAAGAATTTTTAAAGCAATTACTAAAAGAAATAAAAATTATATCAAGTAAACTAGGATTAATAGTTAATGATAGGAAAACAAGAATAGTAAAATTATCTCAACAATTTAAAGTATTACAAATAAATTATTCACTAACACCAACAGGAAGAATAATAAAAAAGATAAGTACAAAAACAGTAACTCGAGAAAGAAGAAAACTAAAAGCATACAAAAGACTATTGGACAAAGGAAAAATGAAAAGTAACGATATAGAAAATAGTTTTAAAAGTTGGATGGCAGGAAATTATAAAAAAATGTCAATGCAACAAATAAGTAATATGTCGCAATTATATTATGATTTATTTAAGGAGGTACCAAAATGGAAAAATCATGGAAAATTACGTTATCTGATGGAACACAACTTAAAGACTTAAAATTAAGTGGAAATAATTATATTTCAAAAACAAAAATAACTGAAGATGATTTCAAAGGCAAATTATCAAAAGTTGTAATTGAAAATGAAACTGATAAAATATCTGAAGAACTTGAACATGTTGAATTAGTACAAATAGTTCATTATGAAGATGGGTATTATTTTGTATTAAGACAATTATCACAAGACGAAATAGATAAACAAAAAATGCAAGGTGATATTGAATATCTCGCAATGATGACTAATACTGATATGGAGGAGGTCTAAATTATGAGTAAAAATTTTGAAAAAGTAAAAAGGTTTTATGATAATGGGATTTGGAATGAAGCAAGAGTGTATAATGCAGTTGGAAAATGGATAACAAAAGAAGAATATAAGGAAATAACAGGAGAAGATTATAAATAGACACCTAATAGGTGTTTATTTTTTTATCAAATGAAAGCGAGGAAAAGTTATGGTTATTGAAATATCTACACTTATTAGTATAATTTCTGTAGCAATAGCAGTAATAACAATAATCTATAATATATCAAGAAACGGAAAAAAAGATGTTACAGAAGATGTTAAAGAGGATGCAACTCAAATGGCAACTGTAATAACAGAATTGAAGTCAATATCAAATGGTATTGAAGATATAAAGAAAGAGATTACTTCAATAAAAGATGATGTAAAAGAAAATAGGGATAGAACAACAAGATTAGAAGAAAGTTGCAAGCAAGCACATAAAAGGATAGATGAATTAGTTGCAAGACTAGAACATTTTAGTGGAAAGGAGGTAAAATAAAATGACAGTACAATTATTAGTATATGTTATAACAACATTATTTACTTATGTTTTAGGTAAAATATCAAAGCATTTCGGATGGAATGAAACATTACCTATTCCAATACAAAATATTTTGATAGGAATTATAGCAACAATAATTGGTTGTATAATTCATATTGAAGGATTAGATGCAAATAGTATAATACAAGCAGTTGTTACTGCATTAGGTGGAATTGGTACTGCAACTGTATTATATGATGCTAAAAATCAATAATCTAATATAATAAATTTTCAAAAATACTGGAAGAAAGTCAAAAAATCTTCCAGTATAGTTTTTTATAGGGAGGGATTTTCATGGAAGAAAACGAAGTTTTAGGAAATGGAGAAATCCAAAGAAATGAGAATGAATTTGGAGGTGAAGAATAATGAGAGGTATAGATGTATCAGCCCATCAGGGTAATATTAATTGGGATGCAGTAAAAACATCAGGAATTGAATTTGCTATAATTAGAATTAGTTATGGTCAAAGTGCAGTAGATTCAAAAGCAATAAGAAATATTGAGGAATGTATAAGAGTAGGAATTCCATTTGGTGTTTATACTTATTCTTATGCATTAAATATAGACAATGCTATTAACGAAGCAAATTTAGTAATAAAAACATTAGCACCATATAAAAATAAAATAAAATTTCCAGTGATAATTGATATGGAAGATGCAGATGGTTATAAAGCAAAATATGGTATGCCTTCAAATGATACATTAGTTTCAATTTGTGAAAAAGAATGTTTAATGTTTGAAGAGGCAGGATATTATGCAGCAATATATGCTTCAAAATCATGGTTTGATTCAAAATTAAATTCTTCAAAGTTAAATAGATTTGATAAATGGATGGCATGGTGGTCAACATCTGCTTCATCAAAATTTGATCATAATACTTATGGATTATGGCAATATACATCATCAGGAAAAGTTAATGGAATATCAGGAAATGTTGATATGAATGAATCTTTCAAAGATTATCCATCAATGATAAATACAGAAAGTTCAAATACAACATCTCAAACACCAACAAAATCTATTGATGATTTAGCTCAAGAAGTTATTAATCAACAATGGGGAAATGGAGACGATAGAAAACAAAGATTAACTTCAGCAGGTTATGATTATAATGCTGTCCAAAATAGAGTTAATGAGATTTTAGGTGCATCGTCTAAAAAATCTAATGAAGAAATCGCAAATGAGGTTATTGCAGGAAAATGGGATGTTGGACAAACAAGAAAAGAAAAATTAACGGCAGCAGGTTATGACTACAATACAATTCAAGCAATAGTTAATAGTAAATGTGGTTCAAGTTCATCATCAAAAAGCTATACTGTAAAATCAGGTGATACATTATCAGGAATTGGGGCAAAGCTGGGAATCAACTGGAAGACTATTGCAGATAAAAATGGAATAAAATCACCATATACAATATATCCGGGACAAGTATTAAAATATTAAGGGTATATAACTTATCTAATTAAAAATAAAAATCGCTTAAATCGAAACCTCGTGGCTCGATTTTTTGCGATTTTTTTTATTTTTACAGTTTATTGTATATTTTTTAAATTTTGCTGTATATTATATAGTATGTCAAAGGCTTCTTTACAAGTTGTATTATTTAAGTCTATATTTTCAATTTTCTTTATAATATCATTATAAGAAGTGTTTTGATTAGAAGATGTATGGGTAGAAACTAATTTATATTTTAAGTTATGAGAATCAAGTAATTGTGTGTATTTATCTAATTTGGAGATTGGAAAGCCACACTTTATAATTTCAGGACTTAAGTCGGTTAATTTCAAACCAATTTCATTAGATACTATTCGTGCATCTTCGTTTAATATATTATAGAATATTCCTACTTGAAAAATATAAATTAAATTAGGATCTTCTTTTTTTAATTCTTGATATTGCTTCATTAATTTACTCATATTTTATTTTACCTCTATTCTTATTTTTCTTCTTTCCTTTTTTTCTGACAATAATGTCTCCAATTTCACAATTAAATAAATCACACATTTTTTCTAATGTATCAAATTTTATGCTATTAGTTTCATTATTCATCATTCTTGTAAGTGATTGATAACCTCCTTCCATATTTTTTACAAACCAATATTTCGTTTTCTTTTGTTTTTTCAATAATTCATTTACTTTTAATTGTATCATCTTAATCACCTCCTCCTAATATATCTATTTTAAAAGAAAGTAACAAAGATTTTAACTATCTGCTATTTGAGTTAAATTGAAGATAACTATTTTACAATATAGGTATTTATGTTATAATATACTCAAAGTTAAGTAGTGAGGTGCTATTATGAATAATGTAGAAATAATAGAAATGTTAAATAAGATAGAAGAATATATAAAACATGAGGAATTAGAAAGTGTATTAAAATATATAGATATTAAAAAGAAGAGTTTAAATATAAAAAAGATATTGCAAATGAATATATGGATAAATTAATAGAAAATTTAAAGTAAAAGTCGAATTTTGTCGAATTATGTAATACAAGTGTATCAAGGAAAATTCGAGATAATATCTAACCTCCAGTATAGTTATTTTATTTTACATAATATGGTATAATAAAAATAGAGATATCTCCAATAAATAAAAGAAGGAGGAACGGAATGAATTTAAACTGGTTAGATGAAGTAATGCTATATATATTTAAAAAGTATTCTTACAAGATATATAAAATGGGTGTAAGAGATGGATTTAATTATAAAAATTAAAAGTAATTAGCCAATTTTTAGCCAATTAGTTTAGCATAGTTTACATTGGTTTGAAATGAAATATTGAAAGAATAGTGAAAATTAGCACTTATGGACTGGAATAAATTGAAACAACTTTCTTATATTAGTTCAGTAGGTTCAGGTGTTGTTGCTGACATCATCGAATAATAAATACAGTAATAGCAAGGGTTACAGAGTTTTGTAACACCTTGCTATTTTGGTTATTAGCCACTATTTAGCCAATTAGTTTATTATAA
>JAGAIV010000024.1 GCA_017626365.1 Clostridia bacterium
ATATAAAAACACTCAGAAAAGCCCATAAATGAAAAAAGGACACTACCATAACTTATAAAATAAATAAACAATAAAAAAACATGAGAATTAGTAAAAAACTATGAAATTATTAAATTAGAGAGTTATGATGAATCCTCTTAAAAAATCTAGTTAACAAAAACATGATAATCAAACCGGCAAGAGGCAAATACAAATTAAAAAGCAATCTTTTCAAATTATATCTAAATCTGAGGATAAATCAAGAAACTGGTTTAATTAACTAGAGAAACTTTCATGGTTATATTAAATTTACAATAATTTCCAACTCTTCCAAGGTTGCAGATAATTGTGCACGTGGTATAATGTTAATTCAAAAGTTATTACTTGAAAAATGATAAAAGAGAGTTTTAAAAATTCATCTAAGTCCAAAAACTCCCATTAAAAATTCAGATACTGGTATTGAAACATATGCTTCAATCGGAGCTGCAATAATCAGAAGAACTGTTGCAATAACCATCAGCGCCAGGCTTTGAAGCAGTATCTTTTTTGTCTTTTCATAAGCTTCCCCGGCACCGTCGGTGCCGCCGCTTCTCCATGCCTTGATGAAGTTCCAGATGAACTTGAACAGGAGTATTCCAGCGGTGGATTGGATGATTGTTGCGGTAATTTCAAATATTCCATGGGGAATCAGGTAAAGTATGAACATTATGCCTCCATTCGGCATGATGTTGGCGAACAATGGTCCTATCAGGCTTATGTTGGCGGCATTGTATATTACCATTACTATTGCCGGAATTGCAAAGAATACTGATGCAAGGTAGATCATGATTCCTCCCCCTGCGTTTTGAATGAAAAGCTCCAGCGGACCTACTCCGGCGTCTTGCGGATTATTTAAAGGGGCAATATTCCCTGCAAATGTCTGCATTTGGGGAGATGCAAAAATCCATGTTGCAATGAAAACTGCTATGAAGAGAACATACAGTCCGATAATGAGTTTCATGTTGTCTGTTATGGATTCAATAAATAAATCTTTTAATTCCATACGGTTCATTTTATTTTCTATGGGTTAAATAGGTTTCCACCATTTCAAATTATATATGAATTTAAATGGTATGATTATTATAGTATAGGGTGCTAGATTTATGCAAATGGAACTAGTGTTGATTGCTCTTCTTTTTTAATTTTTAGTGTTGTTTGTTCTTCAGTTTTTTCGCCCACTTCTTGATTTTCATTTGTTTCTTCTGATTTTGTTGATTTTTTAGATTTTCTTTGTTTAATTGGTTCTAAATCTATTCTACCTTCGGCCAATTGTTGTAGTTTTGTTTTTGTGTCAAATCCTTGTTGTATGACTAGTGTTGATAATAATATGCATAAATAGATGTTTCTTCTCATTGAACTTTCTGTATATGAGTGGAATTCTCCTAAACCGAATGCATCTTTGCATACTTTGAAGAAATCTTCAATTAATCCTCTTGTTGGTTTTAATTCTTCCCAATTTTCTAGTTTTTCATATAATGTTGCTGTTAATTCTAAAAATAAGCTTTTTTCATTTTCTAATGTATTTTCATCGTGAAAGATGTCCAATGTGGTGGACATTCGTGCATCTAATTTTTCAATCGTGAAGTATTGCTTTGGAAATATAACTGCAACAACGTTATACTTGTTAATTGCGTTAATATAGTTTTCCATGGAGTAGTATCCTTTATCAAATAATATTACTTGTCCTTTTTGAAGAAGGCGTCTTCTTTTTAATTCTTCTAAAACTTCGTCAAAAATTTTACTATCATTTTTCGCACCAGAATGGATAATAATTGAAATAGGACATAATGAATCTTTTTCTAACACGACTGTGGCTTTAAATCCAATATAATAACCTTTGGTGGTTGAAAAACCCATATCTAAATTTAATTTTTCAAGATGTTCAGGACTCACGTATTTCTTTAGAATATTAATATCGCAAGCTACTGGGGTTGCATCAACTATCCACTCACTTTTATTGTTTTTATTTAGTTTTAAAAACAATTTAAAGAAGCTGTTGCTAATATTATTGTATTGATCAGGAGAATAGCGACTCAGGTATTCATAAATCTGTCCCTCACTCGGAACTTCGTCCCCAATTTTAAGGAATCTTTTTAATCTTTTATCAATGTTAATCTCATAAATTACTCTAGAAACTGGATAATTGTAGAATTTACTTAAAAAACAATTTTTATGCATGTAATCATCATTTTAATGTTTTTTTATCCCATTTTCACTGAATATGTGTCTGTTCTTTTTATCATCGATATTTATAAATACTTTGTCCAACAATCTAAATTTACGGCATCTTTTAGTATAATTTAATCCTGGCAACATGTTAAATCACTAATAAACTATTTGTTGCTCATTATATTTAAATTTATTTACTAATTGGTGCCGTTTTTTTATTTAACAATTTTAAAAATTGTGGGCTAGGAATTAAAGTAAAAATATATGTGAAAATAAGAAAAATAATAACAAAATGATAGTTTTTTACAACTCAAAAATCTAGCACCC
>JAGAIV010000025.1 GCA_017626365.1 Clostridia bacterium
GGAAAAAAGCACTTTCTTGAAAAAGTGCTTTTTTTGACATTTTATTTGTTTTTGTATTACATTTTTAATGAAAAATCCACTGTATCATACGGAGAGCTCGTTTTTGCCTAATTCTTATTTAGTTTCCACATTATCATCGGATGTTCTTTTATTTTATTTTTAACTGGTAACTAAAATAGACAGCCATTTGGCTGTCTATTTTATCTAAAATGCAATATAGGTATTGGGGTCTATGCTATGTCCTGAACCAGATGCACTTCTTAATTCAAAGTGTAAGTGATGTCCTGTACTGTTTCCTGGATTTGGGTCGGTCTCTGGATCTCCTCCCTCTTTTCCTATTACTTCTCCTTGTGTTATGCTTTGTCCTACTGTTACATCAATTTCGGATAAGTGTGCATAGAAACTATATATCGTTTCCCCATTTACGATATGCTTGATTTCTACACAATTTCCATATCCTGATTGTATTCCGGCATAGGTTACTTCTCCATCTGCTACTGCTAGAATCTCTGTATGATGTGTTCCTACTAGGTCGATTCCGGCATGTAGTGTGTTTTCTCCTGTGATTGGGTGAATTCTATAGCCGTATCCAGAAGTGATCATGTATTCACATGCCATTGGTAAGATAAAGTCTTGTTTCTCACTTCTTAAGCTCATAAGTGAAACTGCATTTGGATTTACCCACATAACTTTTTCTGCTCGTTTTGCATAGTTTTTCTTTAAGATTTGTCTATCTAAGTTATCGATATTTCCGTCTTCATTTAAGTCAAAGATTTTGTTTTCTTCTGTGATAACTACCCCAATGTTATCATTTAAGTTTACTAGATCATTTAACTTAATTTCTCCGTCACTTATAATGTCTCCAGCAAGTAATGAAATACTTCCAACATCTATCTTTTCTCCTTCTGTTATTATAATATCTGTTATTGTATATGATAAATATCCTTGTTTTGTTACTACAATATCATATGTTCCTTCCTCTTCTAATTCCATTAAGAAATTTCCATCATCATTTGTTGTAGCTTGAGATATCACTTGTCTTGGATTTGTTTTATCATCTATTTTTCTAGTATCTGATGTTAAGTATACACTTACTTCTGCATGATGAATATCTTGTGCATTTTGCGTAACAATACTGCCTTGTATTTGTGTATGTGCTCTTATTAGAATAATGGTATACGTTTTAACAGTTTGTCCATCTGCTGCTGTTACTACAACTGGCACTATAATTCTTTCTTCTTTTAAGTTACTGCAATCTATCACACTTTTATCTTGTCCTTTTACTACTTGGTTATCCCCTAACCTAATCGTTGCATATGGATATCTTGTTTTTACTTCAATTGAAGTACTGGTTGCTAATTTTGGTATCATTACAGTATAAGTGTCTCCATTTTCTTCATCTGGCTCTCTTGTTATGTCATTTACTTTTACGTATTCTAGTCCTACTTCTTCTGATTTACGTATTATTTCTACTTTGTATTCTTGTGTGTTTCCAGATTCCGATTTTGCTGTCATTACAAGTGTTTTTCCCTGTTCTTCTACTGGCATATTTACAATCGTCTTCAAAGATGCTCCATAGTCTACTCCTTCATATTCTAAGTTTGTATAATCACTCTCTGCTATTACAAATAGGTCAAATTCTGTTTTTTGTTGTTCTACTAAGAACGTATAAGTATGTATATTTTCGTTATAACTATTTGCTTGTTTATCATCTAAAGTTAAAGTGCTTAAAGCAATATTGGTTGATATTTTATTGATATACAAATACGTTACTTTTGTAATTCCAGATTGTGATCTTACTGTAATTGGTATTACAGTTTGCTTACTAGCAGACATTGTTACTTTATCTTGTGCTGTTTGTAAATATTCGTCTCCTAATGCAATTCTTACATGTGCTAAAGCATTTGTTGTAATTACTTTTACTTCTGGATTTCCATCTGTATCTAATATATTTACATGATAAGTTCCATTTTCATCTTGTTGGATTTGGTTTCCATTTACATAGATTTCTTTCAAACTTGTATCTGTACTCATTTTTTCAATATTTAATGTGTATACCTCTGATTCAACCCCATTTTCAGAGATAATTTTAAAGTATATAGTACTTAATGCCTCTTCAGTAGGAATACTCATTTCTAATATTCCTTTTCCTTTGTTTGATACTCCATTTTCATTTAAATAGATTTCTCCTTGGCTTGTTGTTCTTACAATTGCTGCATTTTCGTTTTCTGCCTTAATTTCTATATTAGATGAACTTAGCGTATCATATATATACGAAATAAATGTATTTTCTTCCTGTGTTTTTTCTGCCTCTTCGTTGTTTACTTTTACATAATCTAAATTATGATTATCGGATACTTTTTCTATGTAAATGACGGTTTCATAAGTCGTTCCTTGTTGAGAAGTAATTTTTACTGGTATCGCAGTTATTTTTTCTTCTCCTAGTGTTACATTTTGTTCTAGTATATTATTACTATTTTTTTGATTAAACTCTACTTTTGCAAAGTCATTATTAGCTTCTACCATTACTGTTTCAATGTTTTGGCCATTTGTATTCTCTACTACTGCTATATAGTAGGTTCCATCTAAATAATTTTCTTTTCCAACATTCGGCTCTAATGTAATTCCATTAACTTGTACTACTTTTATGGTAGCATCATCTGATTTTCTTATTAAATGAACTACATAGCTTTTTAAAGTTCCATCTTCTGCTATAACGCTAAAGCTTGTTTCAAATTCATTTTGTGTTAAATCATTGGTATCTACTTGGAATGTTAAATTAGATGTATTCGATACTTTGCTTCCATCCTCCATTACATGAGATACTGTTGCATAACTTACACTGGCATTTACTTTTACCTCTACAGTTTGGGCATTTTTATCGATATATGCTGTATATTCTTCATTTTCTAAAATCGCCTCTTCTGAATCTACTATTACATGACTTACTTCTGCATTATGAGAAATGATGTTTAATGTTAAGTAATAAGTATAAGTAGTTCCATCCTCTGCTGTAACAACAATCGGAACTAGTATTTGTCTATTGCTTCCTTTTTCTACATTTACAGTTGCTTCTTTTAATACTCCTCTTGCTTCATTGATTGATACTTTCGTCGTTTCGGATAAAAGTGTTACGCTCAATTGTGCTGTTGGTTTTTCGTCTGTTAGTGTAGTTTCATAATCTCCTGCTTCATTTGGAGTTACTTCTACCCCATCTACACTAACTTTCAAAATTCCAATTTCACTTGATAATTGTATTATTTCTAGGTATCTTGTTTCTACACTTCCGTCTGCTGCTGTTAATTTTATGCTTACCGTATTTACTCCTAATCCAGATAAAGATTTGTTATAAGTTACACTTTCTAGCGCATTTAGCTGTGAATCCATTTCAATATTTGTAAAACTTGAAGCTGCTTTTACCGTTATTTTGCTTGATGATAATGTATCTTTTACAACAATTTTATAGGTTTTGGTAGCTTCATCATAGATTGTTACTGGTTTTGTAATTTCAGTCGTTCCATCTGTATCATAGTCTGTTACCGTAATTTCGGTAATATCGGTATTACTGCTAACTCTTTCTACTACTAAGCTATATTCTTTTTCTTCCCCATTTTCTGATTGAACTACGATTTTAAATTCTTTTGTCTTGCCATCTGCTATTGGTACATTCGTTGTTAGTATTCCTAAAGTATAATCCTTTAAAATATTACCATCCATATCTTCTAATTTTACTTTTGCTTTACTATCTTTTAGCTTAATTTCAACAGGATATTCCAC
Organism: Clostridia bacterium; assembly: GCA_017626365.1. Lineage (GTDB taxonomy): Bacteria > Bacillota > Clostridia > TANB77 > CAG-508 > RGIG8482. The sequence goes on from JAGAIV010000025.1 coordinate 3,778, forward strand.
TTTGCCAGAAACTTTGCTTGAATAGATAAGACCTGTATCATTTAGTGTAGTTCCTAGAGAATCTACTTTTACATACATAATTCCTGTTTCTTGTGATTTTTGTCTTATGACTAAATCATATTCTTGCACTCCATAAGCTTCTCCATTATGTGAGGTAATTCTAATACAATATGAACTTTCTAGCTCTGGTAATGTTAATGTTGTTAACAAGTTTCCTGTACCATTTGCGATTACACTTCCGTCTTTAGAAATTAATTGAATGATTTGTTTTTCATTTTTAGCTGTAATTTCTACTACTGGTTTATTGGAATTTGCTACTATTTCATAGTATCTTCCTTCTTCTTCATTGTATTTTATTTGATTACTATTTACCTTAACACTTTCTAATTCTAAGTTTGCTTGTTTATAAATGCACATTGTGTAATCTTTTAACGTTCCATCTTCTGCTTTTACATTAACATTTACAATAACACAATTATTTTCTGCATAATTGCTTAAATCAATTGTTCTTGTTATATTGGATATTGTATAATCTGTTTCTTCTTCTAATTTTAAGGATGCCAATTCATTATTTAGTAGTATTTTTAAATCTACTTCATTTGCATCTTCATCTACATATACATTTATTGTATTTTCTTCTATTTGTGCATTAATTACTTGTGTACCTGTTACCTCTTTTATAGAAGTATTATTTGATTTCTTTTCTATGCATAATATCGTTTGTTTTATTGTGCCATCTTGTGCTGTTACAAGAATTGGTATATTTACAATCTCTTCTTTTAATAGAACTTTTACAATATTTCCATTTTCCCCATTCATAGAAACATTTGAATTTTCTGATTCTAGATTTACTTTTACAAAAGCTTCCTCTATTCTATTTGTTTTTAAATAGTAAGAACCATCTTCTTGCAAAATTGCATTTTCAAAGGTTGCTTCATCTTCTCCTACTAATACTTCTAAAATGTTAGTATTTCCTTCTAGAATATTTACTTCTAATTCATAAGTTGCAATCGTACCATCTTCTGCTTGTATTTGTACATTATAGCTATAATTTGTTTTTTCTTTTTGTACCATCTCTTCTTTTGTCATGCTATAAATTTGATTCGTTTGTCCATCGATACTTGCAATAGCATATTCATCTTCTGCTGTCACATCTACTTTTATTTTGGTTTCATCATGTTTTAAGTTTGCTACGTATTTTCCTTCTGTATTTAGTAAAATGGTTTGATTGTTTACTTGCAATTTACTAATATTTGTATTATTTGATTTTTCCAATATTGCAATTGTATATTCTTGTTGTTCTAGTCCGTTTTGTGAAGTTACTTTTACTGTTAGGATTGTTTCTTGTCCTTGTTTTTCAATTTCTATTACATCACTTCCAATTGCTTTTTCATTTGTTCCTAGTTCTAAACTTGCTAATAAATCACTTAATGTTACTTCAATTTGGAAGGTTTGCTGTTCACTTCTTATTTCATAACGATTTTTTCCTTCTATATATTTTGCTTCTTTTCCATTAACCGTTACTTTACTAATATTGGTATCATCTGGCAATCCTTCTATGATTAGATGGTATTGTTTTATTGTGCCATCTTCTGCTTTTACTCGGATTGTTTCTGTAGTTTTCTTTGCTGTTATCATAACTTCTTTTGTAGTTGTTTTACTTTCATAGGTATTTGCTCCTATTTGTACCCTTGCATTTTCATCTTGTGCTGTTGCTGTTACTTCTACGTTTGTTTTAGCATCTAATAATGTATAATAATAGTTTCCATCTTCTGCCATTGTTAAATTTTGTCCATCTACACTTAGTTCAAATAGTTCTGTATTATTCGATGTTTTTTCAATGATTAGTGTATATTCTTGTTCATTGGTACCATCTTCTGATAATGCTTTTATTGTAATGATTGTTGTATCATTTACTAGACTTATGTTTTTCGTCGTTTTGTATGTTTCATAGGCATTATCTTCTATTTGTACTTGTGCTTTGGTATATCCTGTTATTGCTGTTACATCTATGTTTTCAAAAGTATTTGGTACTTTTACTTTGTACTCATTTTGTCCTACCTTCGTTGCTTCTTGTTCATAGTCATCTTTTGAAACAACAATTTTTCCTATACTTGCATCTGCATCTGCTTTTCTGATAATAGCATAATATGTTTTCTTCTCTCCTTTTTCATTTGAAAGAATAATTTCACATGTTGTCTCTGCTTGGTCTAATGATATCTGTGTTTCATAATCTCCTACTGCACTTCCATCTAAAATTTTAATGGTAGTATTACTATTGGTTGAAATTGCTCTTAAAGTTGCCTTTGTTTCACTACTTGGAAGATATGCAATGAAAGTTACTTTATCTTCTTCATTTCTTATTACTGTTCCATTTATCATTAGCATATATAAGCTTAAATCTGTTTGTTCTTTTGTTTCTTTATAAATATATAAAGTATATTCTTTGATTTGGTCTTGTGCTTTTACTTTTATAGTTGCTATGGTTGTATCTGTTAATAGTTCAATTTCTTTACTATTTTGTTGTTTTGTATATTTATTATCATCTATGCTAATTTCAGCTAAGCTATTATCGATTCTAGCCACTGTTTTTCCTATTGTTACATCATTATTTAAGTAAATCGCATATGTACCTTCAGAAACTTTTTCTGCTTCTATATCATTTACTGTCAAACTTGATAGTTTTGTTAATTCATTTTGTTTGTAAATAACCAATGTATATTCTGTTTCTTGTCCTGCTTCTGATTTTACTGCTATTTTTACTTCTTTTGTTAAGCTATTGTCCATTACGATATTCTTTTGTTGTTCCTGTTTTGTATATTCTTGTCCATCGATACTTACAAAAGCATTTTCATGATTTGCTATTACATCCGCAATAGAAAGAATGGTTCCTTCTTCTACTACTGTTTCATATCTTGTTAAGCTTACTGGTGTTGCTACTTCTTCGCTTACACTACCCTCTTCATTTGTAGAAGTTATCTTAATCTGTTTTATTTGTGTATCGTTTGAAATTTTTTCTACTTCGAGTGTATATTCTTGCTGTGTTACATACTCTCCTTCATTATTTTGAATTCCTACTATGATTGGTATTTGTGTTGTTTTATTGATTAACTCAATTTCTTGATTTAATGTTCCATTATAACTCCAAGTATTTCCACCATCGATACTGATTCTATCCGTTAAGTCATTTGTAACAATTTTTAGAGTTCCTACATTTTCGTCTGTTACCACTTTTACTTCATATTTCATATTGGTATCATCAGAATCTTCTGTTAACTCTGCTTTTTGGCTATTTAAGCTAATTTCTTTTATTCTATCCTTTTCATTTTCTAGTACGATTCTGGTTAACGTTATTTTTTCATTCGTCAATTTATCTGTTACATCAATATGTGAAGTTCCTGGAGCTATTGCTTGTATTTTTGCTTTTTCTTCTTGCACTTGTACTGTAACAGAATCCTCATTATCTGTTGTATACTCGTATTCTTCTGCAGAAATTACATTTTGATTAAATATGTTAAATGATTCTGCTGTTATTTGAATTTCTTCCACATTACCAACTTGCATAATGGCAGATTGTGGCTTTACTGTAAAGTTTCTGTTTCCTACTAAAGTGTATTCTAATGACTCTTTTCTTGTACCATTTCCTAATGATCCATATTCATTATATCCTACCGCATAAACATTTCCTGTATTTTGAATGATATAGGTATTTCTATAACCTGTTGAAACTCCATAAGTACTTCCTATACTATTTGCTGTAAGTATTGGATTAGAAACTGCTATTTTATCGTTTGTTCCTAGTTGTCCATAAGTATTATCTCCCATTACATAAGTTTTCTCATCAAAAGTTTGTAATAAAATACTATCTTCTTTTGCTGATATATCAATTACTCCTTCTAGTGCTACTTTTTCTAGTACTCCTTCTTTATATTGGTATACTTCTTCACTAGAAGTTAATAGATAAATAGCATCTTTTCCGACTTCTGCTTTTATTACATTATGAACACCTTCGATTGTTCCATTTATCCTATTTCCATAGCCATATGCTCTTCCTTTTGCTGTTACAAATACACTTTCGTCTTCTCCTGCTGCTATATCTACTACTCTTTCTTCTAATATTTGTATTTGAGTTGGCTTTAGTATCATTGAATTTGCATGATTTCCTAGTTGTCCATTATCGTTATTTCCCCATCCATATACAATCGAATATTCATCAATTGCAATAGCAAAATCTTTTCCTGCTGCTATCTGTTTGATATTTTCTAGATTTAGCGCTTGTGTTAATTTGTTTTTATTATTTGTATTTCCACTACCACATTGCCCCATGTCATTATTTCCTACTGTCCATACACTTCCATCAGAACGAAGTGCTACCATAAAGTCTTTTCCTACCGATAAATCTTGATATGTTGATAAAATATTGGTTTTTTCTGGTATATCTTTTGTTAAATAATTTCCTAATCCTAATCTTCCGTCGGCATTATATCCAGAGGTCCATATTGTTCCATCTGCTTTTAAAACAGATACAAAGTTTTCTCCTGCTTCTACTTTTGGTATTACAATAGAATCTCCATCTACTACTTTTACAAGTATACTATATATTTTTCCACTTCCGGTAGATTTTGCTTTTATTCTTGTTGTTCCAATTTTATTTCCTGTTATATTTCCTTTTTCATTCACACTTGCAATCTCTTCATTCAAACTGCTGTATTCTAATAAATCTGTAAAATTGTCCTCTAAATTGATTAAGTTAAATGCATATGAACAGTTTGCACTTAAGTCTTTTTGTGTATTTATAGGTAGTATTATTTCTGTTTTATGAAATCCTGTTTCATCATTTCCTACTTGTACTGGATATGCAGATTTCGTTTTACTTTTTATTGTTTCATCTCCATTGGTATAATCTCCACATGCCCAAACAGTTCCATCTTGTTTTAGGAAAGTAGTATACCCTTTTCCTGAGGAAGCATATATTACATTTTGAATGGTGCTTAATTTTGAATAAGTATTTAAGTTAGTAGTTTGTCCATTTCCTAACTGTCCTACTCTATTTTCTCCTACTACATATACTTCATTATTTTCATTAATTGCTAAGTTATATCCCTTTCCTCCATCTATATATTGAATATTTTTTAAGTTTTCTACTTTTGTTGGTATCCCTACTGAAATATTGGTATTTCCTATGCCTAATTCTTTGTATATATTAGAACCCCAAGTATATACATTTCCATCTGTTAATAAGACAGTAGTAGTACCATCTCCTGTTGCAATTCTAACCACATTTTCTAAGTTTACTTTTTTAAATTCATTTACTTTTCGAATACTTGTATCATTTTGTCCTAGTTCTCCATATAGGTTAGAACCTGTTACCAATACTTCTCCTGTACTCTTCAATACAACTGTATGATTTTTTCCTGCTTTTACAGCAATCACATCGGTTAAGAATTTTGCTTTTGTAGGAGTAATTCGATTGGTATAACTTCCGATTCCTGCTTCTCCATTTGCGTTTAATCCAAAACCATATAGTTCTCCTTCTTTTGTGATAGCAAATGAAGTATGGTTTCCTGCGTCTATTTGCTTAATATTGGTTAACCCTTCTATTTTCGTTGGTGTCAAGATATATTCTTTTGTGCTATTTCCTAATTGATAATATTCGTTTCTTCCCCATGACCAAACATTTCCCTCATTGTCTAATGCTAGGCAATGATTTTCTCCTGCTGCTATCTTTGTAATAATGGTACCTTTTGGGAAAATTGCTTGTACTGGTTCATCGGTTACTTCTTTTTTGCCATTCCCTAATTCTCCATAATTTCCTATTCCATAAGTCCACACGGTTCCATCTACTTTTAGCATAATGGTATGGTTTCCATTTGTTTCTACTTGTGGTTCAATGGTTGTATTGATATTTTCTGGTCTCGTTCCTTTTGCTAAAATTCGAATATCGATAATTGCTATTTTATTCGTTGCCTTTTCTCTTGCAAGTACAGTCGTTCTTCCTTCTTTTATGGTCATCAATTCGCCATTTGTACTATTTACAATTGCTAAGTTTGGATTTAATATTTCATAAGTTATATTCGTATTTGGTGTGGTAAATAAATTAAAATAGTCAATCCATGCATCGATATCAAAGGTTTCTTCTGCTTCTAACACAACAGAACTTACATTAGTTTGAATGATATTTTTTCCTACCAACTGTGCTTGTTCTATATTATGATTGGTTCCATTTCCAAGCTCACCTTCTACTCCTTGTCCCCAAGTATATATTTCCCCATTTTGTTTATATACTGCGGTATGAGTATAGCCTGCTTCTACTCTTTCGACTTCTGTAATATCTTCTTTTAATATGGCATATAAGCTTTCCTGTATTCCATTTGCATTTAGGTCATTACTTACTCCTAATTGCATCGTTTGGTTTATTCCAAATGTATATACTTTTCCATCTTTTGTTGTTGCTATACTATATTTATCTCCTGCAGAAACTTCACTTACGTTTTCTAAAATACTTCCATCTTTAATTTTGACAGCAGTTGAAATATTGTTTTGTCTTGCTATTGTTGTATTATCTCCTAATTGTCCATATACATTTTTACCATAACTATATATTTTTCCACTTTGTCCTAGCATTAAGATATGGTCTGTTCCTTCTGAAATTTGTACAACTCTTTCTTCTTCGTAAACAGGAATACTCGATGGATCATATTCATTTAATGATAAATGAATTTCTTCGTTATCGCTTAATTTTCTTACAATTCCATCATCTGCTAAATAATAGTTTGGTGTTATATCGATTACGTTTTTATCTATACTTAATAAAGTTGGTATTTTACTATATTTTTCACCAAAAGCATATACTCTTCCCATTTTATCAATTGCAAATGATGTATTTCCTTTTGCTATTACTTTTTCGATATTGGATAGGTTTGGTATTTCTATTGGTGTTTTATATGTAGTAGTATTTCCTAATCCTAGTTGTCCTTTTGAATTTAATCCAAAACTATATACTTTTCCAGATTCTGATAATAATAATGTATGATTTTCACCAACACTAATATCTACGATTGTTTGTGGTATTTCTATTTTTTTAGGGAAGTTTTTATTTTCGTTATTTCCTAATCCTAGTTGACCCTGTTCATTATATCCAAAACTCCATACTGTTCCGTCTGAGCGTAGTGCTACTGTATAGTTTTTACCGTTTTCCACTTTTGCTGACACTTTTGCATCTTCACTGTTTACTACATTTACCCAAATATTTTTCGTATATCCGCTTTGGCTTGTTGCAACTAAATTTACTCTACCTATTTTATTTCCTATGATACTATAATTTGGTACAAAATCTTTTTTGTTAATAACATTACGATTATCGATATTTTCTTTTTGTGTAATTGTCGCTATATTTTCATTTGTATTGGTTATTGCTATTTTTTCACTTGCATCAAGATCTGATTTTAGATTAAAGCTGTTCTCTAATAGAATACTTATTTCATGAGCATTTTGTTTTTCTATGATGCATGGTTCTTCATTCGTAGTTACCTTTTTTTCACCAATTAATGTATAGATGTCTCTTGCTTTATTGTCGTTTGTACCTAGTTGTCCATTGGTATTTAATCCTACACTATAAACAAATCCATCAACATCCGATAGTGAACTTTTATTTTTTCCTGCTGCTACATTTTCCATTGCTTTTAATGGTATTTCATTTTCTTGCTTGTCTTGTACTTTTGTTATTTTAGTAGCATAAGTTGTAAGTTTATCCGAAATTCCAATTTTCGAATTTGTATTATCTCCCCAAACATAAACGTCTCCATTAAGTGTTACTGCCATAGCCATTTTATTTCCAACCGATACCTTATACACATTACTTAAATATCCGTCTTTTGTTTTTACTATAACTGGCTCTTTCGTATTTATTTGTTTTCCATTTCCAAGTTGTCCTTTATCTCCTGTACCAGCTGTAAAAACAAATCCATCCGCTGATACACATGCATAGCTATCTACTCCATAAGAAATATTTATAATATTGCTTAAGTATGGTATTTTTTCAGTAGGCGCATCCATATGATATACAAACCCTTCTGCATCTAACATAATCTTTCCAGAAACTTCTACTATTTCTTTTCCTTCGTTTTCGATTTGAGTTACTGTTTCGTTTTCTTTGTTCCATGTATATACTTTTCCTTCTATGCTAATTGCATAAAATGTGCCTTCATAAGCTTCTACTTTCACAATATCGCTTATATCTTCTTTTAAAGTTGCTACTTGCCTATTTGCTCCCCAAGTGTATACTTTTCCTTCATTGGTTACTGCTATTGCAATTGAGTTTCCTGCACCAATATCTTTTACATTTTGTAGTTCTTGCCCATTTTGCATAATAACTTGTATAGGAAAATTAGAATCTACCTTTGTAGAATTTCCTAATTGTCCCTGGTCATTTTTTCCATATGTCCATACTGTTCCATTTTCTTTTAAAGTAACAGTAAAATCATTTCCTTCTTCTATTTGTGCTTGTGTACAAGCATTTTCATTTATGACTTTTACAACAACATTGGTACAATAACCATTCGTTTCATCTGTTATTGTAAGTGTTGTTACCCCTTCTTGCTTTGCGGTAATCATTCCGTTTTCATCAACCGATATGATATTTGAATCTATTCCTTCATATTTTAAGTTGCCTACTACCAAACTTTCCGTTTGTATATCGTTTAATTTTGTATAAGTTAATTTCGTTTTATCAATTTGGTATTGTTCTTTTGTTTTTAATACAATTGTATTTTCTCTGTAGTTCAAAATAGAACCCAATTCATTGATGGTAACAGTACCATCTCCACCAGAACCTCCAGATACTGGACTTCCTTTTCCTCCTGTTCCTCCTGTTGCTTCTGTTATATTCATTTCGCTCACTGTTTTGGCAAATATGTTGATACTTCCTCCTCCGGAACCTGCTCCTGCAGCACTACATCCACCATTTCCTGTTACAGTTCCTCCTGCTGATCCGTTTGATTCTATTTTTCCATGATTATACAAAGTATTTGTGTAAAGAATTAGTAATCCTCCCGTTCCGTTTTCGGCTTTAATGTTAGAATACATAACGCCTCTTGTTCCTGTCGTTTGGTTTGCTACAATTGGATTTCCGGCACCACTACCACCTCCGTTTGCATATGCATTCGTGTGGTCAGCTTGATAAGCAAATCCTTGTCCTCCTTGCCCACCATTTGTTTGTGCATTACTTGCTTCAAAAACTGTACTTGCATAACTAGTGTTAGAGTTTGACCATCTATACACTCCTCCACCTCCAGAGCCTCCTGAATACGAAGTTCCTGTTGCTCCTCCGGTTGCATCTTGGATAGAAGAATAACGTAAATAAACTCCTCCAGAGCCTCCTCCTGCAGTTTCTCTATTATTACCGTTTGTACCTTTTGTACCTTGTATATATTTGTTAGTACTTAATCCATTAACTGATTTTTTACTTGCTCCACTGCCTCCCATTGCTGGTACATATTCATAAGTACTATCTATATTTTTCCAAAGATATACATTTTCTCCTTCTTGGTTATATGTACCCCTTGCCGTCATAGATATTCTTCCGTTATTATATATATTTCCTAATACACATAAGTACATACCTTTTTTATAAGTCAAATTGTTAACTGTTTTTGCTGTTAAAGTTACACCTTCACTTATTGTTAAATTTTTATGATATTTTACTACTAATGTTTTATAATCTGTTGTATCATCTCCTAAACTTTCATCTTGTTCATATATCATATCATCATAGTAATTGATAAGTTCTATTTGATAAACAACATCTTTCACTCTAATTGGATAATCTCCATCTGGTAAATCAGTATCTCTTATTCCTTGTACTAAGTCATCAAATATTTTTACACACATAGCTTTAACTACTTTTGTATTTCCTGTTTCATTATGTTTAATAATTATATTCGTTATTCCATATGCATTACTTGTAACTTCTCTATTTGATATTGAAAATATCTTTGTATTTTCAGAAGTTATTGTAAAATTATCTGGATTATTATCTAATAATTCAACTTTTAAATTAAATTCATTGATTAATTTCGGAGTAATAGTTGTTTTTTCTCCTACATCCAAATATATTTCATCTAAATCCGTATAAACTATTACATCTCCTATTTTTTCATATACGGTTTTATTTTGTGTTATTCCATTTCCTAATTGTCCAACTGTATTTAATCCTGTATTCCAAATAAAGCCATCTGTATCAACAACTGATGTATTTGTTCCCTCTCCAGCTGATATAGATTCTATATTATCTACTTCTAGTAATTCTTGCAATTCTGATGATTTAGTTACACTCTCTAATCCAATTTGGCCATCTGCATTATTTCCTGATCGATATACTTTTCCATCTTCTGTTTTTAATATTGTTGTATATTTACCTGCTGATATTTCCACTACATTATTAGCAATTTTCTTTGGTATTGATGTAACAAATGAAGTTCCTAATTGTCCATATGTATTATTTCCCCATGAGTATACTTCTCCATTTGTTGATAATGCTAAATAATGGTCAAAACCACAAGATATTTTAGCGATATTATTTAATGTTTCAATTCTGTTTTCTAAATCTGATAAATAATATACAAATCCCTTTTCAGTCAATATTATTTTTCCAGAAATATCAACTACTTTATCGGTTAATATCACACGCATTGGTATACTTGAATAATCTTTTCCCCATACATATAATTTTCCATTTTCATCTAGTGCTATTGATAAATTATCATAAGCATCTATTTTTACAATATTCGATAATCCATTTATTTTAATTACTTTATTGGAATCTTGTGTTGTCCCGTCTCCTAATTGTCCATTACTGTTATCTCCCCATGCATATACATTTCCTTGTTCATCTAAAGCAATGGCATGTCCGTAACCTGTTGCTATTTGCATTATATTGTTTAAATTTAATACTTGCACTGGTTTTGTTTGATTTTCATTATTCTCTATTCCAAGTTGTCCTTTGTCATTTAATCCATAACCCCAAACTGTACCATTTTGTTTTAATGCAATTGTAAAATCATTTCCACTGTCTACCATAGGAATTAATGTATTTGTTACTTTTACATACATAAATGTGCTTATTCCATTGGTTTCATCTTTTATTTCTATTTTAGTGGTTCCCTCTTTTAATGCCACTATATTTCCATTTGTATCAACACTTGCTACTGTTTTATCAATACTAGTATATTTTATATTTCCTATTTTAGGTTTTTCTGTACTGTTTTCTAATTCTATATATTTAATATCTAGTGCATTTATTTGATAAGAGTCTCCTACTTTTAGTTTTATAGACTTATTAGAGTAATTTAAGTCAGTTCCTACTTTTGTAAATGTGACAGTTCCTTCTCCTCCTGCTCCTCCAGATGTTCCGCTTCCTGTTCCTTTCGTACCTCCTAATGCTTGTATTGTATTAGTATTATTTATTGTTTTAGCAAATATATTGACACTTCCTCCTCCAGAACCTGCTCCTCCTGCACTACATCCACCATTTCCTGTTACAATTCCTCCTGCTGATCCATTTGATGATATGCTACCACTATTGGCCAAATTCTGAGTATAAATAACGAGTAGTCCTCCTGTTCCTATTTTTGCACTAACATTGGAGTACATTGTCCCTCTTGTTCCTGTTGTTTGGTTTGCTACGATCGGATTTCCGGCTCCACCGCCACCACCATTTGCATATGCATTCGTGTGGTCAGTTTGATAACCAAATCCTTGACCTCCTTTTCCTCCATTTTCTTTTGCGTTACTTGCTTCAAAAACTGTACTTGCATAACTAGTGTTAGAATTAGACCATCTGTATACTCCTCCACCTCCAGAGCCTCCTGAATATGAAGTTCCTGTTGCTCCTCCTGTTGCATTTTGTATATATGAGCGATAGATCCATAATCCTCCTGAACCCCCGCCTCCGGTAGATCTATTTGCACCATTTGTACCTTTTGTACCCGCTATTGCTTTAGATGTATTTAATGCATTATACGATTTTCTTGGAGCACCTGTTCCTCCTACAGCTGGTACATATTCAAAACTTGCATCCGCATTTTTCCAAAGATATACATTTTCTCCTTCTTGGTTATAGGTTCCTCTTGCTGTCATTGATATTGTTCCATTGTTATACAAATTTCCTATAACACATAGATACATACCTTTTTTATAGGTCAAATTGGATACATTCGTCGCTGTTAGCGTAACTCCACTATCGATTGTTAAATCCTTATGATATTTTACTACTAGCATTTTATATTCTGTTGTAGTATCCCCTAAACTTATCGTTTTTGATGTCTCTCCCTTAGCTAAAGAGTAAGTTACATCATCATAGTAATTAATAAGTTCTACTGCATAATCTTTAACTTCTTTTGTTCCATTAACCATGCCGGTAACTCTAAAAATATAATTTCCATCTTGCAAATCGCAATCTCTTACTCCTTGCACAATACTATCACATACAATTGCCCCATCTTCTGCAATTGTTACTAAAGCCTTACTTTCCCCTTGTATATTTCTACTACCTACTTTCATCAGTTCTTTCAAAGGCATAGAAATATCCGCTAGCTTTAATGTAGCTAACGTTAAAGTAACTAACGCAATACTTGTAAGCGTTATTGATGTATTCTTTTTTAGTTTTGTCTTTAGTTTCTTGCTTAGTTTCATTTCTACTCCTTCGTTAAATTTTTTCGCTTTTGCTTTTATATTTATATAATATATATATTAAATCTAGTTTTTTATATATTTGCAATACTGTTATTTTTTATATTACATATATAAAATAGAATATATATTACGGAAAAGAATACTTTTAGCCAGTTTTGTCCTTTTTTGTTATTTTGTTTGTTTTTGTGTTACAAAAACTAGTATTTTTAAGCTTTTAACTAGGGAACCGCATTCTTGCATGAAAAAAGGTTATCCATCTTTTTGGATAACCTTTTTTATTATATTTCAAACAATATTTTAAGAATAATTATAATTTCTTTATTTCTTCTTGTGCTAGCCCTGTTGTTTTACTAATAATATCTATATCTACATCCTGTTCCTTTAATTTTTTAGCAACTGCTCTTTTTTCTTGCTTTATTCCCTGCTGTATTCCAACTTCTAAACCTTTATCAAATCCAGCATCTTCGATGGCTTTTTGATCCATTATATATTTTTGTCTTAATTCAGCTAGATATCTTTCATGTTCGTCTTGGCTTATTTCTTCTAATACCTTTTTAGCTTTGTATACCTCTTTATTTTCTTTCATATCAACCACCTCTGGATTTTCTATAAATTTTACCCATGAGTTCAATTTATCATCTGATTTTTCTTTATATTTCTCGAACTTTGGTAATTCGATTATATAAATTTCCATCACATCTGTCAATATGATTTTTTGATATTCTTCCTCTCTTATATTCCATTTTGTTATGTATTTTTTTATTTCTTTTAGTCCTTTCAATTCATAGTCAGTTATTAGTATTACTATGCTTTTTTCTAACTTATCATAATCATCCCCTGCTTTTATACTCTTATTATATGTTTTGCTCCAATAAAATAATATTCTTTTTTCGATATTCTTTTTGTCTACTACTTGCATTTCTATATTACAATTTATACTGTTGTCAATTCTTGCTTTTATATCTAAAATTCCTACTTTATCATCTAATAAGTCTTTTTCTACTATTGGACTACTGTCTAATTGCAAATTGCTTATTTGTTTTTTTAATATGGAACTTAACAGTGACGTTGTTATTTCTTCATTTCCTACATATCCAAATATTCTTTTAAATACATAATCTATTTTGGGATTTAATAATTTTCCTATAGTACATTCCTTCTTTCTTTTTTGTTTTTGATTTTGAAATTTCGGTAGAATTACCATGAATTTTTGATTTAAATTTGCTTGAAATATAATTTCTTATATAGTAACATTATTTGTTTTAAAATTCAACAAGATTTTTTCGACTTTATATGACAAAAAATGATATTTTTGCAAACATAAAAGGTTATCCATCTTTCGGGATAACCTTTTTTATCTTATTCTTCCACAGTGGCACTATTAATTCTTGTAATCTCTCCACCTTTTATTTTTATTTCTAGAGTATTCTTAGCAGAGCTTATGTAATAATATTCTTCTTCACTTCTTCGAATTTTTTTAACTTGTAATTCTTCTTCTTTTACGCTAGATTCTCCTAGCTTTTGAAATTGCTTTTTAGCAACTTTACGTGCTTCTTGTTCTGTTATTTCTTCTTCTTCCTTAATACCAGTATCTACTATTTCTATTCCTGCCGGTGTTTTTTTAGTTTCTGGTTTGAAGATAATAAACAGAGAAACTATAATTAAGATAATGGATCCTACAATTGCTAAACTATATGGATTTAATATCTTTTTTAACTGTTTGTTTAATTTCATTTTCATTTCTCCTTTTTCATTTGTTTTTCTTTTTTCATTTTATCATTTGTAGAAAGAAATGTAAATAGTTTTTTTAAGACACGACGAATAAACCCTAAATTAGGGTTTATTTTTTCCTATATTAAAATTTTATGTTTTTTATTACATAGTACTTATACATTCTAATATCGTCTAATGATTTTAGGTTATATTCGAAGATTATCTACAAAATTTCCTTTTCCTTCATTCTGCGCGCTTAAAATGAAGAATTAGGAAATTTTGTTGCGCGCTAGATAATCTTTATATTACTTTACAAAACGTCTCAAAATCGATTCTCGTCTTATCTATTATTATTTAATCTTATTCAAGAATAAATTCATATGGTTCATCTTTGTATTCTACTTTATGAGTTACTACTTTTCCTCTGTGCTTAATTTCAATTTCTTTTCCATCTAATTTTTCACTAATCGAATCACTTAAATGTACTTTTACCCTATTTGGATAAGTATTGCCATCTAAATATTGATCAATGTCTAATTTTGGATGTTTTTTCTTAATTTTATCCACTCCACCTAGAACAAACTCACCATCTTCTTCTACATATATTTTTACATTACGTTTGAAGAAGATTAAGATAAATAATATCAATAATCCAATACCGCCAAAAATTCCTGCTAAAACTTTTCTGTTTCGAATTGTTTCATCTTCTTTTTCGTCTTTTACTCCAAGTGTTGCTGTTGGCTTTTCTTCCTCTGGGGTTTGAGGTTTTTCTTCTGGTTTTTGTGGTTCTTCTGGTGTTACTGGCTCTTCTGGCTCTGTAATTTCTTCTGGTATTTGTGTACTTGGCTCTGTTGTATTTGGTTTTGTACTATTTGGCTTTTGTGTACTTGGTTTTGATGTACTTGGTTTTGATGTATTTGGTTTTTCTTCCTCTGGGGTTTGAGGTTTTTCTTCTGGTTTTTGTGGTTCTTCTGGTGTTACTGGCTCTTCTGGTTCTTCTTTTTTATCTACAATTACAATAAATTTCGTTGTAAATCCGCCATAAGTTACAGTAATTACTTGCGTTCCTGGGGTAGACGCATCATATCCTGAAACCATGTCTTTTGTTACTTTTATTGTTTTAATACCACTTGATTTAATAACTGTAATGGTTGCACCTGTCACATCTAAACTTTCGCCATATTTGTACTCTACTTTGTTAGGTTCCGTATTCATGGAAATTCCTTTTACTTTATCTACTACGTTTACTTGGAACTTTCCTTGTAAACCTTTATACTCTACTTGAATAGTTTGTTTTCCTTCTTTTGTTTTGTCATATCCTGATACCATAGAAGCTGTCATTGGAACAGTTTCCTCTATAGTACCACTTGCCATAATAACTGATACTTTTCCTTTGCTTAAGTCTAATTCTTCTCCATATTCGTATTCTGTCTTTTCTGGCACTTCTACTTTTAGTTTTGATATGTAATCTTTTACGTTTACAATAAATTCTAATTGTTTACCTTCATAGGTAATAGTTAATGTTTGGTTTCCTAATTTCTTAGGATTATATCCTGTAACCATATCTTTGGTTACTTTTACTATATCTGTTGCTCCACTTTCTTTGCTTACTTTTAGTGTTGCTCCAGTTACATCTAAGCTTTCACCATAACGGTAATCTAGCTTGTTTGGTAAAGTTTCAATTGTTACTTCACTTAATGGATCTACTACTGTAATACCAAATGTTTTACTAAATCCTTTATAAGTTACTTTAATTGTTTTTGCACCTTCTGTGGTTGTATCAAAGCCTGTTATTGTAACATCAGCATCTGAAAAAGCTATTGGGGATAAAGCTGTTCCACTTGCCATTATTACTTTTACTTTTCCACTGCTTAAATCAATTGGTTCACCTATTTTATAGATTAGTTTCTCTGGTTTTTCGATTTCGATTCCTATTATATAATCTACTACATTTACTTTATAAGTTGTCGTTTTTCCTTGGTAGGTAACAGTTAATTCCTGTTCTCCTAAAGTATTAGGATCGTAATTAGTTACCATACTAGATGTTATTGTAATTTCTGATTTGTTTCCACTGGTTCTCGTTGCTTCAATTTTTCCACCTGTTACATCTAAAGCTTCTCCGAATTTGAATGTTGTATTATCCGGATTTTTCTTCATTGTAATGGATTGAATATTATCTTCCACAATGACACCAAAGTGTTCTGTATGTCCTTCAAAAGTAACATCTATTGTTTGTGCTCCTACTTGGTTTGGATTGAAAGTACTTAATGTTACACTGCTATCGGTTAATGCTACTGGGGTTGTAGGTTGACCACTTGCCATTATTTTTTGAATACTTCCTCCATCTAATTTTAGAGCTTCACCATATTCATATTTTACTTTTGTAGGTGGTGTTAATATAATACCTTTTACATAGTCTGATACTGTTACTTCATATGTAACTGTTTTTCCACCGTAAGAAATTTTTAAGTCTCTTGTTCCTAATCTTGTACTATTAAATGCGCTTCCATCTAATTCTGTTATCATGTCACTTGTCATTGGTATTGTAGCTGGTCCGCTATTTCTTACAATATCTAATGTTCCTGAAGATACATCTAATGTCTCTCCATATTTGTAATTTTGTTTTGGCATTGTTGCAATACTAATTGATGATACATTATCTTGTAGTGTTACTGTTAGGCTTGCTGTAAAGTCTGTTCCGTTTGTATATGAGTTTGTATCATTATCTGCATAAGTTACTGTTAAGTTTTGAGCACTTGTTGTAGTTTTACTATATCCTGTTACCATACTTTCTGCTAGAGCTACTGGGGATTTTGCTCCTGCACTTGCATAGGTTACAGTGTACGTAATGTTGTTATTGTTAATAATGCTTGATAATTCATCATTATAATTTCCGGTTACACTACTTGGATTTACTGTGATTCCTGTTACATAATCTTTTACTGTTACGCTAAAGGTATCACTTTGTCCTCCATAGCTTACTGTTACTGTTTGTGGTCC
>JAGAIV010000026.1 GCA_017626365.1 Clostridia bacterium
AGATAATGTAGCGGCAATACACTCCTTTAAAGTAGTCAAAGCTACAGGAAAAAATAAAAAGTCCACAGCATCTGAATGTATTATGGCACAGTATAAAAAGAAAGGAACGTATGATTATAAGCTTCTTAATAATCATACAAGGGAAAATATGAACACTCCAAAACAAAGTATTATAATGCCATATCATCGAAATAAGGAAATGCTTGTATACACAACAACTTTATTAGAAAGTATTCTTCCTAAGGACGTGGAAGTAATCATTGTAGGAAATAATAATAATAGTGAAGAACTTAATGTAAAGCTGTCAGATCGTTTTACATATATTAAATATGATAAATCTATGCTATATTCAAAAACTGTAAATTTAGGAGTTGAATTGGCAAGTGGAGATATTATTACCCTTTGTGATCAAGATATATATGGATATGATGATTGGTATAGTCCCCTTATAGAAAAACTATTGTCTTCTCCAAAAATCGGTTCAGTTAGTTCAAAGTTGCTAAATCCGATAAATGATCGCATTATCGATTTTGGCATCGAATATTCCAAATACAGAATAGTTCATCCCTTGCGGGGATTAAAAAAAGACCATCCTCTTGCCATGATGGACCGAAAAGTAACCTCCTCAACAAGTGCTACCCTGACTATGTGGAAGGATGTTTACAAGCAAGTCAATGGAATGGACTTAGATATGTCTTATTGTTGTAGTGATTGCGACATTGGTATCAAGATCGGAGGACTGGGTTTGGAAAACTGGGTTTTAGCAAATTCGGTAGCTTATCATCGTGGAAGTAGTTCTTTTAAAAACGGTAAAAGTAGCAGCTTTTCGCACTTAAGAAATGATTCAACAAATATGTTTTGGGCTAAAAATCATGGTATAATTCGCCCTACTGTAAATGAAATGATTACATCATTTGTCCGACATTTGTGTCAATATAAAAAGTTGGATCCAATGTATTATTTTGTAAATCTATCATCATTGAGTGAATACGAGTGGTATGCTTCTTGCTTAAAAGAGGCTGCAGGATTAGAATATTGTGAAATTTTTTCTTATCCGCAAAATTTACCACACTATTCTAATCCTATTCAAATTTATGATGAATTACCTTATACATTTATGAATGTGAATCTACCTATAGTTTATTTTGTAGACTATATACCTGCATTGCAAAATAATATTATTTGGCAACATATGCGTAATATTGAAAGAGACTTGGTTTTGGATTGCCATGGAAGTCTTGTTTACTTAAGTGAAATCATTAGTGGTATGTGCTAATGTCACGTAAAATACCCATCTCTCCTTTCGATATCTACTATAGGCGCAGAACTTTGATAACTTAGGTTATATATTTTGAAATTCTCTTCTGGCAATGTTAAAATATAATTAACAGTTTTCAAAGTTTCTGTGCGATAATTTAAAAAATCCATTTCCTCTTTACTACAGACTAAATTCCGCCACATAACAGACAAATCTTTAATCATATACACTTCACGTGATTCTGCACCAATATACATATTCTTTTCTATATAATTATAGCATTTTATAAACATTTGCTTAAAAATATTCTCGTTATTTAAGTAATATGCATATTTCGCCTGTAGAAAATACCACTCGAAATCTTCAGTATTATTAATGATTTGTAGTAATTCTCCATAATCTTCAAACGCCTTATCCAGAACTACATCAAATCTCTTTTCTAAGAGCAGCTTAATGATTTTGTATTTCATATAACGTCCTTTAAAAAAAATGTGGTAGTTAACTTTTTGATTTTCTCTAATATTGTCAAATGCATTTTGAAGACTAGTTTCGACTTGTTCCAAATCTCCTTTCAATAAATAGTAAACAATTTTTTTCGCATAATAATTGACTATAAATTTTTCTTTAATATCAATTGGCATAAAATTAAAGCTTTGGAATCCTTTTTCCAAGAGCCGCAACCCTTTTTCTTTATCTCCTTTTCCTTGGAAATATAAATTAGCAGCATCAAAATAATTTTCAAATAATATGTCATAGTACTTATTCTTTTTTGAAATTCTAATGGACAGCTTTAATTCTTCAAAATATCTATTAATGTGTCCTTCAATTTTTCCACATACAAAAATCCGATTATTTATATATGCCCGTGCATAAAAGAACTTATTGTGCAAATCAGGAAACTTATTTTCCAGGTAATTTAATTTTTCTAAGTAATTAGAATAAATATTTATGCTTTTTTCTGCTTTATGTAACCGATTTTTATTTTCACAATAATGTATAACAAACGAAAAATGCGCTTTCATAATAGCAGAAGTGTCTAGTAATGTATCAAATATATGCGGAAAAATCTGTTCAAAAAGTAGCTCTGCCTGTATTTCACTAATGTGATCACGAACAAATTTACAACAATGTAATGTATTAGTTATAAATAAATCCATATCTAATTCGTCTTTATACAAGATGAAATTATGAATGATGTATTCAAAAAACTTATATATGAATTTATTAGGGATATTGAAATACTCTATATGATTACTAATCTCTATAAGTTGTTGCAAAGAAACTTCCTTGTTATATAACTGACATAAAGTATATTGTGCTCTTTTATCTTTTAGGATACCATTATATAGATTAGAAAATCTGCCAATATAATTAAATGCATATTCTAATAAATCTGTATAGATTTCCTTACTTAGGCACATTTCAACCAAATCATGTTCAAATATATAGCAAATGTTACCGCCGCGTTCTATATTGCGAATAATATCATGTTTTTCAAGAATCATAGCCGTTTCTTTATCTAAATTTAGCACTTCTATCAATCGTTCATCTAATTCAGAGAATAAATACAAGATAGAGACTATATTTTTATAATTCTGCCTTTTTTCAAAATTTTGTGCTAAAATCATATTGTATGTCTTTTGAAATAATGTTTCATAACTTAAGGGAATTTTCCTTAGTTCAGATTCTAGTCGATTCTGTTCTTGAATTAATCCCTGGCGGTTGTCGATAGTAACACATCCAATTTGGAGCAAATAATTAGCAACCTGTTCGATATATTTGGGCTTAAGTGATGTCTTTTCTAAAATTTTACGTAGTGCAGATAGATTTAAAGGATAATCATCTAAGCACAAAAGTGTTTTTAAATAAACTATAGCACTTTTCTCATCAGCGAAACCTCTAATTTGTTGACAAATCAGATGCGTATTTATATTATCACCATTTACATTTTCAAATTCACTAATAAAATCAAAATATTTTTTATCAAAAATTAGTGATGTATTTATTGCAAAAACTAACACTAAAGAACTAGGATTTTGTTTTGAACCAAAAAAATGTATCATTTTAATAATAAAAGGAATAATTTCTGTATTATATGATTGGAGGTTATCTATAATAATTGCATATTTCCCTTTACTCAATTTTTCATATATAATCTGATAATATTCTTCTATATTCACTTGAATACTAGAATTATTTTTTAGTATAGATATGAATTCTATAATTTTTTCTTTTAATGGTTCCTTTATCTTGGGATTTATGATTTCAGATACATCATATCCTATATCGTTCTCCAATTCTTCAGAAATCTCAAATAGACTAAATGCAATTTCACGAACAACATTTTTCCATGAACTATCCGAACCAAATCCAGCAAATTTTAATATCCTATAGTTGGATTTTAATAATATTGTCACACATTCTTCTAAAATTCTAGACTTTCCTGTTCCACTAGAGCCATAAACTAATAAGCCACTTACTTGGTTTTTATTTAAACAAAGCTGTTTAAATTTACCAAGTAAATTTTCATAGTCTTTTCCAATTAAGACATCTTTTTTTGTTGATAAGCAGCAATAGCTGGTTACCACAGAGTCACTTTCTTTTATTACAGTGTCTGAGCGTTTTACCTTAATAGTCAATTGTGGAAGCTGCAATTTTTCTTTGAATTTAACAATTTTGACAATAGTTTTTACCAATAAAATTTGATTCGGTTTTACTTCAAGTGTCTTTTCATGATGAGCTGATTTTATTTCACTATCATCAGAAAGAAAATCAAAATAATAATTATCAGGATGCTCTATCACAGAAATACATACTTGATAACTATTGTGTATATTTCGGTTGATTAAAACCGTGTTTAAATCGTATACTTCCCCCACATGTAAATTATCGATTTCATAATCGCCATTAAAATATTTATAATCAACTGCTTTTGCATTTATTTCATTCCAAAAAATATGTTCTATTTCTGTATCAAAACACAGTTCCTCTTCACTTGGAATTTTAAGAAGTTTTTTTAACCGGTTCTGATCATAATAAAACAATAATGCTTCCAATACTTCATCATCATATAAGTATACTTCTTTACTGTGCTCGTAAGCATATTGTCCAATACGACGCTTTAAATTAGTATTTAATTTTGAGTAACTAAAAAAAAGTAGATGCTGCGCATTGTTTATTTCTGCCAAAATAAGTGTAGGAGCTAAAGTAAGCAATGAAATGTTTTTGCTATAATTTTTACATTCTGCCCACCACACTTCATTCGTTTCATCGATAGCCCAAAAATCTTTATTACCATCATGAGAGGTTTTAGTTCCAGTAAATACAATACCATCTCCCAAAAACATCTGCTCCAAAAGATACTCAACAAGAATCTCGAATTTTATTCCTTTATTTAGACCCTGTTGACAATCGCTAAACACCCCTTCGTGAACTTTTTTTAAATTTTCTTCTAATAACTCTTTCCATTTTTCTTTTGATATGAATTTCAAACTTATCCTCCATTCGATAATTACATATTATCGTTGCCAAA
>JAGAIV010000027.1 GCA_017626365.1 Clostridia bacterium
CCATGAAAAACAGGCAATACTATTATTAGCAATAAAGTTCGACATAAGTTTCACACTATAAACTGACACAAAATGATACATATCTAATTCTAATCAGAAGGATTTTTTCATTCAAAGACACAGAAAAATTTACGCCCTCTATTAAAAATCTGACTTCATTCTGGGAAAGCTCCTATCTGATGTACAAACACAATACTTAAAATTTTGAATTGCTCCGAACCATAGGGGGTAGGTTCCAATTTAAAAAATATTTACCCCCCTATACTACATACCCACACATTAGAATAGGATTATATTATTATAAATACATATAACTAAAGAAATATTTTTATCTATCATTTTATTACGTACACTATTAATTGCACTTGCAATGTTTCGGTATAATCTTTTCCTTCATTAAAAGGACTAATAAAAGCTCTAACAACATCCTATTCCACAAAACCTCTTTTTTGCTTACTTTGAAACCTAAGTTATATCTAACGATAGCCGTACATATCTTCCATATATGTATAAATACAATACCTTAATTTATCTTCAAATTCTTTCAAATTATTATATGTGTAATGTAAACCTATTCTTTCTTTCTCAATTGATTTTTTATAATCTCTAACATTTTTCAATTGTTTCAAATCAATTTTTGAAGGACAAACAGGGCAATCCGAAAAAAACATAATAATATCCTTAGCATTTGAATAAAAATTTTCGATTTCCTCTTGAACTCCACTTTTATATTTCATGGTAGGATGTCCAAAGTTTGTCCAAAATATAACTATTGCAAAATCACAATCATTAATAAATTCATCAAATAATATTTCTTGTGGATCGTTACCATAAAGAGGATACGAATTAAATTTCCAAAAATGCACTTTCAGTTGTATATAATTATTATATCCAGTAGTCCGATTATAAAAATCTATAACGGCTTCAATAATATCTAATTCTTCTTTAATATCACTTGCGCAAGATATTAAAACATTATATATTTTCACATCTTTTATCATGCAACCCTCTATTCATATTGTAACACAATACTTTTTTAATTATTTTATCACAAATACCTTTTTATTTCTACCTTTTACAAAAACCTTTTTGCAAAAATCGTAAAAAAATAAGGCACATCAGATATCTATATCCGATATGCCCTATAATCTCATCAACTAAAATAACTCTTATTCCGTTCTCCGCTGATAGTTTCCTTTGCCTTGCCTAAATACTTCTTATTTCTATCAACAAAAGCATCTGCTTCCCTACGTTCTCTGCTGCCCCCATATTTCATAATCTGTCATTGTGCTTGTCCTCCTTAATCCTAATACGGTTTTATTTCTACCTTTAAAAATTATCGTAAATATAATCCGAAATACTCTTCTTTACACTTTGCCACTACCAACAAAATCCACCACTACAATGTATCATATTTCTCTTTTCCATTCCTGAAATAATACCGCTAATATTACATTTTTACACCCAGGTATAGAATTTCCGCTGAATACATCGTCAATTACAATTTTAGTTGGTATTCACCCACTCCCTATTCGATATAAAATTTCATTTTCTACAACCTTTTTTTCTTTATTACTCAAATTCATTTTCATTGCCTCCTTACTTTTTCTTCTATATATTAATAACAACTTAACTCGTTGTGCTAATTAATATAATTAACCCGGTATAATCAACAGAAAGGTCCGAAAAGCCCAAAAAGTCCCTACTGAATTCTGAACGTTTATTTTTCAGAATACCAGCTGTTTGATTTTCCCAATGTCACACGATTCC
>JAGAIV010000028.1 GCA_017626365.1 Clostridia bacterium
CATTATAAAAGTCCTTTTTCTTTTAAGTATACCACACTATTACAAACAAGTACATATAAAAACGAAAAATTTGACATAAAAAATGCAGGTTTTATGCGACCTGCAAGTACTTTTTTTAATATTCAACTGTCAAACTCCCGGGCAGTCATTTTTACATCATATTTGGTATATTTGCACCATAAGTGGGAACTACGTTTTTTTTACTTGTAAATTTTTACATAACATAATATACTAATATTGATGTTTTATGTTTTGGGGGCGGAGATTTATGCGGCGAGGAAGAAGAAAACTTCTTTACTTTTTTGTGTGGGTATGTGTCCTTTTTTTTATATCTTTTTGTGGACAAGCTGTTTATGCAGCACAACCCAATGCAAATCAAGTGCAGACGAATCAGACAAATCAAACCAATTCAAATGTTTCAAGTGGTACAACGACTCCTATAGGTATTTGGGATGATGTATGGGATATTATAAAACTGGTAGGTGGTTCCTTGTTGGGAGCATTAACTGCTTTGATAACCATATATAAATTTGTACTTGAAAAGGATTATGATATAGAAGGTGTTGAAGTTGATTTAATTAACAAAAAACCATTGCAAAATACAGAATATACAGAATTTCTGTGTGGAGAAATTACTATAGATGATAGAACTATAGAGCAAATTACTGATCCCAATCCTTATTATTTAGATATAGTTGTAAAAGTGTCTGTTCCTGATGGGCGGAAACCATTGAAAAATATAATAGTTAAAAAATTAGTAATTTATATGAACGGATACAAATTAGTATGTGTTCCTAAATATAAGGTGACAGGCGGATTAAAAAAGTGTACATTCAATAAGCAGAAGAAAACATGCAGAATTTTGTTGAAATGGCCTACAATCAAAGATAAAAATGATCGGATAGCTTTAAACCCAACAATGACATTTAGAAGCCCAGATTATGTAGATATGTACATGGTATGGTATCCTCAGATTATTTTGTCGCCAATTGTCGGATTTTTATTTCCTAAAAAGCTAACAATTGAATATGAAAAAATAAAACATGAAAAAGGTTCTCCAAGAATAGGGATTAAGAGTAAAGGAATTTTTGAAGGAAGAAAAAATAATGGATAAAATAATTTATGAAGAGAGATTATTGAATATTTTTCAGGAAGATGTTTTTAATGAGCTTATGGATTTCTGGAAAATTGTAGAAGAGAGCATTTATGATTATAAAATATTTGTCTCCAAAAAATGCTATGTTCTTTATAAAGTATTCACGCCAGTTTTGGACTTTCATTCCTATAGAAAATGCATAAAAATAACTGATACAGCTATCCCTCTATATGTTGAAAAAATGAAGGACGCAACTGTGCTAGTAATTGATGATGTGTTTATTCATGGAAGGGCAGTATCAAAAGTTAATGAAGAAATTGGGGGTAAGGCTAAGAAGATAAGATATTACACTTTTGCAAAAAATAGTAATAATGAAGAACCACAAGATACCAGTACAGAGAAAATCCGAGAGAAAAATGCAAATGAAAGAAGCAACGATTTAACTTTTATGCAAATGCTTAATAAAGCCTTATTGACTATGCAGAAAAGTTCTGTTAAAGGTTATCTTAATTGTAGTGAATATCAGTGGAAAAGGATTTCAGATTTGATTATGAAGAGTTTATGGGTAGTTAATATGCCATATGCTTCATATTTGCCAATTTTTGTTATGAAAGATCAAAAACGATTATTTTCCACAGAATCGGCAAAAGATTTGATTATTTATAGTAGCCACAGCCAAGAAGAACAGCAACAGCATTTTGCATATTATATACAATCTAATGAAAAATATGTTTCAAATAATTCTATAATTCATTATTGTTTTGTTATTTCAAAAAATGATTTCAGCGGAGATTGTAAGATGATTCCGATGGTATTTTTTGATTGTGAAAATACAAGTATTGATAAAAGATTTATTTTTGATAGTATAAAGATTATCTATGGAAAAGAATCTACTAATTTAAGGGATTATTTTCTTAAAGGACGAAAAAGTAATCAGGGTATGATTTCTTTGCTAAAGTATTTAATATTCTCCGTTGGTTATTTGGCAGCAAAAAAATATTTGATAAATGATGGAATAAAAAGGGATGAATACAATGTGGATAATTGCAATGCAAAGTATAGTTTCGGTACAGAAATAGAGAGGTATTTATTGCTGCTTGAAAATAACGATAGTACAGAATTATTAAGTAAGATAGAAAAATGTACAATTAGAAGTGTATCTAATGAAACTAGAAATCGAAATAACTGTCTAGAAGAACGTGAAAAGCTTTTAGCGGGATTACGACAATCTTATATAGATATGAGATCTTGTAGCATTGATAAAGATTTCCCGAGTATTATTGATGTATTAGCCAGATACTTTAAATTTAATAATATCTACAATGAAGAAAATTTTTATGATTTTAGACAAGGAAGAAAAAAATATGTAACTGGTCTTAGATTCTCAGAAATTAAAGAATTTCTACAAAGCAAAGGTTTTAGCAGTAGAGATATAATTTTGGGCTTAATGCATCAATATAATTTAGGAGCAGCCACGATAGATTTTTTGTATGATTACGATAAAAAAGGCAATATCGTAGGAATAAATATGTATTGGAGAGCTGGTGAGCAGTCCTATAAATGCATATCTCAAACTTATGTGTTAATTGTATATTTTCAGAATGTATATAATAGAATGTTTAATAAACAGGTATCAGATTTTCTATATGATATGCTTTTAGAGGTGGCAGACGATAATTATAAATTATGCAAGATGCCATTTAGTAAAGACGACTTGGAAAAGTATTGCAATATTGGTGACAATGTTTACAATGCTTTTGATATTGAGCGCTATTGTAAACGAGAGGAATTCAAGTATCTAGGATATATTGCTAAGCAAATGCAGCAATATATTTTAAGAGGGCATTTACAAGAGGTAAAAAATAATGATAAAATGACGTTCAAGAAAAACTTATTTGAGTTTATGAAAAGTCATACAGACAAAGAAATGCTACATAATTGCGAAAAAATATTATGGAGTGAAAGGAATATAGAAGCAAATTAACAATGAGCACAAATGTGGATAAATTAGTGAAAGAACTTGAAGACATATATGAGAATAGTTGTCTAATGAAAGCTGTAGAAGCAGGAAATGAAAAATGCTTGGCTTTGGATGAACAGGAATTAGCTATTATACATATGTGTATCGAAGGTCTGGAGATACAAGAAGGAGTTAATAAAGACAATTACAAATCTAAAGGTTTGTTTATTCTTCCTAACAATAGAAATCTGGGGAATGATGAGTGTCCAGAAGATAGAGTTAAAAATGAACCTTTAAAATATAAAAAGTTTGATAATTCTGGCGGCTATCAGCTAGAAAATATGACTGAATTATTATTGGTATATTATGCTGCGCTTTTGCTTTTTGCAAATGATGAGAATACTGGTGATTATAATGAAGAATCAAAAAGGCATTACTTTAAAGTATATGCCTATTTTGCGTGTATTTGTCCGAAAACTTTCAGTATTTTATTTTTTAACCAAATTCATTTGTTCATGTCGAATGCACATAAACAACTTCCGCCTGATAAATTAAGAAATTATTTGGAATATACGGAAGAATTGTGGAAAGAGTATAATTCACTGTTATTAAATGAAAGAAGAATTCAAGTATCAGAGGAAGTAATAACCCAGTTTAGCAAGATTATGTCTTATGATGAAGAAGTATTTTTTGATAATTTGATTCAGATGCAAAATTTAAGTGAGGATGGATTTTTAGCATTTGATTTTAATGGTGGGGATACACTTAGAGGATATAGATTTAAAACAATATTAATGGGTATAGAATATTTCCAATGGTATTTGAAATATTTAAAAGAAGAAATATCAAAGAATTCATTCAGAGAAGAAAGTTTGTTAAACACAATAGATAATATACTAGAACATGCTAAGACACTTGGCAGTATTTTTGAGGATTTTTTGCGAAAAGAGGGTGAACAACCACCTATATTTGTGAGAGAATTTGATAGTATATATGGTTTGTTGAATAATTTCTATGGATATTGTAAGAATAAAGTGAATTTGGTGGATGCTTAGAAAATTATATGATGTTAAAAATAGCTACTGACATAGTGCCGATAGCTATTTTGCGTTATTAAAGTCCCGAAAAAGGGGGACTTGATTTCTCTCATCCCCCAGTGTATAATCTATTTAAGAAAGGTAATCAGATGCAAGATCTGATGCCCTCAGTAAAATTTAATTTATTTCTATGTTAAGACATAGCATCCATCAAACTTTCCTAGGGTTATCGTGGATGCTATTTCTTATTATGTCGGTTATCTAGTAAACGCAAAATAGCGAGTACCTGTTCAAAATCATCCGATATGAGATAATAGACTCATCACTATAAAGTCTAAATAGTTTAGTGCTCAACTTTTTAGACCTTGTTACAGGAGGTGAGTCATGAAATCTCACACAAGTTTA
>JAGAIV010000029.1 GCA_017626365.1 Clostridia bacterium
AGGATTAAAGGGAACATTAGAACTACCAACAGGAATAGTATCAATAGGAGGAGCATTTCAAGGATGTACAAATATTGAAAAGGTTATTATACCAGATAGTATAGGAGTAACATTAGATTCAACGTTTAACAATTGTACAGGGATACAGGAATTGGTGATACCAATTTCTATTAGTGGAGTATCAGGATTTAGAGGATGTACAGGATTAAAAAGAATAACATTTACCAAAGGAAATGAAGATGGAGTAGGAGTTAATTATACAACAGCAAGCGTTGGAAGTAATAGATATCTATATACGCCATGGTATGAATCAAGAACAAATGAGATAACAGTAAAATTTGCAGAAGGAGTAACACAAATAGGAACGAGTATGTTTTATGGATGTACAGGATTAACAAGGGTAGAATTACCAAGTACATTAACTTCAATAAATTCAGGAGCATTTAATGGAACAACTAATGCAGCATTTTATTATAATGGAACAAGTACAGATTGGACTAATAACGTAACAATAAGCTCGTCAAATGACCAACTTTCTAATATAAATTATTTAAAATAAGTGAATGTAAAGGATACATATTTCAGTTTATAACTAGAAATATATATCCTTTTATGTTATTATAAAGGCAAGTTCAGAAAAGAGGAAAGTATGGATAAACAGGAAATTTTAAAAAATTATAAAAAGGAAGAAGATAGGCTATTGGTTTCTAAAATGCTAGACAAAATAGTGCTTTGTGCAAAACGTAATAAAATACAAAATACAGATTTTTTAGATGAAAGACAGAAGAGTGTTTTAGAAAAAGTGCTACATAGAATTGGAATAGAAAATTATATTATTTTTGGCGGATTCGATGAGACCGAAAGAAACACGATTATTTTTTATCCAGAGAAATGGAATAAGGAAATTGTAGAGAAAAATTATGATTCTATTATGCAAGTGATTGGAATTGTATTACCAAGTGAATTAAAAGGAAAATACATACATAGAGACTATCTTGGTGGATTAATGAAGTTGGGATTAAAAAGAGAGAAAATAGGAGATATTGTGGTATGGGAAGAAGGGGCAGATATAATTGTGTTAAAAGAGATTGTACCATTTTTAGAACAGCATCTTTCTACTTTAACAAGGTTTCAAAAAGCAGGAATAATAGTAAAGTTAATTTCTAATATACATCCAGTTAATATTCAAAAGGAAAAAATAGAAATTACGGTATCTTCTATGAGATTAGATAACATCGTTTCTGAACTTGCTAAAACTTCCAGAACAAAGGCAGAAGAAATTATAAGGCAAGAAAGAGTAGTGGTAAATTATGAAACAGTAACAAAAGACTCGAAAATATTAAAAATAGGAGATAAAATTACCATTCGAGGGAAGGGAAAATTTGAAATAAAAGAAATGATAGGAAATACGAAAAAAGGAAGAACAATACTCAACATAGAAAAGTATACATAAATTGACAAATAAATTGTATTATGATAGAATTACATAAAATGGGCACTGATATAGATAGAAGTTTTACATCTATAAAATGCTAATCTAACAACAAAATAAAGGAGAAAAATATGATAGGTAAAGTAGTACTAAGTTTTATTGCAACAATATGTTTTTTTACTTTAGTAGTGTACGATTTTTTAGGAGTTTGCCGGATATTTGGAAGGGAAAAAATAGTAGAAGAAATCTGGAAAAGGATATTGCCGAATAAAAAATATGATGAGAAAATCGTATTTGTATTGATTAGACCAATATTTTTAAACATATCATTTCTGTGTTTTTTGTTGACATACAATATAGTAAACAGAATGTTGGTTTTTAGAATACTATTAGCACTTGCTCCAATTCTATCAGTTATAACAGGAATAAAAAATCGAAAATAATGTTAGGAGAAAAAGGAACAAATATAAGATTTGTTCCTTTTTTTCTTCTTATGAAAAGAAAAATCCTCATATAGGGCTTGCATTCTTAGAAAAACGTGATATAATATAAAAGCTAATTTATAAATCATTGTCGAAATCTTTGATTTTGTGTTAATGATTATATGCGTTAGAATAAAAATTGAAAGGATGAAAAAAATGAGTATAAAGATTGAAAAGACAGACAAGAAAGATGAATTAAAATTAGAATTTACAATTGAAGCTGCAAAATTTGATGAAGCAATGAAAAAAGTTTATGCAAAAAGTGCTAAATATTTCAACATTCCAGGATTCAGAAAAGGAAAGGCTCCAATGAATATTGTAGAAAAATATTATGGAGATGAAATCTTCTACGAAGATACTTTTAACGAAGTAGTTCCAGAAGTATATGAAAAAGAATTAAAAGAAAACAATATTGAAGCTGTTAGCCATCCAGATATCGATGTAAAACAAATTGGAAAAGGACAAGACCTAATCTTTATTGCAGTAGTTCAAACAAAACCAGAAGTAAAACTTGGTAAATATAAAGGTATAGAACTTAAAAAAGTAGAGTATAATGTATCTGATAAAGACATAGAACATGAACTTGGACATATGCAAGAAAAGAATGCAAGACTAGTAACAGTAGAAGATAGAGCAGTAGAAAAAGATGATATTACTGTTATCGATTTTGAAGGATTTGTTGATGGGAAAGCATTTGAAGGTGGAAAAGCTGAAAATCACGAATTAACAATTGGAAGTAATACATTTATTCCAGGATTTGAAGACCAAATTATTGGTATGAAAACTGGAGAAGAAAAAGACATTAATGTAAAATTTCCTGAAGACTATTTCTCAGAAGAATTAAAAGGAAAAGATGCTACATTTAAAGTAAAATTACATGAAATTAAGAAAAAAGAATTACCAGCTTTAGATGATGAATTTGCAAAAGATGTAAGTGAATTTGATACATTAAAAGAATTAAAAGACAGTATTAAAGAAAAATTAGAAGAAGAAAACAAGAAAAAAGCAAAATACGAAACAGAAGATGCAGCAGTAAAAGCTGTTTGTGATAATGTAGAAATTGAAATTCCATCTGGAATGATCGAAACAGAAATCGATAACATGACACATGAAATCGAACAAAGATTAGCTTACCAAGGAATGAAATTAGAACACTATCTACAAATGATTGGTAAATCTATGGAAGATTTTAGAAAAGAATATGAAGAACAAGCTAAAACTTCTGTAAAAAATCGTTTAGTATTAGAAGCTATTATCAAAGAAGAAAAAATCGAACCTTCAAAAGAGGAAGTAGACGCTAAAGTAAAAGAAATGGCTGAATTATATGGTAAAAAAGAAGATGAATTAAAAGCAAACGAACAATTCATTAAATACATAGAAGACTCTATGAAAAATGAAAAAGTAGTAGAATTCATAGTAGAAAACGCAAAAATAAAATAAAAAATAAAAGGAGAAAGTTAGGGGATTAAAAATTTAATATTTTATAATACCTCTAACTTTTGCGCTATAAAAACAAACTGTAGAGGTCGACGACTTAGTCTAGCCGATAATCAAAATTATAAAATTACAAGGGAGGAAATATTATGTTAGAAAAAAATAGTTTGGTTCCATATGTTATTGAACAAACAAATAAAGGAGAAAGATCATATGATATATTCTCAAGATTATTAAAAGATAGAATTATTTTCATGGGGGAAGATGTTAACCCAACATCAGCAAGCCTAGTAATTGCACAACTTCTATTCTTAGAATCAGAAGATCCAGATAAAGAAATATTTTTATATATCAACTCACCAGGGGGATCTATTACAGATGGTATGGCAATTGTAGATACTATGAACTATATTAAATGTCCAGTTTCCACAATATGTGTAGGAATGGCAGCTAGTATGGGAGCAGTTTTACTTGCTTGTGGGGAAAAAGGAAAAAGATTTGCACTTCCAAATGCAGAAATATTAATTCACCAACCATTAATTGGTGGAAATGGAATTTCTGGTCAAGCAACTGAAATTAAAATTCATGCAGACCATATGGTAAAAACTAGAGAAAAATTAAATAAGATTTTGAGTGAAAGAACAGGTCAAAGTTTAGAGACAATTGAAAAAGATACAGAAAGAGATAATTATATGACAGCAGAAGAAGCTTTAAAATATGGACTAATTGATGGAATTATGGATAGAAAAACAAAAGAATAATATTACAAATGTAATTTGTGAAAGGAATGGAATAAATGGCGAAAAATCCAAATGAAAGAAATATAAAATGCTCATTTTGTGGTAAATCACAAGAAGCAGTAAAAAGAGTAGTAGCAGGACCAGGTGTATATATCTGTGATGAATGTATTTCATTATGCAAGAATATCATTGATGAAGATTATATAGCAGAAGAAGAAACAGGATATACAATTGATGAAGTAACAGCTCTTCCAAAACCAGAAGAAATTAAAAAAACATTAGATGAATATGTTATAGGACAAGAAGAGGCAAAAAAGACATTAGCAGTTGCTGTATATAATCATTATAAAAGAATTAATACAGAAGATGAAATAAGCGATGTAGAAATACAAAAAAGTAATGTATTATTACTAGGACCAACTGGTTGTGGAAAAACAATGCTTGCACAAACATTAGCAAGAATCTTAAATGTACCATTTGCAATAGCAGATGCAACAACATTAACAGAAGCAGGTTATGTTGGTGAAGATGTTGAAAACATTTTATTAAAATTAATTCAAGCAGCTGATTATGATATTGAAATGGCAGAAAAAGGAATCATTTATATTGATGAAATTGATAAAATTTCTAGAAAATCGGAAAACCCATCGATAACAAGAGATGTTAGTGGTGAAGGAGTACAACAAGCACTTTTAAAAATTGTAGAAGGAACAGTTGCATCTGTTCCACCGCAAGGAGGAAGAAAACATCCACATCAAGAATTCTTACAAATTAATACAAAGAATATATTATTTATCTGTGGAGGAGCATTTGAAGGAATTGAGAAAATTATTGAAGAAAGAATTGGACAAAAAACTATAGGATTTGGAGCAAAAATCGAAAGTAAAAAAGAGGTAGATAAATCAAAAATATTTGAGCAACTACTTCCACAAGACTTACTAAAATTTGGATTAATACCTGAATTTGTAGGAAGATTGCCAATTATTGCAACATTAAGGGAATTGGACCGTGAAGCTTTAATTCGTATTGTAACAGAACCAAAAAATGCACTAGTAAAACAATATAAGAAATTATTAGAATTAGATGATGTAGAACTAGAATTCGAAAAAGAAGCATTGAATGTAATTGTAGATAAAGCAATTCAAAGAAACACTGGTGCAAGAGGACTACGTTCTATTATAGAAGATATTATGCGTGATATTATGTTTGAAATACCTTCAAATCCAAAAATAGAAAAATGTATTATAACAAAAGAAACTGTAGAAGAGGGCAAACCACCAAAACTTGTAATAAACGAAAATAAAGTAGCGAAAAAACATATAAAGAAGAAAAAAATTGTACCAAATAAAAACTCAGAAACAGCATAAAACATGCCTTTGGCAAGAGTGAAGAACTAAGAGCAAATAGTGAGAATTACTATTTACTTTTAGTTTTTTTATTTTTATCTTTAAAACATATTTACATGTAAGTACGAGATGTGATATAACAAGATTATTCTGTTAGCACATCTTGTGCTTTTCTAATAAAAATTTATATCAAAAGAATTTTAATCTAAAATAAAATTCCAAAAAGCAAAGAAAATAAAAAGAAACGGAGGAGAGAAAAATAGAAGACAAGAATAATTTTAAAGAAGATGTTGACAAAGAGACAGATGTTTATTATTATATACTTAGTAGGGATGATATAGTTAAGTATATATATGATGAAGAAAAAGATATATTTGTATTACGAGAAGATGAAGAAGAATATGTGGTAATAAAAGATAAAAAGATAAATCATAAACATGATAAAACATATAGAAATATAATAAGTAATAAAAACGATGCAGCATATATTATTAATCGAATATTAAATGTAGAAGAAGAAAACGGAGTAAAACCAGAAGAATTAGAAAAATACAACAGTAGTTATGTGACGTCTAGACTAGAAAATAGAGAAGCAGATATAGTATATAAAATAAAAGATAAAAACATATTCTTTTTAATAGAGCAACAAACAAAAGTAGATTATAGTATGCCATTCAGGCTACAAGAATATGGATTAGAAGTAAAGAAAAGTGCAATCGATATAAAGAAAATAAAAACAAAAGGATATGAAATACCAGTCGTAATACCAATTGTAATATATACCGGAAAAGATAAATGGAAAGTAAGCTTAAAGATAAATGAAACAAAAGACGAAAGATTTCGTAAAGTAGATTTATCAAAATATAATTTAATTGATATAAACGAATATAAAAAAGAAGACTTATTAAAAAGTGAACACTTAATCGATAAAATATTTTTATTAGAGAAAACGGAAACAGGAGAAGAGTTTGTAGAAGTGCTAAAAGAAATAATAGAAAGGACGAAAGATGAAGAAGATAGAAAAAGATTAACAACCATCATACAAACGAGTTTACGAGAAAAGATAGGAAAAGAAAATGTAGACGAAATAATAAAGAAAATGAAAGGGAGTGAAGTAACTATGTTAGGTTCATTAAGTAGAATCGTAGACAAAGAAAGAGCTATTGGAGTGGAAGAAGGAATTACTCAAGGAATAATGAGAATAATAAATAATATGCTAGCAAAAGGAATAAAAATTGAAGAAATAAAAGAAATAACAGGATTAAGCAATAAGGAAATAGAAGAAGTAAAGAAAGAGATGGAAAAGTAATGCCATATAGAAGAGATTATGATTCAAAGTATGGATTTTTTTAGCAAATATAGGTTTACAATAGATATGTCACACCTAATGTAAGAAAATAAAAATAGGAAATACCCAAAATATGATAAAATGTTTTTAACCACAAAAACAATATCGAAAGAAGGTATTTCCTATGAATAGTATAACACAAGATATATTATATAAGCAATCAGTTGTTAAATATTCTTACAAACATGGAGTAACAAAAGCAGCAGTAAAATTTAAAATGCATAGAAAAACAATATACAGATG
>JAGAIV010000030.1 GCA_017626365.1 Clostridia bacterium
AGAAAATAAAAACAAAAGGATATGAAATACCAGTAGTAATACCGATTGTGATATATACAGGAAGAGATAAATGGAAAGTAAGTCTAAAGATAAATGAAACAAAAGACGAAAGATTTCGTGAAGTAGATTTATCAAAATATAATTTAATTGATATAAACGAATATAAAAAAGAAGATTTATTAAAAAGTGAGCACTTGATAGATAAAATATTTTTATTAGAGAAAACGGAAGCAGGAGAAGAGTTTGTAGAAGTGCTAAAAGAAATAATAGAAAGGACGAAAGATGAAGAAGATAGAAAAAGATTAACGACCATCATACAAACGAGTTTACGAGAAAAGATAGGGAAAGAAAATGTAAAAAAAATAATAGAAGGAATGAAAGGAAGTGAGGTAAGCATGTTAAGTTCATTAAGTAGAATAATAGACAAAGAAAGAGCTATTGGAGTACAAGAAGGAATTAGACAAGGAATTAAAAATGGAATTGAACAAAATTTAAGAAAAATAGTCAAAGAAATGAGAAAGAATAACTTGTCAATTGAATTGATAGAAAAGGTAACTGGTTTAACGAAAGAAGAGATTAAGAATATGTAAATAATAAAGAGAAATAATTTATTAGAATTACTATCCAGAAAAAGTGGAAAGCTGTGGCACCACAAATTATTTACTTAATATTGAATTAATAGACATAATGTGATAAAATATAGATGTTACAAAGTACATGAAATGAACAGTAATACTAGTTCATGAGAGCTCTATGTGTATTGCATAGAAGAAAAACAGGAGGGACATAGTATGTCAGAATATTTAAAAAAGTGTAATGAAGTACGGCTTGTAGGAATGCTTGAAAAGGAATTCGAATTTTACTATTCTTTATCAAACAGAGTAGTTAAACAGGATTATTATATTAATTATATAATAATCAAACGGGAGAACAAAGTAGACGAACACATCCCAGTTGTTATGCAAAAAGATAAAATTGATTTCAGAAAAGAGTATAAGTGTTCAGAGGTTGAAATCATAGGAAAGTTAAAGGAAAACAACTATACTCGGAAATCTTTTTTGTATGTGTTCATAAAATCTATGAGCTTTCTAAGTGTGGGACATAAAATGGAAGAAATAGCTAAAGTAAAAATAGAGTGTGTCTTGCATAAAAAAGTTACAACAAGAGTACAAAAAGACGGAAGACTTCGTTTAGACTTTAAAATTAGATATAATCAGATGATAATTACCTGTGTGGCATGGAATCGAAATGCTAGAATTATAAATAAAAAGGTAGAAGAAGGAACAGAACTTATATTATCAGGAAGAATCGAAACAAGATTGTATCATAAAAATGAAGAATGGAAAGAAACGAATGAATTTGTAGTAAAAGACATTGGCTATGTAATGTAACAAATCAAGAGAGAACCTAAAAGGGGTTCTCTTTTATTTTATTACAAAAATATTACATTTTATAAAAACAAAGATATTTTTTAAAAACATATTTACAATTATAAAAAAATTGTATAAAATGAACCTTGATGTAAATAACAAAAGAAAATTGTCGGGAAGGGGCGTAAAAAGCCAATGAAAATTTTAATGCTAACCTGGGAATATCCACCAAGAATTGTGGGAGGAATTGCAAGAGTAGTAAATGATTTATCAAAGAGATTAATAAAAGATGGACATGATGTAACGGTAGTTACATACCGTGAAGAAAATGCTCCTTATTTTGAAGATGATAAGGGCGTTAAAGTATACCGCGTTGATAATTATATGATTAACCCAAATAATTTTATTGATTGGATTATGCAAATGAATTTTAATATGATAGCAAAAGCCAATGAAATTATTGCGAGCGAAGGTAAATTCGATGTGATTCATGCACATGATTGGTTAGTAGCATATGCAGCAAAAACACTAAAAAATTCATACGATATACCAATTGTTGCAACCATTCATGCAACAGAAAGTGGAAGAAATTCTGGAATCCATAATGAAATGCAAAGATATATTAATGATACAGAATGGATGTTAACTTATGAAGCAACAGAAGTTATTGTAAATAGTAACTATATGAAACGCGAATTACAAGCACTATTTGGACTTCCCTTTGAAAAAATAAATGTTGTACCAAATGGAATTAATATTAATATGTTTAGCGGAATTGAAAGAGATTATGAATTTAGAAGACAATATGCAGCAGATAATGAAAAAATAATACTATTTATGGGTAGACTTGTTTATGAAAAAGGGGTACAACACCTAATATCTGCTATGCCAAAAATATTACAAGGATACCATGATGCAAAACTTGTTATAGCTGGAAAAGGCGGAATGATAGACGAATTAAAAGCTCAAGTAAATAAAATGGGAATAGGAAATAAAGTATATTTTACAGGTTATATGGATGCAAAACAAGTTTGTAAAATGTATAAATGTGCAGATGTATCCGTATTTCCAAGTACATATGAACCATTTGGTATAGTAGCGTTAGAAGCAATGCTTTCAGGAACACCAGTAGTAGTTTCAGATATAGGTGGATTAAATGAAATAGTTGAGCACGGTGTAAATGGAATGAAGAGCTATGCAGGAAATCCAAATTCAATTGCTGATTCTATTTTAGCTTTATTATATAATCCACAATTATCACAAGAAGTAGTAAAAAAAGCGAAAACTATGGTAAAAAATGAATATAACTGGGCTAAAATTGCACAAGATACACATTTCACTTACCAAAAAGCAATTTGTCAAACGATGGCAGAACGTCAAAAACGTCAAATTGAACAAGAAAAAGCAAGAAAAACTAAGAAAGCAAAGAATACGGAGACAGAAATTACAAATTTATTAGCATTCAGAAAAAGACAAGCGTATGCGTAAACATTGCTATGCAACAGTGGATGATGAAGAGTGAATAATGATTAAGGGAGAGAGTATATGAATATATATGATACTGCAAATCGATTAGCATATGAAATTAAAAATTCTGAGGAATATACGAATTATAAAAAATTAAAAGAAGAAGTAAACAAAAATTTAGAATTAAAAGAAAAATTAGAAACTTTTGAAAAAGAAAGATATGAAGTACAAGTTGCAGCAATTTCAGAAGGTAAGAAAGATATGGAAAAAGTTTCAAATATGCAAAAATTATATACGGAATTAATTACAATCGACGTTATGAAACAATATTTTGATGCCGAATTAAAATTTAATGTTATGCTAGGAGATGTAAATAAAATTATTTCTGAAGCAGTAGAAGATCTAATAAGATAAAAAAATTCAATAAAGTAAAAGAATTTTGAAAAAAGGTTTGCATTTTACAGTTGTTTATGCTAAAATATCAATGTTATAAAACATTTAAGGAGGAAAACAAGTGGAAGTTTTAAAATATATATTAATAGGAATTTATGTAATAGTATGTTTTGCATTGATTATTATTGCTATGATGCAATCAAAAGATGATAGTGGAGCAAGTGCTACTATAACAGGTTCTTCTAGCAATTTTTATGAAAAAAATAAAGGAAGAACAAAAGAAGGAAGAATGAAAAAATGGACAATTATTTTAGCAGTTGTATTTGCTGTTTTAACCATTGTTCTTTCAATTATGTATGTAATTTAATTTTTAAGAAAAAATATAAGGAGCAGCACGCATGTTGCTCCGTTTTTTAAGTTTTAGGAGGATAAAAATTGGATAAAAAAGAATTAGTATGGCAATTTATAAATGATAAAAGTTATGTACCAATGAAGAAAAAAGAAATGGTGCAAGTTTTAATGGTTCCAAAAGAAGAAGAAAAAGAATTACAATCAGTGTTAGATGAATTAGAAAGAGAATATAAAATAAGAAAAAATAGAAAGAACCAATATATAATAATGGACGAACCATATTTTCAAGGTATATACCATAGGCATCAAAAAGGATTTGGTTTTGTTGTATTAGAAGATAAGGAAGAAATACATATTTCTAATACAAATTCTTATACTGCGCTAGATGGAGACGCTGTATTAGTTAAAATATTAGACGAAGAAAGTGGAAATAGTAAAGAAGGAAAAATTGTAAAAATTCTAAAAAGAGAAATTCGTGAATTAGTAGGAACTTTTAAAAACAGCAAAAACTTTGGTTTTGTTGTACCAGATAATCAAAAACTAGGAACTGATATTTTTATTTCAAAAAAGAAATTTAATGGTGCTAGGAATTCAGATAAAGTTGTAGTAAAAATTACAAAATATCCAGAAAAACGGAAAAAATGCAGAAGGCGAAATTATTGAAGTAATCGGAAAAATGAACCAAGCAGGTGTAGATATGATGTGTTTGGTAAGAGATTATCATTTACCATATGAATTTTCAGAACCAGTCTTAGAAGAAGCAAATGAAATTCAAGAAAAGATAGAAATAAAAGATATCCCCAATAGAGTGGATTTACGTGATAAATTGATTTTTACAATTGATGGAGAAGATGCAAAAGATTTAGATGACGCAGTATGTGTAGAAAGATTAGAAAACGGTAACTATAAATTAGGAGTTCATATTGCAGATGTTAGCTACTATGTAAAAGAAGGTTCAGCTTTAGATAAAGAAGCATTTACAAGAGGAACGAGTGTATATATGCTAGATAGGGTAATTCCTATGTTACCGGAAAAATTGTCAAATGGAATTTGTAGTTTAAACGAAGGAGAAGATAGATTCACATTATCCGTCGAAATGGAAATTGATAAAAGTGGACAAGTAATTGATTCTAATGTATTTAAAGCAGTGATTTGTGTTACAAAAAGAATGAGTTATACAAATGTAACGAAAATTTTAGAAAATTCGGATAAGGAAGTAGTAAAAAAGTATAAAAATTATATAGATGAATTTAGAAAAATGGAAGAACTCGCAAAAATACTAGAAAAAAGAAGAAAAATAGCAGGAAGTTTAGATTTAGATATTCCAGAAAGTAAAATTACTTTAGATGAAAATGGAAAAGCAATTTGCGTGGGAAAATATGAATTAAGTTTTTCAAATTCTATTATAGAACAATTTATGCTAACAGCAAATGAAACAATTGCTGAAAAGTTTTATTGGTTAGAAGCGCCATTTATCTATCGTGTTCATGAAGTGCCAGATTTAGATAAAATAAATGAATTAAATAAATTCTTATTTGATTTTGGTTATAGGATAAAAGGAAATAAAGAAAATATTCATCCAAAAGAATTTAGTAAAATATTAGAAGAAATAAAAGGTAAACCTGAAGAAAGAGTAGTATCTACTTTAATACTTAGGACTCTAAAAGTAGCAAGATATGAAAATCAAAACAAAGGACATTTTGGAATTGCAAGTAAATATTACTGTCATTTTACTTCACCGATTCGTAGATATCCAGATTTATTCATTCATAGAATTATATCGAAATATCTAGAAAAGAATTATGACGTAAAAGAAGAATGGAAAGAAGAATATTCAAAAATTGCAGAAACTGCAGCAGAGCAGTCATCTGAAAGAGAAAAAATTGCTCAAAAAGTAGAAAGAGACAGTATAGACTTAAAGAAAGCGGAATTTATGCAAGACAAAATCGGAAATATCTATGATGGGATTATTAGCAGTGTTACCAATTTTGGAATATTTGTAGAATTAGAGAATACAGTAGAAGGATTAATACGTTTTGAAAATTTAGGAGAAAATGAGTATTTTATTTATGATGATGAGCATAAACATTTAATAGGAGAAAGAACAAATAAAATATATAAATTAGGAGATTCAATAAAAATTCAAGTAATAGAAGCAAATAAAGAAACAAGAAAAATAGCATTTGCCAAAGTGGAAGAATAAAGGAGGATTTTTATGAAAGAACATCTAGAAGCAGCCACAACGTTAGCACCAATACCAGCAGTTATGGTATCTTGTGGCAATATGGAAAAAGCAAATATTACAACAATTGCATGGACAGGAGTTCTAAACTCAGAACCACCACTTGTATATGTATCAATAAGACCAAGCAGATATTCATATAACATCATAAAAGAAACAAAAGAATTTGTTATCAATATTCCAGATGGAGACTTGGTGTGGCAGACAGATTTTTGTGGAACAAAATCTGGAAAAGAAATTGATAAATTCAAAGAAACAAAACTAACGAAAGAGGCATCAAGTATAGTAAATGCTCCATCAATAGCAGAATGCCCAATTAGTATAGAATGCAAGTTAAAAGAAATAAAACCACTAGGTTCTCACGACATGTTTATTGGAGAAATCGTTAGTGTAAATGCTAAAAAAGAATTAATAGAAAATGGGAAAATAAACCTAGCAAAAGCAAATTTAATCACATACTTGGGAAACGAATACTATGTAGCAAACCAAAAAGTAGGAGATAGAGGAATTTGTTTAAAATAAAGCATAAAAATGGACAAAGAAGATTGAAATGAAGTTCAATCTTCTTTGTCCATTTTGACATTAAAAAATAAATTTAATAAATTCTTTAAAAAGTAGTGCAAATTTTAGAAAATATATGATAGAATAGGAAACGAAAAATATATTTTAGGGAGAGTGTATTAAAAGTGGAAGACATTAAGTATAAAAGAGTACTATTAAAACTAAGTGGAGAAGCATTAGCTGGAGATAAAAAAACAGGAATTGATGCAGATACTATAGGAAGCATCTGTGACCAAGTAAAAAAACTAACGGAATTAGGAGTAGAAGTAGCGATTGTTGTTGGTGGAGGAAATTTCTGGAGAGGAAAATATGGGCATCAAATGGAAAGGACAACATCAGATTATATGGGAATGCTTGCAACTACAATGAACGCATTAGCACTTCAAGATTCATTAGAAGCAAGAGGATTAAAAACAAGAGTGCAAACTGCAATTGAAATGAGACAAATTGCAGAACCATATATAAGAAGAAAAGCTGTAAAACATTTAGAAAAAGGAAGAGTCGTTATATTTGCTTGTGGAACAGGAAACCCTTATTTTTCAACAGATACAGGAGCAGCACTTCGTGCAGCTGAAATTAATGCAGAAGTAATTTTACTTGCAAAAACAATTGATGGTGTATATTCAGCAGATCCAAAGGTAGACCCAACAGCTGTAAAATATGATGAGATTTCCTATACCGATATTTTAACAAAAGATTTAAAGGTAATGGATTCAACAGCAACAGCACTTTGCCGAGATAACCAAATTCCATTAATGGTATTTGAAATTGCAAAACCAGAAAATATGATTAAAATTATAAAAGGCGAGAAAATAGGAACCATTGTAAAATAGAAAAGGAGAGAAGATTATGGATTATAAATTTATAGAAGAAAAAATGGATAAATCAATAAATGTATTTGCTGATAATTTAGCAGCAGTAAGAGCAGGAAGAGCAAATCCTGCTATACTTAATAAAGTTAAAGTAGACTATTATGGAGTAGAAACACCAATTAGCCAAGTTGCTGGAATTTCTGTTCCAGAAGCAAGATTAATTGTTATTCAACCATGGGATGCAAGTATATTAAAAGAAATTGAAAGAGCAATTTTAGCATCAGATATTGGAATTAATCCTAATAATGATGGAAAAGTAATTCGTTTATCTTTCCCAGAATTAAATGAAGAAAGAAGAAAAGAATTAGTAAAAGATATTAAGAAAATGGCAGAAGAAGCAAAAGTTGCTGTTCGTTCTATTCGTAGAGATGGAATTGATGAATTTAAAAAACAACAAAAAGATTCACTTATTACAGAAGATGATTTAAGAACAGCAGAAGAAGATATTCAAAAAATAACAGATAAAAAAATAGCAGAAATTGATTCCATTACAGCAAATAAAGAAAAAGAAATTATGAGTGTATAATTTAAGGGTCGACGCCCTCGTCGACCTATATTAATAATAAGGGAGAAAAATATGACAATAGAAGAAATTGACCAAACACGATTACCAAAACATATTGCAATCATTATGGATGGAAATCGTACATGGGCAAAAAACAAAGGAATAGATCCAAAGCTTGGACATAAAGAAGGTGCCAAAGTATTAGAAAATATAGTAAGATATGCAAACAAAATTGGTATAAAATATCTTACAGTATATGCATTTTCTACAGAAAATTGGAACAGAACAAAAGAAGAGGTTGGAGCATTAATGATGCTTTTACAAACATATTTAGATGACTTTGGAAAACGTGCTGATACCGAAAACATAAAGGTGAAAATGTTAGGAGATAAAACAGCATTATCAAGTGGATTACAAAAAAGTATTGAAAAAACAATTGAAAGAACAAAAAATAATACAGGAGTCACATTTAATGTAGCATTAAACTATGGCGGAAGAGCAGAAATTATAAAAGCAGTAAAAGAAATTGCAAAGGACGTAAAAGAAGATAAGATAAACATCGAAGATATTTCAGAAGAAGTAATCAGTAATCATCTTTATACAACAGGACAGCCAGACCCGGATTTGGTAATAAGAACAAGTGGACAAATTAGAACAAGCGGTTTTTTACCATGGCAAACTATTTATTCTGAATTGGTATTTATGGAAAAAAATTGGCCAGATTTTACAGAAAAAGATTTACTAAAAGCAATTAAAGAATATCAGAATAGAACAATTAAAAAAGGAAAATAATAGAAAGGTTAAGATTATTATGGAGAATATTAAAAGATGGACTTCTGCACTAATTGGTATGCCACTTGTGGTTATAATATTAGTTTTTGGAAATACATATGTAGTAGATATTACATTTGCAATTGTAGCAGCAATGAGTGTACATGAATATTTTAATGCATTCAAAGAAAAA
This sequence comes from Clostridia bacterium, assembly GCA_017626365.1. Taxonomy (GTDB): domain Bacteria; phylum Bacillota; class Clostridia; order TANB77; family CAG-508; genus RGIG8482. The sequence continues at coordinate 8,726 of JAGAIV010000030.1, forward strand.
GCAAATCCAGTTATTTGGATTCGGATATGTTGCATCAGCATTAATCGCACTTATTCATGTAATACCAATAGAGCATGCAATGACAATTGTTAGTGTATTAATTCCAATAGGTATTACTTTAATGTTTTTACAAGTTATTTTAACTAACATGAAAACAAATGTTAATGATATTGCTATTACATTTTTTGGTATATGTTATATTTCGCTATTTTTAATGTTTGTACCATTAACTCATGCTATGAAAGATGGAAAATTTTTAGTATGGTTTTTATTAGCAGCTGCTTGGGGGACAGACGTATTTGCATATATGATTGGAAGAACTATAGGAAAACATAAATTTAGCAAAATAAGCCCAAACAAAACAATAGAAGGATGTGTGGGAGGAATACTAGGAGCTGTTATTTTTGGATTACTTCTAGCATTTTGCTTTAATACATTTTTTAATACCAATTTTTCATATATAGCAATTATATTAATAGAAATCGTATTAAGTGTTGTTGGTCAAATTGGAGATTTTGCAGCATCTAGCATCAAAAGATATGTTGGTATTAAAGATTTTAGTAATTTAATTCCTGGTCATGGAGGAATGTTAGATAGAATCGATAGTGTTATTTTTATTGCACCATTTGCATATATGCTTTTAAAACTATTATAGGAGGAAAATTGATTGTTAAGTTTTTTAGTAACAGCAATTAAAGTAATCTTTTTATTAGGATTTCTTGTTTTTATTCATGAGGGAGGACATTTTTTAGTCGCAAAACTTTGTAAAATAAAAGTAAATGAATTTGCAATTGGATTTGGTCCAACCATATGGAAAAGTAAAAATACAAAAACGAAATATGCTTTACGACTTATACCACTTGGAGGATTTGTAAGCATGGAGGGAGAAGAAGAACGCTCAGAAGCTGAGGGTTCTTTTAGTAAAGCTAGTATTCCAAAAAGAATTGCGATTGTACTTGCAGGTGGAGCTGTTAATATTGTGTTTGGATTAATAGTATATTTTTGCTTAGTATCTGCGATGGGAGGAAATATATCTCAAACTATTCAAGCATTAGAGCCGGAATATGGTGCACGAAAAGCAGGTATTTTAGTTGGTGACGAAATTGTTCGAATTAATGGAAAAAGAATTCATCAAAAGCAAGATATTACAGATATTATGGAACAATATAAAGGAGAAAATGTTACAGTTCAAGTAAAAAGAAATGGGGAATTAATAGAATATATCGTAGAACCAAAAGAAATAATAGGAAAAGATACAGGAATTTATTTAGGAGTAGAAGGAGATAACCTAACAACTGAAATTGTAGCATTATATCCATCAAGCCCTGCAGAAAAGCAAGGTGTTCAGATAGGAGATATTATTTTAAAGGTTGATGGAAAAGACGTGGAATCAAATCCATATAAAGTTGTAGAGTACATTAATGAGTCTGAAAACCAAGAAATAATATTTACTGTAAAAAGAAAAGAAGAAATAAAAGAAATAAAACTAGAACCAGAGATTTCATATACGTATTTATTAGGAGTCGAATTTGCAAAAGCAGAAGATAACTTTGCAAATAACATATATTATGGATTCTGGAATACAGTAGATTTTTCTACATCAATTATTGAAAATTTAAAAATGTTATTTACAGGAAAAGTATCAGCCAATCAATTAACAGGACCAATTGGTATTTCTAATATGGTAGCAAAAACAAAAGGAATAGAAGATTTTATTTATCTAGTAGCATTAATTTCACTATCACTTGGAGTTACAAACTTACTTCCATTCCCACCATTAGATGGAGGAAAAGTAGTGATTTATTTAATTGAAGCAGTTCGTAGAAAACCGATGAAAGAAGAAAACGAGTTGAAAATTCAAACCTTAGGAGCAGCAATACTAATAGGACTTACTATATTTGTAACATATAATGATATATTAAGAATATTTTAAAAATAGAAAGCATTTGCTTTCTATTTTTAAATTGCCAAAAAAGTATTGCATAAAAAATTGTAATGTGTTACATTATATAATCAATTATATTAGTACATAAATTAAATTTTATCTTAAAAAAATCCAAAACAAATTTTAAAAATTAAATATTAGTGTTCCATATTTTAGATTCATGTGATAAAATAATCCATAGTATTAAGGGAGGCATTTTAAATGGCAGAGCAAGAAAAAACTGTGGGAGAAATTTTTAGTGATTATCAAACAGAATCAAATATAAAACAAGCAAATATCCAGAAAATCAATTTATTTAAGAAAAGCAATAAGCTAGAAATTGATTTGTTTTCTCATGCCTATATTATGCCGAAAGATTTATTAGAATTTGATAAATATTTAAAAGAACGTTTTGCTATTGAAAACATCGAAATCGATATGCAATATGATGAAACTATTCAAGTGCCAGAAATCGAAAAAGAATGGAAGCAGATTGTAAAATATATGGCACATAAATATCCATTTACAGAAATTTTATTACATAATAGTAAAGTAGAAATAAAAGATAATTTGATACAAGTTTTACTAGCAGTAAAAGGAGCAGATTTTCTAATAGCAAGAGGATTTGATAAAACACTAGAAAAAACGTTAAAAAGTTTATATGGAAAAACATATAAAGTAAAATATATAGAAGACATACAAGAAGAAGAAATGCAAAAAATAGAACAAAAATGTAAATTGACTGAAAAATATGAAATCGAAAAGGCAATTAGTGAATCTAGCGTTGCAGAAGAGGAAGAAAGGATAGAAGAACTACAAGAAGAGCAAAAACCACAAGAAGAAAATGTTGGAGCACAACCGGAAACTATTCCAGAAGAACCAGAAGAAAAAACACCATTAATTTTAGGAAGAAATGCGAATATTAAAGAAAATCTTGTTAAAGTAAGTGATATATCGATTGATAGCGGAAAAGTTGCCTTAGAAGGAGAAATATTAAACATCGATTCGCGTCAACTAAAAAGCGGTAAATTTTTAGTGATGTTTGACTTATATGATGGAACGAGTACCATCACTTGTAAAGCTTTTGTAGAAGAAGAAAAAACATCAAAGGTAATGGCAAGATTAAAAGAAGCAAAAGCAGTTCGTATAGCTGGAACAGCACAATTTGACCCATTTGCAAAAGAAATTGGAGTCATTTCAAATGTAATTGTAGAAGCACCGGCAAAGAAAAAACAAGAACGTGCTGACCATGCAGAAGTAAAAAGAGTAGAACTACATATGCATACGCAAATGAGCCAAATGGATGGAATGACATCTGCGACAGACCTTATTAAGCGAGCAATGAAATGGGGATGGAAATCTATTGCTATTACTGACCATGGAGTTGTACAAGCCTTTCCAGAAGCATATAAATTGTTAGGAAGAGACAATCCAGATATGAAGGTGATCTATGGAGTAGAGGCATACCTTGTACCAGATAAAACGCCATCAGTATCTTTCCCAAAGAAGCAAAGCATCGATACAGAATACTGTGTATTAGATATCGAAACAACAGGACTTTCTTTCCGTACCAATAAAATTACAGAACTAGGAGCAGTTATATATAAAAATGGAGAAATAGTAGAAGAATTTGAGCATTTTGTGAACCCAGAAATGCCAATACCAGAAGAAGTAGTAGAGGTTACTCATATAACCGATGATATGGTAAAAGATGCTCCAACTATAGAAGAAATACTACCAAAATTTTTAGAATTTATAGGAGATAGAGTTATCGTTGCTCATAATGCTGACTTTGATGTTGGCTTTATTAAATATAATGCAGAACAATTAGGATATAAATTAGAAAATACATATATTGATACACTTCGTTTAGCAAAAGACTTATTTCCGGATTACAAAAAGTACAAATTAGGAATTATTGCAGATAAACTAGGTATACAAGTAGACGTAGCACACCGTGCTTTAGATGATGTTATTACATTAGTAAAAGTATTTAAAGTAATGGTAGATATGCTAAAAGAAAAAGGTGCAAAAACGGTTAATGATATCGATAAGCTAGAAGAGGGTCAAGCAGACTTTAAAAAATTACCAAGCTATCATGCTATTATTTTAGCAAAGAATTATGTAGGACTTAAAAACTTATATAAACTAATTTCGCTTTCACACTTACATTATTTTTATAAAAAACCAAGAATTCTAAAATCAATATATAAGCAATATTCGGAAGGATTAATTTTAGGAAGTGCTTGTGAGGCAGGAGAACTATACCGTGCAATACTTGCTGGAAAATCCGAAGAAGAAATTGAACAAATTGCAAAAGACTACGATTACTTAGAAATCCAACCAAATGGAAACAATATGTTCATGGTAAGAAATGGAACAGTTCCTGATGAAAAAGCATTAGAAGATATTAATAAAAAAATTGTAAAATTAGGAGAAAAACTTGGAAAATTAGTAGTAGCAACATGTGATGTTCACTTTATGGACCCACAAGATGAAATTTATAGAAGAATTTTAATGGCGGGACAAGGCTATGATGATGCAGACGAACAAGCACCTTTGTATTTGCGTACTACTAATGAAATGATAGAAGAATTTAAATACCTAGGGTTAGATAAAGCCTATGAGGTTGTTGTAACTAATACCAATAAAATTGCTGATTTATGCGAAAATATAAGCCCGATTTCACCAGAGAAGTGTCCTCCTCACATAGAAGGATGTGAAAAGCAAATTGAAGATATCGCAATGACAAGGGCAAAAGAATTATATGGTGACCCATTACCACAAATAGTAGAAGAACGATTGAATAAAGAACTACAATCTATTATAAAAAATGGATTCTCTGTTATGTACATTATTGCACAAAAACTAGTATGGAAATCTAATGAAGATGGATACATAGTAGGTTCTAGAGGTTCTGTTGGTTCGTCTTTTGTAGCAAATATGACAGGAATTACCGAGGTAAATTCACTTCCACCACATTACCGTTGTCCAAATTGTAAATATTCCGATTTTACCGATTATGGCTATAAAAATGGATTTGATTTACCAGATAAAGATTGTCCAAAATGTGGGCACAAATTAGATAAAGATGGAATGGATATTCCATTTGAAACTTTCCTTGGTTTTAACGGAGATAAAGAACCAGATATAGACTTAAACTTCTCAGGAGATTACCAAGCAAAAGCGCATAAATATACGGAAGTTATTTTTGGAAAAGGAACTACTTTTAAAGCAGGTACAGTTGGTACGGTTGCTGATAAAACAGCATATGGATATGTGAAAAAGTATTACGAAGAAAGACGGAATACCTGTAAATTCAGCAGAGGTACTTCGTGTTTCGAAAGGTTGTACAGGAATAAAAAGAACCACGGGACAGCACCCAGGAGGAATTATTGTTGTTCCAAAAGGAAGAGAAATCTATGAATTCTGCCCAGTACAACACCCAGCAGATGATCCAAATTCTGATATTATTACAACCCATTTTGATTATCACTCCATTGACCAAAACTTGTTAAAACTAGATATACTAGGACACGATGATCCGACAGTTATTAGAATGTTGCAAGATATTACTGGAATTGACCCAACAAAAATACCATTAGATGATAAAGCAACCATGTCAATTTTTTCTTCAACAGACGCTTTAGGAGTAACACCAGAACAAATTCATTCTGAAGTAGGAAGTTTTGGAGTACCTGAGTTTGGAACGAAGTTTGTTCGAGGAATGTTACTAGATACAAAACCAAAAACCTTTGATGAATTAATTCGTATCTCAGGGTTATCCCACGGTACTGATGTATGGTTAGGAAATGCACAAAGTTTAATTGAAGAAGGAACCGTAACTTTAGACCAAGCAATCTGTTGTCGTGATGATATTATGATATATCTTATCAAAAAAGGATTAGAGCCAAATCCAGCATTCAAAATAATGGAAACGGTTCGTAAAGGAAAAGCATTAAAAGACCCTGAAAAATGGGCAGGATATGTTAGCATGATGAAGGAACACGATGTACCAGATTGGTATATTAAATCTTGTGAAAAAATAAAATACATGTTTCCAAAAGCCCATGCAGCAGCATATGTAACTAATGCATTTCGTATTGCGTGGTTTAAGGTACATGAGCCACTTGCATATTATGCCGCATATTTTTCAATTCGTGCTAAAGCGTTCGATAGTGATGTTATGTGCCATGGGAAAGAAAAAGTAAAAAATAAGATGAAAGAAATTGAATTAATGGGAAATAACGCAACACAAAAAGAAAAAGATATGTATGATGATTTAGAAATTGTTTGGGAAATGTATCAAAGAGGATTTGAATTTTTACCAATTGATTTATACAATTCAGATTCAAAAAAATTCTTGATACAAGATGGAAAAATAAGACCACCATTAAACAGTATTCCAGGACTTGGAAATGTTGCAGCAGATAGCATCGTAGAGGCAAGAGTAGATGGAAAATTCATGTCAATCGACGATTTAAGAATTCGTTCAAAAGCAGGAAAAGCTGTTATTGAAATGCTTACAAATGCAGGATGTTTAGAAGGAATGAGCCAAAGCAACCAAATGAGTTTGTTTGGATAAGGAGGAACAAAAATGCAAGACTTGCTTGAGCAAATATTTACATGGCAAAATGTCACAATATATTTAGTGATTATGAATATAATAGGATTCTTTATTATGTGGCTAGATAAAAGAAAAGCACAACATTTTAAATGGAGAATTAAAGAAAGTACTTTGTTTTTAGTAGCAGCATTAGGAGGAGGAATTGGAACAATTGCGGGAATGTACACATTCAGACATAAAACTCAAAAAGCAAAATTTGTATTTGGGTTTCCAGCAATTATAGTGATTCAAATATTAATTGCGATAATGATAATATTTAAAATTTAAGAGGTAAATAGAGTTATGTTTAAAATAATAAACATAACTCTATTTCTATTTTGGCAAAAGAAAACAAGTGTATTGTACACATAATTCTTGTTTGAAAATAAAAATAAAATACTATACATAATTTACAAATAGAAATGTGAACAAATTGTGTTCAAAAAATGCCTAAAAATAGTTATTCACAGAGTTATCCACATTATCCACATAGAAAAAATACATAATAATGTAAACAAAAAAGGAAACATAATACAGACATATATGAAACAAAAATGAAACAATTTGAACATATTATTGAAACAATTATGTAATATTTGATAAAAAATGTGCAATATTTTATAAAAAACATGAAAAAACGACAAAGATAAAAAAGGTTAGATGACAAATATATGACAAAAATAAGACAAACTGAATATAATATAATGAAATATAATATAATTTAAAAAGAGGGATAAATATGAAAATAAAACAAATGGCAGGAAAAATTAAAAACATATTTACAAATAATTTATTTAGATATGATGACCAAATAACCTATATGGAAGCACGTGAAATTATGAAAGAAAACTCATTAGCTATTTTACTAGATGTAAGAAGTAAACAAGAATATGACGAATATCACTTAGAAGGAGCAATTTGCATTCCAACTTATGAACTAAAAAATGAAATTATCAAAATAGTAGAAAATAAAGAACAAACGATAATTGTGTATTGCCAAAGCGGAGGAAGAAGTAGAAAAGCAATTAACATGTTAAAGAAAATGGGATACAAGAGTCTTTATGAAATTCGAGGAGGACTTGATAATTTATAAAATTTAAAAAAATCACTTGTAAATATTTTTAATATTGGTATAATAATACTGTTAAAAATCAAAAGGAGATGGAGAATATGGTAAAAAAAGTAGCAATACTAACAAATGGTGGAGATGCACCAGGACTAAATGCTGTTATTCGTGCAATTGTTAAAACTGCAGAAACAAATGGTGTAGAATGCTATGGATATATTGAAGGATATAAGGGGTTATTAACCAATAACTATGTAAAATTAGAATCAAAAGGAAATGCTTCAGGGTTATTACATCGTGGAGGTACTATTATTGGAACATCCAATAACACAAACGTATTTAACCTAAAAGTAGAAGAAAACGGACAAACTGTATATAAAGATATGTCTGAAAAATGTATAGAAAATATTAAAGAAGCTGGATTCGATTGTATCTTCACATTAGGCGGAGATGGTACTCAAAAATCTGCAAGAGATTTTTCATTAAGAGGAGTAAATGTGATTGGCGTTCCAAAAACAATTGACAACGACGTAGCAGATACCGATATTACTTTTGGATACAATACGGCAGTATCTGTTGCAACAGAAGCTCTTGACCGTTTACATACAACAGCAGAATCTCATCATAGAATTATGGTATTAGAAGTAATGGGAAGGTATGCCGGATGGATTGCATTAGAATCAGCCATAGCTGGTGGAGCTGATGCTTGCTTAATTCCAGAAATTCCATATGATATCAATAAAGTAGTAGAAAAAATAAATCAAAGAAGAAAAGACGGAAAAGATTTTAGCATCGTTGTTGTTTCAGAAGGAGCAAAACCAATCGATGGAGAAATCGTTGTAAAGAAAAAACTAGATGATGGAAAAGGACTAGATAATATTCGTTTAGGAGGAATTGGGGAAAAAGTAGCTTCTGACCTTGAAGAATTAACTGGATTAACATCTAGAAATACAGTATTAGGATATGTTCAAAGAGGAGGAACACCTACATCATATGACCGTGTATTATCAAGCAAATACGGAGTAAAAGCAATGAAACTCGCAATGGAAGGGGTATTTAATGTACTTGTAAATTATCATGAAGGAAAAATGGGATATGTATCTTTAGAGGATGTTGTTGGAAATAATAAAGAAATTGGTACAGCATCAAGCAATATTAGAACTGTTAAAATGGATGATGATTTAATTAAAACAGCCAAAAGTTTAGGAATATCTTTAGGAGAATAAATCTAGACAAATCTGCATAAACGTATTATAATTGGAATATAAATAAAAAAGAAAAGGAGTAAAACTTATGGAAGAAAAGAAAAATGAAGAACAAAATGTAAACACAGAAGAAATTAAAAAAGAAACTGTAGAAACAGTTAACCAAGTAAAGGAAACAATAAAAAATGTAGACATTAAAAATGATGCAAAGGAAGCTACAGGGTTTGTTAGCTCAATGTTTAAAGATCCATTTGGAACAATTAAACAAATTGTAAGTGACAGCTCAAATAAGTATTTTAAAATAGCTATTATTTTTGCTATTGTGTGGATGGCAGTTATACTTGTTGATAAATTATTTGGAGTTTCATTTACTAGATTTTCATTTAATTTAGCATTTAAACAAATTCTATCAATTGTAAAAGCAGTTATTGCACCTGTATTAGGAATTGTGGTTCTTTCTGGAATTATTTACTTTATGAACAAAGAAAACAAAAAATCAATAATTACAATAATCACAGCAATTGTAACAGCTAAAATTCCAGTAATTATTGCATCAGTAGTAAGTTTATTAACAATTATAGATTCTAAAGTATCACTTGTAACAAGTCCATTTGCTTCACTATGTAGTGTAATTAGCATTGTATTAACATACTTTGCAACAAAAACAATTTTTGGAGAAGAACAAAATTCAAAATTCTTTAAAAAATTTGTAATCATCGAAGCAATTTACTATGCAGCATACATAATTGTTTCATTATTAGGAATTTATATGAGATAATATAAAAATGTAGGGGCGAGCATTGCTCGTCCGAGATATAAATAAATTTTAATAAAAAAGTATAAAAACCTTTTGTTTTTATACTTTTTTTGATATAATGTAAAACATAAAATTAAAAAGAAAAATAACCTAAAATAGAAAGGTGAACTAAATGAAGGATTTTAAAGAGCAAATAGCAAATATTTTAACAAACGTAATTGATATGGATATCCAAGAATTAAAAAGCATAATTGAAATACCAAAAGACGAAAAAATGGGAGATTACGCATTTCCATGTTTTAGATTTGCAAAAGTATTTGGAAAAGCACCAGCAATGATTGCAGAAGAACTAAAAGAAAAGTTAGAACTTTCTACTACTGATATTGAAAAAGTAGAAACAGCAGGTGCATATCTAAATTTTACTATCAAAAAAGAAGCTTTAACAAGTGAAGTTTTAAAAGAAATCGCAGATAAAAACGAAAACTATGGAAAACAAGAAATAGGTATTGGAAAAAATGTAATTGTAGAATACTCATCACCAAATATTGCAAAACCGTTTCATATAGGACATTTAAGAACAACTCTAATTGGTAGAGCTTTATATAATATATATAAAACACTTGGATATAACACAATAGGAATTAACCACTTAGGAGATTATGGAACACAATTCGGAAAAATGATAGAAGGTTATAAAAGATGGGGAAGCGAATATAATTTAGAAGAAAATCCAATTGAAGAATTAACAAAAATATATGTAAGAATCAATCAGCTTTGTAAAGAAAACGAAGCAGTGCTTGAACAATGTAGAGAAAACTTTAAAAAACTAGAAGAGGGAGATGAATATTGTACAAGCTTATGGAAACAATTTCGTGATCTTAGCTTAAAAGAATTCTACCGTATTTACGATTTACTAGATATTCATTTTGATTCTTTAAATGGAGAAGCATTTTATTCAGATAAAACAGATGAAGTAATAGATATATTAGAAAGAACAGGAAAGCTAGTAGAATCCGAAGGAGCAAAAATAATTGATTTAGAAGAACAAAAAATGCCACCATGCATCATTTGTAAATCCAATGGTTCTACGATTTATGCAACAAGAGACCTAGCAGCCATTTTATATAGAGCAAGAACATACGATTTTGATAAATGCTTATATGTAGTAGCATATGAGCAAAACTTACACTTTAAACAAATATTTGAAGTAGCAAAATTATTAGGAATACCAGAAAAATGCCAAAAGGGATTAGAACATATTTCTTATGGAATGGTACATTTAAAAAGTGGAAAAATGTCTACAAGAGAAGGAAATGTTATAAAGGTAGAAGAACTTTTACAAGAAGCGATTAGTCGAGTAAGAACCATTATCGAAGAAAAAAATCCAGAACTAACTGAAGAAGAAAAAGACGATATTGCTAAAAAAGTAGGAATCGGTGCTGTTATTTATAACGACCTTGCAGGAAGCAGAATAAAAGATGAAATTTTTGATTGGGATACTATATTAAACTTTAACGGAGAAACAGGACCATATATACAATATACTTACGTACGTACAAACAGTGTGCTAAAAAAAGTAGGAAATATACCAACACTTTCAGAAGTAGATATAAAACAGATAATGGATGATGAAGCATATAAAGTATCAAAACTACTTTATTCATATCCAGAAATTATTAGAAATGCAGCACAAAAAAACGAACCATCCATAATTTCAAAATTTCTAATAGATCTTGCTAAAGCCTATAGCAGTTTCTACAATGAAAATAAAATTATCGTAGAAGATATAAAAGTTCAAAATGCAAGAGTATATTTAACTTATATAACAAATTTAGTGTTAAAAAATGGTGCACATTTATTAGGAATTGAAATGCCTGAAAAAATGTAAGGTTTAAAGGTAAAAGGGGAAATATAAAAAACAGGAGATGAAGTAAAATGGAAGGAAAAAGAACAAAGAAAAAATCAGGATTAAGAACATTTGGGAAAATAATGCTTATTATTTTAGTGATATTGATTGTATTACTTGGAGTTGCAGCAGGAGTAGGATTTTGGTATCTAAATGACAAGTTAGGAAAATTAAACTATGTAGATATTGATGAAAGTCAAATTGAAGTAAATGAAGGAATGGACAGCAAACTAAATGGATACCGTACCATTGCTATTTTTGGAGTAGACAGCAGAAGCAATGAACTAGTAAAAGGAACTAGAAGTGATTGCATTATACTTGCAACAATTGATGAAAAAACAAAAGAGGTAAAATTAACTTCAGTATATCGTGATACATACTTAGAAATAACAGGAAGAAGCCTAGACAAAGTAACACATGCGTATGTCTATGGTGGAGCAGCTTTATCAATGAGTACATTGAACACAAACTTAGACTTAAACATCAAAGAATTTGTAACTGTTAACTTTGAATCAGTTGTAGATATTGTAAATGCAGTTGGTGGAGTTAGTATCGATATAACAAGTGCAGAATTAAAATATATTAACGGATATATTGACGAGATAAACAAAGTAACAAATAGCAGTGCAAGTCATGTTACTAAAACAGGAAGCCAAAACCTAAACGGAGTGCAGGCGCTAGCTTATGGAAGAATTCGTTATACAGCAGGAGGAGACTACAAGCGTACCGAAAGAATGCGTGATGTTATGATGGCAGTAATAAACAAAGCAAAGAAAATGAGTGTATCACAGCTAAACTCACTTGCAGATAAATTACTTCCTGTTGTATACACAAATATCGATTCAGGAGAAATTATTTCCCTAATTCCTCAACTAGCAAGCTATAAAATAGTAGATAGCACAGGATGGCCATACGATACAAAAGGTGCAACCATTAACGGAGTATGGTACGGACCACCAATTACACTAGAATCTAACGTAAAAGAATTACATGAAAAAGTATATGGACAAACCGACTATGAACCAAGCGAAAAAGTAAAAGAAATCAGTAATAAAATTGTGAAGAAAACTGGATATAGTAAATAAATTAGTTTGAATTTTAATAATTTGAATGGAATGAAGTGGAAAAAGAAAATAGAAAAAAGCCATAGAATGAATTGAATTCTATGGCTTTTGTTTATATAATATTGTCGAAAAATGTAAAAGGAGGAAACAAAATGGGATTTGAAAACGATAAATTAGGAAGAAAAGACTATGCGAATATTCTTACCGGAATCATAGAAAATCCAGAAAAATATAAAAGAAACTCAGATAGTGATTCTTTTACAATGGCAATTGATTCTAGCTGGGGAACAGGAAAGACGGAATTTTTGAAAATGTGGGAAGATGAACTAAAATTGCAAAAAAACGAAAAAGGAAATAACAAATATATTGTAATACGATACAATTCATGGGAAAATGACTTTGCAGAAGACCCGTTGCAAAGTATTATTTATACCATATTAAGTGACGAAATATTTGATAAACAAAATGATAAAGCAAACGGAAAAGAAGCATTAAAAGAAGCTTTTGGAACCGTTATTAACTTGGCAGAAGAAAGTAAAATACCAGGAATAAAAATACTTACAACTGGAGCAAAAGGTATAAAACAAGTTGCAGAAACGATGTTTCAAGAAACATCAATGGAAGATAAAATAAAGGAATTTAAAGATTATAGAAGTAAAATAGGAGCTATTAAAGAAAAACTAGAAGATATTACAAAAGATACAAAGATTATTTTGCTAATTGATGAGTTGGATAGATGCAAACCACTATTTGCTATAAAACTACTAGAAACAATTAAACATATTTTTAATGTAAAAAACATGGCATTTGTTTTTGCATTAGATATGACGCAATTAAGTTACTCCGTGAAAAAAGTATATGGAAGCGAAATTGACGCTGCAGGATATATTTGCAGATTCTTTGACTATATTACAAAAATGCCGAATCCAGATACAAAAAAGTATATAGAGTATTTAATGGAGAAGAAACCGCTTATTAGAAAAGCCCCTTATTTTAGAGAAAAAAGTTTCTATGGAACGTTTGCAGAATCAAACAATACTTTTGTAAATATATTACAAGAACTAGTTCGAAAATATCAATTATCATTAAGAGATATTAATACAATATATTCTAATTTTACTATCTTAGAAGAAAGAGAACTAAAAGACGTTGATCACCGTAATGCTTATGGGCTATATTTATTTCTTTTAATGCTAAAATATAAAAATTTAGATTTATTTCATAAGATTTTTATAAGTCATAATATAGCTTTACACAATGAACCATACCTGCTGAGAATGCAAAAAAGTGCCACTTTCGATATTAATGTGATTCAAGAAATTAGCGAAAACAAGAAAATACATCAGATATTAGAAAACAATAGGATAAATATTATACAGGTCAATACTAAGGACAAAATATACAAAACAAAACAAGATAGATATATTCAGCAAGAAAATTATGATCATCAGACAAACCTATTAAATTGTATCTTTTATCCAGAGATAGAAAACTATGAAAATATAAAACAAATGGGAATAGCGGATTATATACACAAAAAACTAGAATTATTTAATTTCGAATGGGAACAAAAACAAGAAGCAGAAGAATAGCGAGCAAGCTATTCTTCTGCTTTAACTCTTTATGTTACACAATAGTATCTAATTATTACAAAACTATTACATTTTAGGTGAAAAGGTTGAATAATCGGTCAGTTTGTAGTATTATGGAAAAGAAGTTGGAAAAACCTTGAAAAATCTTACAAAATCTGCTATACTAGATTAGACGGGGGATTTTTAATGAAAGTAAAAAAAGTCGTATCTATTATATTAGTAATTGTATGGATGAGCATTGTTTTCTCTTTCTCAAATCAACAAGGAGAAAGCTCTGGAAATACAAGCAGAAAAGTATCTGAAATTATAGTAAATATAATAGATTTTCAAAACAAATATACAGACGAACAAAAAGAAGGATTGGTTAAAACAATAGAACCAGTAATTAGAAAACTTGCGCATTATACAATTTATGCAATAGGAGGAATTATAATTGCAAACTGTGTATATCAGTTTTATAATAAAGAGAAAACATTAATAGGAATTAGTACAATTATAGGAGTACTCTATGCAGTAAGTGATGAACTACATCAACTTATGGTAGATGGCAGAAGTGGAAATATAAAAGATGTAATAATAGATTCATTAGGAATCATAACCGGAATAATATTCTTTTTGTTAGTAAAAGAAATAATATCAAAAGTAGTAAATAAAAAGAATACAATTAGGGGGTAGAATAAATTGGTTGTAGAGCAATCAAATTTATCAACAATCGATAATGAAATTATTCAAAATACAACAAATAAACCAATAATAAGTTTAAAAGATAGAAGAAGTATTATCTTAAAGAGAGGTATTGATTTAGTAGCAGGAATCGTTGGATGTTTGCTACTTATTCCAATAACTCTTTTTGTCGTTGTTGCAAATGCCATCAATAAAGATAATGGGCCAGTTTTCTTTACACAAGAGCGTATTGGAAAAAAAGGAAAAATATTTAAAATGTACAAATTTAGAACAATGGTAGTGGGGGCAGAAGCAATTTTACAAAAGCATATTGATGAACAAACAGAAATTGGAAAAGAGTACATAGAACATAAAAAAATAAAAAATGATCCTAGAATTACAAAGGTAGGAAAATTCTTGAGGGCTACAAGTTTAGATGAATTTCCACAATTTATCAATGTAATAAAAGGACAAATGAGTTTAGTGGGACCAAGACCATATTTGCCAAGAGAAAAGGAAGATATGGGAGAATACTATGACTACATAGTGAAAATGAAACCAGGGGTAACAGGACCCTGGCAAGTTGCTGGAAGAAACAACTTAGAATTTAATGATAGATTAGAATTGGATAAAGAGTATTGTGATAGAAGAGGAAACAGACGAGATATTAGAATTATTTTGAAAACAATTGCAAAAGTTGTAAAAAAAGAAGGAGCAATTTAAAATGAGTGAACAACATGTATTTATAATTGGATCAAAAGGAATACCTGCTAAATATGGCGGATTTGAAACTTTTGTAGAAAATTTAACTGCTAAAAAAGTAAATAAAGATATTAAATACTATGTTGCTTGTATGGGAAAAGACAGTAATGAATTCGAATATAATAATGCGAAATGCTTTAATGTAAAAGTGCCAAATATTGGACCAGCGAAAGCAGTGTATTATGACGTTATGGCATTAAAAAAATGCATAGAAGAAATAAAAGCAAATAATTTAAAAAATGTAATCATATATATACTAGCTTGTAGAATAGGTCCATTTATAGGTCATTATAAAAGAAAACTAAGAAAAATGGGAATTAAACTATATGTTAATCCGGATGGACATGAATGGAAAAGAGCAAAATGGAATGGATTTATTAAAAAATATTGGAAATTTTCTGAAAAATTAATGGTAAAACATGCAGATTTATTAATTTGTGATTCTATTAATATAGAAAAATATATCAAAGAAGACTATAAAAAATATAATCCAAAGACAACATTTATAGCCTATGGCTCAGATGTGACGAAGAGTATTTTAAAAGATGATGATAAGAAATTACTAGATTGGTATAAAGAAAAAAATGTAAAATCAAAAGAATATTATTTAGTGGTAGGACGATTTGTTCCAGAAAATAATTACGAAACTATGATTACAGAATATATGAAGTCAAATACAAAAAAAGATTTTGTTTTGATTACTAACGTAGAACAAAATAAATTTTATGAACAATTAAAAGAAAAAACACACTTTGAACAAGATGAAAGAATTAAATTTGTTGGAACTGTATATGATCAAGAACTACTAAAGAAAATTCGAGAAAATGCATATGGATATATACATGGTCATGAAGTTGGAGGAACAAATCCATCGTTATTAGAAGCACTTGCAACAACGGATTTAAACTTATTGTTAGACGTAGGATTTAATAAGGAAGTTGGACAAGATGGAGCTTTGTATTGGAATAAAGAAGAAAACAATTTATCTAATTTATTGAATGAATTAGATAATATTTCAAATAATGAAGTGGAAGATTATTCTAAAAAAGCTAAAAAAAGGATACAAGATGAATATAGCTGGGATAAGATTATAAATGATTATGAAGAAATATTAAAAAAAGGAAGTAGATGAAATGGATAAACAAAATGCTTTAACGTTAAGAGAAGTCCAATTGGGTGAATATGAAGTCTTGAAAAAAGTCGTGAAAATTTGTGAGGAAAATAATTTTAGATACTTTTTAACTTATGGTTCTATGCTGGGGGCTGTTAGACATCAAGGTATTATTCCTTGGGATGATGATATTGATATAATGATGCCAAGACCTGATTATGAGAAAATAAAAAAATATTTTTTAGATAATGAGGAAGAGCTGAAACCACTAAAAATATTCGATAAATCAGTTGTTGAAAAATATCCACATATGATAATCAGAATAAGTGATCAAAGATATCATTTAATATTTGACAATGAAAAAGATTATGATATAGGGTTGTTTGTAGATATCTATCCAATTGATGGAGTTGGAAATGATTTTATGGCGGCAAAAAAACTAGTAAAAAAGACTAAAAGGTTAGCATCATTGTGTTTTTTAACCGGTAGAAAATCATTTGGAGTTGATAATACAAAATCCATAAAAAAGATGATAATAAAATTTCCTGCTTTTTTATGGGCAAAATTGAATGGGAATAATCACTATATTTTGAAATTAGATAAACTAGCTAAAACATATGATTATAATAATAGTAAATATGTTGCATGTGTAGCTTGGCCTCCTAAAATTTATGATAAAGAAAAAATTGTATTTACAAAAGAAATAATGGAAGAAACAATAGATTGGAAATTTGAAAATTCAGAATTTAAGATTTTAAAAAAATATGATGAATTTTTGTCTGCAAATTATGGTGATTATATGACACCGCCTTCAGAGAAAGGAAAAAAGACTAATCATACATATAAAGCATACAAAAGAAAGGAGAAAAAATAATGCAAGCATTATTATTAGCTGCTGGTCAAGGAAAAAGGTTGGCACAATATACTAAAGACAATACAAAATGCATGGTTGAAGTAAATGGAAAAAAACTGATCGATAGAGCTATTGAAAATCTGAAAAAAAACGATATAAATAAGTTAATTGTTGTAGTAGGATACAAGAAAGAAAATTTAGAGAAATATTTGCAAGAAAATTTTAGAGATATAGAGATTGTTATTATTGAAAATGAAAATTATGCAAATAGTAATAATATATATTCCATGTATTTGGCTAAAGACGAAGTTATTAAAGATGATACGATATTATTAGAATCGGATTTAATTTATGATAGTGAATTAATTGAAAAATTATTGAACAATCCTAATCCTAATGTTGCAGCTGTTGCTAAATATGAAGAGTGGATGGATGGAACAGTGGTAGAATTAAATAAAGAAAATGATATAACCGCTTTTATCGAAAAGAAAGATATTAACTGGGATAAAGTAGATGAATATTATAAAACAATTAATATTTATAAATTGAGTTCCGAATTTTCAAAAAAAGAATATATACCATTTTTAGAAACGTTTATGAATGCATATGGAAATAATGAGTATTATGAACTCGCATTTAAAATTATAGCTAATTTAGGGAGAAGTAATTTAAAAGCTGAAGTTATAAATAATATTAAATGGTATGAAATTGATAATGAAAATGATTTGAAAAATGCAAAAGAAATGTTTAAATAAATATAAATCTATATATAAAATATTACTTATTAATATGAAATAATTAATTAGAGTAATATTTATAAAAAGGAAAAATAATGGATAATTTAAATAAAATATTTCAAAAACAGGGTGGATTTAAATTAATAAAACAGTATTTTAAAAGTGGTTCTTTAGCTACAGCTATAGGAGAGTTCATATTACTTGGTAAAAGTAGAACAGCTTTGGAAATATTAAGACTATCTACTCAATTGAAGACAAAACAAAAATTATATAAAAAATATAAAAAAACATTAATTAAATTTGATAAGAATTATGACAATAAATTGAATCACAAATTAAGTAATAAAGTTTGGATATGCTGGTTTCAGGGTATAGAAAATGCACCAGATATAGTAAAAAAGTGTTATGAATCGATTCTAAAAAATTTAAATGATAGAGAAATAGTTTTAATAACTGAAAAAAATATGCAAGAGTATGTTCAATTTCCGGAGTATATTATTGAAAAATGGAAAAAAGGAATAATTACTAATACACATATGACGGATTTGTTAAGACTTGAACTATTAATACAATATGGAGGATTATGGCTTGATGCTACTGTTTTATGTACTAGCAATAATATTCCTGACTATATTTTGAATTCGGATTTGTTCTTTTTTCAATGCTTGAAACCGGGAAGAGATGGTCATAGTCAATATATATCAAGTTGGCTTATTAGTGCTAAGACTAATAATAAAATATTGATGGCAACTAAATGTTTATGTTATGAATATTGGAAAGAAAATAATTATATGGTAGATTATTTTTTATTACATGATTTTATGTCCATTGTTTTAGAATTTTATTTAAATGATTGGAAAAAAGTTATTCCAGTAAATAATTCAACACCACATATTTTATTGTTAAGGCTTTTTGAAATATATGATGAAGAAACTTGGAATGTAATAAAAAAAATGACATGTTTTCATAAGTTGAGCTATAAATTTAATGAAGAAAATTTAAAAATTAGTGATACATATTATCAAAAGGTATTATTGAAAAAATAAGTTATTTTATAAAAATATAAGGAGAATAAAAATGAGAGCAAGGGTTATAGCATATTATTTACCGCAATATCATCCAGTTCCAGAAAATGATAAATTCTGGGGAAAAGGTTTTACAGAATGGACAAATGTAACAAAAGCGAAACCATTATTTAAAGGTCATTACCAACCACAAATTCCTGCGGATTTAGGATTCTATGATCTTCGTATACCAGATGTTAGGGAAGAACAAGCCAAAATGGCAAAAGAATGTGGAATTGAAGGATTTTGTTATTGGCATTATTGGTTTGGAAATGGAAAAAAAGTATTAGACATGCCATTTAATGAAGTTTTAAAAACAGGTAGACCTGATTTTCCATTTTGTTTAGGATGGGCTAATCATAGTTGGACTACAAAAACATGGGAAAAAGGAAAAAGTTTTTCTACTGAAAAAATGATATTTGAACAATTGTATTTAGGGGATGAGGATTACGAAGCACATTTTTATGATGTATTGCCAGCTTTTAAAGATAAGAGATATATAACAGTAGAGGGAAAACCACTATTTGTGATTTTTGAACCTAATGACATACCAGACTCAAAACATTTTATAGAATTTTGGAATGAACTTGCAATAAAAAATGGATTAAAAGGAATTTATTTTATTGGAAGATGTGATGCTTTACCAACAATGGATAGAAAAAAATATAAAGAAATAGATAATTTAACTAAACCTAGATATGAAGCTTTATTGGAAAAAGGATATGATGGTATAAACTCAGTTACATTAAAATATGCTGAATTTAAATCTAGTGGATTTATAAAAAAAGGAATTCATTCTTTTTTACGTAAAAAGTTTGGTGCTATTATTCTTGATAAATATAAATATGATGATATTATTTCACATTTTATTACTCCGGAAGATTATCTAGAAAGAATTTACCCACAATTAATACCAAGAAGAGATAGGTCTCCAAGATCTGGGCGTAAAGCAGTTATTTATTATAAAAGTACTCCTAAAGGATTTGAGATTGCAGCTGAAAACGCTGTGCAGTGTGTTGAAAAACGAGACTTTGAGCATAGGCTTATTTTCTTAAATGCATGGAATGAGTGGGGGGAAGGCGCATATATGGAGCCAGATTTAAAGTTTGGACATGGATATTTAAATACATTAAAATCAGTTTTAAACAGAAGATAATTCAAAAGAAAGGTTAGAAACATGAAAATAAATATAAAGAACATTAAAATAATATTATTATTTTTAGTATTATTATTTATTATGTGCTTAGATTCTTTGACTAATATACAATACATTCAATTCTTTTTTAAGCATGTTGATGAATTAATTACAATTATATTCACATTATATGTGATGATTAATTATAAAACACTTTTAAAATTAAAGCTTAAGCTAATAATTCCATGGATATTGTTTATGCTTATTGGTTTTATATCAACTGTAATAAATATGTATCAACCTATTAGTGCAGCATTAATTGATGCTTTTTTACTAGTTCAAAGATTTATGGTTGGATATTTAGCTGTAATTATTTATTTAAATAAAAAAAATATAAATATATCGGATATAATTGTAAAAAGTGCTAAAATTGTTACAGTAATATTATTTATTATAGCAATTCATGATATAATATTTACACCAATTTTTCCTAAAAGTAATTTTAGATATTTTACGTATAGTTTACAGTTAATGTTTCCTCATCCTACATATTTAGCATCTGCAGAAGCTATATTGTTAATATTTTTAGGATATAAAAATGAAAAAAATAACAACTATATATATATGCTAATGGCAACATTTGTTGGAATTATGACTTTAAGAGGAAAAGCAATTGGCTTTTTTGTTTTATATTGGTTTATTTACTTGCTGATTTTTGTTTTTAAAAATAAGCATTACTTACATATTTTTATATTAGGAGGAATATTATGTTTATTTTTAGTTCAAAATCAATTTCAAGAGTATTTTTTTGAAGATAGATATTCTCCAAGAGCTATTTTATTGAAAGATAGTTTTGAATTGATGATGAAACATTTTCCAATTGGTACTGGGTTTGGAACCTTTGGATCATCAATTGCAGTTAATTATTATTCTCCACTATATATATTATTAGGATACCCATCAAATTGGGGAATGAGCCAATCCTATAGTGCATTTCTAACAGACAGTTTTTGGCCAACAATATTTGCACAATTTGGAATAATAGGACTAATAACATTTTTAGTAATTATTTTATATTTTTTAAAAATAACAATAAAACAAATAAAACAGAATCAATTATCAGGGGTTGCAATGTTAATGACATTGGCATATATTCTAATAACTTCTTTTGCAGAATCTAGTTTTTTCAATCCAGTAAGTTTATTGATGTTTATGCTATTTGCTATATATGAGGAAGAAAAATAATATAAGACTTTATATAAAAATTAAAAATAAAATGTTTAGAAGGAAAAGTAGATGAATAAATTATTTAAAATCTTAAAAAATCCAAGGATTATTTTTCAAAAGATAAACTTGGAATTTACAAAAACAAAATTTGGACATGTAGGAAACAAAATTTCAATAGGTAGTGGATTAATAACAAAAGGTGAGAAAAATATTTTTATAGGTGATAATTTTTTATGTGGAAAAAATGTAAAAATAGAAACATGGGAATATTACAATAATGAAAAAACGGGAATGATACCTAGACTGTCTATAGGAAATAATGTTTCTATTAATGATAATTGTTTTATTTCATGTTTGAATGAAATAAAAATAGGAGATGGAGTTCTTTGTGGCGAAAATGTTTTTATATGTGACAATTTTCACGGAAAAAATTCTATTGAAGAGATTGATACAATTCCCATAAAAAGAGCTTTATGGAGTAAAGGACCAATAACAATAGGAAATAATTCATGGATAGGGAGAAATGTATGTATTATGCCAAACGTAACAATTGGAAATAATTGTGTTATTGGAGCAAATGCAGTAGTTACACATGATATTCCTCACAATTCAATAGCTGCAGGGGTACCTGCAAAAGTTATAAAAAAAATAGACAATAAGGAATAGGGATTAAATGCGTAAAAATAGTATTAGGTAGAAACTTACTATAAGTGTGTATAATAAATAATGAAACCAATTTTAAACATATAGTGTAGAATAAAAACATATAAAAGAAATGAGAAGAATATGAAAGAATTTGATATATCTGTAATAGTGTTAACTTATAATCCGAATTATAAAAAGCTATTTAATACTTTAAAATCGATAATTAATCAAAAAGAATGTAAATTAGAAATCATCATTTCTGATGATGGCTCGACACAGTTTGATAAACAATTGATTGTTAAATGGATGCAACAGAATGATTTTAATAATTATTTAGTGTTAGATAATAAGATTAATAGAGGAACTGTAATAAATGTATATAATAGTATGAAGCTAGCTAAAGGAAAGTATGTAAAACTAATTTCTCCAGGAGATTATTTGTATTGTAATAGTACATTAAAAGATGTGATAAATTATATGAAAGAAAATGAATATAGAATTTCTTTTGGAAAAGCGGTTTACTATTATAATAATTGTGACGAAATAACAATACTTAATAGAAGAAATCCTAGAGATTTAACACCTTATATAAATAATAATTATAAAAAAGTAAAAAAAGACTATTTATATTATCAAGATTATATTTTAGGGGCAGCTATTATATGCGAAACGGATCTTTTTTATAGTTACATTTTAAAAATTAAGGATAATGTAAAATATGCTGAAGACTGTGCTTACATTATGATGATTGCTGACGGAATAAATATTCATTTCTGGGATGATTATTTAATATGGTATGAATGTAATACAGGTATATCAACAAGTGGCTCAGCAGAATGGACTAAAAAGATAAAATTAGATAATAGTCAATGTTTTAAAATTATCGCTAAAGAACACCCTGATTATAAAAATGTTTGTAAAATACATTATTTTGAAAAATATAATAAAAATCTAATTTTTAGATTAAAATTTAAGTGTCGAGAAATGTTATTAAAAATTAAAAATAAAAATAAAAGTGAAAATTATAAAATGAATGAGCTAAAGAAAATTATTGAAGAATAGAAAATGAAAAGGACTGAGTAATATGCAAGTAATAAAATATATGTTTCAGCCACATGGTGATGACCGCGGACAATTAGTTGCTTTAGAAGAATTTAAAGATATTCCATTTAAAATAAAAAGAGTTTATTATATGTATGATACATTACCAAATGTTACAAGAGGATATCATGCACACAAAAATTTAAAGCAAATTTTAATTTGTATACATGGTAGTTGTAAAATAAAGTTAGACAATGGAAAAGAAAAAAAGATTGTTCCATTAGAAAAACCATATGAAGGGTTATATGTTGATAATAATATGTGGAGAGAAATGTATGATTTTTCAAAAGATGCAGTTCTTATGGTTTTAGCATCAGAATTATATGATGAAAATGATTATATTAGAGATTATGATGAATTCTTAAAATTTATAGAACAAGTAGATAATAAATAATTAATGTTTAGTAAGGAATAGTTATGCATAGTAAAAAAATAATAAATAATAGTTTAATAAGTGTATTATATAAAATCATAATGTTATTATTAGGTTTCATTACAAGAAAAATTTTTATTACTTATTTAGGTAGTGAACTATTAGGCTTAAATTCATTATATTCAAATTTATTAGATTTATTGAATTTAGCTGATTTAGGTATTGGAGTAGCAGTTCAATATCAATTATATGAACCATTAGTAAAAAATGATAAAATAAAACTTTCAAAAATTTTAACTGCTTCGAAAAAGATATATAATACCATAGGAGTAACAATAATAATAATAGGAATAATATTATCATTTTTTATTCAACATTTGATCAAAGATACAACATATCCAATTTGGTTTATACAAATAGCATTTTTAATTAGTGTGATGGGAATTGCATTAGGTTATTTCTTTGTACATAAGAGACTTTTTTTGCAAGCAAATGAAAAAATAGGACTAGTTAATATAATTGATTTATCTGCTAAGTTGATTACAGTTGTTTTTTCTCTAATATCAACAGTAGTATTTAGAAATTATTTTTTATATCTTACTATTAATGCATTATACGGATTAATATCTAATTTAATAATTAATTATATTTTCAATGTCAAATATTGTGATGTTAAATCAAATGTAAAAAATGTACGAAATGAAATAAAAGATTTAACTGCTAACCTTAAAAATGTACTTCCAATGAAATTATCAAACTATGTATATAATTCTACAGATAATGTAATAATTTCAAAAATAATTGGATTGTCAACTGTAGCAGTTTATTCAAATTATATGACTATTATTAATGGAATTATGGGAATTGAATATTTATTAGGAAATGTTGTTTCATCTTCATTTGGAAAAATGATACAAGAGATAAAAGATTGTAATATTTTATATGAAAAATTTTCTGTTTTTGAATTTGTACAATTTTTGTTTACTAACATTGCTACAACATTATTATGTTTAGTATGTTCGCCATTTATAAAATTATGGATTGGTGATAGTTTTCTAATAGATAAACTTTCATTTTTTTGCTTAATTGTTGACTTTTTTGTACATTCAATGTATCAACCTGCTTATGTAATGTTTAGCGTTACTGGAAAATTTAAAGATGATAAGTATATTACATTGCTTAGTGCTATAATTAATATTGTCATATCATTGATTATGGTAAGGTTTATTGGATTGTCTGGTGTTATTATTGGAACATTAATTACAGATATATATATATGGATTGCTAGAACTTATCAAATTGTTAAAAAATATTTTAAACAAAATATTTTAATATATTATTTAAAAAAATGTAAGTATGTTATAGGGACAAGCATAGCAATTATTGTGTCTATTCTAATATGTAAAGAGATATGTTTCAATAATTTGCTATTAGAACTAGTAATAAAATTTGCTATTGCACTAATAGTTTCTTTGATCAGTAGTATTATAATTACACATAAAGATGATGAATTTAAGAATACACTAAACTTTTTTATTAATTATGTTAAGAAAGGGGATAATTAAATGAAATTATCAGTAATAATTGTTTCCTATAATGAAAAAGAGTATATTGAAGAGGCCATAGACTCTTGCTTAAATCAAATATGTGATATTCCTTTTGAAATAATAATTGGTGATGACGGTTCAAATGATGGAAGTGTTGAAATCATAGAAAAATATAAGAAACAATATCCAGATATAATAAAATTTTTTGTTATGAATCGAGAAGATATAATAGATCCAATTCCATCTATAAGAGTTTCAAATATTATTAAAAAAGCTTTTAAAATAGCCTCTGGCAACTACTTTTGCATATTGTCTGCTGATGATAAGTTTATTGATATGAATAAATTTTCTTTCCAGATAAACTTTTTAGAAGAACATAAGAATTATTCATCTTGTTATACAGATTTTAAAAAATTTTGGAATGATGAAAGTGAAGTAGTAATAAAACAAAAAGCAAGTATTAGTAATTCACTTTTTTGGGCGTACAAGTATGTGCATATTTCATGTTTTGTTTTTAATAGAAAAGTCTTGAATTTTGTGTTAGATAACTTTTGTGATGATACAGGATTGATTTATAGTATTTTTCTGGCAGGAAAAAGTAAACACTTAGATAAAATAACTTTTGGATATAGACAAAGAGATAAAAGCATTATGCATGAAGCTGATAAAGTGGAATTAAGTATAATAGAACTTCTTTTATATAATGATATTTTGAAAAAAAATAAATACTTAAATAGTTCTTTATCAAGATTTTCAAAACCAATTAAATATTTGTATGATAATAGAAAGCAGATAGAGAACGATAAATATAAAAAATATATTAAATATTCTTTGAAGGATAATACTAATAATCTGTTATTGCAATTAAAAAATTATGATTCATTAAATAAGAAAGATAAAATAAAAATAAGAGTAATTATTATTAAAAGTGCTATATTACGAAAGATATTTTTATTTATGGGGACTATTAGTATGAAGATTAACTATTTTATAGGAAAATAAAAGATATAAAGTTTAAAATTCTGTTGATATAAAAGAATATAAGTGGTATTATTAAGAAAGAATTTTAGATAATATAAATAAGTAAAGGAGAACAGTATGCAAGTAATAAAATATATGTTTCAGCCACATGGTGATGAACGTGGACAACTAGTTGCCTTGGAAGAATTTAAAGATATTCCATTTAAAATAAAAAGAGTTTACTATATGTATGATACATTACCAAATGTTACAAGAGGATATCATGCACACAAAAATTTAAAGCAAATTTTAATTTGTATACATGGTAGTTGTAAAATCAAATTAGATAATGGAAAAGAAAAAAAGATAGTTCCATTAGAAAAACCTTATGAAGGGTTATATGTTGATAACAACATGTGGAGAGAAATGTATGATTTTTCTAATGATGCAGTTCTTATGGTTTTAGCATCAGAATTATATGATGAAAATGATTATATTAGAGATTATGATGAATTTTTAAAATTTGTACAACAAAATGAAAAAGGAGAGAAATAATTATGAAAATACCATTTGCTACATTTAAACCAATGCATAATGAAATTAGAGAACAACTTGACGAAGCATATAAAAAAGTTATGGATAAGAGTGTATTTATTCAAGGTGAGGAATGTAAAAAATTTGAAGAAGAATATGCTAAATATTGTGGAACTGATTATTGTGTTGGAGTTGCAACAGGATTAGATGCAATATATTTAATTTTGAAGGCATTAAATATAAAAAAAGGGGATGAAGTAATTGTTCCTTCAAACACTTATATAGCAACTGCATTAGCAGTATCCTATACGGGAGCTACACCTGTTTTTGTTGAACCCACAATTGAAACTTATAATATTAATCCTGATTTAATAGAAGATAAGATTAATAAAAATACTAAAGCTATCATTGCTGTACACTTGCAAGGAAGACCAGCAGATATGGACGCAATAAATAATATTGCTAAGAAACATAATTTATTTTTGGTTGAAGATTGTGCTCAAGCACATGGTTCAAAATACAAAGGTGTAAGAGTTGGATCTTTATCAGATGCTGCTGCTTGGAGTTTTTATCCAGGAAAAAATTTAGGAGCTTTTGGAGATGGAGGATGTGTAACTACAAACAATAAAGAAATTGCTGATAAAGTGAGAGCTTTAGGAAACTATGGATCAGATTATAAGTATCACCATATATATCAAGGAACTAATAGTAGATTAGACGAATTACAAGCAGCTCTGTTAAGAGTAAAATTACCAAATCTTGATAGATGGAATGAGGATAGAAAGAGAATAGCTAATAGATATTTATCAGAAATTACTAATGATTTGATAAAACTTCCTTTACATATTTCAGAAGATTATGACCATATCTATCATGTTTTTGTAATTAGATGTGATAAAAGAGATGAATTAGAAAAATATTTAAAGGATAAAGGAATAGGTACAGTAAAACATTATCCAATTCCTATTCACTTGCAAAAGGCATATGAGGAATTAAAAATTTCTGAAGGAGCATTGCCTATAGCTGAGGAAATTAGTAAAACTGTACTAAGCATACCTATGTATTATGGAATGACAGATGAAGAAATAGATTATGTTATAAAAACAATTAATGAGTTTAAAGGATAACAAATATATGATAAAAGAAAGAGAATCAAATATAGAATTATTAAGAATAATTTCTATTTTAGGTGTAATTGTTTTACATTATAATAATCCTCAGATAGGTGGAGGGTTTAAATTTGTAATACCTAATAGTATTAATTATTGGATTTTAATGACTTTAGAAAGTATATTTATTTGTGCTGTAAATGTATTTATAATAATATCTGGATATTTTTTAATAGAAAAGAAATCAAGAAATTTGTGGAAAGTTATAGAGTTGATATTACAAGTAGTTTTGATTGAGTTGGCTTTTTATATTTTTAAGGACTGTATTATAGAAAGATCTTTTTCAATAAAAGGTTTAATAAATAGCTTAATACCTACGAATTACTTTGTTATTCTATATTCTACATTATTTATAATATCACCTTATATTAATAAAATCGTAAGTCAAATTAATTTAAAAGAATATAAAAAATTTTTAATTATACTATTTATCATTTTTTCAATTTATCCAACAATAATAGATTTGGCAAGTGAAATTTTTGATAGAGACTTTTTTGGATTAAGCACAATTGGAGCATATGGAAGTCAATTTGGATATACAATTGTGAATTTTATATTAATGTATCTTATAGGAGGATATATATATAAATCAAAATGCTTTGCAGAAAGAAAAAAATTAATTAGATACTTTGTTTTAAACCTAATAATAATTATTGGGTGGAGTTGTATTAATACAATTACAGCGTGGGAGTATTCCAATCCATTTGTTATCATTGAAGCAATATTAATTTTTATGATTTTTCGAAGTATGAATTTAAAAAGTAAAATAATTAATAAATTAGCAAAGGGGTGTTTTTTTACATTTTTGCTTCATGGAAAGCTATTGAATTTTATAAAAATAGAATTATTTGCAAAGAAACATTTTTTAATAATGAGTATTCATATTGTAATTTCAACCGTGCTTATTTATATGATATGTTATGTGATTTTTATTATTTATGCTAAATGTAGTACACCAATAATTAACTATTTAAAGAAAAAAGTTAAACTACCAGAAATAAAAGTAGATTAGTAGAAGATGCTTTAAAGAGACAATAAAATGTATGATAAGAATTAAAAATAAAAAAGTTGATAGTAATTGTAGAGAGGAAAATTATGAAATATTTAAGAAAATTAGAAAATAATGATGCATCAAATATGTTGGAATGGATGCATGATCCAAATGTGAATTGCAATTTTAGAGTAGATTTTTCAAAAATGACATTAGATGATGTTAAGGATTTTATACAAAATAGTTTAGATGAGAAAAATCAACATTTTGCAATAGTAGATGAAAAAAATGAATATATGGGAACAATTAGTTTAAAGAATATTAATAGGACTGATAATAATGCTGAGTATGCAATAGTAACTAGAGCAGTTGCACATGGAAAAGGTTTTGCATTAGAAGCTACTAAAGAAATTTTGAATTATGCATTTAATGAATTGAAGTTACATAAAGTTTATTTAAATGTTTTGGAAGAAAATATAAGAGCTAATAAGTTTTATGAAAAGTGTGGCTTTAGATTTGAAGGAATGTCAAAAGAATTTCTTTATATTAATGGAAAGTATCATAATTTAAATTGGTATGCTGTAGAAGATAATTGCAGTAAAATCACTAACTAGATAAGTAAATGAGTAGAGTCTATGAAATTAGAAATATAATAATGTTTGTATAGTATAAGAAAGGAGTTTGATAAAATGAAAATCTTAATCACAGGAGCAAATGGAATGCTTGCAAAGGCAGTTCGAAATGAACTAAAAGACGAAGAGCTAGTTCTAACAGATGTAGCAGAACTAGATATTACAAACATCGATGCAGTAAGAGAATTCGTAAACAAAGAACAACCAGACTACATCATCAACTGTGCAGCTTACACAGCAGTTGATAAAGCAGAAGAGCAAGTTGATTTAGCAAGAAAAGTAAATGCATTAGGTCCTAAGAACCTAGCAATTGTAGCAAATGAAGAAGATGCTACATTAATTCACATTAGTACGGACTATGTTTTTGGTGGAGAAAAGCCAGTAGAAGAAGACTACACAGAAATGGAAGAAAAAAATCCAGATACAGTATATGGAATTACAAAATTAGAAGGAGAACAGGCAATTATTGATAGTACTTTTAAATACTACATATTCCGTACAGCATGGCTATATGGAGATGGAAATAATTTTGTAAGAACAATGTTAAATTTAGGAAAAGAAAAAGATGAATTAAATGTAGTGGCAGACCAACACGGAAGCCCAACATATGCAGTTGACCTTGCAAGTATTATTCATCAAGCAATTGAAAAAGGAATACCATATGGAATTTACCATACAACCAATTTAGGATACACAACATGGTATGAGTTTACAAAGAAAATATTTGAGATTGCTAAAATAGATTGTAAAGTAAATCCAGTAACGAGTGAAGAATTTGTAAGACCAGCAAAACGTCCTAAAAATTCTAAATTATCGAAAGAAAAACTATTAAAAGCGGGAATAGAAGTACCAGCATATGAAGATGCATTAGAAAGATATTTGAAATTAGAATTGAAGTAAAGGATGTGAAGAAAATGAAGAATCGTAAAGGAATTATTTTAGCAGGTGGTAGTGCTACTAGGTTATATCCATTAACACTTGCTATTTCAAAACAAATTATGCCAGTATATGATAAACCTATGATTTACTATCCATTATCTGTATTAATGGAAGCCGGAATTCAAGATGTGTTAATTATATCGACTCCAAGAGATATTGTGATTTTTGAAAGCTTACTTGGTGATGGTTCTAAATGGGGAATGCATTTTGAATATAAAATACAAGAAAAACCAAATGGACTTGCAGAAGCCTTTATTTTGGCAGAAGATTTTATTGGAGCAGATAATGTTGCTATGATTTTGGGGGATAATATGTTCTATGGAAATAATTTACCAAAATTGTTAAAACATGCAAATGAGCGTGAAGATGAAGCAACTATTTTTGGGTATTATGTAAAAGACCCGACAGCATATGGAGTGGTGGAAATTAATCAAGATGGACATGCTGTATCTATTGAAGAAAAGCCAGAAAATCCAAAATCTCATTATGCCGTTCCAGGCTTGTATTTCTATACCAATGATGTTATTGAAATCGCCAAAAATGTAAAACCATCGGCAAGAGGAGAGCTTGAAATTACATCTGTTAATGAAGAATATATGAGACGTGGCAAATTAACAGTAGAAAAATTAGGTAGAGCAATGACTTGGTTTGATACAGGTACACATGACTCTTTACTAGAAACAGCAAGTTTTGTACAAACCATTGAAAAAAGGCAAGGTATGCAAATTTGTTGCCCAGAAGAAATTGCTTACAGAAAAGGTTGGATTACAGCAGAACAACTTTCAAATTTAGCTGATAAATTCATGAAAACAGACTACGGAAAGTTCCTAAAAGACTTAGCAGAAAATAGAATTGGTGATGAATAATTTGATAGAGTAGCCACAGCGGTATGATACATATTTTTCTGTGCTTTAGTCGAAGAAAAACATATATCATACGTAAGCGACGTGGCAGATAGGATAAAGGTGAAATAAGATGGGAAAGTTTAAAAAAATTGATACTTCTATTGAAGGCGTATATGTAATTGAACCTACTGTTTTTGGAGATAACAGAGGATATTTCATGGAAACATATAGTAAACCAGACTTTGAAGAATTAGGCTTACATTATGATTTTGTACAAGATAATCAATCCAAATCCAAAAAAGGTGTTTTAAGGGGATTACATTTCCAAAAAGAAAATACACAAGCAAAACTTGTAAGAGTAATTAAAGGAGAAGTGTTTGATGTAGCAGTAGATTTAAGACCTGGTAGCAAAACCTATGGAAAATGGGAAGGGGCTATTCTTTCTGAAGAAAACAAGAAAATGTTTATGATTCCAAAAGGATTTGCACATGGATTTTTAGTTCTATCAGATGAAGCAGAATTTACCTATAAATGTGACGATGTATATAATCACTCTGCAGAAGGTGGACTTGCTTGGGATGACCCAGATGTAGCAATCGATTGGCCACTAGGAGATATGAAGGTAGATGAATTATTAACATCCGAAAAAGATGCGAACTGGCCATCATTAAAAGAATTAAAACAAACCGATTTATTTAAAAACTTATAATAAGTGAAAAGTTAATAATTTAGAGTAGCCACAGCGGCAAGGTATATCTTTTTCTGTGCTTTAGTCGAAGAAAAAGTATATACCTTGTGCAAGCGACGTGGCGAATATTGTTAGAAGAGGAGAGAAATAAAATGAGTAAAAATATTTTAGTAACAGGTGCAGCAGGATTTATTGGCGCAAATTTTGCAGAATTTTTTGTAAACAAACATCCAGAATATAATGTAATAGTTTTAGACAAACTAACATATGCTGGTAATATGGACAATCTAAAAAAGGTAATGGATAAAATAACTTTTGTACAAGGGGATATTTGTGATTATCCATTTGTAAAAGAGTTATTCGAGAAATATGAAATTGATGGAGTAATTCATTTTGCAGCAGAATCTCATGTAGATAACAGCATTAAAAATCCATTTATCTTTACACAAACAAACGTAATCGGAACACATACACTATTAGAGGTAGCAAAACAAGTTTGGGGAGAAGGAAGCCCAAATAAATTTGTACATATTTCAACCGATGAAGTTTATGGAACATTAGGAGAAGAAGGATATTTTACAGAAACCACACCAATTAACCCAAACAGCCCATATTCAGCATCAAAAGCAAGTTCGGATTTGATTGCAAGAGCATATTTTGAAACATTTAAAATGAATGTAACTATTACGAACTGTTCAAACAACTATGGACCATATCAACATAACGAAAAACTAATTCCACATATGATTAAGCTTGCTATGAATAATGAAAAATTACCTGTATATGGTAATGGAAAAAATATTCGTGATTGGTTATATGTAGAAGACCATTGTGAAGCAATTGATTTGGTATTCCATAATGGAAGAGCAGGAGAAAGATACAACATTGGTGGTCACAATGAAAAAAGAAACATTGAAATTGTAAAACTAATCCTAAAACATTTAAATAAGAGCGAAGATTTAATTGAATTTGTAGAAGATAGAAAAGGACATGACTATCGTTATGCTATAGACCCAACAAAAATAAAAACAGAATTAGGATGGGAGCCTAAAACAAAGTTTGAAGATGGAATTATTAAAACAATCGATTGGTATTTAGCAAATCCAGATTGGCTAAAATAAGAAAAAATAATTTCGGAAGCATAAAGTGTTAAGAGGTGAAAGGAGTTGGAAGGTTTGAAAAAAGTAATTTTATCGATTGTATTATTAGCATTTGCTATTCTATGGGCGATGGGAATATATAAACTTTCTAGTATGAATACGCAGAATTCGAATGGAAAAAGTACAGATATCATAGCAATGTTTATTGAAGATACATTAGATGTAACGAATGAATATGGAATAACCAATTCTCATCCGACTGACTCCAAACTAGCTCGTGTATCACAATTAATTAATGCACCTATGAGAAAGGTAATGCATGCGTCAGTATATTTAGTTTTAGCATTTTTGTCAATTGTTTTCTTTAATGTGTTAATGAACAATAAACATTATTGGATAGCGTTAAGTTTAGCATTGATTGTTAGTGTTGGATTTGCTATATCGGATGAATATCATCAAACATTTGTGAGCGGGAGAACAGGACAGCCTTTGGATGTTCTAATAGATTCAGCCGGTGCAATGATTGGAATTTTAATTTATACTACATATTATATTGTTTATAAAAATGGATATAAAAAAGGAATTGAAGAATCGGAAAGTCAAGAAACAGAATAATAAAGGAATGTTATGGAAGAAGTAAAGAAAGAAAAAGGAAAAAGATACAAAGAAAAAAAGAAAATGAATAAATGGCTAAAAACAGTTCTTATTTTGCTTGCTATTATTGTCATTGCTTTTGTGATTTTAGCAGGTAAGTTTGTTGGAGATAAATTGGCCAGAATCAATTTTCAAGATTTAGATGAAGGAAATCTTGGAATTAATGGAGAATTATATAGCGAAGTAGAAGGGCTAACTCAAAAAGAATACGACCAAGTAGTAAATATTTTGCTTCTTGGGTCAGATTCCAAAGATATGTCTGACCAATATGCAGGTAATAGTGATGCTATTATGATTATATCAATTAATCCAAAATACAAAAGTATTAAATTAATTAGTATTCCACGTGATACAGCAGCAAATATAGAAGGCTTTGAACATAGATATAAGATTAATGCTGCATTTGCTACAGGAAAAGAACAATTGGCAGTAAAAACAATTAACGAAAATTTTGGACTGAACCTAAAAGAATACGTAACAATTAACATTTCTGCAATGTATGATATCATTAATGAGCTTGGTGGAGTGGAATTGGAAATTACCAAAGAAGAAATGAAATGGATTAATGAATATATTGATATGTTTTATAGCTTTTCTGGAAAACCTACTCAAAAAGTAACAAGTTATGGGAAAGTTACCCTAACAGGAGAACAAGCTGCTGCTCATGTAAAAGAAAGAATGGCAGGATTTAAAGACGAAATGAGTGAACATGGTGATTATGGAAGAACTAGAAGACAAAGAGATGTATTTATTTCAATGTTAAATAAAATTATGAGTAAGGATGCAGGAGAAATCTCTAGAATTGTAGATTTAATTTTAGAACAAGTAACTACTAATATAAGTATAGCAAAATATGCTACAATGATTCCAGAGTTTATTGCTAATAAGGATGCATATTTAAACAATATTACTTCTGTAATGGTACCAAGAGTGGAATATAGTAAGGAGATTTTAGAACGTGGAGCATATATCTATATAACAGATGTAGATAGGGCTAAGAAAGATTTTATAAAATATATGTATGAAATGTAAGTTTTCTGACAGAAAAAATAATTTAATTATAATAAGCTAAAAATGATGTTTTAGCTTATTTTTTAATTATTCTGAAAATTGATTGCAATTGTTTAACTTATCAAAATAATTTTTATAATTGAAATATTTGTCTATACGACTTTTTAATACTTGATTTTGTACGATTAAAGCATTTAAATTACTATCAAATTTATTGTTATAAACAGCAAGTTCTGTAAGAATTTGTTCTTTTGTTGCAATTAATTCTTTTTCGATTTTTTCTAATTTCTTTATCACTTCTTTATCCATAAAATTTCCTCCTTTCGTATTTGCTAAACTGACAACATTATAACACGTTTTATTCTTAAAAAGCAATACCAAAACAAGAAAACTTTTCGACAAAATTCGAAAAATACTAACAGTAGAAAAAAGGCCCCTTTACCTAAAGTGGCTGTCACCGAAGCTGACTGGGGGTTCTTTAAAATTTTCTTACAAATATATTGCAAATGAAAAGGATTATCGATATAATAGACGTATCGTAAAATGAATGGAGAAATGTATGGAAGAAATAGATTTAAAAGAGTTATTTAATATATTTTGGAGTAAGAAGTTATTTATTATTTTAATAACAATTTTCTTTGCAATTTTGGGGTTATTTTATACCAAATATATGGTAAAACCAGTGTATAAATCAACAGCAACTCTTGTATTAACAAAAAGTGATAATGCAGAAGGAATTACACAAACAGAAATAACGCTAAACCAACAATTAGTTGCAACATATACAGAGTTAATGAAAACAAATAGTATCTTAAGACCAGTAATTGAAAACCTTGGTTATGAAGATATGACAGAAGAAGGGTTGAAACAAAATATTGAGGTTAAGCTAGTATCTTCTACTCAGCTAATCGAAATATCTGTTAAAAATGCAGATCCGAAAAGAGCAAAAGAGCTTACGAATGAAATAACAAATGTATTTATAGCAAAGGCAAAAGATATTTACAAACTAGATAATATTCATATTGTAGATGAAGCAAAAGAAAGCGAAACACCTTATAATATAAATCATAAAAAAGATGTATTGATGTTTACAGTAGTTGGTTTTATTCTTTCAGCAGGAGTTGTTTTTATAAGAAGTTTATTTGATACAACAATAAAAAGTGCAGAAGAAGTTGAAAAGCGATTAGGACTTACTGTTTTAGCATCAATTCCACAATATGATTATGAAATGAAAAAGAAAGGGAAAAAATAATGGGA
The DNA here is from genome assembly GCA_017626365.1 of Clostridia bacterium. Classification (GTDB taxonomy): domain Bacteria; phylum Bacillota; class Clostridia; order TANB77; family CAG-508; genus RGIG8482. Next base: position 44,844 of record JAGAIV010000030.1, read on the forward strand.
AAAGAATTAATAATAGACCAAGATCCAAAGTCACCAATTGCAGAAATTTTTAGAACATTAAGAACAAACCTTCAGTTTATGACTTCAAACCAAGGATTAAAAACATTACTTGTTACAAGCAGTGTTCCAGGAGAAGGTAAAAGTTGGGTATCTGCAAACCTTGCAGTAGCATTTGCAGGAGAAGGTAAAAAAATAGCATTAATTGATTCAGATATGAGAAAAGGTAGACTTCATACCATATTTGAAATAGACAAAAAACCAGGTTTATCAAATTACTTATCCGGAGTAAGTGAAGTAGAAGATAAAGAAGATTTATTTTCATATTTTAAGAAAACAAATGTAGAAGGGCTATATGTTATGCCAGCAGGAGATGTTCCACCAAACCCATCTGAATTATTAGTTTGTGATAAAATGCAAGAATTAGTTGAAAAATTAAAAAATACATTTGATATGGTTATTTTTGATGGTACACCAGTGTTATTAGTAACTGACTCAGTTATATTATCAAGGCAATTAGATTCTAGTTTAATTGTTACATCATATAAATCTACTAAAATGGGAGATGTAGAAAAGATAAAGAAAATGATTGAAAATGTAGGTGGAAAGATTGCAGGAGTTGTTATAAATAAAATTCCTGTAGCTGCTAAAAAATATGAAAGTACATATTATTATGGCAATCACGAAGAAAGTAACAAATCAGACAATGTGGATGTAGACTCTATATCTTCACAAGAAGAAAATACAAATATTGAAGATGAAATATTAAAAGAAATTGAAGAATTCGACCAAAAAGAAGAAAAGAAAGAGGAAGAAAATGATTGATATTCATTCTCACATTATACCAAAAATAGATGATGGTTCGAGAAGTTTTGAAGAATCATATAAAATGTTTGAACAGGCTGAAAAAGCAGGATTCACAGATATTATTGCAACTTCTCATTATGTGGAAAAACATTACGAGGTGGATGTTGTTAAAAGACATGCTGTTATAGAAGCTATGAATAAGGTGATTCAAGAAAAAGGATTAAATATAAAAATACATGCAGGAAGTGAAATTTACGTTACACCAAACATCGTAGAACTAATTCAAGAAAAGAAAGCATCTACACTTGCAAATAGCAAGTATGTATTATTTGAATTGCCAATGAATAATATGATAAATTACTTAGATGAAGTAGTTTTTAAAATAAAGGGAAGTGGACTAATTCCAGTAATTGCCCATCCAGAAAGATACAGTTATGTACAAAAAAATCCTAATTTTGTAGGAGAACTTATTAGAAATGGAGTACTATTTCAGTCTAATTTTGCAAGTATAAGTGGCTATTATGGAAAAACTGCGAAAAAGACATTAATAAAATTACTAAAAGCAGATATGATTCATTTTTTAGCATCCGATAGTCATAATAGTGAAAAATATGATAAAATAGCAGAAAACATACAAGAATTAGAAAAAATAATTTCAAAAGAAAAGATAGAGAAACTTACTTTAATAAATCCAAAGCATATATTGGAGAATACCCAAATACAAATAGAAGAGCCAAAGGTTATAAAAAGAGGCTTATTTCATTAAAGAAGGGAAATGAGTGAATGAGAAAATATTTTGGAACAGATGGAATTAGAAGAATTGCAAACACTGAGCTTACACCAGAACTTGTGTATAAGGTAGCAAAAGCAGGGGCGTATGTGTTATCCAAACATACAGACCATGCACCAACAATTTTAATAGGAAGAGATACTCGTATTTCTGGTACATTAATTGAAAGTGCAATGACAGCAGGTTTTTTAAGTTATGGAGCTAATGTAAAACTATTAGGTGTGATTCCAACACCTGCAGTAGCTTATTTAACAAGAAAATTAAATGCAGATGCTAGTGTTGTGATTTCAGCATCACATAATACTTTTGAGTTTAATGGAGTTAAATACTTTAGCAACAAAGGAATGAAAATTGATGATTCGATAGAAGAAGAAATTGAAGAGATTATGGATTCAGATAAAATTTCAGAATTAAATGCACCACATGATAAAATTGGGGTTTCAGAGATTAGATTAGATTTAATCGATGAATATGCTAATTTCTTTATGCAAACTTTTAAAGAAGAATTTGACAAGTTTGATAAAAGTAATTTTAAAGTAGTAATTGATACAGCAAATGGAGCTACATACAAAGTTGCCCAAAAAGTATTTGCAGGACTTGGAATAAATTATACTATTATAAACAACAATCCAGATGGTATCAATATTAATGAAAACTGTGGGTCTACTCATTTAGAAATGCTAAAACAATATGTAAAAGAACATCATATGAATTTAGGAATTGCTTATGATGGTGATGGTGACCGTTGTTTACTAATTGATGAACAAGGAAATGAAATTGATGGAGATAAGATTTTAGCAGTTTGTTCAAACTATATGAAAGAAAAAGGAACACTAAAAAATGATACTGTTGTTGCAACTGTTATGAGTAACTTGGGATTAAAGAAATATTGCGAGAATAACAACTTAAATTGCAAGCAGACGAAAGTTGGTGACCGTTATGTATTAGAAGAAATGCTAAAAAACGGATACAACCTAGGAGGAGAACAGTCTGGACACGTTATTTTCTTGGATTATAACCCAACAGGAGATGGTATTTTAACTTCTTTAATGATGATTAGAATTTTATTAGAAAAAAATGTTTCAGCATCAGAAATTTGTAGTATAATCAATATATACCCTCAAGTGTTAATTAATGCTAAAGTAGCATCTAATAGGAAAGAAGATTACAAAAATGATGAAATCATCAAACAAAAAATAGAAGAACTTGAGAAAGAATTCTCAGGTAATGGTAGGGTTTTAATAAGGCCTTCAGGAACAGAACCTTTAGTAAGGGTTATGATTGAAGGGGAAGATAAAGAATATATTAAAACAAAAGCAGAAGAATTAGCTAGACTAATTGAGGAAAAACTAAAATAAAAATAAAAGGAGGAACAAAAGATGTTTTTAATTAATGTAGCAGATCCATGGATCTTATTATTATCATTATTTCTTACAATTTGCTTAATTTATATTGGGAAGGAAGCAAAAAATGCCTATGTACCTATGATGGCACTAATTGTATTTTTAATATTACTAGTAATGCATGGAATTCAATTCTTAATTTTACCAGCACAATATGAAAGTATGATGCCAACCCTTTCTAAGTGTTTAGTAGTTGATTTTGTTATGATATTTATTTCATATGCATCTTATTTATGGATTGATGATATTGAAACAAAAGCAAAAAAGAAAAAGAGTATTGATAATAGTTTAGAATGGTTCTGGAAGAACGTATAATTTTAAAGGATGTGAAAATACATGGAAAAATATTATATTACCACACCGATTTACTATCCAAGTGGAAAATTCCATATAGGAACTGCCTATACAGAAGTAGTAGCAGATACTGTAAAAAGATATAAAACTTTAAGAGGGTATGATACATACCTTCTTACTGGTATGGACGAGCATGGTCAAAAAATTCAAACTGTGGCAGAAAAAAATAATATGACACCTCAAGAACATGTTGACCATATGGCAGCTCTTGCAAAAGAATTATGGGGTAAGATGGATATTAAATATGATGATTTCATTCGTACAACAGAACCTAGACATGAAAAAGTAGTACAAGAAATATTTGAAAAGTTCCTTGCAAGTGGAGATATTTACAAGGGAGAATATGAAGGAATGTACTGTGTACCTTGTGAAACCTATTTTACAAAAACACAATTAGTAGATGGTAAATGTCCAGATTGCGGAAGAGATGTTGTATTAATGAAAGAAGAAGCATATTTCTTCAATATGAAAAAATATGCAGATAGACTTGTCAAGCTATATGAAGAAAGCGATTTTATTACACCAGAATTTCGTAAAACAGAAATGATAAATAACTTTATAAAACCAGGACTTGAAGATTTATGTGTTAGTCGTACAAGCTTTGATTGGGGAATTAAAGTTAGTAGTGACCCTAAACATGTTGTGTATGTATGGTTAGATGCTTTAACAAACTATCTTACTGCTCTTGGATATTTATCAGAGGATGATAGTAAATTTAAAAAATACTGGCCTGCAGATTTACAAATTGTTGGAAAAGATATTGCAAGATTTCATTTAATTTATTGGCCAATTTTCTTAATGGCATTAGATTTACCAATCCCAAAGAAAATTTTAGTTCACAACTGGATTATGATGAAAGATGGTAAAATGAGTAAATCCAAAGGAAACGTAGTGTACCCAGAATTATTAATAGATAGATATGGATTAGATGCAACTAGATACTTCCTACTTCGTGAAATGCCTGTTGTACAAGATGGAGTATTTTCACCAGAAAGTTTTGTAGAAAGATTTAACTTCGATTTATGTAATGATTTAGGAAATTTGTTAAATCGAACAGTATCTATGGTAAATAAATATTTTGCTGGAATTGTACCTACCTATAAAGGACAAGTAAATGAAGTGGATAAAGATTTAGAAGAATATACACAATCACAAATTAAGTTAGTAGAAGAACATCTTGAAAAATTTGAATTCGCAAATGCTTTACAAGAACTTTGGAACATTATTGCAAGAACTAATAAATATATCGATGAAACAACACCATGGGCATTAGAAAAAGAGGGAGAAACTCTAAAATTAGAATCTTGTATGAATCATTTAATTGAAAACCTAAGAAAAATAGGAATTATGCTATTACCATTCATGGAAAAAACAGCAAAGAGTATTTTAAACCAAATCGGTTTATCAAACGCAGAAAATACATGGGAAAGCCTATATCAAATTGACCAAATTCCAGAACAGACAAAAGTAATTGAAAAAGGGGAACCTTTATTTATGAGATTAAATGTAGAAGAAGAGATTGATTATATCAAAACTGGAATGCAAAAATAGAACCCCCAGTCCGCTATCGCGGACAGCCCCCTTAGGTAAAGGGGCCTTTACTTTACAAGATTCAGGTTGGCACTAGCGTTTAGACGTATTGACGAAATGTAGAGGTCGACGTTCTCGTCGACCCAAATATAAATAGAAAGAAGGAGCAAGAAATGGGAAAATTATTTGTAATAGAAGGAACCGATGGAAGCGGAAAACAAACACAATTTAGAAAATTGCAAGAAAGATTATCGGAAGAAAACATATCATATCGTGTTGTTAGCTTTCCAAACTACGAGAACGCATCATCAAGTTTAGTAAAAATGTATTTATCTGGAGAATTCGGAGAAAACGCAAAAGACGTTAGCCCATATATTGCATCTACTTTTTATGCAGCAGACCGTTATGCAACTTATAAACGTTATTATGAAGATTACTACAAAGATGGTGGTATCATATTAGCAGACCGTTACACGACGGCGAACATGGTACACCAAGCAGGAAAAATTGCAGACAAAGAAGAAAGAGATAAATTTTTAAAATGGCTATGGGATTTTGAATTTAACTTATATGGTTTACCAGTTCCAACCAAAACATTCTTCTTAAACATGCCACCAAACTATGCATTAAAACTAATGGAAAATCGTGAAAACAAATTTACGCACCAAGCACAAAAAGACATTCACGAAAGAGATAAATCTCACATTACAGATAGCTATAACACAGCATGTAGCTTGGTAAAAGATTATGATTGGTATGAAGTAAAATGCGTAGGGGAAGATGGAAAAATAAGAACAGTAGACGACATCCACGAAGAAATCTTTAAAGAAGTAAAAAAATATTTATAGGGAGCAAAGAATGAAAAAACGATATGGATTTTTTGGAGGATGTTTTAACCCAGTAACCAATGCACATATAAATCTTGCAAATCTAGCAGTAGAAAAATTCAATTTGGATAAATTAGTATTCGTTCCAATGGGAGACAAATACCAAAAACAAGATTTAGCAAACGAAGAACATCGCTATAAAATGTTAAAAATTGCAACTTTAAATCAAGAAAAATTAGAAGTATCTGATTTAGAATTGAACTTACCACATGCTTTAACGACCTTACAAGCATTTCAAAAAATAGAAGAACAATACCAAGATATAACATCATATTTTATGATAGGAGCGGACAATCTAAACAAGCTAACTAATTCACGAGATTTTGAAATATTAGCTAAAAATTACGAATATATTATATTAGAACGACAAGGAATTCAAATAAAAGAATTAATTGCGGAAAATCCAATTTTAAAACGTTTTGAAAACCAATTTCATATACTGGAAAATAATCCATACGAGAAAGTAAGTTCAACAGAGGTTCGAAATAGTCTAAAAAATAGTGAAGAACAAAATTTGCATACAATGATTTCAAAAGAAGTATATGGATATATAAAAGAAAATCAAATATATAAAAACGAAAACAAGCACAAGTCATAATGACTGACCTGCTTGTTTTTCGTTTCGAATTCATCTGTTAAAAAGTATTTACAGTGATATGTCGGACTTTAAGAGCTTTTTCCATAGCTTTGATGTTCTTTCCATCCTTTCCTAAAAAACAAGGACGTAAAGAAGCTGGAATGGTAAGAATTAATTCTTTTCCAACAGCAATTTTGTTCCGATTAAAAAGAACAGAATACCGATGTCCATCAGCATAATTCGTGCCAAGAAAAAAACAATAGATGGGGTCATCATCATCCCAAACATACTCAATGTCGTAATACACATCTTCTGTGGTATATTGAAATATATTTGAGCCCAATATTGCTTGGTTATGACGATATTTAAATGTTAGCATACGAAACAGTTTAACATGTCTTTCTAAATCAAAGGCTGATGACAAAGTAGATTTTGTTGGCAGGATCATTTTCTTTGTACCGACCTCTTCGAAGAGATGCTCTTTTATTTCCGAATAAACTGGAATCTCTACAGAAATAAAGTCAAAAGTTTCTCTGCTAAAGTATTCCAAAAGATTTGGAACGGTTAAATGTTCGCGATATGCTATTTCCATCTTGTCTAACATTTCTCTATATTCAAATTCAATAGTAGGAAATGTTAACCGCTCTTCCAAAGCATTAGAATATGAGAGCTTTGTATTACCGGTAAGTTGCATTAGGCAAGGAATTTTATGCAATTCCTTTAAAGTTTTTGGCTCCATAATGAATCCTCCTTCAACGATTGTTTTTTAAACATAATCTATATTGTATCATGTTATGTGAAATTTAGCAAATAACTCTTTTATTTTCTTCTTGCAGTAACAGTCTTATTGTGATAAAATATGTAAAAAAGTCGAATAAAGGTGGATATAAATTGAAGAACGAAATAGATGCACAATATGAATATATGGAAAAAGTAAATAAAATAAATACAGGTAAAAATTTAAAATATGCTATTTATACAATGGGATGTCAGTTAAATGAAAATGATTCTGAGAAAATTTGTGGAATGCTAGAAAATATGGGATATTCTAAAACAGAAGAAGTAGCAAGTGCTGATTTTGTGATATTTAATACTTGTTGTGTAAGAGAAAATGCAGAAGATAAGCTATTTGGTAAGATTGGTGAAATGAAGAGACAAAAAGAAGAAAGAGGAACCATTCTTGCTATTGGTGGATGTATGATGCAAGAAAAACATATTGTAGACAAACTACATAAGAGTTATCCATTTGTTGATATCATCTTTGGAACTCATACCATGCATAAATTACCAGAAGATATATATCACATATTAGAAAGAAAAAATAAAATAGAGGACGTTATTGATATTGATGGCGAGATTTATGAAGGGCTTCCAATTAAAAGAAATGATGCTACCAAGGCATCTGTTACTATTATGTATGGATGCAATAACTTTTGTACCTATTGTATTGTACCATATGTAAGAGGAAGAGAAAGAAGTAGAAAACCAAGTGATATTTTAAAAGAAATAGAAAGTTTAGCTAGTGAAGGATATAAAGAAATTACATTGCTTGGACAAAATGTAAATTCATATGATGGTGGAAACGGATATAAATTTTCGGATTTATTAAGAGATGTAAACAAAATAGAAGGAATCGAAAAAATACGTTTTGTTTCTCCACATCCAAAGGATTTTAAAGATGATGTAATTGATGCTATATGTGAATGTGATAAAGTATCTAAAATTATTCATTTGCCACTTCAATCTGGAAGTAGCAATGTTTTAAAAGTAATGAACAGAAGATATACGAAAGAACAATATTTAGACTTAGTAGAAAAAATGAAGAAAAAAATACCAAATGTTGTATTTTCAACTGATATTATTGTAGGTTTTCCAGGAGAAACCGAAGAGGATTTTGAAGATACTTTAGATGTAGTAAGAAAAGTAAATTTTGAACAAGTTTTCATGTTTATTTATTCAAGACGTGTAGGAACACCAGCTGACAAAATGGAAAATCAAGTGCCAGAGGAAATAAAACATGAAAGATTTGATAGATTAAAAGCATTAGTAGAAAGTCAAATTGAAGAAAATAACAAAAAATACATTGGAACGATTCAAAAAGTATTAGTAGAAGGAAGAAGTAAAAATAATATAGACATGCTAACAGGAAGAACAGATTCAAACAAAGTAGTTATTTTCGAAGGAAAAGAAGAATGGATTAACCAAGTGATTGATATAAAAATTGTATCAGAACATATGTGGTATTTAAAAGGAGAAATATTGTAGGGGCAATGTTTGCCCTAAGAGAAGGGAAGTAATAAACAATGGCAGAATTTTCACCGATGATGCAACATTATTTGCAAACAAAAGAACAATATAAAGATTGTATTTTATTTTACCGTTTAGGTGATTTTTATGAGATGTTTTTTGATGATGCCATTACAGCTTCAAGAGAGCTAGAGCTTACTTTAACAGGAAAAGACTGTGGGCAGGAAGAAAGAGCACCAATGTGTGGGATTCCATTTCATGCAGCGGAAATTTATACAGCAAGATTAATTTCAAAAGGATATAAAGTAGCTATTTGTGAACAATTAGAAGACCCAAAACAAGCAAAAGGAATTGTAAAAAGAGATGTTATAAGAGTTGTTACTCCAGGAACGGTAATTGAATCCAATTTATTAGATGAAAAAAAGAATAATTATATTATGAGTGTATATAAAAAAGGTATTTTCTTTGGTGCCTCAGTATGTGATATTTCAACAGGAGAATTCTATGCTACTCAAATAAATGAAGATAATAATTTTGAAAGATTATTAGATGAGATTTCGCGTTTTACACCAGCAGAAATTATTGCAAATGATTTGCTATATCAAAGTGAGCAAGAAATTAATACTATCAAAGAACGTTTTGGATTGTATATTTCGAGAGTGGAAGATAATTCATTTAGTGAAAACTACGAAGAAATTCAAAATAATTATGAAGTTGTTACAACATCTGGCAAAGTGGTAGATAATTTTGAAGATAAACTATTTATTGTAGCTAGCATCAATGGACTTTTAAATTATCTAACCTCAACTCAAAAAATGAAATTAGAGCATATTAATAAAATTGAGATTTATCAAACGACGAAATATATGGCATTAGATATTAATGCTAGAAGAAACCTAGAAATTACAGAAAAAATGAGAGATAAATCCAAAAAAGGTACACTTCTTTGGGTGTTAGATAAAACAAGTACTTCTATGGGAGGACGTTTATTAAGAAGATGGCTAAACGACCCGTTAATTGATGTAGAGGAAATTCATAAAAGATTAGATGCAGTAGAGGAACTAAAAAATAGTTTAATGTTAAGAGGGGAAGTTATCAATTCTCTTAAAAAAGTTTATGATATTGAACGTTTAATCGGAAAAATTTCTTATGGAAATGCCAATGGTAGAGATATGATATCATTAAAAAATTCGTTAAAAGAATTGCCTGCTATTAAACAAATTTTATCAAGAGCAAAATCTCCAATGCTTGTGAAATTGCAAGAACAATTAGATGAGTTAAAAGATGTAAGTGACTTAATTGAAAAAGCAATTGTAGAAGAACCACCAATTTCAGTAAAAGAAGGTGGGTTAATAAAAAAAGGATATAATGAAGAAGTAGACGAACTAAAAACATCAACAACAGACGGCAAGAATTGGTTAATGAAATTAGAGGCACGTGAAAAAGAAGAAACAGGAATCAAAAATTTAAAAGTGGGATTTAACAAGGTATTTGGTTATTATATAGAAGTAACAAAATCTAATTTAAATATGGTGCCAGATCGCTTTATAAGAAAACAAACCTTAACCAATGGAGAAAGATATATAACAGATGAGTTAAAACAATTGGAGGAGAAAATTCTGGGTTCAGAGGAAAAATTAATCAATTTAGAATATGACTTATTCCTACAAGTGCGTGTAGAGATTGCAAAACAAATCCAAAGAATACAAAAAACAGCGCTTATTATTTCTACGTTAGACGTCTTATGCTCTTTTGCAACTGTTGCAGAAGATTTAAACTATGTAAAACCAGAAGTTGATTCTTCTGGAGAAATCGATATTAAAGGTGGAAGACATCCAGTTATTGAAAAAATGCTACCAAGTGGAAGTTTTGTTGAAAATGATACATATTTAAACAAAGAAGAGGATAGATTATCTATTATAACAGGACCAAACATGGCAGGAAAATCAACGTATATGAGACAAGTTGCACTTATTACTCTAATGGCACAAGTAGGAAGTTTTGTTCCTGCAACTTCTGCTAGAATTGGAGTAGTAGATAAGATTTTTACAAGAGTTGGTGCATCTGATGACTTAAGTATGGGACAAAGTACATTTATGGTAGAAATGATGGAAGTAGCAAATATTCTAAAAGAAGCAACAAGCAATAGCTTAGTTATATTAGATGAAATTGGAAGAGGAACTTCAACTTATGACGGATTATCCATTGCATGGGCTGTTGCAGGATATATTGCAGATAAAGAAAAATGTGGTGCCAAAACATTATTTGCAACCCATTACCACGAATTAACAGAGCTTGAAAATAAAGTAGAAGGCGTTAAAAACTATTCGATTGCTGTAAAAGAAAAAGGAGAAGACATTATTTTCTTAAGAAAAATAGTAAAAGGTGGAACAGATGAAAGTTACGGTATTCATGTTGCAAAATTAGCAGGAGTTCCAGCACCTGTTGTAAAAAGAGCAAATGAAATTCTAAAAAGCCTAGAAAGAACAAATGCTTTTGGAAAGCAAGAAAAAGAAAATAAAAAACAAACGGCAGGACAACTTGACCTATATAACTATAAATTAGCAGAGCTTGCTCATGAGATTGATAAGATTAACCTAAACGAATTAACACCAATTGAAGCATTAAATACATTGGTGAAATTGAAAGAAAGTATTTCTTAAGGCATACGTATTTAAGGTACTTAACTAGTGTGAATGGAGTAATATATTTATTTTTAGAAGGTGAGAACGCGGAGTCCCAAGTGGCAGTTACGAGTGTCGAGCCGTATAAAAATAAATATATTACTTCATGGAAGCGGAAATTTATAGAGCCATTATTTGAATAGAAAAAACAAAAAAGGAGTGTATGTTAAATGGATAAACAGATCACAGATTCGATTACTTATATAGGAGTAGATGACAAAACAATTGACTTATTTGAAAGTCAATACGTTGTTCCAAATGGGATTTCATATAATTCTTATTTAATAAAAGATGAAAAGAATGTAGTAATGGACACAGTTGATAAGCGTGCAACAGAAGAATGGTATAAAAATCTACAAGAAGCATTAAATGGAGAGACAGTTGATTATTTAGTAATTTCTCATATGGAACCAGACCATGCGTATAATATTCAAATGCTTTGCGAACAATATCCAAATATGAAAATTATAGGAAATCAAAAAATATTTGCATTTATTCCACAATTCTTCAATATTGAAAATTTAGAGCAAAGAAAAGTAGTTGTAAGTGAAGGAGATACCATAAACATTGGAAAACATACGTTACAATTTATTATGGCACCAATGGTACATTGGCCAGAAGTTATGATGACTTATGAACAAACAAGTAAAATTCTATTTTCAGCAGATGGTTTTGGGAAATTTGGAGCATTAGATACGGATGAAGATTGGGCATGTGAAGCAAGAAGATATTACTTTAATATTGTAGGAAAATATGGGGTACAAGTGCAAGCGGTATTAAATAAAGCAAAAACGCTAGATATCAAAACAATCTGCCCATTACATGGTCCAATTTTAAAAGAAAATTTAGGATACTATCTTGGAAAATATGATATATGGAGTAGCTATGAACCAGAAGATAAAGGAATTACGATTGCATATGCTTCTATTCATGGTAATACAAAAGAAGCAGCAGAAGAACTAGCAAATATGTTAAAAGAAGCAGGAGTAGAAAAAGTATCTTTATTTGATTTAGCAAGAGATGATTTGGCAGAAGCAATTGAAGATGCCTTCCGTTATGATAGACTAGTTGTTGCAGCTTCAAGCTATAATGCAGATGTATTCCCACCAATGTCTAATTTCTTACACCAGCTACAAGGAAAAAATTATCAAAACAGAAAAATTGCAATCATCGAAAACGGCACATGGGCACCTTCTGCTGGAAAGAAAATGTTAGAGATTGTAGAGACTATGAAAAATGTCACAATATATGAACCAATGATTACTATTCGTTCTAGAATGAATGAGCAAAACAAAGAAGAAATGAAAGAATTGGTAAAGGAATTAGTAAAAGAATAAGATAAAACTTGAGGTTCCAAAATGGAACCTCAAGTTTTTTTATAAAAATCAAAATATATCTTGACAATAAAGAACAAATGTTTTAAACTATATGTGATTTAAAATGAGGATGTGAATATTATGAATGAAAAGAATAATATTGCACCAATAAACGAAGAATTAAAAGTAGTAAAATATGAAACAGAAAATATTAAAAAATTGATTTATACCGTAAGAGGAAAACAAGTAATGCTAGATAGTGATGTAGCAATGCTATATCACTATGAAACTAAGAAAATAAATCAAACTGTAAAAAGAAATATTGAGAGGTTTCCAGAAAAATTTTGTTTTCAATTAACAGAAGGAGAATTAAAAAGTATGTGGTCACAATTTGTGACCACCTCAAAATTAGAAGACAATAAATATAGAAGCAAAAAATATTTACCATATGTATTTACAGAACAAGGAATTGCAATGCTTTCAGGACTATTAAGAAATGAAATAGCAGTTCAAGTTAGTATAAATATTATGGATGCATTTGTTGAAATGAGAAAATTTATAGCAAGCAATGGACAAGTATTTCAAGAAATAAGTAGCATAAAAGGTAAATTATTAGAGTATGACAAAAAGTTTGATGAAGTATTTAATGAATTACAAAAAAATAAGGAAGCAGAATTTAAACAAAAAATATTTTTTAATGGACAAATTTATGATGCATACAGTTTAATTATTGACATTATAAAAAGAGCAAAAAGTAAAATTTTAATTATAGATAACTACATAGATGACAGTATTTTAAAAATGTTATCAAAGAAAAATAAAGACGTAGAAGTAGTTATATTAACATCACAAAATTGTAATCTAACAAAATTAGATATTCAAAAATTCAACAAACAATATCCAACTTTAAAATTGGCAATAACAAATAAATTCCATGATAGATTTATTGTAATTGATAATAAAGAATTATACCATTGTGGGGCATCACTTAAAGATTTAGGAAAAAAGTGCTTTGCAATTTCTAAGATAGAGGATATGGAATATGTAGAAAAAATAAGTAATACTTAGATAAAATAAATTTATTATAAAAGGAGAGATAGAATATGTTTAAAGAATACGCAGCAAATGAAAATAATCCGAAATGGAATAATATGATAGAAAGAGAGAAAGATTTATATAAGCGTAATAATGACATTCGTTCAGAGTTTGAACGTGATTATACAAGAATAATACACTCAAATGCATATAGAAGATTAAAACACAAAACACAAGTATTTTTCTCGCCAGAAAATGATCATATTTGTACAAGAATAGAGCACGTTATTCATGTAGAATCTATTAGCCATACCATTGCAAAAGCACTGGGATTAAATACAGAACTAACAAAAGCAATTGCAGCAGCACATGATATAGGACATGCACCGTTCGGACATCAAGGAGAACATGTTTTATCACAAATTTCAAAAGAGGATATCGGTGAATTATTTTGGCACGAGAAAAACGGTCTAGAATTTGTAGATAAAATTGAATTATTAGAGGATAATTTAAAGAATAAACAAAATTTAAATTTAACTTATGCTGTACGAGATGGGATTGTATCACACTGTGGAGAGATAGATGAAAATAAGTTGAAACCAAGAGAAGAATATGTTGATTTACAAACATATGGTAAACCAAATCAATATGCGCCATACACTTGGGAAGGATGTGTAGTAAAAATAGCAGATAAAATATCATACTTAGGAAGAGATATTGAAGATGCTATAACTTTAAGAATACTAGATGAACATTTGGAAGAATTACATAAATTATTAAATTATCATTCGAGTGATGTAATCAATAATACGGTTATTATCAATAATTTAATTTATGATTTATGTACTAACTCTACACCAGAAAAAGGTTTATGTTTTTCAGAAGAAACATTTGATTTAATAAAAGAAATCAAAAAATTTAATTATAAAAATATTTATTTATCTGATAGATTAAAACCTTCCGCCGAATATTTTAAATTAGTTCTAAATCAAATTTATCAAACATTGAAGAAAACATTTGATGGAAAGAACACATTAAAGAATATAAACAATATGAAAAAGTTTTATCCAAAACTTTGTGATAGCTTTGAAGATTGGTTATCTAATTATTGGGATTTACCAAGAAAAGAGACCGCTAAAAATGATATCGTATTCCATATGGAGAATGAGAAAGAATATTATAAGGCTATTATATGCTACATAGCAGGAATGACAGATAATTTTGCAGTTGAAATATATAATGAGATTATTGGCTTTTAAATAAAAATGTTGAAAATTTGGTTAACATATGATAAAATATTTACATAAGTTTTAGACTGTAAACCTAGTAGAAATACTTAAGCGAAAGGAGAAAAGTTATGTCTTATTATTCACAGAAGCTAGAAAACATACGGGAAATACTACAATCTAATGTGTATCCACCTAAATTCAATGCAAAACGGTGGAAACATGTAAAAGTAAACTGCTATGCATATGCATTAGACTTACCAATTAATGACAAGGAAAAGTTAATATTTATTCCTGGTCGTATTTGTGATAAAAATGC
Source organism: Clostridia bacterium (assembly GCA_017626365.1). GTDB lineage: Bacteria > Bacillota > Clostridia > TANB77 > CAG-508 > RGIG8482. The sequence continues at coordinate 60,016 of JAGAIV010000030.1, forward strand.
AGAAAAAGTAATATGGACAGATGTAACAAGTAAGGTTAAGAGAGATTTAGAGTCTTTAGGTATTTCGTACCGAGAAGATGATGGGATTTTATACGAAGGTGAATGGAGAATTGCAATATACTATATTCCAACTCCTCATGATTATCCGATTAGTTTTCACTTTGTAAGACAAGATGATGATGGGTTCTGGTCAGAGAAACCTTCATGGGAAGCAAAAATAAGGAGGTTTTTGCAAAAAACAGATACACCACCTGATTTATCGGAGTATGGACCCAAGCTCGAAAGCGTCTTAATTTTATCAAAATAAGTATATTTCTCTTTTTAAGTAAAATGAGGTCGCGATTTGCGACCTCTTAACCATTTTATATTTCAATTTTCGGCTGATACTTCTCAAGCCACATATTAACCTGACAAAGATATGCCATAAGCTGTGGCCCAGTCATTAATTGCCCAAACCATGGTCTTGTAAATGCGTTTCCGTCTGTTTCTAGAATTTCTAAGATGTATTTTCTATTTAGTAGTATATTAATTGGTGCATCCTTTTTTTGCATAATATCAGATAGCATTTGCTTTACTGCTTTTAAATAGGTTGGATTGTGGGTCTTTGGGTAAGGGCTCTTTTTTCTATTTACAGTTTCTTCTGGAAGTAGGTCGCGTACTACGTAACGTAATAATCCTTTTTCTCTGCCATTTAAGGCTTTTATTTCCCATGGTACATTCCACATATATTGAACTAACCTATAGTCGCAGAAAGGAACTCTTAGTTCTAATCCATTATACATACTCATTCGATCAGATCGGTCTAGTAGTGTTTGCATGAACCAGTTTAGTGTTAAATAAGAGATTTTTCTTTTTTCAGCAGTTTCTTCGGAATCGCAATCTAGAATTTCTACTTTATCTAGGCTTTCATGATAACGAAAATCGATGTATTCTTTTAAGTTTACGGTTTTTCCGATGTCTGTATTTAATAGATTTTGTCTTTCTTCTAAGGCAATAGACCAAGGAAAGGTATTACTCTTTAGAGCATCTTCACGGAAGAACCAAGGGTATCCGGCAAAGATTTCATCCGAACATTCTCCGGAAACAGCAACAGTGGCACCTTCTCGAATGTGTTTACAAAATAGTAGCATAGAAGAATCAACGTCTGCCATTCCAGGAAAATCTCTTGCAATCATAGCGTCTTCCAAAGCTAGAGCTAGTTCTGGGGTATCAATGACAATTTTATGATGATTGGTATCAAAATGTTGTAGCATTAAGTCAATATATTCGTTATCGGAGTTTGGCTGAAAATCGCTTTTTACAAAGTTCTTATCATTATCTACATAATCGACCGAATAGGTATCTAATTTCGGTAAGCTATTTTCTTTATAGTAATTACAAATGTAAGCAGTAATAATACTAGAATCTAGTCCTCCAGAAAGCATAGCACATAGTGGAACATCTGAAACTAGTTGCCTTTTTATAGCATCTTCTAATAAGTAATGAACATTTTTACAAGTATTTTCAAAATCATCTGTATGAGGCTTTGATTCTAATTTCCAATATTCTTCATCTCGTAATCCATCTTTATTATAAATCATAAAATGAGCTGGTTTCACTTCGTAAATATTTTTGAAAACAGAAGTACCAGGTGTATGGGCAGGACCAATACCGAATAATTCACATATTCCAGTTTTATCAATTTTAGGTTCTACATATGGGTGTTCTAAAAGTGCTTTTACTTCAGAAGCAAAAATAATAGTATCTTGAGTAATGGTATAATAAAGTGGTTTTATACCAAAATGATCTCTTGCTAAAAATAGTTCTTGCTTTTTCTCATTCCAAATAGCAAAACTAAAAATACCGTTAAAATCTTTTACAATATCACTTCCGCCATTCCATAAAAGCTTTTAAAATTACTTCAGTATCGCAATATCCTTTAAAGGTATATCCTTTTTCTTTTAAGCTGTCTCGAATTTCTTTTGCATTATATAATTGACCGTTATAGACAATCGTATAAGTATTATCATCTTGCTTTGCACTCATAGGCTGACCACCGGTTTTTAGGGTCAATAATAATTAATCTACGATGGCCTAGATTAACATTAGGTGCTAAGTAAAAATTTTCTTCATCTGGACCACGTTTGGCAAGCTTTTTTGTCATACGAGTTAAAATTTCTCTTCTATCTTGTAAATCGTGTTTTAGGTTTACAAATCCAACAAAACCACACATAAGTATCCTCCTTACAACAATTTAATGATAGTATATGCAGAAAAATAGATTTTTGAAACAATCCGATAAAAGAAAAGAGCCCACCTAAACTAGATAGGTGGGACTAAAAGCCCGATTGCTTATAAACCGATTAATTACAAAGTGTTAATAAGTGGTTTATATCTACTTCAACAAGATATTTTCCATCTACATCATTTTCAATAAAAACTAAACAACCCCGAGAAGATAAAAAAGATATATCTTCTGAAGTTAAAAAAAGAGATTTCTTGATATTGCCTGTACAATTTGAAAGTTCAGTTCTTAGAACTGCGATTAAGTATTTAAAATTTACCATGATGCTTAAATTCTCCTTCCAAGCAAAAGGGCTTTAGTCGCGAACCGATATTATTATTGTATGAAGCAAAAGAAAAAATAGAACTAAAATAACAATATTATTTTAAATTCATATAATATTTTAGGTGAGGAATATGAAAAAGTTATTAAAAGAATTGTATGAAGATGCAAATAATATATTAAAAAAAGACCCTGCTGCGAAAAATATTTTATATGTAATTTTGTTATATCAAGGCTTTCATATTTTACTATTTTATCGTATAGGGCATTTTTTCTATCGACATAAATTATATTTTATTGCAAGACTTATTTCACAAATAGCAAGATTCTTAACAGGAATTGAAATCCACCCAGGAGCAAAAATTGGAAGAAGATTGTTTATTGATCATGGAATGGGAATTGTTATAGGAGAAACAGCAACCATTGGAAATGATTGTACTATTTACCATGGAGTCACTTTAGGAGGAACTGGAAAAGACAAATACAAAAGACATCCAGATTTAGGAAATAATGTTATGGTAGGATGTGGAGCAAAGGTATTAGGACCAATTAAAATTGGAAACAACGTAAAAATTGGAGCAAATGCCGTTGTAACAAAACCGGTGGAGGATAATGTGACAGTAGTAGGAATACCAGGTAAAATAATAGAAAAACCAATGTAGTTGTATAACTACATCGGTTATCGCAAGAAACGGCAATGTCCGTTCCATACTGAAGAGTCTTGCTGATGAATAATTTGTGAGATTGAACAGTGAGAACATTTAGAATAATCAAAAGTCTGATAACCTGTTGATTCTAAATATGTTTTAATGCACCGTTTACAAGTTTCATTAGGAGACTCTCCTTTGATTTTTTCAACTAGCATAAAGCTTTACCTCCTAGGTGTTTATAATACTATTTTACTACATTATAGAATAAAATACAATAGTATGAATTTATTGTACATAAAATTAAAAATATTTAACACAAACACTTGTTTAAATAAAATAAATATAGTATAATAAAACTTGCATGTATGAATAATAAAAATGTAGATACATGTTGGGGGTAAATATGAACGATAAAATAGTGATTAAAGGAGCAAAGGAGCATAATTTAAAAAATATAAATTTAGAAATACCAAGAGATAAGTTAGTCGTTATAACTGGACTTTCGGGCTCACGGAAAATCTTCTCTTGCGTTTGATACGTTATATGCAGAAGGACAAAGGAGATATGTAGAAAGTTTATCCAGTTATGCAAGGCAATTTTTGGGGCTAATGGAAAAGCCAGATGTAGAATCTATTGAGGGGTTATCACCAGCAATTTCAATCGATCAAAAAACCACTTCAAAAAATCCACGTTCTACGGTTGGAACCGTAACAGAAATTTATGATTATATTCGTCTTTTGTATGCAAGAATAGGAATTCCATATTGTCCAAATTGTGGTAAGAAAATTGAAAAACAATCCATCGACCAAATTGTAGATAATATTATGGAATTAGAAGAGGAAACGAAAATACAAGTTTTGTCGCCGGTTATCCATGGAAGAAAAGGCGAATTTACCAAGCTATTAAACGACTTTGTAAAAGAAGGATTTGTGCGTGCAAGAATTGATGGAGAAACAGTTGAATTAACCGATGATTTGGAATTAGACAGAAAGAAAAAGCATAATGTAGAAATCATTGTAGACCGTTTAGTAATAAAACCAGATATTAGAAATCGTTTGGCAGAATCTGTTGAAATTGCTATGAAACATGCAAATGAACTTGTTTTAATTGATGTTGTTGGACAAGATGAAAAATTATTTAGTGGAAATTATGCTTGTCCAGATTGTGGAATCAGTTTTCCAGAGTTATCACCAAGAATGTTCTCGTTTAATAACCCAGTAGGAGCATGTCCTACATGTACAGGTATTGGTTACTTAATGAAAATGGACGAGGATTTAATTATACCAGATAAAAGTAAAACCCTATATGATGGAGTAAAAGCTTTTGGTGCAAGCACTATGAAAAAAGGTGACACCATGGCAAAAATGTATTTTGAAAGTATAGCTCGCCATTATGGAGTCGATATTAAACAACCAATCAAAAAACTACCAAGAGAATTCTTAGATAAGATTTTATATGGTACAGGAACAGAAGAAATTGATTTTGAATACACATCAGCTGCAGGAACAAGAAGATTTAAAGCACCATTTGAAGGAGTGATTCCAACACTAGATAGAAGATATAACGAAACAAAATCACAAGGAATGCGTGATTTTTATGAAATGTATATGAGTTATAGTGCCTGCCCAACTTGCCATGGTGCAAGGCTAAAAAAAGAAGTACTTGCAGTTAAAGTTGGAGATAAAAATATAAATGAGTTAACCGATATGTCAATTGATAAAATAAAAACATATTTAAACTCATTAAAACTAACAAAAAAGGAAGCAATGATAGCAGATCAAATTATGAAAGAATTAAACCAAAGGTTACAATTCTTAATGGATGTAGGGCTAGAATATTTAACACTATCAAGGCCTGCTGGAAGTTTATCCGGAGGAGAGGCACAGCGTATTCGTTTAGCCACTCAAATAGGTTCTGGATTAACAGGAGTGCTATATATTTTAGATGAGCCAAGCATTGGATTACATCAAAGAGATAATGACAAGTTACTTGCAACATTAAAGAAATTAAGAGATTTAGGAAATACGCTGATTGTAGTAGAACATGATGAAGATACGATGTATGCTGCAGACCAAGTTATAGATATTGGACCAGGTCCAGGAGTTCACGGTGGAAATGTGATTGCACAAGGAACGGCAGAAGAGATTATGAAAGTTCCAGAATCAATTACAGGACAATATTTAAGCGGAAGAAAGAAAATAGTAGTGCCAAAAACAAGAAGAAAATCAAATGGAAAATCAATACAAATCATTGGTGCAGAACAAAACAACTTAAAAAATATAAACGTGAAATTTCCATTAGGAGTATTTACTTGTGTAACTGGTGTATCCGGTTCTGGGAAAAGTACATTAGTTAATGAAATTTTATATAAGACAGTTGCAAAAGAAATTTATGGTTCTAATGAAAAACCAGGAAAATGCAAAGAAATAAAAGGATTAGAAAACATAGATAAAATTATTAATATTGACCAATCTCCAATTGGAAGAACTCCACGTTCAAATCCTGCAACTTATACAGGAGTATTTGATATGATTCGTGATATCTTTGCAACAACAAATGAAGCAAAACTTCGTGGATATCAAAAGGGAAGATTTAGTTTTAATGTAGCAGGTGGAAGATGTGAAGCTTGTAATGGAGATGGAATCTTAAAAATAGAAATGCACTTTTTACCAGATATTTATGTACCATGTGAAGTTTGCCACGGAAAGAGATATAATAGAGAAACACTAGAGGTAAAATATAAAGGGAAAAGCATTGCAGATGTATTAGACATGACAGTAGAAGAAGCACTTGCTTTCTTCGAAAACATCCCAAGAATTAAATCAAAAATTCAGACATTATATGATGTGGGACTTGGCTATATAAAACTTGGACAACCATCCACAACCTTATCTGGAGGAGAAGCACAGCGTGTAAAACTTGCTACAGAATTATCGAAAAAACCAACAGGAAAAACATTATACATTTTAGATGAACCGACTACAGGACTACACATCGCAGATGTTCACAAACTAGTAAATATTTTGCAACGATTAGTGGATACCGGAAATAGCATCATAGTAATTGAACACAACTTAGACCTAATCAAAACAGCAGACCACATTATAGACTTAGGACCAGAAGGTGGAGATAAAGGTGGACAAGTAATCAGTATAGGAACACCAGAACAAGTAGCAAGAAATGAACAAAGCTACACAGGAAAATTTTTGAAGAAATATTTAGAATAGAACCCCTAGTCGGCTTCGCCGACATCCCACTTAGGTAAAGGAGCCTTTACTCTACTAATTAATTTAACAATAATTTAAAGATGAAAGAATAGCCTTCAAGAAGAGGGCTATTCTTTTTTGCATACAACTATCTACAGCTTTCGCTGTTGTTGTTTTGTTTTTGATTATTTTGGTTTTCGTTTCTATTTTGGTTTTGTTTATTTTGATTTTTGTTTTGGTTTTTTGAATTTTTAGCCATGAGAAAAGCACCTCCATTTCTTTTTTCAAGAATATTTTTTGCAAAACTACAAAAAATATTCAAAAAGAAACTAAAATATCAATAAAAAAATTAACAGGTATGAAAATTTATGGTATAATAGAAAACGAAATAAATTTTAAACATAGGAGAAAATAAGAAAATGGAACATATTGTAATTGGAATTGAAGGACTAGTAGGAGCTGGAAAGACTTCTATTTGTAGAGAATTAGTGAAAATTTTACCAGATACGATTTTATTAAATGGTGGAAATTTATATAGAGCTATTGTATATGCCATGATGAAAAGTGGTGCTGATTTAGAAAGTTTAAAATCTCAAGCAAATCATATTGATATTAAAACAATGATGGATTTATTTAAAATTGAATTAAAAATCGAAGATAATGAAACAAAAATTTATATGGATGGAGTGTTATTAGACGAGCAAGAATTGCAATCTGAAAAATCTTCTCTTGCGGTATCTGAAATAGGTGGAAAAGCAAATAATGAAACATTATTTGTTTTTGCAAGAAATTTGATTGATACTTTCAAAGTAGGACATAATGTTATTATCTCTGGCAGGTCTATTATGCAAATTTATCCAAAAACAGACTATCATTTCTTCATTATAGCAAGTTTAGAGGAACGCGCAAAAAGAAAGAGCATACAATATAATGGTGAAGTTGATATAGAAGAATTAAAAGCTCATATTGAAAAACGTGATGAATTACAAGAAAAAGCAGGCTTTTATAATTTGAGTGATAAAACAATTAGCATTGATGTAACAGATTGTAAAACTGTAGAAGAATCTACAAATAAAGTGTTAAACTATATCAAACTACCATTAGAAATGAAATAAGGGGAGAGGATTTACTTGAACGAAAAACTACAAGAATTTAATACATATTTAAGAAATAGAAAAGTAGCAGTCATCGGACTAGGAGTTAGTAATATACCATTACTAGATTATTTATATAATTTGTCTGCAAAAGTAACAGTATTTGATGACCGAAATATTGAACAAATTCCAAAAGAAATCATGGATAAAATTACTAAATATACCTTTGAATTTTCTTTTGGCGAAAATAACTTATCAAAACTTGTTGGGTTTGACATCATATTTCGTTCACCAAGCTGTATGCCAACAAAGAAAGAATTAGTAGCAGAACAGCAAAGAGGAGCAATTGTAACCTCTGAAATTGAAATGTTAATGACGATGGCACCTTGTAAAGTTATTGGGATTACAGGAAGTGATGGAAAAACAACCACCACTAGCTTAATCTACGAAATTGTAAAAACAGCAGGATACAATGCTTATCTAGGAGGAAACATCGGTTATCCTTTATTTACAAAACTAGCCGAAATGCAAGAAGACGACATTATTGTATTAGAACTAAGCAGTTTTCAGTTAATGAATATGACAGTAAGCCCAGACATATCTGTTATTACAAATGTATCTCCAAATCATTTAAACATCCATAAAGATTATGAAGAATATATTGAAGCTAAAAAGAACATATTTAAAAATCAAAATGAAAATGGAATTTTAGTATTAAATTATGATAATGATATTACAAGAGAATGTAGAAAAGAAGCAAATGGAAAAGTAATCTACTTTAGTAGCAAAGAAAAACTAGAAAATGGTATCATTGTAGATAATGATGTAATTAAAGAATGTGAAGACCGCCTAAGAAAACACATCATCAATACCAAAGATATCCATTTAAGAGGAATGCACAATTATGAAAACGTATCTGCTGCAATTGCAGCAACAAAGTCTTTTGTTGATATGGATACCATTATAACTGCAATCAAAAACTTTAAAGGCGTTGCTCATAGAATTGAATTTATTCGCGAATTAGATGGCGTAAAATGGTACAATGATTCCATTGGGACTAGTCCAACTAGAACCATGGCAGGATTACATTCTTTTGATGAAGATATTATCCTAATAGCAGGAGGATACGACAAGCACTTAGACTACGAACCCCTTGCTAAACCAATTGTAGAAAAAGTAAAAGCACTTATCCTAATTGGCCAAACTTCAGAAAAAATTTATGAAGCAGTATCAAAAGAATTAGAAGCACAAGGAAAAGAACTTGATATTTACCAATGCAATGAATTCCCACAAATTGTAGAAGTAGCAAGAAAAGTAGCAAAACCAGGGCAAGTAGTATTATTCTCGCCAGCCAGTGCAAGTTTTGATTTATTTAAAAACTTTGAAGAAAGAGGAAATACGTTTAAGAAATTAGTAAATGAATTGTAAAAAAGACATAAAATTGATAAAAAACGATTGACATAGTAAATAAATTCTAGTATAATGAATATACTAAGTTAGATAACAGTTGTTATCTAATTTTAAAAGAGGAGTACCACTGCCAGTAAGTGTGGAGCTTTAAAAGAGGAGTACCACTGCCAGTAAGTGTGGAGCTTTAAAAGAGGAGTACCACTGCCAGTAAGTGTGGAGCTTTAAAAGTTTAAATGGGGGTTAGCTAATAAAAGCTTGCCCTCTTTTTGTGTATAGGAGGTTAAAAATGGAAAATAATAAGTTGAATTTTTATGAAGTAAATGATGAATACGTAGAATATCTAAGTAAATTTGACAAAAATATCATGTATACGAAAGTGGAGAATAGAAAATTTAAAAGAAAATATATTGGAATATTATTTGAAATAGAAAATAATTATTATATTTCTCCACTATCAAGCTATAAGAGTAAACACGAAAATATGGAAGATGCATTAGATTTTATAAAAATTGGCGATAAAGCAGTTATAAACCTAAACAATATGTTCCCTGTTAAGTTAGAAAACATTAAAATGGTAGAAATAGAAAAAGAACCCGATGAAAAGTATAAAGAACTTTTAAGAAATGAATATAGTTTATGTGTACCAAAATTTAAACAAATAGTAAAAAATGCTAAAACATTATATAGGAAAGTAGTAATTTATAAGAGGTCTATTAAAAACAGATGTTGTAATTTTAAATTATTAGAAGAAAAATGCCAAGAATATAGTAACCAAAAATAAAAAATATACATACACTATTATATAAAAATAATAGGAGGGAAAAGTATGTATAATGAAACTTCATATGAGGAATATATGAGAAACGTGTTAGAATATAGACCAACTTGCTGTGAACAAGATTTATATGCCAACAATAATTGTTACATAACACCAATGGATAGCAATATGGTTATGGAGGATAATTCATGTGATGAATTATATCCAGAAATCTATCACAAAATATATCCTGTAATCTGTAATGAATGTAAAAATGTTACAATGCCAGTAAATAATGAAACATTAGAGAGAATGACAGACAATGTCATTAAATCTATTGAAATTGATTTAAAAATCGAAACAAAAAACGTAAGGCAAGAAGATAGGCAAATGAGTAGAAGAGATAATTTTTTACGTGATTTAATTCGAATATTAATTCTTCGTGAATTATTTGGTGGAAGATTTCCAGGTAGACCACGTCCACCAAGACCACCATTTCCAGGAGGTCCAGGTATGGGACCACGTCCGCCGTTCCCAGGAGTACCAGGACCAATTAGACCAAGAGAATTTTAAAAAAGAAAAAATAGCAAGAGGTCAATACGTAATCGTATTGACCTCTTGCTTGTTATGAAAACAAATGACTGCCAAAAACTGTAAAAGAACTTGCGATCGACACAAAAATGTAATATAAAATCTATTGACAATGTATCATAAGTAAATATAAAATATTAACGTATAAATAAAGTAAAAAAGGAGAAACGAAAGAAAATGAAAAGTGAAAAACAAAAAATAAAAAGTGCAGCAAAAGGTATTACGCTGATTGCTTTAGTTGTAACAATAGTAATATTAATAATATTAGTAGGAATAGTAATAAATTTAATATTAGGAGAAAATGGAATATTAAAAAGAGCGAAATATGCAAAGGACAGTTATGCAAAAGCACAAGAAGAAGAGCAAAAAGAATTAAATGAATTATATTTAGGAATAATTAATGAAGGAGAAAAAATAACAAATGATGAAGTAATATATGAAAGTGATATTTGGAGAGCCAAAAAAAGCACTGAAAAAAATACGGATTCAATAAATATATATTTTTATTCATTATATTATGATGATAGTATATCATTAAATGAGTATAAGGAACAATATTTTGTAAACTGTTTTAATGAAAGGGCTAATACAAGTTATGAAAATTTTGAAGATTGGGTTTTAAATGCATATTTAAATGTAGCGTTAAATGCAAATTATAATACAATAGATGAGGCAATACAAGATGCAGAAGAATATATAAAAGAATATTATGAAGATTATGGAATAACTTTAACTAATATAACTAAACAAGAGTTAATAATATGTGTATTTGAATTAGAACCAACTCAAAATTATATAGATGCTTTATTAGGTTTTTTAGGTTTCACAGATGAAGATATAGAAAATATAGAAAAAGAATATGAAGAATGTAAAGATAGTCAAACTATAACAGAAATACCAGAAGAAATAAAGAATTCAACATACACAATAACATATCCGGATGGAAGTACAGAAGAAATATTAGGAAGTGAATTAAATACATATAAATATACATATAAAGTAGAAGAAAATGGAGATGTTATTTTTAAAATAACAAAATTAGAAGAAGAAACACAGTTAAAAGTAACAGTAAATAATTTAAGGAAAACATATAAAGATGAATGGTATATATATGAATGGGATAGAAATACAGAAGGATATCATGCTGTAGTTATAGATAATACATTAACAACATATGGAAAATTTAAAAGTAGTATAAATGGAGTACCAGTTACTAATTTAAAAGATACATATTATGGTTGTTCAAATATGACAACATTAGATTTGACTGGAATTGATACAAGTAAAGTTACAGATATGAGCTGGATGTTTAATGAATGTAGTTCATTAACAAATTTAGATTTAAGGAGCTTTAATACAAGCAAAGTTACAGATATGTATGCTATGTTTTATGAATGTAGTTCATTAACAAGTATAGATTTAAGTAATTTTAATACAAGTAATGTTACAGATATGATTAGCATGTTTAGTGGATGTGAAGCATTAACAAGTATAGATTTAAGTAATTTTGATACAAGTAATGTTACAGATATGATTGGTATGTTTAGTGGATGTAAAGCATTAACAAGTTTAGATTTAAGTGGATTTATGGAGCACAGAAACTTGTGATTTTGTGTTTTTCAACTTGTGCGAGTAAGTCTGTTGGCTTAAATCGTGCG
>JAGAIV010000031.1 GCA_017626365.1 Clostridia bacterium
TGCGGGAAGATATGCTACTGCTACAAAGAGTATGAGAATAGAAGATATAAATGTAGCATTAGGGTTAACATTAGATAAGAATTCTAATAAAATATATAAAACTGCAGATGAATCGAAAATCGCATTAACAGCATATCAAGGAAACTTTGGACAAAGCTATACATATAAAACAAATGACTATGCACCAGAAAATTACTTGAAAGCAAAATATCCATCAAAATATAGTTCTTTAACAAATAAGAAATCAGGAGATAGCGTAGATGGAACATCATTTATGTATATGTACACAGATTCTAGTATAGTTGATCAATCTAGCAAACTATATGATGTATTATTTAAGGGAACAGAAAGTGGGTCAAACGGAAAATCTTACTGGCTTGCGTCTTCTGGTGTTGCCCTGGGCGGCTCTGATTTTTGCTATTTCGGTCCAGGGCTAGTCGGTAAAGGCTGTGTTGGCACCGGCGCAGGCATGTTCAATGCGGGCGGCCGTTCCATTGCGTTATGGTTTGCTGTGCGCCCTGTAGTTTATCTACAGTCTGGAGTTACTGTAGATGATTTGTCCATTTCTTCAAGTGGTAGTGAGGAGACATGGACAACAACTCTTCCAGATAGGTATATAAGTGAAAAGCTAAAGTATGGACAAATCACAGAGTAAAATATAAGATGGCAGGGATTAAAAAAGAGAACAAAATAGATTATGAAGACTTCCCAGAAGGTCCTTTGGACTTCTGGAAAAATTATTGTTATTATAAAACCCCGAGATTGTCTCGGGGTTCGGTAAAGCTTAAAGCGATGAGTAGACACAATAAATCCCTTCATATATAATTTAAATTGCGACTGGCAGGAAGCAATTTAAATATATTGAAGGGAGATGTTTAATTTGAAAGATATCAAAATAAACGATGTACAAAGTTTATCACACACAACATGGAATTGCAAATATCACATAGTCTTTGCACCAAAATATAGAAAAAAGGCAATGTAAAAACAGAGAAAGATGCTTGCAATACACATAATAAAATTGGAAAAATAGTTAGAAAAGTAATTAAAGAAACAGGACGGAACTATGCCAGAAGAATTACATACACCTAAAAAGAGTCTAAAGCAATTAGAAAAAGAAAATAATAGAAGTTTAAAAAAATAAAATAACTAAAGTAAATTTGTGAATTTTTTATTAAATTTTGAATAAAAAATTTATATAAAAACGCTTAAAATATTTTTTAAAACACTTGCATAGAACTTCATTTTATGCTAAGATAATATTTGTCAATCAAATAGGGGCATAGTGTCAATGGTTAGCACGATGGTCTCCAAAACCACAAGTCTGAGTTCGAGTCTTAGTGCCCCTGCCATATATTAAAAGGGAGTAGCTTTTTATTACTAATCAACAATCGCGATAACATATCTGGTTAGTAAGCTTAAAAGTTTTTTAAGTAAGCAAGACTTTTAAATAAATTTTTCATGAAATTTATGAGGAATTTATTTAAAAGTCTTGTTTTTTGTGTATAATATATAAAAACAAGCAAAATTGAAGAAAAGGAGAGATTTTGTATTGGAAAAAGAGTGGTTTAGAAAAACGGTTGAAGAAACTAAAAATGAATTACAAACAGATTTAAGTATGGGACTAACGAATGAGCAAGTGAGTAAGAAACAAGAAGAGTATGGTTTTAACGAATTAAAAGCAAAAAAGAAAAAATCTTTATTTCAAAAATTCTTAGAACAATTTAAGGATTTTACAATCATTGTTTTAATCATAGCAGCAATTGTATCTGGAATTGTTGGCGTATCTGAAGGAGAAGGAATTACAGATACTATAATTATTTTAATTGTTGTTATTTTAAATGCTATTATTGGAGTAGCACAAGAATCAAAAGCAGAAAAATCATTAGAAGCTTTACAAAAACTAAGTGACCATGCCTCAAAAGTAATAAGAAATGGAAAAATGGATGTGATACCATCAAGATTACTTGTACCGGGAGATATTGTTGTGCTAGAAACTGGTGACTATATTCCAGCAGATTTAAGAATTATAGAAGCAGTTAATTTAAAATCACAAGAATCTGCGTTAACAGGAGAATCAGTTCCTGTTGAAAAACAAGTAGAAGCAATTAACGAGAAACAAGTAGGAATTGGAGATAGAACTAATATGTTATTCTCTTCTAGCTTAGTTACGTATGGAAGAGGAAAAGGAATTGTTGTTAATACTGGTATGAATACTGAAGTAGGAAAAATTGCAAGTATGCTAGATAATACCGAAGAAACTACTACTCCATTACAAGAAAAATTAAATGTGTTAGGAAAAACACTAGGAATTGCAGCATTGGTTATTTGTGCAGTTATTTTCATCATAGGACTTCTTTATGGAAAAGAACCAATCCATATGTTCATGACAGCAGTGAGTTTAGCTGTTGCTGCTATTCCAGAAGGTTTAGTTGCAGTTTCTACTATTGTTCTTGCTATTGGCGTACAAAAAATGGTAAAGAAAAATGCAATTGTAAAGAGATTACCAGCAGTAGAAACCTTAGGTAGTGCAACCGTTATCTGTTCTGATAAAACAGGAACATTAACACAAAATAAAATGACAGTTAAAAAATTATATTACAATAATACGATATTGAATATAGACGATATTGGACAAATTAATGAAGAAGCAAGAAAATTAGTACTAGCAAGTATGTTATGTAATGATACAAAAATTGATACGGATTTATCTTTAAAAGGAGACCCAACAGAAACCGCACTAGTCGATATGGCATTTAAACTAGATTTTGAACCTTCTATTTTTGAACAAATGCCTCGTGTAGAAGAAATACCTTTTGATTCAGATAGAAAATTGATGACAACTGTCCATAAAGTAGGAGAAACCTACATTGTTTATACCAAAGGTGGAGTAGATGAATTACTTGCCTGTTCTACTAAATATTTAAGTTTTGGTGAAGTGAAAAATGACTTAGAAAGCTTTAAACCAGAAATTCAAAAACGTAATCAGGAGATGGCAAGTAATGCCTTAAGAGTATTAGCAATGGGATATAAAGAACTAGACCATATGCCAAATAAAGATGAAATGAAAACTATAGAAGGTGATTTAGTCTTTATTGGTATGGTAGGAATGATAGACCCACCAAGAGAAGAGGCACGTCTTGCAGTAGAAAAATGTAAAACAGCAGGAATTAAAACTGTTATGATAACAGGAGACCACAAAATTACAGCAATTGCTATTGCAAAAGCATTAGGAATTTTAGAAGAAGAATCGGAGGCTTTAACAGGAGCAGAATTAGAGCAAATGTCAGATGAAGAATTAACTAAAAACATTAGACATTATTCTGTTTATGCAAGGGTTTCTCCAGAACATAAAGTTCGTATTGTAAAAGCATGGAAAGCACAAGGCGAAATTGTTGCTATGACTGGTGATGGGGTAAACGATGCACCAGCACTTAAAACAGCAGATATAGGTTGTGCTATGGGAATGGTAGGAACGGATGTCGCAAAAGAAGCAGCAGATGTTATTTTAACAGATGACAACTTTGCTACTGTTGTATCTGCAGTAGAAGAGGGAAGACGTATATATGATAACATTTTAAAAGCAATTCAATATTTGCTATCTAGTAATGTAGGAGAAATTATTGTACTATTTGTAGCAATTCTATTAACACCACTTCTTGCAAAATGGTTTGGAATTACAAATATTAGTGAACTAGAACCACTCCTTCCAATTCATATACTATGGATTAACTTAGTAACAGATGCACTTCCTGCATTAGCACTAGCCTTTGACCCAGCAAACAAAGATATTATGAATCGTAAACCAAAAGATACAAAAAAAGGAATTTTCACAAAAGGAATGGTATGGAGAGTTATTTATCAAGGAATTATGATAGGAACTTTAACACTAATAGCATTCTGCATTGGACTTAGCACACCAAATATACAAGGAGAACCATCATATGTAGAACATGTAAAAATTGAAATAGGTCAAACCATGGCATTTGCCGTTCTTGCATTATCACAACTAGTACATGTATTTAATGTAAGAGACAACAAAAATTCAATTTTCAAAACAAAACCATTTAACAATAAAACACTATTAGGAGCAATTGCAATATCTGCACTTTTAATGATTACAATTCTATTAGTACCAGGTTTAAGACAAATATTTAGTATTTGGGCATTACCAGTAGAAAATATATTAGAAGTAATTTGTTTAGTATTTGCACCAGTCGTTATTGTAGAAATATTTAAATTATTAAAAATAAATACAGCAAAAGATGAATAAAAATAAATGTAGAGTCGTCGTCGGTAAAGAATATCTATAAGAATTACCGAATGACGCCCTTTTTATGTAGAAAATTTCGAAAAATACTGTTAAAATTCAAGGTTTTAGTATATAATAATCTCGTAAACGACAAAAAATCGAAAAAGGGGACAAAAAAGTGATATATGGTTTAATTGAAGTAAAACCAAAGATGAATAAAAAGAAAGTGATTTTCGCAATATTCATAGCAGTAGTTATCATTGCTGCTATTGGTTTTGGTATCTTTTATCATAAAAACCCAAATATGTTTTTGTCGCAAGAAAATACTGTTCAAGAGGAAAATACAGTTTTATCAAAACCAATAAAGAATGAGAAGCAAAAGCATATAGCAAAAGTAAACTTTTTACCAGTATATTCAGAAGAGGCACAAAATAGGTTAGACAATATTTATAATTCTGAAGAAAAATCAGTATATTTAACTTTTGATGATGGTCCATCAAAAACAGTTACACCACTTATATTAGATTTATTAAAACAAGAAAATATTAAAGCAACTTTTTTTGTGCTAGGTGCGAGAGTAGATTTAAACCCAAGCATATTGAGAAGAGAATATGAAGAAGGACACTTTATTGCAAATCATGGTTATTCTCATATATATTCTAATATATATAGTAGCACAGGAAGTGTATTAGAGGAATATAACAAAGCACAACAAGCAATACAAAATGCATTAGGTTTAGAATACAATGGACATCTATTTCGTTTTCCAGGAGGTTCTACAGGAGGAAAGTATCATAACTTAAAAAAAGATACTAAAACAGTGTTAAGAGAAAATCAAATAGGATATATAGATTGGAATGCTTTAAGTAGTGATGCAGCAGGAGCAAAAACAAAAGAAGCATTGTTAGAAAGCGTAAAAAGCACAGTAGGAGAAAAAAATACTGTTGTAATTTTAATGCATGATGCAGGAGATAAAATATTAACTTATGAAGTATTGCCAGAAGTAATTGCATATTTAAGAGAAAAAGGATATATATTTAAAAATTTTTATGACATTATGAAATAGAAAACTTGACAGATTGAAATTTTAGAAATACAATGACTTGAGAAAAAATGAAAGAAGGAGGAATTTATTATGCCACTTGTAACGACAAAAGAAATGTTTGAAAAATCAATGAAGGAACATTATGCAATTGGTGCATTTAATGTAAATAATATGGAAATTATACAAGGAATTATGGATGCTGCAAAAGAGGAAAAATCACCAGTTATTCTACAAGCATCTTCAGGAGCAATTAAATATGCAAGAATAAACTATTTAATGAAAATGGTAGAAGCAGCTGTAGAAGAAGCACCAGAAATTCCAGTTGCTATTCACTTAGACCATGGACCAGATTTCGAAACTTGTAAAATGTGTATAGATGCAGGTTTTACATCTGTTATGATTGATGGTTCAAAATATGATTTTGAAGAAAATGTTGCTCTTACTAAAAAAGTAGTAGATTATGCTCATGCACATGGTGTTGTAGTAGAAGCAGAACTTGGAAAATTAGCAGGAATTGAAGATGATGTAAATGTAGCAGAAAGTGATGCTATGTACACAGACCCAGTTCAAGCAAAAGAATTTGTAGAAAGGACAGGATGCGATTCTTTAGCAATTGCCATTGGAACTAGCCATGGTGCATACAAATTTAAAGGGGAAGCAAAATTAAGATTTGATATTTTAGAAAAAATAAAAGAGCTAATTCCAGATACACCAATTGTATTACATGGAGCTTCTACCGTTATTCCAGAATTAGTAGAAATGTGTAATAAATATGGTGCTGATATTCCAGGAGCAAAAGGAGTACCAGATGAAATGCTAAATGAAGCAAGTAAACGAGGAGTGTCTAAAATAAATGTAGATACAGACTTAAGACTTGCAATGACTGCACAAATAAGAAAAGTGTTTGCTGAAGAGCCAGGTGCGTTTGACCCAAGAAAATATTTGCAACCTGCAAGAGAAGAAATTAAGAAGACAGTTAGTCACAAAATGAAAGAGGTATTTGGCTCTAGTAATAGGGCATAAATATAAACATTAAAATGATAAAAAGGGGAGAAAAAAATGAAAAAATTAACGAAACTAAGCATATTAGCTATGATGATGTTAGTAGCAGTAATGCTTTTAACAGGATGTGCTAATAATGTACTAACAACAGATGAAAAAGATAGTGTATCAGGATTAGCTGTTTATACAGAAGAAGAAACACCAGATTACGTAACATTTGACAAAATAGAAGGGGTTGAATTTAAATATCCATCTAATTACAAATCAATTGGAAAAGAAAGTTTACCAATGTTTATGGATCCAGATGTTGCAGGAGCAACAATCAACATTGTAACATCAGATTTTCCAAGTGCTTTAACATTCGAAGGATATGTAGATGCATCAATTCCAGGAATAAAATCACAAATGGACATCGAAGGAGATATTAAAACAGAGTATATCAACTTAAATGGAAAAAAAGCTGCAAGATTAGACTATGTTGCAACAAGTAGAGGACAAACAATGAGCATTACACAAATATTAATCAAAAAAGATGATAAAGCTTATATTTTAACGTTAGGATCTTTAAAAGCTGACAAAGACAAAGTTAGTGAAAAATATGAAAAAATTATAAAATCATTCAAATAGAAAAATAGCAGAACCATATCTGGTTCTGCTATTTTATGAATATTGCTTGTTTTTTAAAGCTCTTTCCATAGTTCTTCTAGCATCTTTTTTTGCTAGCTCCTCTCGTTTATCATATAATTTTTTACCCTTACCAATCCCAAGTTCCATTTTTACAAAACTTCCTTTAAAATATAAGCTCATAGGAACTAAGGAATAACCTTTTTGCTTGGTTAATCCGATAAGACGACTAATTTCACGATTATTTAGTAAAAGCTTACGATCACGTAGAGGGTCTTTATTAAAAATATTTCCATGTTCATAAGGACTAATATGCATGCCAAGAACATATACTTCTCCATTTTTAATGATGGCATAACTATCCTTTAGATTAACTTTTCCGTAAACGAATGGATTTTATTTCAGTACCTGTTAAAACAATACCAGTTTCTATTGTATTTTCAATTATATAATTATGTTTTGCAGTAGGATTTTTCGCAATTAGTGATGACATAAATTTTCTCCTTTTTTTAATATAAAACCATTATACCACCAAAAATAAATATAGAAAAGAGAAAAATTAAAAATATGTAGGGGTCGACGCTTTCGTCGACCTAATTCATTACAATTAATCATTATGATTATTATATTCATTTTTATTTTGCATAGCATAATACCAAACAAGTCCAACAATGGCAAGTGCAGCAATTGCTAAAATAAACCATGTCCAAGTATTTGCACTCATTCCCATAATAGTATCATTAGTAGCAGCTCTTGTAGTGGTAGTCCTTGTAGCGTTATATCCATTGCCATTTACTGTGTTATTTGTTTTTGTCATATCTGTAGTTGCATTATTTGCAGTATTAGTAACACCAGTTCCTAAGTTTTTTATACCATTACCTATAGTATTTCCTACATCCTTTGCACCATTTGTAATTGCAGTTCCTGCATCACGAACAATATTACCAGCACCATTAACAGCATTCTTAACACTATTTCCAGCTTTATCCATAGAATCTTTTAGTTCGTTAGCAGCAAAGACAGAAGATGTAGCAAATATAAGGGCAAGGGCAATGATAAAAGCAAAAATTTTCTTTATCATGACTTTTTACCTCCTAGAAAAAAATAAGTTTTTTTTAAAAACTAATAATAGTATGAATTGTTTTTTTTAAAATATCCATCAAAAAATAGACTATAATAGAAAAAATTGACAAAAAAAGAAGATAAAGAAAAACTTTATCTTCAAAAAAATTTTAACAATAAAATTTAATGTTTTAAGCGAATGATAATAGCAATACCTAATAATACTAACAAAATACCAATCACAATTAAAATGATATTAATTACATTATTTAAACCAAGGTTTGATTCTGGTAATTGATTTAAAGTGCTAACAGTTGGCGAATTACTAGAATAATTTGTTGTACTTGGGGATAAAGTATCAGTAGTAGTTTCTTGTGTTGTAGTAGAAGATTGTTCTACTGCAGTAGTGTTTTCAGCAGAAGTATTTTGTATAGAAGTGTCTGAAGTTAAGTTCATATTAACATCAGTTGCTTGCACAAAAATAGGCATGAATAATATTAATATTATAAAAAAAACAGTGATAATTCGAAATGATTTTAACATAGTTAATTCCCTCCAATAATCTTTTCTAATGTATATATTTATGATAATATCATACACAAAATTAAAACAAAAGTCCATACTATTTTTGAAAAAAAAGAAAATAATAAAAATACGTAAAATAAAATGTTGACCAACCGTACAACTCAAAACCAAAATCTTTACATACAAGAGATAATGTGATAATCTATTAAAGTATTTTAAAGGTAAGGTGAGAAAACATGAAAAGAACAAAATTAGCAGATAGAGAGTTACCAGTTTATACCAAAGGAGAAGAAATTGCAAATATGGTAACACATATTATTGGAGCAGCAATAGGCATTGTTGCAATTGTTTTATGTAGTATAAAAGCTAAAAATGCATATGGAGTAGTAAGTGGAGTTGTTTTTGGAATATCAATGATATTCTTATACACAATGTCTAGTATATACCACGGATTAAGTCCAAAAGTAAAAGGAAAAAAAGTATTGCAAATATTAGATCATTGTACCATATTTGTATTAATTGCAGGTTCATATACTCCGTTTGCACTATGCACATTACGACAATACAATCCACAAACAGGGTGGACAATTTTTGGTGTTATTTGGGCAGTAGCAATTTTAGGAATTGTCTTAAATTCCATTGACTTAAAAAAATATAATGTATTTTCCATGATATGTTACTTAACAATGGGATGGTGTATTATTATAAAAATTAATATATTACCTGCCTTGTTAGGAATGAAAGGATTTATTCTTCTACTAGTAGGAGGAATTATTTATACACTAGGAGCTATATTTTATGGAATCGGAAGAAAGCATAAATATATTCACACAGTATTTCATGTATGTGTACTACTAGGAAATTTATTGCACTTTTTGTGTATATTATTATATGTAGTTTAAAAAATTCTAAAAGTTTTTTATAAAATATTTGATAGTGATAAAAGTTATGATAATGTATATACAAATTATTATATAAAAGGAAGAAAATTATGTATTATACCTATATGTTACGATGTGAAGATAATTCAATTTATACAGGAATTACAACTGATATTGAGCGTAGAATGAAAGAACATTTTGAAAAAGACAAGAAATGTGCTAAATATACGCTACGTCATACAGCTAAAAAACTAGAATGTGCATGGTGTTCAGAAAATAGAGTGCTTGCTTCTAAGTTAGAATATGCTATAAAACAATTGCCAAAATCCGAAAAAGAAGAACTAATTCAAAAGCATAATTTAAATAAAATATCGGCAATTGAAGAGGAAAACTATACTTTATATCAAAAATAAGAGAAAAAATGTTTGCATTTTATAAATATTGTGATAGAATAGTGAAGAGAAAACAAAGAGAAGGTGAGAGATTTGGACAACGAGTTGTCGAAATTAGATAATAATATAATTTTTTATACAACAGATGATGGACAAGTTAAAATAGAAGTAAGATTAGAAGATGAAAACGTATGGCTTACTCAAAATGCAATGGCAGAATTATTTGATACTACTAAACAAAATATAAGTGGACATATACAGAATATATTTAAAGAAGGGGAATTAGAAGAAAATTCAGTTGTAAAGGAATCCTTGACAACTGCAAAGGATGGTAAAAATTATAAAACAAGATTTTATAATCTGGACACAATTATAGCAGTTGGTTATCGTGTAAAATCAATTCGAGGTACTCAGTTTAGAATATGGGCTAATAAGCTAATCAAAGAATATTTAATTAGTGGAAAAGGAACAGTATCCCATGAAAAAGCATTAGAAAAAGCACATGAAGAATATGACAAATATATGAGAAGTCATTTAACACAAGTAGAAAAAGACTATTTAAAAATGATGGGTGAAGATATAAAAAAATTAAAATAGGAGTTAAACTATGTTTAAATTACATTCAGAATATAAGCCAACTGGTGACCAGCCACAGGCAATAGAATATTTAAGTAAAGGAATAAAAGAAGGTAAGAAATTCCAGACGCTTCTAGGAGTTACGGGCTCACGGAAAAACTTTTACAATGGCAAATATTATACAAAAAGTACAAAAGCCAACACTTGTTTTAGCGCATAATAAAACACTAGCAGGACAACTATATTCCGAATTCAAAGAGTTCTTTCCAGAGAACAACGTTGAATACTTCGTTTCATATTACGACTATTACCAACCAGAAGCATATATTGCATCTTCTGATACCTATATTGAAAAAGACTCTTCTGTTAATGATGAAATAGATAAACTTCGTCATTCAGCAACAGCAGCTCTATTTGAAACAAGAGATGTTATTATTGTATCTTCTGTTTCTTGTATTTATGGATTAGGTGATCCAATTGATTATGAAAATATGATTATTTCGCTTCGTCCAGGAATGAAGAAAACAAGAGATGAAATTTTAAGAAAATTGGTTAATATGCAGTATACTAGAAGTGAGATGGATTTTAAAAGAGGAACATTTCGAGCAAAAGGAGATATTATTGAAATTTACCCATCCGACGAAAATGAGAAAGCAATTCGAGTGGAAATGTGGGGGGATGAGATTGAAAAAATATCCGAAATTAATCCATTAACAGGAAAAGTAATGAGTAGTCGTAATCATATTATGATTTTCCCTAATTCACACTATGTAACATCAAGTGAAAAAATGGAAAGAGCAATTCGCACAATTGAAGAGGAATTAGAAGAAAGAATTAAATACTTTAAAGATAATAATAAATTAATAGAAGCACAAAGAATTGAAGAAAGAACGAACTTTGATATCGAAATGATGAAAGAAACAGGATTTTGCCAAGGAATTGAGAATTATTCAAGGCATATTAGTGGACGTGCGCCTGGTAGTGCTCCATTTACTTTGTTGGATTATTTACCAAAAGACTTTTTATTATTAATTGATGAATCACATGCAACAATTCCACAAGTAAGAGGAATGTATAATGGCGATAGAGCAAGAAAAGAATCTTTAGTTCAATATGGATTTCGTCTTCCATCTGCCTTAGATAATAGACCACTAACCTTTAACGAATTTGAAAACAAAATAAATCAGGTAGTATTTGTTAGTGCAACACCAGCAGATTATGAAAAAGAACATTCAAAAGAAAATATAGTAGAGCAAATTATACGTCCAACAGGATTACTTGACCCAGAAATTGAAGTAAGACCAGTTGAAAATCAAATTGATGATCTGATTGCACAAATTCATGAAAGAGTAGAAAAAAATGAGAGAGTTCTTGTTACTACATTGACCAAGAAAATGGCAGAAGATTTAACAAGTTACTTAGCAAGTTTAGATATAAAAGTAAGGTATATGCATTCCGAAATTAAAGCATTAGAAAGAATGGAAATTATACGTGATTTACGTATTGGTGAGTTTGACGTATTAGTGGGAATTAACTTACTAAGAGAAGGTTTAGATATTCCAGAGGTTTCGCTAGTTGCTATTTTGGATGCGGATAAAGAAGGCTTTTTACGTTCAGAACGTTCATTAATTCAAACGATTGGACGTGCTGCAAGAAATACAGAAGGTAAAGTTATCATGTATGCAGATGAATTAACAGAAAGTATGGAAAAAGCAATAACCGAAACAAATCGTAGAAGAAAAATTCAAAGTGATTATAACAAAGTACACGGTATTACACCAAAGACGATTCAAAAATCAGTAAGAGATACCATAAAAGCAACGATTGTAGAAGATATTGGAGCAGAGTACGAAATTAAAGAAGATGAGGATGTAAAAGATATCATTAATAAACTAACAGATGAAATGTTAAATCATGCAAGCAACATGGAATTTGAAAAGGCAGCTGAAATAAGAGATAAGATTAAAGAATTAGAAAAGTTATTATAAAAAAATGAAAGAGCGATCCAAGAAACAGATTGCTCTTCTTTCTCTTTTACGACTCTGTTACGAAAGTAAAAGTCGCGCACGGTTGATTGTTATTTTGATGGTTTACAAAAGTATCCAATCGAACCTTCTTTGAACATAATTCGCCGACTCTTTCTGCGCAAGCGGGTTTAATACCCCGTAAAGTTACACTAGATAACTTCTGCTCGCGAGCACTTTCTACTTCAGTCAGAGCATGTAAAAGGGAATACATCTTCGTGTCATTCATAATATGCCTCCTCCTAATGTTACGATGTATTTGATATATTTTAGCACATTATGTACAATCATGCAAGAAAAAATATTGTACTTTATAAAATAGTATGATAAAATACCCATATTAGGAGTGAAAAATGAAAATTGGAATTGATATCGATGGAGTTATATATAATACAGAGAATGCTTTTCGATATAAAGCAGAATTATACGATTTGTTAGAATTGCATAAAAATGGGACTGTAAATAATGAATTTTGGGCACAAAGCCGTTATGATTGGACAGATGAGCAACAAAAGGAATTAAAGCGAAAGTATTTTGTTAAATTATCAAAAGAAGCAAATCTAATGCCGGGAGCAAAAGAAGTAATTAACTTGCTAAAGAAAGATGCCCATGAAGTAGTAATTGTAACAGCAAGAGGTGGGGAAATGAAAGAAATGAGAAGTGTAATGGAGAAAAAGTTACAAGAAGAAAATCTAACTTTTTTAAAATATTATTGGGCAGTAGAAGATAAAGCAGAAATCTGCAAAAAAGAATCAATCGATGTGATGATTGATGATAGTCCTATTATTTGTAAAGTATTAGCGAAAAATAAAATAAAGACGTTATACTTTAGAGATGTGAACCGTGAAAAATTAGAAGAAAATGAATATTTAAAAGAAGTAAATAATTGGGGAGAAATTTACAGATACATATATTATTTGAACATGGAGGAGAAGTAAACTTATGAGCCAAAGACAAGAGCATATTCGAAATTTTAGTATTATCGCACATATTGACCATGGAAAATCAACATTAGCAGATCGTTTAATTGAAATGACAGGAGTGCTTTCTGAACGTGAGATGGAAAGTCAAGTGTTAGACAATATGGAACTTGAAAAAGAAAGAGGCATTACCATTAAGTCACAAGCGGTACGCATGTGCTATCAAGCCAAAGATGGACAAGAATATACCTTTAATTTAATCGACACACCAGGGCATGTGGACTTTAATTATGAAGTATCAAGAAGTTTAGCTGCCTGTGATGGAGCAATTTTGGTTGTGGATGCAAGCCAAGGGGTAGAAGCACAGACACTTGCTAATGTTTATTTAGCATTAGATAACAATCTAGAAATTTTACCAGTTATTAATAAAATCGATTTACCAAATGCAAGACCAGATGAAGTAAAACAAGAAATAGAGGATATTATTGGAATTCCTGCTATGGATGCCCCCTGTATTTCTGCTAAGTCTGGATTAAATGTAGAAGAGGTATTAGAAAGAATCGTATCTGATATACCAGCTCCATCAGGAGATGAAAATGCAGAATTAAAATGTCTTATTTTTGATTCCTTTTATGATAACTATAAAGGAGCTATTGCTTATGTTCGTGTTGTAGATGGAAAAGTAAAAGTAGGGGACGAAATAAAGCTAATGGCAGCAAATAAAGTGTTTACGGTAACAGAAGTTGGATATTTTGAGCCGGGAACGTATGTACCAGCAAAAGAACTTTTAGCAGGAGAAGTAGGATATATTGCTGCAAGCATTAAAAACTTATCCGATATTCATGTAGGAGATACCATTACATTAAATAACAATCCAGCAAAAGAGCCACTACAGGGATATAAAAAAGTAAACCCAATGGTATATTGTGGATTGTATCCAGTAGATGGAAGTGATTATGAAAATTTAAAAGTAGCCTTAGAAAAATTAAAACTAAATGATGCAGCGCTTCAATATGAACCAGAAACTTCAACAGCATTAGGATTCGGATTCCGTTGTGGATTTTTAGGGTTACTACATCTAGAAATCATTGAAGAAAGACTAGATAGAGAATTTGATTTAAGCCTGATTACCACATCTCCATCGGTTATTTATAAAGTACACAAAACTGATGGCACTATGGAAGAATTATATAATCCGTCAGACTTACCTGCTCCACAAGAAATCTCCTATATGGAGGAACCAATTGTAAAAGCAGAAATTTTAACACCAAAAGATTATGTTGGAAATATCATGGAAATATGCCAAAATCGACGTGGAGTCTATGTAGATATGAAATACTTGGATACTTCAAGAGTAACGCTAATCTATGAATTACCATTAAATGAAATTATTTACGATTTCTTTGACCAATTAAAATCGAAAACAAAAGGATATGCTTCATTTGATTATGAATTTAAAGAATATAGAAAAGCAGAATTGGTAAAACTAGATATCAGAGTAAATGGAGAAGGAGTCGATGCTTTATCATTTATCGTTCACAAAGATTCAAGCTATACAAGAGGAAAGAAAATGGTAGAAAAACTAAAGACAGTAATTCCAAGACAATTATTTAGTATCCCCATTCAAGCAGTAATTGGAGGACAGATTATAGCAAGAGAAACTATTTCTGCCATGAGAAAAGATGTACTTGCCAAATGCTATGGTGGAGATATTACGAGAAAGAAAAAACTATTAGAAAAACAAAAAAAGGGTAAAAAGAAAATGAGACAAATCGGAAATGTAGACATCCCACAAGAAGCATTCTTAAGTGTATTAAAACTAGACGAAGAATGATTGCAGGGGCCGACGCCCTCATCGACCCGTTATACAAAAAATCATAATCACGTAGGGCTGGAATTCATTTCTGCCTAGGTATATAATCAAAAAATATAGGAGAAAGAAAATGAAAGAAGAAATAAGTTATCAAGACCAAGTAGAAGGAAGAAATGCGGTATTAGAATTATTAGAATCCGGTAAAGATATTAATAAAATCTATATGGAAAAAGGAGAAAAACAAGGTTCGATTAATAAAATTTTAGCTATTGCAAAAGAAAGAAAAGTTCTAGTAACAGAAATCGATAAACAAAAATTTAGACAAATGGCGCAAACACCGAATGCACAGGGAATTATTGCCATCGTTCCACCATTTGACTATTGTGATGTTTATGATATAATAGATTTAGCGAAAGAAAAAAACGAAGAACCATTCATTGTTATATTAGATGGTATTGAAGATCCACATAATTTGGGTTCTATTATAAGAACTGCTGAAACTGCTGGAGTTCACGGAATTATTATTCCAAAAAGAAGAGCAGCATCTGTTAATAGCACAGTTGCAAAAGTATCAGCAGGAGCAGTAGAACACATGAAGATTGCAAGAGTTAATAATATAGTAGAAACAATCAATACTTTGAAAAAAGAAGGTATTTGGATTTGTGGGACAGATATGGAAGCGAATGAATATTATTATCACCAAGACTTAACAGGTCCACTTGCTATCGTAATCGGTAGTGAAGGAGATGGAATGAGTAGACTTACCAAAGAAAATTGTGATTTTCTAACGAAAATTCCAATGAAAGGAAAAATAACTTCATTAAATGCATCTGTTTCAGCGGGAATAGTGATTTATGAATCAATGAAACAAAGAATGGAAAAATAAAAAGGAGAGAGAAACATGAGAAGAGATAAGAAAAAATTAGTGGTCATTATTATAAGTATAGCTGTTATCATAGCTATTCTAATTGTTGGACTAATATTATTTTTTACAACAGATTTTCTAAAGAGTGATGAAGAATTATTCCTTAAATATTTAGCACAAAATGTAAATATGCTAGAACAATATTTAGAAGATCCAAATAAAACTACAATGGAACGAATAAAAAGTGCACCATATACAATTAATTCAAATATTAATTTTGACTTAGTATCAACTAACTCTGAAATTGCAAACCAAACAACACCACCTAGAAATTTTAGCATTGCTTATACCAAAAATGCAGACCCAGAAAATAATAGAGATTATAGTGAAGCTAAATCTAAATATTTAACAAAAGAGCTATTTACAGCAAAATATGTGCATGATGGCGATATATACGCAATAAATGGCACAAATGCAATAACATCATCAGACATATTTAATATTTATTTAGGAATTGAAAATAATAACTTAAAACAATTAGCGCAAAAATTGGGAATACAAGATGTATCTAATATACCAAATAGAATAGAAAGTTTCTCAATTACGGATTTGTTAACACTAACAGAACAAGAAAAAGAATACATTCAAAATTCATTTATAAAAGTGATTTATTCACAAATACCAAAAAGCAAATACTATAACAGTAAAGGCGTAACAATTGAAATTGATAATAAAACAATAAAAACAAATTCTTATGGAATTAATTTAACGAACGAAGAATACAAGAATTTAGTAATAGCCATATTAAATGAAGTGTCACAAGATCAAACAATATTAAATATATTGCTTCAAAAAATAATGTTAATAGATTCTAAAACAGATGTGACGATAGATACTTTGAGAACGAGTATACAAGAACAGATTACTAAAATAAATACAAATGGATTTTCAAATGGAATCAAAATACAGGTTTATGAAGCAAATGAAAAAGTAGTAAGAACACAAGTAGAAACAAGTGAGATAGATTACTATATATTTGATCATGAAAGAATAGGCAATTCTATTCGTACATTGGTATCATTAAATTACACATACACAAAAATAGATGAAAATCAAGAACAACAAACACAAAACAATGTAACATTTACGAATGATGACTATCAAATAATAGAAGGAAGTGCATCTGGTGAACCACAAGAAGTAATTCCAAAAACAACAACATATACAATAAAAAGTATTGAATTTGCAAAACAAATATCTGGAACACAAAATAACATGATAGGAATTGTAACATTTGATAAGGATAATGAAACCATAAAAGTTTCACTTCAAAACAAAACAGAGGAAGATTCTAAACAAAACGGATTTATTAATAACATAATATTGAATATAAATAACTCAGACACAACTTATTTTAAAATAACAGCAAGTTCAAATATTATGCCAAATTCAAATATTACAGTACAAGAATTAAATGAAACAAATTCAGCAATATTAAATAATCGTACAGCAGAAAACATTTCACAATTACTAACAGCAATAAAAGCACAGCTTAAGAAAATATATGAACAACAAATGCAAGTAGCAAAAGAAGTACAAGAACAAGAAGATGCAAAAGGATTAACACATATTGATCCAGGTGCTGCAGAAACAAATACAATTATTGATAGAAACGATGTGGTTAATAATATAATGTAAAAAGTAAAAGAGTTGCAAGATATGTGCAACTCTTTTTTATTTTGTAAATATAAAATTCGAAAACTCGAAAAAAGTAAAAATTACCAGTAAAAAAGTATTGACTTTTGATTACAAAAATGATAATATTATTATTACCGAGTGAAACGGAAAATAAGTAAAATAAATTAGTAAAGTTTATAACAGAAGAAAGTCTCAGCTACTAGTTTTTTATTTTGCCCTTTTTAAAGTTGCGGAAACCTTAAAAACACTACGGTATCAAGCGTTATAACATTGTTGAAAAATAAAAATAAAAATATTCAAAAAAAATTTAAAAAATGTATTGACAACTAAAATAACGCGTAGTATAATATGAAAGTTCCTGTCAAGAAGGAACGAAAAAGTACATTGAAAAATAAACAATAAATCCTTTGAAAGACCAATAGCGGTAGTTATTTTCGTACTACCAAATAAATAAAAACGAAAAAGCGAAGAAAAGCTAAGTGAAAACGAAGCTTGTTAAAACGATTTATATAGTAA
>JAGAIV010000032.1 GCA_017626365.1 Clostridia bacterium
AAATGAATATGGGAACAAAGGAAAACCCCGACTGGCTATTTTTTCATTGGTTTGAATATATTAGATATATACCAGGAACGGCAACAATAAAAATGAAATTTTCTCCTGTACTAGAGCCATATTTACTTAATTTAAAAGAAACATACACTAAATATAAACTAGGTTATGTAATAAATTTTAAATGTGAGTATAGTTTTCGTATTTATGAAATTATGAAACAATGGGAAAATATTGGCGAAAGAACGGTTACAATAGAAGAATTAAGGGAAATTTTGATGTTAGGCAACAACAAATACGAAAAGTATAGTCATTTAAAAGCTAAAGTAATACAAAAAGCTATGGAAGAAATAAACAAATATTCAGACATAAAAATAATTTTAGAAAAAGAAGAAAAAGAGGGTAAAAAGGTTGTAGGACTTACTTTTTCAATACATAAAAATGATTATAAATACCCTATTGATAGTTGGCTAGAATATGAAGAATATCAAAAGAAAACTAAAAAGGAACTTCAACAAATCTTGACAAATCTTATGCTTGCAAGATATAAAATAGCATTAAGAGATACGACAACAGATTTATTTTCAAAAGAAACAATATTTGAGTTAGTTATGGAATTAAAAAATAATGAGTATGAAAAAAACAATATAAAACTTCCTATTCCATATTTTACAAAAGTATTACAAGAAAAAGAAAAAATAATTTCTGGAAAAGAAATCACAAATACGCAAATAAGAAGATATGAACTTGAACAAATGAAATTATAATAATTAAATTTAAAGCTAAATTGGCTTTTAAAATGTTTTTTTACAAAAGATGATAAATTATATCATTAAAAACAAAAGATGTTTTAAACGCAAAATAAAGATGCGGAAAAAGAAATAATAAGGAAGAAAAGGGGTTTTAAAAATGTCAGTAAAAAGAAATTATACACTAACTAAAAGAACAGTAAAAAGAAGTAATGGAAAGGTAGACACTCAAAATTGCGTTGTTGTAGATATGAAAAATATTACAAATGATGAAAAACAAATGGTACAAATGTATGTGCAGGCAGGTTATAAGGTAATTAAAAGACGAGTACCAGGTAATGGAGTTAAGAAACAACAAATAATAGACTATGTAGAAAATAAAGGCAAAAAAGAGCAAAAAGAAGCTTTGGAAAAGATAAAAGATGAAAAGTTTATGACAATAAAAAAATGGTTTTATGAGCAATTTCCTGCGTATGATAGAGAAATGGAATTGATAGCAGAAGAAGAAAAGAAAAAAAAGGAACAAAAAAAGAATGATGAAATAGAAAAATTAGAAAAAGAATATGCGGACAAAGAAAACGAAAATGCAGATACTAAAAATAAAAATAATAAAGCTAATACAAAAGTAATAGAAAACGCATAGTAAAGTAATATAAAACTCATAGGCTACTAATTGTAGTCTATTTTTTATGATGTAAAAATAGAGTATACCGTAAATTTACACTCAACTTGCTCTTTAAAATGTAAAAATAGAGTTTGTTTTTAAATTATTTTACAATTTGTAAAATATCTCTTGACTTCAAATTTACAATATGATAATATTAAATCAAGATAAAGAGAGAGGGGAAATGAAATATGAGAGTTGCATATATAAGAGTGTCTACGGTGGAGCAGAACGAGGCGCGCCAAGTCGAGGCTATGGAGAATAAAGATATTGAAAAATGGTTTATAGAAAAGGTTAGCGGTAAAGATACCAACAGACCAAAGCTACAAGAAATGCTAGAGTTTGTAAGAGCTGGAGATGAAGTTTATATACATGATTTTTCAAGGCTCGCTCGTAGCACAAAAGACCTATTGGAAATAATAGAAACATTAAATAAAAAAGGGGTAGCTCTTAAATCTAACAAAGAAAATTTAGATACTAGCACGGCAACAGGAAAACTTATGGTCACGGTAATTGGAGCTATTAACGAGTTTGAAAGACAAAATTTACTTGAAAGACAAAGAGAACGGAATTGAAATTGCCAAGCGAGAACATCGATTTAAAGGTCGCAAAGAGGTTAAAATTGATGATACTACATTTAATAAACAATATGAGTTATACGAAAGAAGAAAGATAACAAAAACTCAAATGGCGGAAAAGCTAAATATAAGCAGACCTACACTTGATAAACTATTAAAAGAAAAAGCAGAAAAATAATTTAATATAACAAATAAGATAGGCTCGCAAGCTCGCCTATCTTATTTTTATATATTAAATTATTTATAAATATAAATAATACTGAAAATTAAATAATAATATTATAAATTAACATACTTTTAGCCAACAATTTATTTAAGTTATTTACTAATTAAATTATAACAAAAATTTTTTAGTTTGTCAAATTGTGGCGACTTGTATCTAGCTTGTAGCAACACTTTGCGGATTTCCGCGTGTTCCTGCAGATATAGTTTTATATAAATATATTATAATAAAATTTTTTAAAAATATCAAACAAGAGAAAATAAAAGCTAGATATATCAAGCACTTGCGGGCGGGTGTCATCTGCAGGTGATTTTATCTGCAGATAAACGAACATTGACAAGTTAATGTAAATCGTTGTGGCTGTTGGAAAGAGAGAGAGCCACGACAAATCAATAATTTTATTTTAAAAAAATTTTTTCCCAAAACTACAGGGGGGCTTATAAATTTTAGTTTACAAAGTTAGCTCTTGTAAAGCTACAAATCAAATTTATTAAAGAAATGGAGAAATACTTATGGAACAAAAAAATCTTAGGAAATTTTGCAAAATGTGTAAGGCTCTTAATGATGATATATTTACATATAAAGACCTTGCAGAAATGCTTGATATGTCAGTTAATAGTTTTTATAACTGGCTTAATGGAACTTATAATCTAGGCTATGGAAAATCAAAGGCACTAGAAAACTTTTTAAACGATATTGCAGAATAAAAAAATGTTGAGTGCTGAAAAATTTTAGGACATTTCTTATAAAACGCTATCTTCGATTTTTCTTAAATAACTGAAAGGTTGAATAGACCGAAAATTTAAGAAAAAAGGAGATAAAATTATGGAAAAAGACAAAATGAAAAATTTAAAAATGAAGATGATAGGGCACGGGTTTGCACCCTATTATTTTTTGACTGAGACTGGAGAGGTTTATAGTGCAAGAAGTAATAAGTTTATTAAACCAAGAGGACATAGCTATAAACTACAAACAGATGACCAATGCTTTGAATGTATATCTACAAAAGGCTTGTATAGATTAGTTTATGACAAGCCTTTTTGTAATGATAATATTGAGAATTTAGAGGGGGAAGAATGGAAAGAAATCCCACAAACTGGCGGAATTTATTTATGTTCTAATCTTGGAAGAATAAAAAGTTTATTTGGTTATAATGCTATTATTTTAAGAGGTGTTAGAAATAGCAAAGGTTATGAAAGAGTTGATATAACAAGAAATGGCAGGTCAATAAGACAATTCGTTCATCATCTAGTTGCGGAATGTTGGCTTGATAAACCAGAAAATGAGAATATAGAGGAGCTTGTAGTTCATCATATAGACAATAATCATTATAATAATAAGGCTTGTAATTTAAAGTATATGACTATTGAGGAACATATACAAATACATAACCAGTAAAGGAGAAAAAGCAATGACACCATACGAATTAATGAACTTACAACGAGGTATAGGAGATTTAGAGGGAATTATAAGACAACAAAGACTAAACCCAACAACATTTAGTCCAATAGAAAATTGGGTTATTAACCACTTGAAAATTAAAAAGCAAACTGAAATGTGGGAACAAGCTAGGCAACAAGAAAAAGAACTGCAGAAAGAAATTGAAAGAGTTGCATATGATATTGTAAAAGAAATCAATAATCAATTAAAAAGTTGATGAATAGCAGATTAAAGCTCTGCTATTTCATCACGATATTTGAATATAACACAAGAAACAAATACTGCAGATGAAATTCTCCAAATTGGGAATGAAATACATTCTAAAGGCATACCAACAGTATCAAGTATGTTATATATATTTTCTAATGTTTCCCATTTTGGACTTGTTTTATCTACCCATTTAATACTTGAATATTTTTCAAATTTTTCCTCAACCATTACTTTTTTATGATTATTTTCCCATAAACTCTTGGCAATATTTAGCATACCAAAAGAAATAAGCCATAAAATTAAAAATATAATTGAGGTATACATTGAATATTTAATTATTTTATTTAACAAAACTAACAACTCCCTTTATAATGTGCGGAAATGCGTAGTAAATTTAGTATACATAAAAAACGGATCTCCGTTGAATTTCCCTCTACCGAAACCCTATGTCCCTCTTCACGAAACCCAATGATACACAGGTCCCGACCCTCCGCTTCTACTACCCCGCTATTCAAACGAAACCACCGCAAGAATAAAAGAACTAAAAACAGGGGTATAACTTTATAGCCTAGCATATAAAAATAGCTTATAAACGATTTTCGCAAGTCAAAAAATTTTCAAAAATACAAAAACGGCTAAAAATAAGTATTTGTAATAAAAAAATGCAGAAATCACTTCTGCATTTTTTATTTGTGATAATATTTTCCGTTAGGTGCTTGATAATATAATTCATTTTTTAATTTTTCTACTTCTCTATCGTGATAACTACTACTTGAACTTCCACTACAACCTGTAAGCATAGCAAGTAGCATAACAATTAGAATAACCCAAATTGCACCACTACCTTGATTATTTTTCATTTTCATTTTTTCTTACCTCTTTCTATGTTAATTAAAATTTATTTATAATTTCCGCTTTTACACATACCTATTCCAATAAATATAAGTATAATTCCTATTCCAACAGGAGCTAGGAAAAGTCCAGCTATTATAAGTATTAGTCCCATTACAGACCCTTTACCACCACTACTTGACATTATAATTCCACCCTCTTTTCATATGCTAATAATATAAATTTATCTAATATTTCACTTTGCTTTTGTATTTCTTCTAATGGTGCATTATTTTCTATTAGTGCATTTAGTTTTCTTCTGTTTTCTTCTAAATCTTCTTTTTCTTTATTGCTTAACATTTTAAAACCTCTTATTTGTTTTTCTCATTTAATAACTTTAATTGTGTAAGCATATCAGAAAAAGCATACAAAGGTAATACCCCAATACAAGCTCCTAAAGATATACAAGACCCAATAAGAAAATCATCATCATCTGCCATTGCTAAAAAGAAAAATATAACACAAGCTATTAGTCCACATATAAAAGAAAATACGCATATTTTCTTTAGGACTGTATCAATATTAGCAAACATTTTTTTGATTAACTTAAACATAATTAACCCCCCTTGTATGCAGTATATAGCTAATTTTATAAAAGTGCAAGTATAAAATATGTGTGTTTTGTACAATCTCAAATTATTAAACTAAAAATGGGTGGTTAATTTATGAGTATGGCATATAGAAAAAGAAATACTGGAAAGTATATTCAATATACAATAAGAGTAAAAGAAGAATTACTTGAGAAAATACGAGAAATTTCATACAAAGAAGATATATCAATAAATGACATTTTTAATCAAAGTTTAGAATATGCACTAAAAGATTATGAAAATAATAATAATTAGCATATTTGACAAAAGTTAGTTAATATGCTACAATTCAATTACAACAAGTGCAATTGTTGCTTTAGTATGAATTTCATAATGTAATGTATACAAAAAACCCAGGTGTGCTAGACCTGGGTTTTTGCTTTGTTAGTAAACAACTTTTTCTAATACAAATATTAGAATTATTGTTAAAACTAACATCTTTAGTATAAATTTTTTCATAATGTATATGTATACCTCCTTTCTCTAAGATTTCCTTATGAAAGGATACACGAATTATATATTAAATTTTATACAAAGTAAAGTGTAAACAATTGTTGATTTTTATTTTCCTTTTATTGACCGCATTTTAAAGTTATGATATATATATTTTAAAGTGTATTTTATACTAACTTGAAAAGGCTTGTTTGTAGCTTTTTAAACAAGCTTAAACAAGTGTTTAAAAAGGAGGTTTTTATATGGCATTGTGGACTTTTACCGAAATGAGTGAAATGTTAAACTGCAGTCCTCAAAATATATATCAAAAGAAATCAAAATTAAAAAATATGGGGTATATTGAAATAGACCCCGAAGATAATAAAGAAAAAATCAACGAAAATGGTTATAATTATTTATTAACATTAAGAAAAATTACTATGCAGAGTAATTCTACTAATTTAAACAACAACACTTTAAATACTATTGAAAATACCGAAAACAAAACCATTTCATCCTTTAAACAAGACTTTATTTTTGAATTTATGGAAAAACAAATTAAAGAATTAAAAGAGAAATTAAAAGCAGAAGAAGAAGAAAAAAAACATTGGCAAGAATTATATATACAACAAAGTGAAGATTTTAAAAAATTAGCTTTTCCGCCAATGTTAGATACTGCAGATGGAAATAAACAAACTGCAGAAAATGTAAAGAAAGGTTTTTTTGCAAGACTATTTAGTTAGTCTTGTTTTTTTATATATAACAAATACATTAACTAATTGTTTTAATATGTTTTCGTGAGCTTCTAAACCTAGAGCAACAAGACTTTCAAAAATATAATGCCACTTTTTTCCCGGTATGTGCCACTTTTTTCCCGGTATGTGCCACTTTTTTTACGGTATAAATGCCACTTTTTTTACGGTATCGTTTTTTCGAAATGCCACTTTTTTTACGGTATAAATGCCACTTTTTTTTCTTTTTGTGGCATTTATATTGATTTTAAAAATTGATTACTTTATACTGTAAGCGGAGGGCTTAAATATGAGCATATACGAAAGAAATAAATTATCTTTAGATAATCAAGTTGTAAAGTCAAATAAAATGATACAAGGCAAATATCAAATGTCAGCATTAGAACAAAAATTAGTTCTAACATTGTGTAGTAAAATAACAAGTGATAGTGATATGTTTACTGAATTTACAATGACTGTTAGTGAGTTTGCTAATTTTTTAGGAATTGATAATAAAGATTATGAATTTAATAGAACGATAAAAAGAAAATGTAAATCATTGAACAACAAAGATATTGAAATGAATATGGGAACAAAGGAAAACCCCGACTGGCTATTTTTTCATTGGTTTGAATATATTAGATATATACCAGGAACGGCAACAATAAAAATGAAATTTTCTCCTGTACTAGAGCCATATTTACTTAATTTAAAAGAAA
>JAGAIV010000033.1 GCA_017626365.1 Clostridia bacterium
AAGTGCGACAGGAAGTCCAACAGCAGAAATGCTAATGTTAAGTCATAATGCAAAATATAAAACAACTTTTGAATATACAGATCCTGCTACATTAAGAGGTTCTTTGTGGGATGAATATCTGTATGTACCATACAATGGTGCAATAGATTGGTGCAATGGATATTGGACCGCTACAATTGATGCTACTTCAGATGTTAATATGTTTCGCGTAGGTTCTAGTGGTACTTATTGTGCGAGTACTATAAGGACAAATATGTATGGTTTACGTCCGGTAGTGTGTTTACAAACAGGTATCACAGGAACAGTAGGAGATAGTAGTGTTACAATATAAATTTTAATATCCAATTTTTCGCTTGCATACTTTCTATTAATTTACACAAAATAATCTTATAAATTTTTGAAAGGAAGTATGTAATATGGATGTTAAAGATTGTATGACAAAAAACGTGTGTTATTGTACACCACAGACTAATGTAGCAGATGCTGCAAAGTTGATGTGTGATAATCATGTGGGATGTATCCCTGTTTGTAACGAAAATTGTCAAGTAGTTGGATTAATTACTGACCGTGATGTTATTTTAAGAACGATTTCATGTGGAAAAGATGTAAAAACAACACCAGTTTCAGATATTATGACATGCGAGGTTTGCTGTTGTAAACCAGATACAACTATTGATGAAGCAACAAAACTTATGTCAGATTTTCAAATTCGCAGAATTCCCGTTTGTGACCAAAACAATAAAATTGTTGGAATTTTATCTTTGGGTGATTTAGCACATCATGATAAAACAGTTGGTACGCAGGAAGTATGTAATACATTAGAAAATATCTGCCAATGTGGAAATAATAGTAAAAACGCTGAATAATTTTAAGTACAAATCATATAATAATAGAAGTAGGATTCCTACTTCTATTTTTTATGATTAAAAGAGGAAAAAAATATGGTTATTGATATGGGATATTGGACAAAGGTAACAAAAAGAATTATTGTGTTAGTTTTAAGTATTATTGGAATATACTTAGCATTTAAACTAGCTGTTTTTTATATGCCATTTTTAGTTGCCT
The DNA here is from genome assembly GCA_017626365.1 of Clostridia bacterium. Classification (GTDB taxonomy): domain Bacteria; phylum Bacillota; class Clostridia; order TANB77; family CAG-508; genus RGIG8482. The sequence continues at coordinate 1,066 of JAGAIV010000033.1, forward strand.
TTATCATATCGCTACTCATTGAACCTCTTATTCGATTTGTTAATAAAAGGACAAGTTTTACGAGAAAAACAAGTGCTATTTTAGTTCTAATAGTTGTATCAGTTATATTAATAGGTTTTCTTATATGGGGAATTACCGCTTTAATTCAAGAAGCATCTAAACTATTACAAAGTTTAAATATATATATTGAAACAGGATATAACCAAATACAAAATATTATACAAAATATCAATTTTGAAAAATTAAAAATTCCGCAAGAAGTAACTAGTGTTATCCAAAATTCTTTGTGGGATTTTATTGGTACTGTTTCAAATTGGGTTAAAAATTTCTTAACATCTATGATGAATTTTTTAACCGAAATACCAACGATAGCAATCTATATAGGAATAGCATTTGTAGCAATCTATTTCATGTGCACTGATAAATTGTATATGATAGACCAGTTAGAACATCATCTACCAAAAGAGTGGGTAAAGCGTATTGGAAAGCATACAAGAGAATTAATAACAAGCTTGGGAGGATATTTAAAAGCAGAAGCAACTTTAATTCTAATATCATTTATTGTTTCACTAATTGGATTATATATTCTGAAATTTTTAGGATTCAACGTAGGATATCCTCTTCTTGCTGCACTAGGAATTGGTTTTGTAGATGCACTTCCAATTCTTGGTTCTGGAACAGCCATGATTCCCTGGGCGATTATATCTGCTATGAGTGGAGATATTAAGCTTGCCATCGGAATTTTAGTACTTTGGATTGTTATGTCAGTAGTAAGACAATTTGCAGAACCAAGAGTGGTTAGCCATCATATAGGAATTCATCCGATTTTTACATTAATAGCGATGTATACTGGATTTAAGGCAATCGGCGTTCTAGGAATGTTTGTTGGACCAATTGTATTAATTATATTAAAAAACATCTTTGCAACAATGATTGACAAGGGAGTAGGAAAAGCAATCTTTGACCGATAAAATAAGGCAGATAATAATCTACCTTATTTTAATAATTTTTTAAAAAATTGTTCCGTAAAAGTGCCACTAGGGCGGTTGTTACGCCTTAAGCTATATAAGCAATCTGGGTTTTTAGTAATATGATTAACTCCTGCAAGACAGGAAAGACTAGCTTTAAACCCTAAATCTTTTACAATACTTAAAGACTCTTTACTAATGGCTCCATATGGATAGGTAAAAGTATTAGGTGTATAATTAGTATTATTTTTAAATTCTTCTTGTAATTTTAAAACATCATTTGAAAATATGGTAGTATATTGTTCTAAAGATTCACCGTTTCTTTTTCATAGAGCCTCTTCTAGCCCCAATTGTATGTAGATTATAGGTATGATTTTGAAATTCAATAGTGCCATCTTGGATTAGTTCATTAATATCTTTCCAACGAAGATGACCATAATTTAAATTTGCTTCATCTGTTCTAGAAAAGTCATCTGTATATTTTCCAACAATTGAAATAACTGCCTTCATATCATACTTTTTAAGAAGAGGTACTGCATAGCCTAAATTATTATAATGTCCATCATCAAATGTGATAATGATTGGCTTTTCAGGTAAAGAAGTATCACAATATACATAGTTAATTAAATCTGTCATTGTAATAGAAGTATAACCTTTTTCTTTAATATAAGCCAAATCTTTTTCTAATGTATCGGGATGAACAATATAACTTCCGCTTCTGGATTTTAAAACACTGTGATACATAATAATTGGCACTTCTATATATGGCTCTTCATTTGCTTTTACATAGCTATATACAAATATACAAGAAAAGAATAATATCAAAATAAGAAAAATTGCTATTAATTTGTAATTTAATTTGATAATGTGAAAATGAATTTTCAAGATATCCTCCTTTACTCGCAAATACTAGGGTCTATCATATCGTATTTTCTTACATAATCCTTGGTATCATTATCTTCTCTTATAACCTCCGATTTGTTTTTTCTTAAAAATTCAATAATCTGATAAACATCAATCCAAATTTGATTTACTCCATCTTTTTGGCTCTCATCAAAAATAAGTTGCATCCCAAAATGAAGGTGGGGAATATTAATGTTGTTTACATTTTCTTTTGTACTATATCCAGTCATACCAAGATAGCCGTATTACATCACCTGCTTTTACAATTTGACCTTCGGTTAAATCTTTTACATAAGGATGGTCTTTTCTTAAATGAGCATAATAGTAATAACGTTTTTTATCAAAACTACGAATTCCAATTCGCCAACCTCCATATTGGTTCCAGCCAAGTGCTTCTACTGTACCAGACTCAACAGCAATAATAGGAGTACCAATAGATCCCATTAAATCATTTCCCAAATGAACTCTTTTATATCCATAGGAACGCGCATTTCCAAAATCATCATAATGACTAAAACTATAATTCTTAGCAATTGGGGAAAACGCTTTTACGCCATATTTTTTAATATATGTTTTTTCTTCCGTTCCAGCATTTGGAACTTCTATCTCATATTCTCCAATGAACTCATGTAAAATCGCATCAAATGCTTGGTAATAATAAGAATAATTCTTCATATCTTTTGTTAGTTCTTCCATTGTACTACCATTTTTTAATTTTTGGGTTAAAGTATTTAAATCCTTTTGATTAAATTTCTTAAAATTTCCACCATATTTGCAAGCAAGATAACTTAAAAGTTCAATCCAATTATATTGTACAGTTTCACCATTATTATGAGAATTTATATCTAACTTTGAAGTTTTATCTAAAACATCATAAGTAGCATTAAAATCGACCCATTTAATATATGATTTCTTTTTGGATGTTCCTTCTTCTATATTATTTCCCCAAATTAAGTTACTAGAACTAGCAGGTAGTGAAGTAGGATATAAAAGATAAACTCCGATCAAAATAAGTAAAATACATATTACAATTGTACAAAACAATAAATAAGATTTATTAATTTTAACAGAACGAATAAACAATGAATTCCACCTCGTAACATGTATATGAGAAAAATAATAAGATATACCAAGAAAGAAATGACATAAAGTGGCATTGCAAAAATCTACATAATGTAGTATAATAACACACATAAGCCTATTTTGAAAAAACTCTCTCGTAAAATTCAAACTTGGCTTAAAAAATCAAAAGGAGCATAAAACTATGGAAAAACAAAAATTTCTTGAACTTTTAGTAGAAGAGTTAAAGCGGTTGGAGGAAGTAGAACATGTTTCTGATTTGGCTGAAAATGGACGGTATGAAGAAGTAGATGCGGTTGTGGCAGAAATTGATTATTCAGCATTAAATGAGTATATGGAGAATGAAGAACATGAGCAGCTGGATATTTCTGATATACCTGAGCAGTACGTGCTGACTTTCGCGATTTATCTGTCTGGCAGTGAATATGCTGAGACCGATATTATGGAAGAATGGGAAGACTTAACCGATGCATTAGAAAAATGTGGTACTGCAGGAGAAGATTTGGCAGAAACTTTGTCAAACTATTACATTAATGGATTTGATACATTTGCAGAGCTTATTGCCGGAGACGAATCTGATGATGAGGAAGAAGATGAATCAGATGGTGAAGCAAATGACGGAACAGAGGAGGAAGCAGACCAATCCGATGTAGAGGCACCGGTAGAAGAGTCCGCAGAATAGTACAGTTCGAAAACAATTGAATATTGAGACGAGAGAGTTAGGCTAATAAAGCCATTGGAGATCAGCACCATTTAGTTATTGTGCTGGTCTCCTTTCACATTTCAGAAAAATGTAAATTTATCTTGATTTTTTATAAAATTGTGATAAAATAAAAATGCTTTTATAGATGATAAGTCTAGAAAGAAGAAAAACAAAATAAATATTATAGGAGGTATTTACTATGGCAGAATTAAAAGGAAGTAAAACAGAAAAAAATTTAATGGAGGCATTTGCAGGAGAGTCTCAAGCAAGAAACAAATATACATATTATGCAAGTAAAGCAAAAAAAGAAGGATATGAGCAATTAGCAGCTATCTTTTTAGAAACAGCAGAAAATGAAAAAGAACATGCTAAAATATGGTTTAAATTATTACATGGTGGAGAAGTTCCAACAACAACTGAAAACCTAAAAGATGCAGCAGATGGAGAAAATTATGAATGGACAGATATGTATGATCGTATGGCAAAAGAAGCAAAAGAAGAAGGATTTGACCATATAGCATTTTTATTCGAACAAGTTGGAAAAATTGAAAAAGAACATGAAGAAAGATATAGAAAATTATTAGACAATGTTGAAAATGAACTAGTATTTTCAAAAGACGGTGACCGCATTTGGAAATGTAGAAATTGCGGACATATAGTAATTGGTAAAAAAGCACCAGAAGTATGCCCAGTTTGTAATCATCCAAAAGCATATTTTGAAATTAAAGCTGAAAATTATTAATTTGTCTTGATTTTATTGACATAAGTAATAAAAAAATAGTATAATGAATATACTAATAAAGAATGGCTATTCAATAATACGAGTGTTTCGCAGCTCATAAAAATGGCGAACAATATATACGAGTGTTTCGCAACTCAAACAAAAATGGCGAACGATTTATACGAGTGTTTCGCAGCTCAAACCAAAGTAGCGAGATTTAATATGGGGGGTTAAAATTTAGATTTTAGCTCCTCATTTTATTATAAACAAAAAGGAGATGTAAGTATGAAATTGAAATTTTATGAGGTAGATAGTGAATATATAAAATATTTGAAAGAAAATGGAGATGATAAAATTCCGAATATTGAATATGAAAAGCATAAAAAATTCTTTTGCGGAATAGTTCTTACAATTAACAATTTCAATTATTTTGCACCAGTATCATCTTATAATAAAAAAGTCCATACGTCTTTTTTGATAATGGATAAAGATAGAGAAAGTAATGAATTAAAACCAATATCATCGTTAAGATTTTCGTTTATGTTTCCTTGCCCGATTGAATATTTAAACCAAAAAGACTTTTCGAAAGAAGATAAAAAATATCAGGTTTTATTAAGAAAAGAATTACACTATTGCAATACAAATAGAGAAAAAATAAAGAAAATTGCGAATGAAGTATATCAATTAGGAGTAAAAGAAAACACAAGGAAAAAGTTTAATATCTGTGATTTTAAAAAATTAGAAGAAAAATGCTTAGAGTATATAAATTTAAAAGAAAAATAAATGAATATTCTTATATTTTTTGAGAAAAATGATAGTATGAATCGATTATTTTTAATGAAAAACCCAGATTTATTTCAAGGGGAGAAAAAATTAAATACAAATAAAAACTATTTTGAAGGTTGGTATTTTAAAAATACCAACCATGAAAAAGGTATTTCTTTTATCCCTGGCATCAATGTAGAGGAGAACAAAAGGGAAGCGTTTATACAAGTAATTACAAATAATTCATCTTATTTTATTCATTATCCGATTGATGATTTCAAATGTAATGTTAACCCTTTCTACATTCAAATAGGAGATAATACTTTTTCAAAAGATGGTATTCATATTGATGTAAAAGAGGATGCTCAAAACCTTAACATTTATGGAAATATTCAATATTCAAAAAGTGAGAATATTAGTACGAGTGCTTTGAGCCCTAACATAATGGGACCTTTTTCTTATATTCCATTTATGGAGTGTAATCATGCAATCCTTAGTATGCAAAATGATGCCAATGGTTTTATTGATATGAATCATAACAAAATAAAGTTTCATCATGGTGTGGGATATATAGAAAAAGACTGGGGAACTTCTTTTCCCAAATCTTATATTTGGTGCCAAGCAAATCACTTTCAAAAACCGAATACTAGCTTTATGCTTTCGGTAGCAGATATTCCTTTTTCGATATTTACTTTTAGAGGCATTATTTGTGTTCTCATCATTGATAATCAGGAATATAAGTTTACTACGTATAATAATGCTAAACTAATAGAGTATGACTTAGATAGCAAGTTACTAAATATAACTTTAAAAAAAGGTCCTTATCGATTAAATATAACATCAACCTATGATACAGGGCTTAGACTCTCTGCACCAGTTAAAGGAAAAATGGAAAAAGATATTTTTGAAAGTATTTCTTCTTCTATTACTGTAAACTTAAAAAAGAATAATAGAGTCATCTTCTCGGATACCAGCACACAATGCGGAATCGAAATTGTTCCAGAATAAATATTCGAAGCCATACAAAAAAGCCCCTTTAATAAGGGGCTGTCAGCTAAGCCAACTGGGGGGTTAAAATAAATTCGGAAATTGTTTTACAATTCCATTCACAAAAAATTTTGACATTTCTAAAATTTCTTTTTGTACCATATCATAGGCTCTAATATCTGCTGCATAATCCTTTTTTAAACGAGCAGAAACTTCCTGGGTTGTAAGTCTTAAATGTTCATAAAGCATCTGGCGTACGGTTTCTTTTGGATAAAAAGGATTAATACTACTAAATGCATCTGCCATATCATCTGCATTTTTATACCATTTTGTATTTAATTCAGAAGCTAGTTTTTGATTATTATTTTTTAAAGCAACAATCAAATCTTTTCCAATCACTAAATGCTCAGTCAATAATTTTTCGATAGTACTTGCAACCGCATTTCCATAATATTTTCGAAATATATTAGCAATATCTTTTGGATTTTGTAGCAAACGAGCTTGTGTTGCATCTAAATCTTTTAAGTCTTCTGCAATACTAATTAAAAGTAAACGAGTCCATAAAATATGCTCCATCCATACCAAATTCATTTGTGTTAATAAATTGACCTGATTTGCACTATAACCAGTATTATCACGACGTGGATAAATGTAAATCTGTTGACCTACTCGTAAGTTATATGGATCTAAAGCTAAGTTTGTATTAATAATTTCTTGAACTGTTGTACCATACTGCATTGCTAAATTATATAAAGTATCTCCAGGTCGAATCGTATATAAAATAGGATAATCGTTCATAAATTCACCTCTCCTTATAGAATATTATGAAAAACAGGAAATGTTCCTAATTATCAGAATATATTATTAGAATTATGGTAATTATTATGGAGATGTTATTTTACCGTAATAGCATTGAATAATTTCAAAAATATAGTTGAATACTATTTTCTAGTGTTATATAATGAAAAGGTATTTGAAGAAAGGAAGGAAAGTATATGTGTACATGTGTTAATTTAAAAACAAAAGATTACTATTTTGGACGTAATCTGGATTTTGAACATAGATTTGAAGAAAAAGTAGCGGTTACTCCTAGAAACTATGAGTTTGCATTAAAAAGGGAAGAAAAATTCAGAACAAAGTATGCAATGATTGGAATGGCTACTGTTGTAGAGAATTATCCTTTATATGCAGAAGCTACCAATGAAAAGGGATTATCCATAGCAGGACTATACTTTCCAGAAAATGCATTTTATGCAAAAGAGAAAGAAGGAAAAATTAATATTACTCCATTTGAACTCATTCCATGGGTTTTAGGTAAGTTTTCAAGTATAGAAGAATTAAAAAATGAACTTTATAACATTAATTTAATCGATATTCCTTTTGCAGAAAATATGCCACTAACGGCTCTACATTGGATGATTTCAGATGAAAAAGACTGTATTGTATTAGAACAAATGAAAGATGGGCTAAAAATCTATGATAATCCAATAGGGGTTTTAACAAACAATCCACCTTTTCCATATCATTTTACTAATATGAATAATTATATGAATCTTACACCGAATATGCCAAATAATAGCTTTTCTAATAAAATTCCATTACAAACGTATGGAAGAGGAATGGGAGCTATTGGACTTCCAGGAGATAATTCACCAGCATCTAGGTTTATTAGAGCAAGTTTTAATAGACTAAATTCTGTATCCGATACAGACGAAGAAAGTTCTGTTTCACAATTTTTCCATATTTTAGATTCTGTTTCTTTGGTAAAAGGTTCTACCATAACAGAGGAAAATAAGTGTGATATTACGAATTATTCTTGTTGTATTAATACTACAAAAGGAATTTATTACTATAAGACTTATTATAATAACCAAATTACAGCCGTAAAGATGAATGAAAAGAACATGAATTCTGATAAACTAGATATTTACGAACTAGTAGAAAATCAACAAATAAATTATATGAATTAAATATGACAGTTTGTTTTCCCTCAATATGAAATAAGAAATGTTTCATATTGAGGGAGTATTTTTATAAAAAATAAATGTGAAAGAAATGTGAAATTTCTTGTGAAAAAAAGAGAATTAGATTATAATAAAAATCTAAGGAGTGAAGAAGATGTCTTATATTGAGTTTAAAAATATTGTAAAAGAATATAAAATGGGAGAAGTTACGATAAAGGCATTAGATAATACAAATTTTCAAATTGAAAAAGGAGAATTAGTAGTTATTGTAGGACCATCAGGAGCAGGAAAAACAACGACGCTTAATATTTTAGGAGGAATGGATACCGCAACTTCTGGAGAAGTATACGTTGATAGCGAAGAGATTACCAAATTAAAAAATAAACAGTTAATTCAATATAGAAGAAATGATATTGGCTTTGTTTTTCAATTTTATAATTTAGTACAAAATTTAACAGCAAAAGAAAATGTGGAACTTGCTACTCAAATGTGTCCGGATGCATTAGATGTGGACGAGATATTAGATAAAGTTGGACTAAACGACCGAAAAGATAACTTTCCTTCTCAACTTTCAGGAGGGGAACAACAAAGGGTTGCCATTGCAAGAGCAATTGCAAAAAATCCAAAGCTTTTGTTATGTGATGAACCAACAGGTGCATTGGATTACAAAACAGGGAAAAGTATATTGAAATTATTGCAAGATATGTCAAGAAAAGAAAAAATGACAGTTATTATCATTACACATAATAGTGCATTAGCACCTATGGCAGATAAGGTAATTCATTTTAAAAATGGTACGGCACAAAATATTGTTATAAACGATAATCCAGTTTCTATTGATGATATCGAATGGTAATAAAATTAGAAAGGTTAAAAAAATGAAAAAAGCATTGTTTAAAAATAATTTAAAAACAATTAGCAAAACCAGAAGAAGGTTTTTATCTATCCTTGTTATGGCTTTTTTAGGAGTTGGGTTTTATTCTGGATTAGTAGCAACAAGTCCGGATATGTTAGATAGTTTAGACCAATATACTCGTAACACAAAATTTTTCGATATTCATGTTGTTTCAACTTTGGGATTAACACAAGATGATGTGAATGCGATTAAAAATGTGGAAGGAATTGAAAATACATATGGAATACAAACCAAAGACTCTATGGCTCAATTTAATAATAAAGAAAGCATTTGCAAGGTAATCGAATACAATGAAAATATCAATGTCCCAGTGTTAGTTTCAGGACGTATGCCAGAAAATTCAAATGAGTGTTTATTAGATGAAGGCTATTTGATGACTGGTAAGGTAGAAGATTACATTGGAAAAACAATCGTACTAAATAATGATGATACGAATTCAGATGATACTCTTCAATTCAATCAAAAAGAATTTAAAGTAGTTGGAATTGTAGAATCACCTTTATATATATCAACAGAAAGAGGAAATACTACAATTGGAAGTGGTAACATATCCTTCTATATCTATGTAAAAGATGATGTGATTCATATGGATTACGATACAGAAATTTATGCAACAGTAAAGAATGCTAATCAATATGTTACCAATAGCGAAGAATATCTTGCTTTGGTAAATCCAGTTTTAGCGCGAGTAGAAGAGATAAAAGAAGAAAGAGAAAATGCTAGATATAATGAACTAGTGAAGGAAGCAAATGAAAAATTAGAAGATGCTAGAAGAGAATATGAAGATAAAAAGAAGGAAGTAGAAACAGAGCTTGCAGACGCTGAAAAACAAATACAAGATGCTAAAACTCAAATTCGCAATTCAGAAAGTAAATTGCAACAATCAGAGAAAGAACTTACTTCACAAGAAGCTAATTTAGAAAAACAATTTTCAGAGGCAGAAAATAAACTAAAAGAAGCAGAGGAACAAATTACAACGAAAAGTAGCGAGCTAGAGCAAGGAAAGAAAGTGTTAGAAAACAAGAAGACGGAAGCAAATGCTGCGACAGCAGAATTGGATAAAGGAATTTCCGACTTAAAATCAAAGATAGAAATGCTACAAAGCCAAAAAGATACTATGGAGCAAAATGGCTTAGATACGACGGAAATTGATAACAAAATAAGTGAACTAAATGTTACCAAACAAGGGTTAGAAAAACAAAAAAGCGAAATAGAAAATGCGATAAAAGCTGCCCAAACAGAAATTACGCTAGGGGAAACGGAAATTGCTAAGGCTAAAACAGAATTACAAGGACAAAAAAATAGTTTAGAAACTAACAAGAAAACAGCGTATGATAAAATTGCAAACGGTAAAGCAGAAATAAAAAGTGGAAAACAAAAATTAGAAACAGCCAAAGCGGAACTTTCCGAAAAAGAAAAAGAATATGAAGATGGAAAAAATGAGGCAATTCAAAAATTAAATGAAGCAGAGGAAGAATTAAACGACGCAGAAGATAAAATAAAGAAAATTGAGAAAGCAAAATGGTATCTACAAGATAGGTTAGATAATATAGGATATGCCAATATTTTTGATGCAATTAAAACAATGACCAATATATCTAAAATATTTCCAATTATCTTTTACCTAGTAGCAGTTCTTATTAGTTTAACATCAATGACGAGAATGATTGAAGAAGAACGAGTTGAGATTGGAACTTTAAAATCATTAGGCTATACCAACATGCAGATTATCTCAAAATATGTACTATATGCATTTTTGGCTTGCGTGATAGGTGGAATCATTGGAATGAGTGTAGGATTTTATTTATTGCCGAATGTTGTTTGGATTTTATATTCTACGATATACACAATTCCTAATTTCTATGCTTCATACCAATTAAAGACTGGCCTAATGGGAATTGTGATTGCCTTTTTATGCATAGGAGGAGCTACTATATTTGTTGCATATAAAGAATTAAAACAAATGCCGGCAGTTTTGATGAGACCAAAACCACCTAAGAATGGAAAAAGAATTTTCTTAGAAAGAATTCGCTTTATCTGGAAAAGATTAAACTTTTCACAGAAAGTTACCATGAGAAATATATTCCGATATAAGAAAAGAGCAATCATGACAATTGTAGGAATTGCAGGATGTACAGGCCTTATGCTTACTGGTTTTGGCATTAAAGATTCTGTGATCGATATACCAAATGCCCAATATGGAAAAATATTTCAATATGAAGCGATGGTTTCACTATCTAATACCAATGGATTAAATGAGTTAGAGGAATATATCGCTTCTAATGAAAACATAGAAGATGCATCGAAAATATACGCTACTACAGGAAAATTAACAAATGAAAATTCGAATTATGATGTTACGGTGTTTGTGCCAGAGGATAGTAAGGAATTTAGCAAAGTATGTAATTTAGCAGATGTTTCGACAGATGAAAAACTAACCTTAAGTACGAATGGAATTATCATAACCGATAAAGTAGCAGAATTCTTAAATGTAAAACAAGGAGAAACGATTACATTTGTAGATAGTAATAATGCTCAATATGAATTTAAAGTAGACGCTATAGCGAAAAACTATGTTTCTCACTATGTATATATGTCAAAAGAATTTTTGGAAACCAATCTAGAACCTTACCAAACAAACATGCTTTTAATCAATACAGGAGATATTAGCGATGAAGCCAAAAATGAGATTTCAGAAAAAATCTTGACAATAGAAGGTGTTTCTTCGGTGTCATTGATATCGAGTTTAGTAGAAGCAATTCAGGGTATGCTAGATACGATGAATTATGTTGTTGTTATCCTAATTGTGGCATCGGCGTTACTAGCATTTGTCGTACTATATAATTTGGCTAATATCAATATAGGAGAACGCCAAAGAGAAATTGCAACATTAAAAGTTCTAGGTTTTTATGATAAAGAAGTTGATAACTATATTAATAAAGAAAATATCATTTTTACAATGATTGGTATCTTATTAGGACTAGTATTTGGTGTGTTTTTAACAAATGCTATTATTACAAGTGTAGAAATTGATAAATTAAGATTTATGATAAGAATATCGCCGTTAAGCTATGTATATTCTGCCATTATTACAGCTTCTTTTTCACTGATTGTCAATTGGATTATTCATTTTATATTAAAGAAAATTGATATGATAGAAAGTTTAAAAAGTGTTGAATAAAGGAAAAAATGAATAAAAATTAAGTTCATAAGCGATTAAAAACAATATCAATAATGAGTGATTGTAAAATGCAATAGATTAGTTGTTTTTAATAAAATAGAAAGGGAATAAGCAAGATATGAGAAGAGTGAAATTTGATATTCATGGAATGACATGCAGTAGTTGCTCAAGCCATGTAGAAAAAGCAGTAAATAAGCTTGATGGTGTGCAAAATGTAAATGTTAATTTATTATCCAATAATATGGTTGTTGATTATGAGGAAACAATTTTAGATAATGAAAAAATCATACAAGCAGTAGTAAAAGCTGGATATGGTGCAAATGTATATGAGGAACCAAGTAAAACAAGAAAAACAAGAGGAAAAGAAGAAAAAACAGAAAAAACAAAAGACAGCATCAAAGCGATGAAAAAGAGGTTGATTATCTCGATATGTTTCTTGATACCTCTTATGTATATAGCGATGCACCATATGCTATATGAGTGGTTTGGCTTGCCAGTTCCACAAATTATTAAGACCTTATTTCATGGAAATGAAAATGCAATCAATTTTGGGTTTACTCAATTTTTATTACTACTTCCTATTATCTATGTCAATAGAAATTATTTTATCATCGGATTTAAGAGATTGTTTAAAGGAACACCTAATATGGACTCTTTAATTGCAATTGGTAGTACGGCAGCAACGGTATATGGAATTTTTGCCATTTATATGATAGGCTATGGTTTAGGCCATAATCAAATGAACTTAGTGGAACAATATTCGATGGATATTTATTTTGAGTCGGCAGGAACTATCCTTACTTTAATTACAGTAGGAAAATATTTAGAAACAAAATCGAAGGGAAAAACAAGTGATGCCATCCGTAAATTGATTAACTTAGCACCAAAAACAGCAACGGTCATTCGTCAAGGAAAAGAGGTAGAATTAGAGCTAGAAGAAATCGTGGTAGGAGATATCATCATAATTCGACCAGGAGGAAGTATTCGGAGTTGATGGAGTTATTGTAGAGGGAACCTCAGCGGTGGACCAATCTAGTATAACCGGAGAAAGCATACCGGTAGAAAAAACAGTAGGCGACAGTGTAGTTTCCGGAACGATTAACAAAAATGGATACCTAAAAATACAGGCTACAAAAGTAGGAGAGAATACCACACTTTCACAAATTATAAAACTAGTAGAAGAAGCAAGTAATTCAAAAGCACCAATCTCAAAAATAGCCGACAAAATAAGTGGAATCTTTGTACCAGCCGTTATTGCCATTGCTATTATTACTGTAATTGTATGGATTTTGGCGGGTCAAAGTTTTGAATTTGCTTTCACAATGGGAATTGCTGTTTTAGTTATATCATGTCCTTGTGCTTTAGGGTTAGCAACACCAGTTGCAATTATGGTGGGAACTGGAAAAGGGGCAGAAAATGGTATCTTAATTAAGTCAGCAGAAAGTTTGGAGTTATTACATTTGGTAGATACTGTCGTATTTGATAAAACGGGAACAATTACGGTAGGAAAACCAAAAGTAACGGATATGGTTTCTTATATAGAAGAAAAAGAACTCTTAAAAATAGCAGGAAGTTTAGAGAAAAATTCAGAACATCCTTTAGCAGAAGCAATCTTAGAAAAAGTAAAAGAAGAACAGGTTGAAATGCTAGAAATAAAAGATTTTACCGTTGTTTCTGGTAGAGGTATAAAAGGAAAAATTAATAACATAGAATACTTTGGCGGAAATATATCCTTTATGAAGGAAAATTATATTGATACAAGTGAATTGATAGTACAAAGCGATAAACTATTAAAGCAAGGAAAAACTGTTTTATACTTTGCAAATGAAAACAGTATCCTTGGAATGATTGCAGTAGCAGATACTATAAAAGATACAAGTTACCAAGCAATTCAAGAATTAAAGAGAAAAAATATAGAAGTTGTTATGATAACAGGGGATAATCAGATTGTAGCAGAAGCTATCGCAAATGAAGTAGGAATGAATAAGGTGATTTCCGAAGTATTACCACAAGATAAAGAAAAAGAGGTGGCGAATCTACAAAAACAAGGTAAGAAGGTAGCTTTTGTGGGGGATGGAATTAATGATAGTCCGGCACTAGTAAAAGCAGATGTTGGAATTGCAATCGGTTCAGGAACCGACATAGCAATTGAATCAGCCGATATTGTTCTAATGAAAGATAGCCTACTTGATGTAGTTACAGCAATTAGATTAAGTAGAGCGGTGATTCGAAACATAAAGATAAATCTATTTTGGGCATTTTTCTATAATTGTATCGGAATACCAGTTGCTTGTGGAATCTTTTATCCAAGTTTAGGATTAAAACTAAATCCAATGATAGGTGCAGCAGCAATGAGTTTAAGCTCAGTTTGCGTTGTTACGAATGCATTAAGATTAAGAAGATTTAAATCAAATATTAAGGAGGAAAAGAAGAAAGTGAATGAATTTATAAAAACAATTAAGATAGAAGGAATGCAATGCAATCATTGCAAAATGACAGTGGAAAAGGCGTTAAGCTCTATTGATGGAGTGACTAAAGTAGAAGTGAGTTTAGAAAATAAGCAAGCCGTTATTACTTCACAAAAAGAAATCGATAATAATAAAATGAAAGAGGTCATAAAAGAAGCCGGCTTTGAAGTGAAAGATATTATTTGATATGATAAGGAAGTAATTAGTTGATAATTACTTCCTTTTATGATAGTATAGTAGCTACAAGGATGGTAATTTTATTGAAAATAGATGGGAGTTTGTTAGAGATATTATAAAAGATATGATAAAGTATTGAACGATTGAAGTAGAATAACCGAAGAGAGAGTTCTATTAATTACAGAAATAAAAGGGGTATACAAATGAATAATCAAAAAGAAATCAATAAAATAAAAAGAAATAATGCTAAAATTTATCCTATATATAAGATGTTTTCGTGGGATTTGCTGTTTTTTTATTCCATAGAATTCTTATTTTATACCATTACAAAAAAAGTAACAGCTTCAGAAGTTTTAATTATCAATGGTTTTTACTTATTATTTAGAATTTTAATGCAAGTACCTGCAGTTGCAATTACCGATTTTTTAGGAAAAAGAAAAAGTATTATATTGGGAAATGTTATGCTAATTATCTATATATTGATTTTAATTTTGTTTCCTGGAGCAATTAGTATTATCATAGCAGATTTGATATTTGCACTAGGTTATGATATGAAAACAATTGCAGAATCGAATTTATTGTATGATTCTGTTTCAACGAGAGGTGGAGAAGGACTTTATTCAAAATTAGATGCAAAAGGCGGAAGTTGGTATTACATATTAGATGGTATAGCATCATTAATAGCAGGTTATTTATTTGTTATGAATAACTATTTACCTATGTTTATATGTTTAGGCTTTGTTGTTATTTCTACAATTCTATCGTTTAGATTTAAAGATGTATATGAAGTGAAGAAAGAGAAAAAACAACACTTAGGAATGTTAAATACTATAAAAGATTATAAAAATGACTTAAAAAGCTCTTTCAAATTTATTTTAAAATCAAAAAGAATGAAGGCTTTTATATTATTTCAGATTGTATTTTATAGTGTAATAGAAATTGTTGATACATATAATAGTGATTTACTTATCAATATAGGAATACCAGAAGAACAATTTTCAATGATATTTGCAATCCTTACTTTCATTGGTGGAATCTCACTTTCCTTAAAAAGACCAATTGAAAAGAAGTTTAAAAATAGAACATTATCTTTCATATCATTAACATATATTTTTGCCTGTATCATAATAGGTGCAGTTGCAAGTAACTGGAAAAGTGGAAGTATTATACCGATTGTATTAATGATGTTTGCTTTACAGCGTATGGATACTTCAATATGGTATATATTAGAAGCAAAATACTTAAAGAATTTTACAAAAGAAGATATGAGAAACAAGATAACATTTACTTACGAATTTATTGGAGGAATAGCAGCAAGTATTTTCTCAATTTTAGGAGGATTATTGCTAGAAGTAGTAAATGTCGAAAATGCATTCCTAATCATAGGATTATTATCACTAGCAAGTATGGTTGTTGCTTTAGATTATATGAGGAAAAGGTTTGGATTGAAACCAGAAGAATATCAAAAAGAAGATATCGAATTTTAAAGTAAAATTTACGGAGGAGAGTTATGGGAAAGAATATTCTTGAAATTCAAAATTTAACAAAATATTATGGCAAAATAAAAGGAGTAGAAAATTTATCTTTAACATTGAAAGAAGGAGAAATTTTTGGATTTATTGGACCAAATGGAGCAGGAAAATCCACCACGATTCGTTCGATTATGAATCTAATTAACAAAACAAGTGGAAAGGTTTTAATAGAGGATAAAGAATTTCATAAAGAGGATGTAGAAATAAAGGAAAATATAGGGTATTTGCCAAGTGAGATTTATTTATATGATGATTTAACAGTAAAAGAAATGTTAGATTATCACGAACGTTTTTACAAAAAAGATATTCATAAAAGAAGAATAGAATTAGTAGAAAAGTTGCAGTTAGATGAAAAAAAGAAGATAGAAGATTTATCTTTAGGAAATTTAAAAAAGTTGGGGATTATTTTAGCATTTATGCACGAACCTAAAATATTAATTTTGGATGAGCCAACAAGTGGGTTGGACCCAATTATGCAAAATGTGTTTTATGATTTATTAAAAGAGGAAAAAGCAAAAGGAAATACGATATTTTATTCAACCCATATTTTAAGTGAAGTATCGAAAATATGCGATAGAGTTGGAATCATCAAAGATGGAAAACTAATAAAAGTAGAAAAAATGGAAGAACTATCTAAGAAAAGTTTAAGCTTAGTTACGATAACATCCGAACAGTCAAAAGAGATTGAAAAAGATTTGAAAGTAAATATAATTTCTGAAGATGCAAATACCATTAAATTTGGAAACAATTTGTCAGATGACGAATTAATTAAGAAACTTTCAAAATATACAATTGATAGAATTTTAATAGAAGAAGCAACATTAGAAGATATGTTCTTGCATTATTACCAATAGGAAGGGGATAAAGTATGTTTAAAAGAGAAATGAAAATAAATTTCAAGAATTTTATGATTTGGACATCTATTTTAATAGGATTGTTCTTAGTTGTATTTTTAGTGTACCCATCTATTGTAAATAGTGAAAATATGCAAATGATGGATGAAATGATGAAAATATTTCCAGAAGAAATGTTAAAGGCATTTAATATGGATATTTCTAGTATCGATTCTGCTTTTGGTTGGTTAAAAACAGAAGGATTTGTATTTGTTCTTTTAATTACCGGAATTTACAGTGGACTTCTAGGTTCCAATATTTTACTAAAAGAAGAAAGTGATAAAACAATTGAGTATTTAAATAGCGTTCCAGTAACAAGAAAAAAGATTGTAATAACCAAAATACTATGTGGCATTTTATATATTACTTTAATGGTAGTAGTAATTGGAATATTCAATTTTATAGGATTAAGCTTAAGTGGAGATTTTGATAGAAAATCATATATCTTATTAAGCATAACTCCAATGTTATCATCAATCGTTATATTTGGTGTATGTATATTTTTATCTACATTTACACATAAAACAAAGAAAACCATGGGAATCAGTTTAGGAATTGTATTTGCAAGCTATTTTCTAAATATTATATCAGAAATGGGAGAAAGCACAGAGTTTTTAAAATACATATCCATATTTACATTAGCAGATATTCGTAATGTAATTATAAATGTATCGATTAATCCATGGATGGTAGTATTATCAGTAGCAATTACAATAGCATTTATGATGTTGACCATTATCCGTTATGACAGAAAAGAACTTGTTTAACAATTTGCAGGGCATGAATAAAAAAAGAGGAAAATACTTGAAATTATAGTATTTTCCTCTTTTTTTACTATACTTACTATACCACAAAATTGCAAAAAATTCAAGACTATTAATTTGTTTATTACTGTGTTATATAAAATAAGAGGTGTTAAAAATGGAGAATTTTTATTTACAAATAATAAGTAAAAGAAAACAGATTGAAATTGCAAATATAAAAAAGTGCAATGAATATATAAGTAAGTATGGATTAGTATTATCAGACAATCAAATAAGTAATTTACTAGAGAGAAGAAAAGAAACTTTAAAACAAACAGGAAGAGTAGAATTTAGAGAAGGAACAATAGACAAATTAATAAAAGAATTTTATGATTCACTATATATAAACCAAGAAAATTATGCCATAACTTTATATGAGTTAATAGAAATATTTTATGAATATAAAAATGAAACAATGGACTTAATTACAGATGATGAGCTGATTCGTTTTATGAAAAAGTCTTTTGATGGCGTATGCCAAGGAGATTTAGAATATTTATCTGGGACAGTTATGTATAAAATGAGAGAAAATCTGCTTAATGGAAAGCCACTAGATGCTTCAGAGGAAGAAGGTGAAGGTTATGAAGGAGATTGATTCTATAAGTACAATTAAAAGGGAAAACTTAGATGAACGAAATTATTTTAAAACTTTATTAGAAGAGGCATATTACCATCAAATGCTTACAGATAATGATATGGTAAATTTACAAATGCAAGCTTTGCAGTTGCTAGATGAAAGAATATATAAATATAATGGAGCTGGTAGTAGCTCGATAAGAAAAGAAATCATGGAGGAAATATCAAATTCAAACAGCTATACAATAGGCATCTATTTAAAAACATTTAGAAATCCAGACGATGCAATAAAAGATATGAAAGAAAAGGGAGTAGAAATAGCATATCAAGAGGGAAGAAAAAAGATAGACAAACTGTTAAACGTGATTAGAGTGATGTATATGAAAGTAAAAGAAAATAAGTTAAATATAGAAAATGATACTTATAATGATACTCTTATAGGCGGAATAGAAGGATTCTTGAAAATATACAATCCAGACTTTAAAGCACAAGATATAAAAATTACAGCAGATTATCCGTTATATAATAATTTAATTGGAAAGTTAGATGGAATTGAATTTATAAAAGAATATTTGAACTCATTATATTTAGAAAATATATTTTGTAAGAAATTCCCGGAAGAAAAGATAAAGTATTTATTATATGGATATTCTCATGACTATAAAGAACTAATTATTAATATTTTTGAAATCGTATTATTAGAAACAATTGGATGTAAATTAGTAAAAAGAGATATACAGGACTTAATTATTTCTACAGCTGAATTAAATGAAATTTATTTTATGTTTAAAGATAAAGAAAAAACAAAAGTAAAACAGAAAATAAATAGCATATATCAAGAGATACGTAATGAGTTATTACTAGACAATCAAGAATTACAAAAATATATAGAAAAGAACTTTGATTATATTGTGGAGATAATAACAACTGCAGTGAAACATAGTACATTAGATAAAGTATTTATAACACAAAAATTTATTGAAAATTGATTTGATAAAAGATGTCTTCTTATGCATCTATACACTTATTAGTTTTGATAATTATTAAGTTTTTTAAATTTTTCTAAAAACTATATACAAAAAATGTATCAAGTGATACAATATTATAAGATATAAAAGGGAGGAATGATAATGCCTACTAAAATTAGAATTTCAAAAGATATGATATTAGATGCTGCATTTGAAATTGTAAGACAAGATGGAATAGAAAAATTAAGTAATAGAGAACTTGCAAAAAAATTGAAATGTTCCATTCGACCAATATATTATCAGTTTGAAAATGTAGAAGAAATGCAAAAAGAATTGTATGTAAAAATAGAAAAATATTTTTACAAATTTCTATTAGATAATATGGTAGAAGGAATACCACAATATAAACAAGTTGGAATAAACTATATAAGATTTGCAAAAAAAGAGAAAAAACTATTTCAAACTTTATTTATGAGTGAAATGGACTTAACACCAGATGCATTTGTTTCAAAAGCGGGAGATGACTATAAAGAGATTGAAAAACTGATAAAAATAAGCACAAATCTAAAAGAAGATGATATAAAAGATTTTCATACAAAAATGTGGATTTTTTGCCATGGAATGGCAACTTTAGTAGCAAGCAATACTGTTAATTTAACGGATGAGCAAATACAACAATTGCTATCTTATGAATTCCAGGCATTAATGTTGCTAGAGGAGAACCCAAATAATAAATGGGTGTTGCCAAAAGGAGATTATAAAATGGAGAAAGGGGAAAAGAAAAATGATTGAAATTAAAAATTTTAGTAAAATGTATAACAATGAAAAAAAGGCGGTGGATAATGTATCTCTTAAAGTGGGTGATGGGGAAATATTTGCATTTATAGGACACAATGGGGCAGGAAAAACTACCACTTTAAAATCGATTGCAGGAATATTAGATTTTGAAGAAGGTGACATTTTCATTAATGGAAAATCGATTAAGAAAGAACCAATTGCTTGTAAAATGCAAATGGCTTATGTTCCAGATAACCCAGATTTATATGAGAACATGAAAGCAATTGATTTTATTAATTTTATTTGCGATATGTACGAAGTATCAAAAGAGGAAAGAAAAGAGCAAATAGAAAAATACCTTAATCTATTTGGCTTACAAAACAACATCAATGATGAAATATCTTCTTTTTCTCACGGGATGAAACAAAAAGTAGCGTTAATTGCAGCAATTTCTCATAATCCAAAAGTACTAATAATGGATGAACCGTTTGTAGGACTAGACCCCAAAGCAGTATTTGATATGAAAGAAATTATGAGAGAGATGTGCAAAGAAGGAAAAACCATATTTTTCTCTACGCACATTCTAGAAGTAGCAGAAAAATTATGTAGTAGAGTAGCTATTATTAAGCAAGGAAAGATTGTAAAAGTTGGAAACATGGAAGAGGTTAAAGGCGACGAATCATTAGAAAAAGTATTCCTAGAACTTGATGAAGAAAATTTAAAGAAGGAGTAGGAAGAAAATGAAAAAATTATTATCTTTATTGAAGGCGACAATGTCGCAAGATATGAATTTATTTAAATTCAGGAGTAAAAATGAATCGAGAGCCAGAAAAGCAGTGCTTCCAGTAGTGTTAGTTTTAATTGTGATGTTTTCAATTGGTTCGTATGCTATGATGTTTGCAGAAGAACTAGCGCCAAATCATTTAACATATATCATATTAACGATGTTTATTATGCTTACTTCTTTATTAACGCTGATTGAGGGGGTATATAAATCACAAGGAATTTTGTTTGAAGCCAAAGACAATGATTTACTATTTTCATTACCAGTTTCAAAACCAAAAATCTTTTTTACAAGAGTATTTAAATTGGTAACATTCCAATTTTTATATAATTCTTTGTTTATGTTACCAGCAATGATAGTATATGCAATGTATGAAAAACCAAGTATAGGCTTTTATTTTATATCACTTGTTATGTTGTTGTTATTACCAATTATTCCAACAATTGTAGCATGTATTATGGGATATATGATAAAAGGAATAACATCAAGATTTAAAGCTAGGAATATCATTCAAGTAGTACTTACTAGTCTTATATTATTACTTGTTTTTTATGCTTCTTTTAATATGCAAGGCATGATAGCAAATATAACACAAAATGCAAATAGTATTAATGAAGTAATTACAAAAATCTATTATCCAGCAGGATTATATATTAATTTAATACAAAACTTCAATGTAGTAGATTTAGTAATATTACTTGTTATCAATCTTGTTCCGCTTATACTATTTGTGTATATAGCGAGTATATTTTATTTTAAAATTATTTCAAAACTTGGAGAAAAAGGAAATTATCATAAAAAAGTAGGAACGAAAAAAGCAGAAAAAACATTTAGTGCAAAATCTCCGTTATCCGCTTTGGTAGGAAAAGAAATGAAACGATTTTTTTCAACACCAATATTTATGATAAATGCTGGTTTTGGAATTGTATTAATGGTAGCAGTTACCATAGCCATTTCACTAAATTTTGATGGAATGATAAATAGTATGATGCAAGGACAAGAAATAGAGATTTCAATAACTGAAATAAAAGAAATGATACCAAAACTATATTATGGATTTGTAGTATTTGTTTCTTGCATGACTTCTATTACATCTTCTATGGTTTCACTAGAAGGAAAAAGCTTTAACATTACAAAAAGTTTACCAGTATCAGCTGAAAAGATATTACTAGCAAAAGTTTTAACAAGTAATATTATATCCATTCCAGTTATTTTAGTATGTGATATTATTTTCTTTATTGCATTTAAAGTAGCAATAGTAGATGTTATATTTATTATACTTGCATCGATAATTATGCCAACATTTACAGCCTTAATTGGTATCTTAATGAATTTAAAATACCCTAAGATGGATGCAACCTCAGATACCGAAGTAGTAAAGCAAAGTATGAGTTCGATGGTTTCAGTATTTATCGGAATGTTTGTAGGAATGTTATCAATAGCAGTTATTTTAATAGGAAGTAGTATCAATTTAAATCTATTTATTGTATTGGAATTATTAGTATTTAGTATTGTTGTTTTTGTACTATGGAAAGTTTTGAAAAACTATGGAGTAAAAAGATTTAAAGAAATTAATGTTTAAATGGAGAAAGGGGAAAAGAAAAAATGAAAAAATTTGGAAATGTATTATGGGGAATCGTGTTAATAGCGATTGGATTTATTATAGGAGGAAATGCACTTGGAATTACGAACATCAACATATTTTTTGATGGATGGTGGACAATGTTCATTATCATACCATGCTTCATTGGATTATTTAAAGATAATGAAAAAACAGGGAATTTAATAGGATTGCTAATAGGAATTGCTTTATTGTTAGCTTGCCAAGATGTTTTATCGTTCGATTTAATATGGAAACTAGCATTCCCAGTAATTTTAGTTGCCATTGGAATATCAATCATATTTAAAGATGCCATTGGTGGAAAAGTAAATGATGAAATTAAAAAGTTAAATGAAAAAAGAAGTGGAGAAAATGGATATTGTGCAACATTTTCAGGTCAAAATGTAAATTTTGATGGAGAAAACTTTACAGGAGCAGATTTAACAGCGGTATTTGGTGGAGTAAAATGTGATTTGAGAAATGCTATTATCGATTCAGATGTTGTTATTAATGCAAATAGTACATTTGGAGGAATCGAAATTTATGTACCAGCAAATGTAAAAATAAAAATAAAATCGAATTCTTTATTTGGTGGAGTATCTAATAAAGCAAATACAAAACCAGAAGAAAATAGCCATACTGTTTATATAAATGGTACAGCAGTATTTGGAGGTGTTGAAGTAAAATGACAACCGCTCAAAAAGTAATAAAATATTTAGCTTTGGCTTTTGCAATGTTACTTACTGTTAGTATTATATCAGGAATTTTAGGAGCATTATATGCTTTATCAGGTGTATTAGGACTAAAAAAAGATAATGAAATAATAAAGGGTGAAATGAGTATGGTAGATTTTGAAAATGGTGATATTGCAACATTAGATATTGACCTCACTTTCACAAATTTAATCATAAAAAAGGGAGATTTCTTAAAAGCAGAAACAAACAATAGCAACATTAATTGTAAGCAAAACAACCAAAATCTACAAATAAAAGAAAAAAATCATGGTTGGTTTTTAAAGAATAATAAAGGTGATCTAGTTGTTTACATCCCTGAAAATATAAAATTCGAAAAAGTTAAAATCAATGCAGGAGCTGGAAAAGTTGAAATTGAAAATATCAATACAAAAAAATTAGACTTTGATTTAGGAGCAGGAGAAACAAAAATTGAAAATCTAAATGTGACAAATGATTGTAAAATTGAAGGTGGAGCAGGAAGATTAAGTATTTTATCTGGTAATATTAATGATTTGGATTTAGACATGGGGGTAGGAAAAGTTGAAATTGTTTCAACACTTACAGGAAGTAGCAAAATCAACGCAGGAATAGGAAGCTTGGAACTAAATTTACAAGGACCAAAAGAATCATATAAAATTAAAGCAGATAAAGGAATAGGAAGCATTAAAATTAATGGAACAGAAATATCTGATGATTCAAGCTACGGAGAAGGAGAAAATGATATCAAAATAGACGGCGGAATAGGAAGTATTAAGGTCGATTTTAAAGGGGAATAGTTGATTTTCTGATAGTATAGAAATGATTGGAGGAAAAGTAAATGGAAAATAAAATATGTCAAAGTTGTGGTATGCCTATAACTTCAAATGAACAATTAGGCACAAATAAAGATGGAAGTATTAATATGGATTATTGTAAGTATTGCTATATAAATGGTGAATTTATAGATAAAGTTACAATGGAAGAATATATAGAAATGTGTTCTAAATATGGTTCACAAGCAGGAATGACTAATGAAGAAATGAAAGAACATTGTGAAAAACTATTCCAAACTTTAAAAAGATGGAAAGTTAACTAAATTACAAATTGTAGGAGAAATATAAAAATGAATGAATATATTAATTTAACATTAGAAAATATTGATGATGAACATATATGTTGTGCTATAGGAGATCCAAAACATCAAAATGGTGTTAATAATAAAAAAGAATGGATAAAAAATAAATTAAAAGATGGTCATGTATTTAGAAAATTAAATGCAAGAGGAAAAATATTTATAGAATATGAGCCAATTGAAACTGCATGGGTGCCCATAAATGGAAAGAATTATGAATATATTTATTGCTTATGGGTCGCAGGCAGTTTTAAAGGAAAAGGTATTGCTAAAGAATTATTAGAATATGCAATAAACGATTCAAAAGAAAAAGGCATGAGTGGAATATGTACTTTAAGTTCTAAAAAGAAAAAACCATTTTTAGGAGAAAAGAAATTCTTTGAACATTATGGATTTAAAGTTGTAGATACGATTGGAGATTACGAATTATTAGCATTACAATTTGATAATAATGAAGCTCCTAAATTTAATGATAACGCTAGAAACATGAAAATTGATAATCAAGAATTTACTATTTATTATTGTCCGGAATGTCCTTATGTAGAATATGAAGTAAAAGAACTATCTGACTATGCAAAAGAAAAAAATATTAAAATTACATTTATAAAAATTGATTCTTTAGAAAAAGCTAAAAAAGTTCCTTGCATATTTAATAACTGGGCTAACTTCTATAAGGGTGAATTTATATCTAATACTATATTAAATGCAAATTCATTTGAAAAATTAATTAAATAAGAAATTATAAATTTTCTTTGGTGAGATATTATGGTAGAGTTAATACCAAAAAAGGAGCTAAAACTATGGCAATGTGGAATCCTTGGCGAGGATGTAGAAAATGTAGTGATGGTTGTTTGCATTGCTATATTCATAAAGGTGATTTAAAAAGAAATGTTAATACGAATGATATTATAAAAACAAAAGATTTTAACAAACCAATAGAAAAATTAAAAAATGAAAATTATAGAATGAAGCCCGGAATAGTATATTTGTGTTTTCAATCAGATTTTTTAATTGAAGAAGCAGATGAGTGGAGAAAAGAATGCTGGAAAATGATAAAAGAAAGACAAGACTGTACTTTCCTATTTCTAACAAAGAGAATTGATAGGTTTATGCAATGTATTCCAGATGATTGGAATGATGGGTATGAAAATGTTGTTATTTGTTGTACGATAGAAAATCAGAGAAATGCTGATTATAAGTTAAGTATTTTTAAAGATTTACCAATAAAACATAAATGTATTACTGCTCAACCATTACTTGAGAACATTGAAATAGAAAAATATTTAGATAATATTGAACTTGTTGTAGCTGGTGGAGAATCAGATGTAAATGCAAGACCATTACATTATGATTGGATATTACATGTTAGAGAACAATGTATAAGAAAAAATGTTGATTTTGAATTTAGACAATGTGGAACTTATACAATAAAAGATGGAAAACAATATAAAATACAGACAAAAGACTTATCTAGACAAGCTAAATTAGCAAATATAAATTATAAAAGTAATTGTTAAATTACAAATTGTGTGATAAATAACTTATAACTTCAGATTAACAATTAGGCACAAATAAGAAAATAAAAAGTATGAACTTTAAAAATTTATTTAACGAAAGAGAGGTATGAATATGGGAGGAATAGCAACGCTATTCATGTATGCAATTATAATAGGAGTAATTTCGATTGCCCTATATTTTGTTATAAAAATGGCAGTAAAAGATGCTTTAAAAGAATATAATAATGAAAAAATAAGTAATAAATAATAAGGAGGAAATTTTTTGAGAAATAATATAAGTGCATTGGATTCCGTAGTATCTTAATTAAATAATAATTAAGAAAAGAGGGAAAGAAAGTGAATATAAAAGATTATGGATTAAAAGAAAATTTAGTAAGAAATAATATGGAAGGGAAGATTCCAGCAAGAATAGTAGCAACTCATAAAGAAAGATATGAAATTGTGTGTGATAAAGGAAATGGATTTGCAAAAATAAAAAGAGGATGTTTTTATGATAATCCAAATGCAATTTATCCGACGACAGGAGATTTTGTGTTGATTGAGTGGAATGAAGATGGAGATAGCATGATAACAGAAACACTAAAAAGAGAAAGTTCCTTTTCAAGAGCTGCATCTTCAAGCGACAAAAATCATGAATTACATAAACAGCATGAACAACTTGTTGCAGCAAATTTTGATTATGTATTTATTATGCAATCGTTAAATCATAATTTTAACTTGCACAGGCTAGAAAGATATTTAACATTATCTTGGGAATCTGGAGGAATTCCAGTTATTATTCTTACTAAAAGAGATTTAGTAGAAAACTATGAAGAATATGTAAATCAGGTAGAAAGGATAGCGATAGGAGTTGATGTTTATGGGATAAGTTGTAAAACAAAAGAAGGAATAGAAGACATTAGAAAATATTTTACCAAAGGAAAAACAATTGTGTTTTTGGGTTCTTCTGGTGTTGGAAAATCTACACTTGTCAATACTTTATATGGAGAAGAAATCATGAAAACATCTGAAATTAGAGAAGATGATTCAAGGGGCAGACATACCACAACATCAAGAAATTTAATCATGTTACCAAATGGAGCAATGATTATAGATACACCAGGTATGAGAGAACTAGGAATGTGGGAAGTGTCAGCTGGATTAGATAAAACTTTTCAAGATGTAGAACAATACTTAGGAAGATGCAAATTTTCAGATTGCACCCATACGAATGAACCTGGATGTAAAATATTAGAAGCAATAGAAAATGGAGAATTATCACAAGATAGGTTTGACTCTTATATTAAACTTCAAAATGAGGCAAGATATAATAATGATAGTGAAAGCTACTTGAAAGAAAAAAGAGAAAAATTTAAAGATATTGCAAAATACAATAAAAATAATAAGAAAAAATAGGAGGAATTTTAAAATGAAAGAAAATGTAAGATTTTATAAGTGCCCAATATGTGGTAATATAGTAGGATTAATAGAAGGAGATATTAAACATCTAACCTGTTGTGGAAAGCCAATGGAAGAAATGATAGCAAATACGACAGATGCTGCAACAGAAAAACATATACCAGTATATGAAAAAGTAGAAGACGAAATAGTAGTAAGAGTTGGAGAAGTTGAACATCCAATGGAAAAAGAACATTATATTATGTGGATTGCACAAGTAACACAAAATAGAACAACTCGAGTAAAATTATATCCAGAACAAGCTACCGAAACAAGATTTCCATATATTTCAGGGGCAACATTATATGCATACTGTAACAAACATGGATTATGGAAAACAACAGTAGAATAAAAATGTAGAAAAACTAATTTGTAAAGCAGATAGTTAGCATTGCTAATTATCTGCTTTTATGTTATTATTAAAAACGTAAAAGGGGAGATTAATTTATGTTTGGATTTCGTTCCGATGGAAAAAAAGTAAAAAATGAATCAATAATGTTTCGTATAATTCCACATATTATGCGTACTAGAGAAGATTCACAGGTATATTTTAGCCAAGATGTACCAATTAAATTTATGGAGGCTTATATCAATAAAAAAGCAGAAGAAGGAATAAAAATATCGTATATGCATATTATTTATGCTGCCATTATACGTACGATTAAGGAAAGACCATCTCTTAACCGATTTGTTGTAGATGGAAGAACTTATAATCGAAATGATATTTTTATGTCACTTACTATTAAGAAGAGCTTAGAAGATAATGCACCAGAAACAGTTATAAAACTAAAATTCACAGGAAAAGAAACAATTTTAGATATTAAAGAAAAATTAGAAGAGGCTATTCAAAAAAATAAAGATATAAAAATGTCAAACAGTATGGATAAATTAGTAGCTGCATTAGAAAAAACACCCAATATTGTACTAAAAGGAGTAGTTGGACTTTTTAAAATATTAGATAAATACGGTATTTTACCAAAGAAAATTATAGAACTTAGCCCATTTCATACAAGTGCTTTTTTAACCAATGTAGGTTCTTTAGGTATAGATGCTATCTATCATCATTTATACAATTTTGGAACAACGAGTTTGTTTTTTGCAATGGGAAAGAAGAAAAAAGATTTTATTCATGAAGATGAGGAAATCATTGAAGAAAAATGTATTTCCATTGCTTTTGTCGGAGATGAAAGAATTTGTGATGGGTACTATTATGCCAATTCATTTAAGCTATTTAATAAATACATTAAAAAGCCAGAATTATTAGAAAATAACGTAGAAGAGGAAAAGAAAGAAGAAAAGGTCACAATATAAAATAATATAAATAGTAAGTTATCGTTAAGATTATAATTTGTAATAGGAGATGCTGTTTATGAAAAATAAAAAAAGAAGCATTACATTTGTGGTAGTTCTAATGATATTGATTATTTTAACTTTATGGATTAGTGGGATTATTCCAAAACAAATAGCACGAATTTCAGCTACACAATATTTAAAAAAGAATTTTCCTGAAAAACAATATGAATATGTAGATATAGAGTGGAGTTCTAGTTTTGGAGGATATTCAATAAAGTTTAAAGATGAAAATGATAAAATAGTTGGATTTATAATGAATAATAAATATTTTCCAATTAGTCCTGGACAAGGAACATTTGGACTAGAAGATAGTTATAGAGTAGAATATGAGGCAATATCAGATATAAATGATTTCTATAATCATAGTATTGCGGCAAACTATACAGACATTAGAAACTTAGCTCAAAATTATTCTAAAGAACAAGCACAGAAAGATAATTGCTTTATCATAGGAGCAATGGTTCACAATGATAACTTATATAGTGAATTTATGGATAAATATGATAAAAAAGAAGATGCATTTATTAGAGTAGTTCAATCTACTGTTGAAGGAGATATTTTTATAATTGATGTATTATATGAAGCAAGAAATAATAAAATCCATTTAGTAAAGGATGATACAAGGGACAAATTTTCAGCACAAGAAGATAGAACTATTAAATATAAAACTTATGAAAAAACTGGAGTATGGAATTATCAAAATTCACAATATTGGGTTGCATATAATGGAGAATTACCAGATGGTACAAAAGCGCAATATTCAATTAACTCTGATGAGTTATTTATAATTGCAACGATTAACTAAATTACAATAAGTAAGGCAGATAATAAGTTGAAAATAAGTGATGAGAAACTAAATAAAACTGATGTGCAACTGATAGTAGTGGATAGATGGAACGAACTATTTAAAGAAACTAAGTATAAACCTATTGATATACACACTCCGTTATGGTTATGGAGTAGAAATCGTTTTAAGGAGATAAAATAAATGAAGGTACTATTTGCAACAACAAATCCAGCAAAAATAAAAAAATATGCAGAAAAACTAAAAGAAAAAAATATTGAAGTATTAACTATTAAAGATTTAGGAATAAATCTAAAGCCAGAAGAAACAGGAAAAAATGCTATAGAAAATGCTTATATAAAAGCAAAAGCATATTATGACCTAACTAAAATAACTACAATAGGAATGGATAATAATTTATATATAGAAGAGTTACCAGAAGAAAAACAACCAGGAACTCATGTAAGAAGAGTAAATGGAAAAGAATTAAATGATGATGAAATGATTGAATATTATTGTAATTTAGTTAATGAATATGGTGGAAAACTAACAGCTAAATGGGTATATGGAATGGTAATATATGATGGAAAAGAACCAAAAGAATATAGTTGGAGTAAAAGTCATTTTTACTTTATAGACAAGCCTTGTAAAAAAAGAAATCCAGGTTATCCATTAGATTCAATGTCAATTATGCCAGAATGTAACAAATATTTTGTTGATTTGACAGAAGAAGACAGAAATAAAAACAAAGAAGATTATAAAGAAGATGATGTTATTGATTTTATAGCAAATAATGTTTGAGTAGGAATAGTAAATTATGCAATTAGAAGATTTGAAAGTTGAATATATCTAGTTTACTATCCTATTGGAAATGGAATGATGAATATAGAAAAAGCAATAGAAGATATGAAGTTCATTATAGAAACCTTTAAAACAGAAGAATTGCAAGAAGAAGAGTTCGCAAAAGCTTTAAACAAAGAAATTATTTACTATACAGACATTATAAATAATAATTAAATAATTATCTGCTTTTATGATAGGATACAATCATAAAGAATGAAAGAGAGAAATAAAAAATGAAGAAAAAGATATTGATAGTATGTGTGATTATTATAGTGTTAGGTATTAGCATAATAGTGCTATTTCAACACAATGCTTTAAGACCTCAAAATAAAGACTTTATAAAAGAAGATGATACATTAGAAAAAAGTAATATGAGTTCAACAATAAGGGCAGTAGTGGTAAAGGTAAATGAAAAAGGTCTATATGCGATTGGAATTGAAAATGTAACAGAACTGTTTTATGTTGGGTTTAGCAATGAAGGAAATATTGGATTTAAGCAAGGACAAGAAATATTAATTTATTTTGATGGAATGGTGTTAGAAACGTATCCAGCGCAACTTGGTAAAGTTGGAAAAATAGAAATCCTAAAGGAAAAAAGCGATATTTCGATACCAGACAGTGTATTAAGGTTTTGCTATAGCTTGCGTAACAATGTAAATGTTACTGTATCCGAATTAACAAACAGTGGTATATTGCTTACTATAACTGACACAAATGAACTTCCATATAACTATTCTAATAAATATATTATATATAAAAAGGTTAAAAATGAAGACTATACGGGTATTGGATACAAAATAGGAGAAGATACTAAAAATTCTATTGCTGGATATACACGGAACAGGACTTGAATATATCTGGAAAGAAGTAGAAAAGATTTCAAATATTTCAAGTGAAGATACAAAAGAAACATTAACATACAATTTACCAAATATGACAAACGACGAACATAATACAATCATAGGAAGAAAATTTAATTGGAAACCGCTTTATGGAGAATTAGGAGAACGGAGAATACCAATTTATTTTATCGACAGAAGATTCATTTTCAATAATAATTAAATTTACTATAAATGCAAATGGACAGATAACTGTTGACAAGCCAGAGCTTTCGTAAAATGAAGAGTAAGTAATTAAAATGAAAATTACTTACTCTTCGTTTTGTCGAAATTACTAAAAAATTTTTATAAAATTGAAACTTTTTTGAAAAAATACTGCACTAATAAAGTGAAAGGTGATAAAAATTATGGGTACTAAAATATTGTTTGAAAATTTTGAAGAAATATATAATAGAACATACAAACACATTCTAAAATACATTATTTCACATTGTAATAACTTAGATGATGTTAATGACATTATTCAAGAAACTTATATAGAATTCTATAAAAAACTAAAAAAGAGTAAGAAAATTGAACTAGAAGATGAACAGGCTTTCATAATTGGAGTTTCTAAGAATATTTTAAAAAAATATTATCGTTCTAAATATAAACATAAAAATAATGTAGTGAATTTTGAAGATGAGAATGTACAAATAGATTCTAATATAGATATAGAATTAAATTTTATTACAAAAGAGAATGTAGCTGAAATTTGGCAAATATTGAAAAATAAAGATATAAAAATAGCTAAAATATTTTACTTACATTATGGAATGGATATGAAAATAACAGATATTGCAAAAGAATTGAACCTCACAGAGTCAGCAACTAAAAATTATATATATAGAACGATAAAAGAATTAAAAAAGGAGAGTGATGAAAATGCCAGAAAATAAAATATTAAAAGAGTTTTTAGAAAGTACCTATAATAAAGAAAAAAATTATAATTCTATTTGCTCTAAGATAAAAGGAGGGATGAATATGAAAAAGAAATTATTAAACATTGCAGCAGTATTATTAATTATTGTAGTAGCAGGAGTTACCGTACAGGGAGTATATGCAAAGATAGCTTGGAATATAGAGTATGAAAAATATCAAAATCGAAATGTTATTACAAGAACGGTTGCAATAGATGAAACCAAACAAGGTGATTTTGCAGAAAACATTAATATGGATTATATATACCAAGATGGAATAGGGATAAAAGTTAAATCACTTATGCTAACAAATGACTATTGCAAGATTGGAATTGACTTCAAATTAAATGAAGAAGCACAAAAAAATAAAGATAAAATTTCTTATGGATATGCAATTTATGATGAAAATAATAATATATATGCGATTTCGGAAAGAATATCATTTGCTAGAAAACCTAAAAAAGCAACTTATTTTGAAAAACTATATAAAGAATTAGG
The DNA here is from genome assembly GCA_017626365.1 of Clostridia bacterium. Classification (GTDB taxonomy): domain Bacteria; phylum Bacillota; class Clostridia; order TANB77; family CAG-508; genus RGIG8482. Next base: position 33,907 of record JAGAIV010000033.1, read on the forward strand.
AATAAAATCTAATAATTTAAATAATGAATTATGCAATTCAATAACATATGGATTTTCTGGAATAAGCATGACATCAGATATGAGATTTCCAAAGAGTAAAAAGCTATATGTAAGAATATTTGATATCGGATACGAAACATATGAATTTGATAATGAAAATCACAAAATTAAAAATTCCGAAGAATTTTGTTTATCAAATAGTGAATGGCAATTTGAAATAGATGTACCAGAAAAGTTTTATGAAAGAACAGCAGTAGAACTAGTTCTTAGCGAAAATGTAGAAGGTATTGTGATAAATAAAGCAGAATTAACAGAAACAAGCCTAGTAATGAAGGCGAATATAAAAGGATTGCGAGATTTTATTATGGATGGAAAAGATATGAAAACGGAAACGTTTGGCAAATTAAGAGATGCAGCTTTTTATATATCGGATGGAAATGATAATATTTATCTCCCAACAGAGATGGGAACAACTCGAGAAGAAAACGAAATAAGTGCAAGATTTGGTATAGGAAAAGATGCTTTAGAAAATAAGATATTTTTAAATGTAAGTTTAAATGATATTCAAGCAAAAATTGAATTAATACAAAAATAGAATGACAGGCATACACAAAAAGCAGATAATTCATTGATAATTATCTGCTTTTATGATAGGATACAATCATAAGAGTAATTTGTAGCATGATATAGTCGAAGAACTAAAGATGTTTTTAACGATATGAAATTTTTGAGGTTGCCTCAATTATAAAAAATAACTTTTAAGCATAATATATCTATAAGGAGGGGTTATTTATGCTTAAAAAAAGTCCTATTTTAATATTTGAAATAATAAGTACTATTTTTATAATGATATTAGGAGTACTTTTGCATTTTACCTTTGAGTGGTCTAATAATAATGCGTTAGTAGGTACTTTTAGTCCAGTAAATGAAAGTATATGGGAACACTTGAAATTATTATTTTTTCCTATGTTAATAACCATGATTGTGGGATATTTTTATAAAGGAAAAAATATTTCTAATTATTTATGTGCGAAAGTACTAGGAATTATGTTAGCAATTTTTTTTACAATAATATTTTTCTATACATATACGGGAATAATAGGAACAAACTTTGCTATTGTGGATATTGCTAGTTTTTTTATAGCTGTAGTTTTAGGCCAATATGTGGCATATCAAAAAATGCAATCAAAATTTTTTTGTAATCATCTAACAGTGATTATTATTTTATTAGTAGTATATTTATGTTTTTGGATTTTTACTTTTTTTCCACCTCATATTGGTTTATTTAAAGATCCTATAACTGGTATGTTTGGAATTTAAAAAATTTAAAAAAAACTATTGACTCTCCACTTAGGGGATAAGATAAATTAGAAGTATGGAGGAAAGATTATGTATAGAATTGGAGAATTTTCAGAATTATCAAAAACAACAATAAAAACACTTCGCTATTATGAAAAAGAAGGACTTTTAATTCCATCTTTTGTGGATAGTCAAACAGGGTATCGTTTTTATGAAACTAGCCAACTTCCGGAATTGGCTAAAATTATTTCATTAAGACAGATGGGATTATCGATTACAAATATTAAGAGCATTTTAAATGGTAGTGATTTAGAACAAATTTTAAAATTAAGAAAGCAAGAACTAGAAACAGAAATTTCTCTATCTAGTAGTCAATTACTTCAAATTAATAATTTGTTGGAGGGAAAAAGTATGGAAAAAGAAGTTATTGTGAAAGAATTACCAAGTTACACAGTATATTACAAAGAAGGAGTGATTAAAGATTTTAGAGATATTGTAAACTTTATCTTACAATCTGCTGGAGAATGTAAAAGTACAAATCCAAACATCAAATGTGTAGAACCAGATTATTGTTATGTTAGTTACTTAGATGGAGAGTATAAAGAAACGGATATCAAAATTCGATATGCACAAGCAGTAACTCAAATGGGAATACCAAGTGAAACGATAAAATTTGAAACACTAAATCCAGTGAAAGCAGCTTGTATTTATCATAAAGGAGCATATGATAATTTAAGAGAATCTTATAGTTTTCTTTTAAAATGGGTTGAAGAAAACGGATATGAAATAGCAGAACCAATAAGAGAAAGATATATTGATGGGATGTGGAATAAAGCAAGTGAGGATGAGTGGCTTACTGAAATTCAAGTTCCTATTAGAAAGAAATAATATAATATATGAGCTAAGGGCAGATAATTAGTTGATAATTATCTGCTTTTGTGATATTATGCAATAATAGAAAGAAGGGAACTATAGTATGGATTTTACTTTTGAAAGAAAAATTAATTATTATGAAACAGACAGAATGGGAGTTGTACATCATTCAAACTATATTCGTTATATGGAAGAAGCAAGATGTTCTTGGCTAGAAAGTATAGAAATGCCATTTTCACTTTTAGAAGAAAACGGAATAACTATTCCTGTATTAGGAGTAAATGTTGATTATAAATATCATGTTACATTTGGAGATACAATAATCATTAAACCTTTTTCAAAAGAATATACAGGTGTAAGAATGACGGTTGGTTATAATGTAGAAGATAAAAAAACAGGAAAAACCGTTCTTATTGGGGAAACAAAACATTGTTTTACAGATAAAAATTTAAAGCCCATCAATTTAAAAAAATATGCTCCAGAGTTTAGTAATAAATTTGAAAATTTATTAAAAAAATAAAAGGTGTTAAAACACATAATTGATTGATAACTATCTACTTTTATGATAATATACAATTAAATAATATAATTTAATTGCAATTTTTAAATGTACTAATAAGAGAAGCTAAGGAGACGATTTAAAATGGAACTATATTTTGCAGAAGCCATTGTAGCAATTATATTTGCAATTATAATAACCATAGTGTTAAAAATTAAAAAAATTAAAAAAGTCAGCATATCTTTGGGGATACTAATGGTGATATTTATCATAGTATTAGGAGGAACATATTTACTAGAAAAACCACAGGTAGCTAATATAGATAAACAATTGAATTTTGAAGTGAACCAGAAAACTTTTATTGAAGCACCAAAAACCTCATATCATTTTAAAGATGTAACTAATACAGTAAAAGTAGTTGGAGAGGTAGCGTTTGATAAAATTGGTGAATATGAAATACAGTATGAAATACCAACATTAATCGGAACATATAAAGTAAATCAAACAGTAGATGTTGTTGACACGACTGCACCTGAAATTATATTAAAAGGAGAAGAAAGCTATCAGCAATCCTATGCAAAAGAATATGCAGAGCCGGGATATGACGTAAAGGATAACTATGATGAAAATTTAGTAGATAAAGTACAAATTAGCAAAGAAGAAATTGGCGAAACTGAATATAACATTATATATACAGTAGAAGATAATTCTGGAAATAAAGCCACAAAAATAAGAAAAGTTTATATTGTAGATGATGTGCCACCTGTTATTACATTAAACGGAAATGAAAGTATGCAAATTTTATTAAATTCAACTTATAAAGAAAAAGGAGCAACTGCAATCGATGAAAAAGATGGCGATTTAACATCAAAAATAGAAATAACAGGAAGTGTTAATACATCAAAAGAAGGAACATATGCAATTACTTATAAAGTAGCAGATAATAGTAATAATGAAACTACTAAAACAAGAAAAGTTGTTGTATATAGTAAGGAAAAACAAAAAACTGTGCAAGCTCAAAATGGAACAAACGGAACTAAAGGGGTTATTTACTTAACTTTTGACGATGGTCCAACAACATCGATTACTCCTAAGATTTTAAATATATTAAAAGAAAAAAATGTAAAAGCAACGTTCTTTATATTAAACTATGATTCGAATGAAGAAAAATTAGTTAAAAGAGAAATAGAAGAAGGACATACTGTTGCGATACATGGATATTCACATGACTATAAAAAAATCTATCAGTCAGTAGATGCATATATGAGTAATATAACAAAATTGCAAGAAAAGATAAAAAAATCTACAGGATGTAATACAATTATTACTAGATTTCCAGGAGGAAGTTCAAACACCGTTAGTAGATACAATCCAGGAATTATGACTAGATTATGCAATGAAGTTGTTGCAAGAGGATATAAATATTTCGATTGGAATGTTTCTTCAGGTGATGCAGGAGGAGCTAGAACATCACAAGATGTCTATAACAATGTTACAAAAGGATTAAAGAAGGATAGAGCAAACGTGGTATTAATGCATGACTTTAGCGGAAACACAAAAACAGTAAATGCTTTAAGAGATATAATCGATTATGGATTAGCAAACCGGATACACTTTTAGCAAAATAACCAGTAGTACACCAATGGTAACACATAGTGTCAATAATTAGCTAGTATAAAGGAGGATATTGGTGGAGGAGTTTTTATTGAGTATAATGACGAAAGAAAAATACATATCATTAGCGATTATTATAATTGGAAGTATTGTATATTTTCTCTCTAAAAAAGTCATAAAAAAAATCATTATAAAAAATGAAAATAATTCAAAATTAGACAAGAAGAAAAAAACATATTTAAAACTATTTAACAATGTTTTGAAATACTTATTATTAATTATTGTTATTATATTAATTTTACAAGTGAACGGTGTCAATGTTTCTTCTATTGTTGCTAGTTTAGGATTAATAACTGTAATTGTAGGTTTTGCTCTCCAAGATGCATTAAAAGATATAATCATGGGAATTAACATTGTAGTTAATGATTATTTTTCGATAGGAGATGTTTTGAAAATAGATAATATAGAGGGAAAAGTAATTGAGATTAGATTAAAGAGCACTCGAATGAAGGATGTTAATAATGGAAATATCTTTATGATTTCAAATAGAAATATAAGCCAAGCCTTGAACCTATCTGAACAATTAGATATAGATATACCACTTCCTTATGAGGAAAAGATTACTAGAGTAGAAGAAGTAATGAATACAATGATTGAGCAAATATCAAAATTAGAAAACGTAACAAAAGTAGAATATAAAGGATTAAATGAATTTGGTGATTCTGCAATATACTATAAAATAAGAATTTTTTGCAAACCTGAATTTAAACCTCAAATAAAAAGAGATTCGAATAGAATCATAAAATTAGAATTGGATAAAAATAATATAAATATACCATACAAGCAAATTGATATTCATAATAAGTAACACAAGGATTAATAGGAGAATATAAATGAATGAATTAGATAAAATTGCTATGAAAAAAGCAATAGAAGAATCAAAAATTAATTTGATGAATCATTTTAAAAATGGTGGACCATTTGGAGCTGTAATTGTAAAAGATGGAGAAATTATTAGTAAAGCTCATAATACAGTTCTTGAAAATAAAGATGCAACAGCACATGCTGAAATAAATGCTATTAGAGAGGCATCTAAAAAACTAAACACACATGATTTAACACGGTTGTACATTATATACAAGTGCAGAACCTTGTCCTATGTGTTTATCTGCAATTATTTGGTCGAATATAAAAGAAGTTTATTATGCAAATACTAAAAAAGATGCAAATGATATTGGCTTTAGAGATGATCTTATATATGAATATATAAAAGGAAACAATAAATCAATTTAAGTTTACACCATATAGAAAATGAGGAAGCATTAGAAGTATTTAAAAAATTCAAAGAGCTAGAAAGTAAGATATATTAACAAAATAAAAAAATATTATAATATTTAAATTTGCATAAAATACTACACAAATGAAAGAAAATATGGTAAAATGTCTTAGATTAAATAACAATTAATAGTGAAGAGTGAAAATGTTGAAGGAGGAGATAGACATGTCAGGACATTCAAAATGGCATAATATTGCAGCAAAGAAAGGAAAAGCAGATGCTGCAAGAGGTAAGGTGTTTACAAAATTAGGAAGAGAATTATTAGTAGCAGTAAAACAAGGTGGGCCAGATCCTGCAGGTAATTCTAAATTGAAGGATGTTATAGCAAAATGTAAGGCTGCAAATATGCCAAACGATACCATTAATAATGCTATTAAAAAAGCAGCAGGAGCAGGAAATAATGAAAACTATGAAGAAGTAATTTATGAAGGATATGGACCAAATGGTGTAGCTGTTATTGTAGAAGCGAGTACAGATAATAGAAATAGAACAGCAGCTGACGTAAGACATGCTTTTGATAAATGTGGTGGAAACCTAGGAACAACAGGTTGTGTATCATACTTATTTGAAAGAAAAGGTGTTATTGTTATTGATAAAGAAACAACAGATAAATCAGAAGATGATTTAATGATGCTTGCATTAGAAGCAGGAGCGGAAGATTTTTCAAGTGAAGAAGAGTGCTATGAAGTTACTACTTCACCAGAAGATTTTTCAAGCGTTCGTGAAGCTCTTGAAAAAGAAGGCCTAGAATTTGTAGAAGCAGAAGTAAGTCAAGTTCCAAGTACATATGTAGCATTAGATGAAAAAGGTTCTGAGAGAATGCAAAGATTAATTGATATGCTAGATGATTTAGATGATGTTATGAATGTATACCATAACTGGGAAGAATAATGTTTTTATTTAGTGAATGGTGAATAGTGAATGATTCTAAAAATATTTTAAAAAATATCTTTAGAACTATTGACAATTTAGCAATTACATTATAAAATAAGTTTATGAAAAAGCGGGGAGTCCAACCAGAACCAAAGGGAAGTTAAAAATGCGGAGAGTCTATCCGATAAAGAGAAGTTAAAAATGCGGTGAGTCCAGCCGATAAATGTGAAGTTAAAAAAGAAAAATATGGGGGTTAAAATGCGTATTAGATATGTGTTTAGCTCCTGTTTTTTATTATGATTTATAAGGAGGTATTATTATGAGACTAGATTTGTATACGGTGGATAGTCAGTATTTTAACTACTTAAGAAAATTTGAACCGAGAGTTCCATATGTTAAAGAAGATAGACCATTTATTGGGATTGTTTTAAAAATTCATTATAAGAACTATTTTGCACCACTTGGTTCACCAAAAGAAAAGCATAAAACAATGAGAAAGCAAAAGGATTTAATTAAAATTAGAAATGGAGAGTTGGGAGTTATTAATTTTAATAATATGATACCAATACCAAGTAGTAGGTGCCAAAAAATTGATATTGCTAATATGCCGGATCCCAAGTATAAAATCTTATTAAATGATCAAGTAGCATGGTGTAATATTCATATAGACGAGATTATACAGACAGCTGAAAAATTATATTATTTAGTTTGTTATTCTGATAAACCAAACACAGCGCTAAGAAATAGATGTTGTGATTTTAGATTATTAGAGAGAAAATGCATTGAATATATGAAAGTACATACATTACATGAAGAAGAATTTTTATATCAAGTTTCTTAAAATTAGTTCTAAAAATGAATACCGTAACATATATATTAATATGTTACGGTATTTTTGGTTTTTAGCAAAGAGTACAAAGCTTTGCTTTTGAGAAAGGACAAGCAATGTCGAATATAAGAGAAATTGTAGGATATTTTCCTAAAAGAATTCAAAAAGGATTAGAGGAGATATTTTCTAAAGTAAGTGCTCAAGATGGCATAATATTACTAGAAGAAATCCGCATTCGTTCAGGAAAACCGATTATTTTAAAATATACCAATCAAGAACAAATTTTAGAAAATTACATTCCATCACAAGAAGAAATTTTAGAAACATTACAATCGATTTGTAATAATTCTATTTACTCTTATCAAAATCAAATTTGTAATGGATTTATTACGTTAAAAGGAGGACATAGGGTTGGAATTACAGGGAGTGTTGTTTTTTCTGGTGGAAAGGTAACCAATATCAATTATATTTCTAGCCTTAATTTTAGAATTGCAAAACAGATTATAGGAGCGAGCAATCGCATTTTAAAACATGTATTAAATGTAGAAGAAAATACAGTATATAACACTTTGATTATTTCTCCACCAGGAGCACGGAAAAACCACTATGCTTCGTGATTTAGTAAGAAAAATTAGTACAGGAATGGAACAAATTCGTTTTAATGGTATTACAGTGGGCTTGGTAGATGAAAGAGGAGAAATTGCTGCAATGTATAAAGGAATTCCTCAAAACGAAGTAGGAACAAGGACAGATGTGCTGGATAATATTCCAAAAGCTATTGGAATGCAAATGATGATTCGTTCTATGGCACCAAACGTAATTGTAGCAGATGAAATAGGAAGTAAAGAAGATGTGGAAGCAATTCGTTATGCAGTATGTTGCGGAATTAAAGGAATATTTACTGTACATGGAAAAAGTATAGAGGATTTGAATTTAAATCCATATATCAGCAATTTAATTCAAACACATATATTCGAAAGATTGATTTTTTTAGATGAAAAAGTAAAAGGAGAAGTAAAAAAAGTATATCTTTTAAGTTCTATGAATGAAGAATATATTTTAGCATAATTTAGTTCTAAAAGAGGACGAGCTTGCATATATATTTATATAGAGTAGGTGAAAACAAATGATGATAGTAAAAACAATACTTCTACTAGTTATTTTCTTATCTTGTAGCTATATCGGAATTATGATTTCTAGCCGATACAAAAAAAGAGTAGAAGAATTAAAAGAAATGAAAAAAAGTTTTTTGGGGTTAGAAACTAAAATGAAATATACATATGATTTACTGCCAGAAATTTTTAAAGAAATTGCAAATGGACTAAGTAAAAACATTGCGGATATTTTTAAAAATGCCTCTTTACAGATGAAAGAAAAAAGTGCAAAAGAAGCATGGGAGGAATCAATAAAAAATAGTAAAACAAATATGAATCAAGAAGATTTAGATATATTAAAAGGATTTGGAAAACTTCTTGGTAAAACTGATATGGAAGGACAAGTTGGTCAAATCGAATTAACCAACGGGTTTTTAGAAATACAAATTGAAAAAGCAGAAAAGGAACTTACGAAAAATGAAAAATTATATAAAACACTAGGAAGTGTATGTGGACTTGCATTAGTGATTTTATTAATTTAAGGGAGGACGTATGGATATTAACTTACTTTTTAAAATAGCGGCAATAGGAATATTAGTTGCTGTATTACATCAAGTATTAGTAAGAGCAGGAAGAGAAGACCAAGCGATGATGACAACATTGGCAGGACTTGTGATTGTACTTACGATGGTAATAAAAGAAATTAGTACTTTATTTGATACGGTTCGAGCAATTTTTAATTTATAAGGTGATACATATGGATATTGTAAAAATAATAGGAATCGCATTTTTAGCGGTCATCATCATCTTAATCCTAAAACAATATAGACCAGAATTTGCCATGTATGTAAGTATTTTAGCAGGTGCCATTATTATCCTTATGAGCCTTGGAAAATTAGATGGCATTATTAACTTACTAAATACAATCGCAACTAAGACAAGTGCAAATGGACAATTCTTAGGAATATTACTAAAAATTACTGGAATTGCTTTTTTAACAGAATTTGCAGTAAGTGTGTGTAAAGATTCTGGAGAAACTGCTATTGCAAGTAAGGTGGATTTAGGAGGAAAAATCATCATCATAGCAATCTCTATCCCTATCATTTCTAGTTTATTAGAAACCGTCATAAAGATATTGCCATAAAGGACCCCTTTACCTAAGGGGGCTGTCACCTAAGGCGACTTGGGGTTCTTACAAAATCGAAAGGAATAAAATCAATGAAAAAACAAAAGATAATATTTCTAATCTTATTCATTGTAATGTTATTAATAAATTTACCCTCTTATGCTACACAAGAAGAAATTCTGCAAAGCCAGTCGGAAACGTTAAACATTAAAGAATTTGTAAAGCAAGCCAATCAGTACACACAAGATGTTTTTGATGGAATCGATGCAGGAACACTTTTAAATGATGCAATTGCCGGAAAGATTGATAATCAAACTATTTTTAGTAAGATACTTAGCTTGTTTGGGAAAGAAGTAAAAGATACTTTAAAAATTATTCGGAAGCATTATTGTAATCATTGTAATTCATAGTATTTTGAAATCGATTAGCGAGAGCTTGGAAAACAAAAGCATTTCACAAATTACATACTATGTACAATACATATTAATTGTAACTCTTATCATGAGTAATTTTGCAGATATTATTAACCTAGCAAAAAATACAATTCAAAATCTAGTAGGATTTAGCTATTCCTTACTTCCGATTCTTTTAACCCTTATGATGACAACAGGAAGTATTGCTTCAGCAAGTGCCGTACAACCAGTTATTCTATTTTTAATTACCTTTATTGGAAATATTATTACTACTTTTTTATTACCACTTATACTAATTGGAACAGCATTAAGTATTGTTTCAAAAATATCCGACAAAGTTCAAATTGATAAACTAGCAAAATACTTTAAAAGTAGTGTGGTATGGATTTTAGGAATTGTTCTTACGATATTTGTTGGAGTTCTTTCTTTAGAAGGAAGCCTAACAAGTAGTGTAGATGGAATTACAGCAAAAACAGCGAAAGCGGCTGTATCTAATTTTATTCCTGTAGTTGGAAAAATATTGGGAGATGCGGTAGATACGGTTATTGGATGCAGCAATATTCTAAAAAATGCTGTAGGAATTGTTGGTGTTATTGTAGTGATTGGAATTTGTATTATGCCAATTATAAAGCTAGCAATTCTTACAATAACGTATTACGTGGCCTCAGCAGTATGTCAACCAATTGCAGACGATAAAATTGTTTCGCTTTTATCCGGAATGGGAGATACCTTTAAAGTACTACTAGCAATGCTAATTTCTGTTTCTGTAATGCTAATTATTGGAATTACTCTGGTGATAAAAATATCCAATAGTGGACTGATGTATCGATAAGGGTGTGAAAATATGATAGAAAATTTAAGCTCGTGGGCAGAACAAATTATAGTTGCAGTTATTATTGCTACTCTAATCGAAATGATTTTGCCTAGTGGAAATAATAAAAAATACATAAAAGCTGTAATAGGGGTATACATTTTATTTACCATCATATCTCCTGTATTTGGAACGAAAATTCAATTTAATGAAATTGATTATGAAAGTTATTTTAAAAATACGGAAAGCTACCAAACAATGTCAGATAGTTTAACTTCCAATAACGACCAATCTGTAGAAGAAATCTACATTGCAAATTTAAAACAAGATATGAAACAGAAGTTAAAAGAAAAAGGATATTTAGCAGAAAAAATAGCAATTCGAATTGAATTACAAGAAGGAGAGAACTATGGAAGAGTTATTGAAATTGATTTGACGGTTTCAAAAATGAAAGAAGAAACCTCAAAGGAAAATACAAGCACGAATATTAATATAAATACAATTGATAAAATTAGCATAGGAAATACAGTAACGAATACCACAAATAAAACTTCACGGAACAAGCAAAATTTCTTCTAGTGAGGAAAAAGAAATAAAAGAATATTTATCAAGTGTTTATGAAGTAAATCAAAAAAATATCCAAATTAATGAAAATACATAAGAAAAGGAGGAAAGCGTATGTTCAAAGAAAAGCTAAAGGCTCTTATGGTAAAGGAAGGGGAGAAAGATTCAAAAAAGAAAATCGAAAATATTGTTGTACTAATTCTTATCTTAATTATCACTATTATTGCAATAAATGCTATCTGGAATGGGGATAAAAAACAAACGACCAGACAAGAACAAACAACAGTGCCAACAAAGCAATTAGCAGTAGAAACTGGCGATAACGAGGAGAGTAATGAAGATGACATACAAACAAAATTAGAAAACATTCTTTGTAATATTGATGGAGTAGGAAAAGTAAAAGTATTAATTAGCTATTCGGAAAGTAGCGAAGTAATAGCTATGTATAATGAAAATAGTAAAAACAGTCAAATTGAAGAAAAGGATTCGGGAGGAGGGACTAGAGTAACCACACAGGAAGATACACAAAAAGATATTATCTACAAAGAAGAAAATGGCGAAAAAATTCCTATTACACAAAAAGTAGTGAGCCCCAAAATAGAGGGAGCAATTGTAACAGCCCAAGGCGCTGGAAGTGCTAATGTTAAAAACAATATTATTTTGGCAGTAGAAGCGGTTACGGGTTTAAGTAGCCATAAAATACAAGTATTTGAAATGAGAAAGGATTAAGAAGATATGAAAAATGTGTTAAAAAAGAATCAATTAGCAATTTTAGTAATTGCACTAATGTTAGTAACAGCAGGATATTTAAATTATACCTCTAACCAAAACACGATGCAGACAGGGGCAAATATTTTAGAAGGTACAGACTATGCCTCAATAGGAGATGCAACTTTAGTAAATAGTGGAGAATTACTAGAAGAAAAAGATAAACAAAACATCATAAATACCATTCAAAATGCACAATCCGAGGCAAATACAAACAGCATAGAAAACACAATAACAGATGCCTCTTCTATTCAAACAAACACAAGCACTGAAGATAGCGATGATTACTTTACATCTTCAAAACTAGAAAGAGACAAAATGTATTCCCAAATGCTAGAAACCTACCAAAAAATACTAGAAAGTACAAGCATTTCACAAGAACAAAAAGCAATATCAGAACAAGAAATTGCCAAAATCAATCAGACCAAAAATGCTATTATGATAGCAGAAAACCTAATTTCTACCAAAGGATTCAAAAATTGCATTATCTTTGTAAATGATACCAGCGTTAGTGTGGTAGTAAAAGCAGACGATTTACAAATAGAACAAATTGCGCAAATTCAAAACATTATTTCAAGAGAACTTAAGGTGGATGTGGGAAATATACATATTAGTAATAAATAAGAAAAAGGGAAACTGCAAGAATATGTAGTTTCCCTTTTAAAAGTGCTTACTTTGAAACCAACCTACATTTTGAAGTAATCGTCCATCGTATAAATACGAGGAACTGTCTGTTCCATAATATAGAGAGCAGCATTTAATGCTCCCTCGGCAAAAATAGAAGGATTGTGTGCAAAATGCTGAATTCTAATGAAATCATTGCTGCCTGCAAAGGTAACTGTGTGCTCACCAGGAAAAGCACCGCCACGATTAGATGAAATGCCGATTTCTCTTTCTGTTCTTTTTTCAGTGCGTCCATAAACTGAAACAAACGCGTCATTGCGAGAAGCATTGATAGTATCAAAGAACATATTTGCTGTCCCACTAGGTGCATCTGCTTTGTTACGATGATGAAATTCATTTATTTCAATATCGTAGTCATAAAACAACTGGGCAGCTAATTTAAGCAGTTCCTTTACGGCATTAACACCATAGGACATATTGGATGCTTTGAAGATCGGAATCAATTTCGCATAATCTTTGATAGATTCTTCCTGAAGATCTGTAAATCCAGTGGTAGCAATAACCATAGGAACCATGCGATCAACAGCCAATGGTAAGATTTCCATAGTAGCGTCCGGTCTTGAAAAATCGATAATTACGTCCGTCGGACAGGGTAAGGAAGTAATAGGATGGCAATATACATTGATACCTGATTCTGAATCAGTATTCATATCGAATCCATAAGCAACTGTCAGCTCTTTGCTTTTTTGAATGAGATCACAAACAAGTTTTCCCATCCGGCCATTACAACCTACAACAAATACATTTTTCTTTTCCATTATTTTTCCTCTCTTTCATGGAGTTGTGTGCCCGAAGGCAAGTTAATAAGTAGCTTTTGTGAAAGTTAAAAAGCAAACTTTCCTTTTGTTGCATTGGAGTAAATCCAATACAAGAATTATACCATAAAGATCAAATAAACACAATATGTAAACTATAGAAAAATCATATAAAAAACCTTGTTAAACTACTATTTATTTGATATACTAATGAAAGAAAATTGGGAGAAGAAAAATGGTAGCAGAGGTTATAATTAATAGTACAGTAAAGAATTTAAATAAGACATTTGATTATAATGTGCCAGCAGAACTTGCTGGTACTATTAAGCTTGGAGATAGAGTACTGTTACCATTTGGTAATGCAAAAACTTTAGAGGAAGGGTTTGTGGTTGGGCTAAAGGATACATCTGAATATAAAGTAAAAGATATTGCAGGAATTCAAGAAGGATTTAAAATAAGCAAGGAGAATATTGAACTTGCCCGTTGGATGGCAAAACGCTATTTTTGTAATATTTCAGATGCCATTAAAATGATGTTACCACCAGGAACTTCTACTAAGGTAATAGAGAATCGTGTAAAAGAGAAAAGCTTAAATTTTGTATATTTGAAAAAAGAGATAGATGAAATTGAACTGGCAATTGAAACAAAAGTGATAAAATCGGACAAGCATATTAGAGTACTACGATTTTTAGAGCAAAATGATGGGGTTTTAACAACGGATTTAGAAATGTTTTGTGATGTTTCAAGAGCGATTATTCATACATTAGAAAAAAATGGATATATTGAAATCGTTGAAAAACAAGTAGAGAGAAATCCATTTTTGCATAAAGTAGTTAAGAAAGATAGTAATTTGGTTTTTACCCAAGAACAGCAAAATGCATATAAGAAGATTGCAGATACCATAGAAAAACGCAAGTTTGAAGAATTTTTGATTTATGGTGTTACAGGTTCTGGAAAAACCGAAATTTACTTACAACTAATTCAAAAAGTGATTAGCCAAAATCAATCTGCCATTATGCTGGTTCCAGAAATTTCGTTAACACCTCAAATGTTAGACCGTTTTATTGCAAGGTTTGGACAAGAACAAATTGCAGTATTACATAGTAAACTATCAGTAGGAGAACGTTATGACCAATGGCAGAGAATTAAGAAAAATGAAGCGAAAATTATTATTGGTGCGCGTTCTGCTATTTTTGCACCAGTAGAAAATTTGGGATTAATTATCATAGATGAAGAACATGATGATTCCTATAAATCCGAAATGACACCAAGATATCATGCGCGTGAAGTAGCAAGAAAAATGGCAACCGACAAGCAGATTCCTCTTGTATTAGGAAGTGCAACGCCAGATATGACTACTTTTTATAGGGCAAAACAAAACGAAATCAAATTACTAACTTTAACAAAACGTGCAAACAATTCGAATTTACCAGAAGTAGAAATTATTGATTTGAGAGAAGAATTAGCAAGTGGTAATAAGACAATGTTAAGCAGAAGGCTATATGATGAAATTAGTAAAAACTTAGAAAATAAACATCAAACAATTTTGTTTTTAAATAGGAGAGGATTTTCTACTTTTGTTATGTGTAGAGATTGTGGGTATACTGTTAAATGTAAAAATTGCAATATTACATTAACTTATCACATGAAAGAAAACAAACTAAAATGTCATTATTGTGGTTATGAGCAACCGAATGTAACAGTATGTCCAGAATGTGGAAGTGATAAAATAAAATACTTTGGAACAGGAACACAAAAGTTAGAAGCGCAAATTCAAAAAATATTTCCAAACGCTTCTATGATAAGGATGGATGTAGACACTGTTTCAAAGAAAAATTCACATGAAGAAATTTTAAACAAATTTCGAGATGAAAATATTGATATATTAATTGGAACACAAATGGTAGTAAAAGGACATCATTTTCCAAATGTAACATTAGTAGGTGTTATTGCAGCAGATGGAAGTTTAAATATAGATGATTACAGAGCAAGTGAAAGAACTTTCCAAATTTTAACGCAAGTAGCAGGAAGAGCAGGAAGAGAGAACTTACCAGGAAAAGTAATTATTCAAACTTACAATCCAGATCATTTTAGTATAGAATGTGCAAGTAAACAAAACTATAATGAGTTTTACAAGATAGAAGAAAACTTGCGAAAACAATTGAAATATCCACCATTTTGCGATATAATAGTAATTGGCATTAGTGGGGAAAAAGAAGAGAAAGTAAAAAATATATCAGAATTTCTAGGGACAAAATTAAATGCAAAAATAAAAGAATTTAATGCGGATTTAATGCTATACAGTCCAAGACCTGCACCAATCGATAAAATAAAAAACAAATATCGTTGGCGTATCATATTAAAAGGAGATTTCGATGATATAGCAAATGAAGTAATAAAAGAAGTATTAGAAGAAGCATATACGAAAGGAAGTAAAACAAGAATTGTAGTAGATGTAAATCCAAGTAGTATGATGTAAGTTTGGGGGTATAAAAATGGCTATTAGAACAATTAGAGAAGAGGGAGATGAAATCTTAAAAAAGATTTCAAAACCAGTAGATGAAATTGATGAAAAAATACAAACATTGATTGATGATATGATAGATACTATGCACAAGTTTAATGGGGTTGGACTTGCAGCAGTTCAAGTTGGTGTTTTAAAACGTGTTGTTGTGATTCATACAGATTATGAAAAGGAAGAACCTATCATATTAATCAATCCAGAAATTAAGAAAGAAAAAGGAGCACAAACAGTAGAAGAAGGTTGCTTAAGCTTTCCAAATAAGTTCGCAAAAATTGTAAGACCAGAAGAAGTAACTGTGGAAGCATTAGATAGAAACGGAAAGAAAATCAAAATAACTGGAAAAGGATTACTAGCACAAGCAATTTCTCACGAAGTAGACCATTTAAATGGAGAAGTTTTTGTAGATAAAATATTACCAGGAACATTAGAATATGTTACACCAGAACAATAAAAAATGTAGGGGCAGGCCCTGTGTCTGCCCTTTAAATATATATTACAAACAAAAAAGAGGGGAAATATACAATGAAAATAATATTTATGGGAACACCAGATTTTGCAAGAGATTCATTAGAAGCACTTTACAATGCGGGGTATGAAATTTTAGCAGTTGTAACCAATCCAGATAAGCCAAAAGGCAGAGGAATGAAAATGATTGCAAGTCCAGTGAAAGAATTTGCTTTAACGCATAATTTACCAGTGCATCAACCAGAAAAAGTAAGAAATAATCTAGAGTTTATAGAAAAAATGAAAGCATTAAAGCCAGAGGTTATCTGTGTAGTTGCATATGGAAAAATTCTTCCAAAAGAAATTTTAGATATTCCACAATATGGATGCATTAATGTTCATGGTTCACTACTTCCAAAATATCGTGGGGCTGCACCAATTCAATGGGCTGTATTAAATGGAGAAGAAAAAACCGGTGTTACTACTATGTATATGGATATTGGAATGGATACAGGTGATATGATTCTAAAAGAAGAAGTAACTATAGGAGAAGATGAAACAACAGGAGAACTATGGGAAAGATTATCAAAAATAGGTGGAGATCTTTTAGTAGAAACATTAAGGAAAATCGAACAAGGAACTGCACCAAGAATTCCACAAGGAGAAGACTGCACAATGGCGCCAATGTTATCTAAAGAAATGGCAAAAATCGATTGGAATACCAAAACATCAAATGAAATTAAGAATCTTGTAAGAGGATTAAATCCAATTATGGGTGCTTATACAATGTATCAAAATAAAAAAATAAAACTATGGAAAGTAGAAATTGTAAAAGATTTTTCTCTAGAAGGAAACAATCAATTACCAGGACAAGTCCTAATTGCAAACGATAAAGAAGGATTATATATTAAAACAATCGATGGAGTCATTAAAGTATTAGAAATACAAGGTGAAAATGCAAAACGAATGAATATATGTGATTTTCTGCGTGGAAATCATATAATAACAAATGAAATATTAAAATAAAAGACGAGAATTTAAACTTTTTTAAAAATGTATTTACTTTTGTCGAAATTTGTACTATAATAGCGAAGATTTATATATTTGCACTTAAAATAAATCAAATCTTAATAAAAATTTTTTCGACAAGAGGAGGATTTTAAGCATGAAAGGCAAATCACGGGGAAGTCAAGAAGAAAAAGAGTATTCAGAGGAAATGATTCAAAAAAAATTACATGAATGGTATGGTGAACAAAATTGTATTTGTTTAGACAATTATGTGTACATCGTACAAGAAAATGGAAAATTTTATTTGATGAAACAATCAATACCTGAAATCTTCTTTACTAGCGATGCTATTCTTTTAACTGGAATTATATCTATAGAGGTAGAACCTATGGAAGACGGCTATGTAACCCTGAAGATTAACGGTAACGATACCAACATAGTTGATATGATGAGCAAGACTCGTGCTATTGAGAAATTGTTACATTGGGCAGGTTAGCCCTTTGTAACAATTTTTCTTTTTTTAGTAATAAAATTTCCAGAAAGCCTTGATTTTTCTTTAAAAATATAGTAAAATAACATATGTTAAAAAACCTTATACTTAGCTTAAGGATTATTACTCCTCTTTAGCTCAGTTTAAGGAATAAAAATTTATAATAGGAGGTTGTCACGATATGACAAAGGAAAGAAAAGAAGAAATTATTAACACTTACAAAAGAGATGAGAAAGATACTGGTTCTCCAGAAGTTCAAATTGCTCTTTTAACAGAAAGAATTACAGAATTAACAGAACACTTAAAAGTTCACACAAAAGATAATCATTCAAGACGTGGACTTTTAAAAATGGTTGGTAAAAGAAGAAATTTACTAAACTACTTAGCTAAAAAAGATATTCAAAGATACAGAGATATCGTTGAAAAATTAGGATTAAGAAAATAGTCAATATTTGTAGGGCGTTTAAAACAAAATTTAAACGTCCTATAATGCTATTATTAATACGGTATAAACGATAATATAGAATAGAAGTAGCTTGTATATTGTATAAATACTTCGAAATACTATATTTATATAATATAGAGGTTACCATCTATTTAAGTATTATCGAATATATAAATATAAAATAAAAAGGAGAAATGATTTATGTTTAGAACATTTGAAACAGAACTTGCAGGAAGAAAATTAGTTTTAGAAACAGGAAAAATTGCAGAACTTGCTAATGGTAGTGTTATGGTAAGATATGGTGACACTGTTGTTATGGTAAATGTTACTGCATCAAAAGAACCAAGAGATGGAATAGACTTTTTTCCATTATCTGTAGATTATGAAGAAAAACTATATTCTGTAGGAAAAATCCCAGGAAGTTATCAAAAAAGAGAAGGAAAACCAGCAGACAAGGCAATCTTGGTATCAAGAGCAATTGATAGACCACTTCGTCCATTATTCCCAAAAGATTTTAGAAATGACGTATGTATTGTTGCAACTGTATTATCTGTAGAACCAGATAACTCACCAGAAGTTGCAGCAATGATTGGCGCATCTGCTGCACTATCTATTTCTGATATTCCATTTGGAGGACCAACAGCTGCAGTAAACGTGGGATATGTGGATGAACAGATTGTTATTAATCCAACTTTAGAACAAAGAGCAAAAACAAGATTAACTCTAACAGTTGCAGGAACAAAAGAAAAAATAGCTATGATTGAAGCTGGGGCAGATGAAATTCCAGATGATACTATGCTAGAAGCCATTAAACAAGCACATGTTGAAATTAAAAAACTTTGCGATTTCATTGAAAATATGAAACAAGAAGTTGGAAAACCAAAATTTGAATACAAATCTTTTGAAGTGGACCATGATGTTTATGCAGAAATTGAAGAGAAATATGCAGATAGAATGTACCAAGATGTACAAGCAGTCGATAAAGAAGTAAGAGATGCTGCTATGGACAAGCTATTAGAAGATGTAAAAGCATATTGGGTAGAAAAATATGGAGAAGAATCAGCAGAAGAAAAAGCTACTGATATTGCTGATAGTTTATATAAATTAGAGAAAAAATCAGTACGTAAAATGATTCTAGAAGAACAAAAAAGACCAGATGGAAGAAAGATAGATGAAATAAGACCACTTTCTTGTGAAGTAGGATTACTTCCTCGTGTACATGGTAGTGCGCTATTTACAAGAGGTCAAACACAAGTTATGTCTGTTGTAACACTAGGTATGGCAAGTGAGGAACAAGAGTTAGATGGAATTGATGAAGAAAGTTCAAAACGTTATATGCACCATTATAACTTCCCATCATATAGTGTTGGAGAAGCAAGACCATCAAGAGGACCAGGAAGACGTGAAATAGGACACGGGGCATTAGCAGAAAAAGCATTAGTTCCTGTTATTCCTTCAGAAGACGAATTCCCATATGCTATTCGTGTTGTATCAGAAGTATTAAGCTCAAATGGTTCAACATCACAAGCAAGTATTTGTGGAAGTACTCTTGCCCTTATGGATGCAGGTGTTCCAATTAAGAGACCAGTTGCTGGTATTTCAACAGGATTAGTAACCGATGAAAACGACCCAAACCATTACATCATGTTAACTGATATTCAGGGATTAGAAGATTTCTTTGGTGATATGGACTTTAAAGTAGGGGGAACAGAAAAAGGAATTACAGCTATCCAAGTTGATATTAAAATTGATGGATTAACTTATGATATTATTAAAGAAGCATTTGAAAGAACAAGAAATGCTCGTAAGTATATTCTAGAAGAAATTATGTTAAAACAAATTGATAAACCAAGAGACGAAATATCAAAATATGCGCCAAGCATTATTAAAACTGTTATCAATGTAGATAAAATAAAAGACGTTATCGGACCTGGTGGAAAGATGATAAATAAAATTATTGCAGAAACAGGAGTTAAAATTGATATTGAAGAAGATGGAAGAGTATTTATCTACTCAAATGATACTGCAAATGGACAAAAAGCATTAAAAATGGTAGAAGACATTGGAAAAGACCTAGAAGTAGGAGCAATCTATGAAGGAACCATAAGCAAAATTATGCCATTTGGAGCATTTGTTGAACTTGGAGGAGCAAAAGAGGGGCTTGTACACATTTCAAAAATTTCTCATAAGAGAATAGAAAAAGTAGAAGACGTATTAAAAGTAGGAGATACCGTAAAAGTCAAAGTATACGAGATTGATGACCAAGGAAGAATTAACTTAACAATGCGTGATTTAGAAGAAAAAGAAGAAAACGCAGAAGAATAAAGCTTCCTTTATTTAAGGGAGGTGGCAGTGCGAAGCACTGGCGGAGGGTTCTTATTTATTAAGAAATTATGAATTTTATCCTAAACATTGAAAAAAATTGCCAAGAATAGTATAATAGTATAAGTAGAAAAATACACTATATAAGACAAGTATTATAAAGAGAGGTAAAAAATGATATATTTATATATAATTCAACAAGCATTAGTTTGGATTGTAACGATATTTTGGTTATATCAATTTATCGTTAGTATATGCTCTTTAGTAAAATTAAAAGATAAACCAATTTTAGAAGATAAACAAAATCGTTTTATGGCAATTATACCAGCTCATAATGAAGAAAACGTTATCCAAAACCTTATTGAAAGTTTAAAAAAGCAAGACTATCCAAAAGAGTTATATGATATATATGTTATAGCAGACAACTGTACAGATAAAACAGCAGAAATTGCAAGAGAGGCAGGTGCTATTGTTTACGAAAGATTTGACGAAGAACATAAAACAAAAGGTCATGCCTTAAATTGGTTCTTGAATCAAAAAATCGAAGAAGATGCACCATATGATGCTTTTTGCGTTTTTGATGCTGATAATATTGTAGATGAAAAATTTATTAAAAATATGAATAAAAAGCTTTGTCAAGGTGAGGATGTTGTTCAAGGCTATCGTGATATCAAAAACCCAACAGATAGTTGGGTATCTGCTGGATATGCAATTTTCTATTGGACAATGAATCGTTTTTATCATTTGGCAAGATATAATTTAGGATTATCTCCATTAATTAACGGTACAGGATTTATGGTAAAATTTGATGTTGTAAAACCAAATGGATGGGATACGCAAACTTTAACGGAAGATATAGAATTCTCATTAAAAAGAATTATTGCAGGTAAAAAATTAGGTTGGGCAACAGATGCTATTGTATATGACGAGCAACCAGTTGATTTTAAGCAAAGCTGGTCTCAAAGATCAAGATGGACAGTAGGACATATTCAATGTATTGAACACTACACAAAAGACTTAGCTGTTGCTACAAAAGAAAAGAAAACATTAATGAATTTCGATGGATTCTTATATATTATTGGAAGTATACCAATGTTTATATTAACACTAGTTTTACTAGCCATTAACTTTATCATGTTTTTTGCTAATGGAATTACTGCAACCGATTTAGTTATCAATATTTTAAGATACCTAATTCCAACATTTTTATTACCAATTGGTACAGCAATTTTAATTATGATATTGGATAAAAAACCAATAAGACCAATGTTAAAAGGATTATTGTGTTACCCATTATTCTTAGGTTCATGGTTATTAATTAACTTTAAATGTCTATTTAAAAGAGACCTAAATTGGGAAAAAATTGAACACGTGCGTGATATTAAAATAAATGACGTTGCATAATACAAAAAATAGAGATATAATAGGCATATCTCTATTTTTAATATTTAAAGGGGAAAATTATGAAATCAATAAAAGAATTTATTAAGAAAAATCAAAATGCAGTACTTACAACATTATTAGTACTAATTATTTTGTTACAAGTAATACTTCACATACAATACGGCATGGATAAGGGGTATCTTCATATGGATGAGAGTTATTCTTATGGATTAATGAATTATGACAAAATTGAAATCATGAACAATGAAGATTTCTATAATAACTGGCATTCGAGTGAATATTATAAAGATTACATATTAATCTCAAGTGATGAGGCTCTAGATTTTTCGCCAGTATATGAAAATCAGAAAAATGATGTTCATCCACCATTTTATTATTTACTATTAAGAATTGCCTCAAGCTTTACAATCGATTCCTTTTCTAAGTGGACGGGTATTACTTTAAATATTATTATATTTATTGCAATTAGCATTTTAATTTATTTGATTGCAAACAAAATTTTTAAAAACAAAATATACGCTATCTTTCTTGTGTTAGTAAATGGATTTACTCTTGCTGCAATTGACACTACTGTCTATATTAGAATGTACGCATTAAATGCGCTGAACTTACTAATCATATCTTATTTACATATAATAAACTACAACAAGAATGAACTAAGATTAAAAGATTTAGTGATAATGTCTGTATTTATCATAATCGGTTCATTAACACATTACTATTATCTAGTATTTTTATTTGTGTTATTTGTAATTTATGTAATGAAATTTGTAAAAGAGAAAAACATAAAGAACTTACTGAAATATATTGGAACCATGATTGTTTCAGCAATCATTTCACTTGCTATTTTCCCATATTCTTTTGTACATATGTTTATGGGATATAGAGGAACAGGTGCAATCTCTAATTTATCTAACATAGAGCAAATGTGGAATTCATTAGGAAAGTATCTGGGTATTTTAAATAACAATGCTTTTAATGGGGTTTTAATAATAATTGTTTTAGCAGCATTTATTATTGGTATATACAAAGTAATGAAGAATAAGGAAATTACTTTTCGATTTAAAAATAAAGAATTCTGGCTAATGTTTATACCAACATTAGTATACTTTACGATAGTAGCACTTGTTTCACCATACCAAGAAGTTAGATATATTATGCCAATTTGTCCGCTTATGGTTATTGGCGTATTCTATTTACTAAAAGTATTATTTGAGAAAGTAGTTTCTCCAAAATATGCATACATAATTTTAACAATCATTTTCATTATGATGCTAATAATACCAAAAGTAGCAAACATCAATTTCTATTATTTATACAAAGACAAGAAAGAAATTGTTAGCAAAATAGAAGAAAATCACAATGTTCCATGTTTGTATGTGTTCAATACAAACCAAAACAGATTCTTGGATGATTTATATTTATTTACTATTTTAGACAATTCTTACATTATGGATGTAAAAGAATTTAGTAGTGATAAATTAAAAGAAATTTTTGAAAACATGAATTTAGAAAATGGGCTAATTGTTATAATAAACGAAGGAATTGAACATCAAACGTATTTAGATGAACTATCCAAAACTTTAAATTTAAAAGATTGCAAACACCTTCAAAGAATGAATGCTTGTAACATTTATCAAATGAAATAAAGTAAAGACTCATAACTATTTTGTTATGAGTCTTTACTTTCTATAACTATTAAAATACCTTCTTTTAAATTAATAGTAGCAATGTCTTGTATAATTTCATTACTAATCCCTAAACTTTTTCCAATTGTTAATGTAGCCTTTTCTAAAGGATATTTAAAACCTTTTAAAGTTAATCCATAAATAGAAGAAGTAAGAGGAATAAGGGAAATGTATTTACCATATGTTTTTGATTTTTCTAATGTAAGTGAATTGTTTATTAAATAAATTTTATTATTCGAATCGATGATTTGGCAAGGAATATTTGCTTTTAATGTGCTAGTTAAAATATGAATGTTTGCAAGTGTATGGTCAATTCTACTTCCAGTAGCACCAATTATAGTGATATTAGAAGAACGCAAGTTAATAGCTAAGTTTAATGCAATATCGGTATCTGTATAGTCTTTTTCTGGTATGTATTTATGAATTTGTATATTAGGATTATTGGTATAGTATTCTAAAGTTTTTATATAGATAGAATCAAAATCTCCTACAATATGATTTGGTAAAATTCTTAGTTTATATAAGGCTTCTAATCCTTTATCTACTGCAATTATAGTTTGATTGGTATTATTAGAATAGTAGTTTTGCAAGAAGTTTAAATCTATATTTCCACCAGAAACAATTAATGTATTCATTTTTTATTTCTTCCTTTCAAAAATTTCTTTGCAATTAACAAATTAAGTGTTATAATAATTAAAGCATAATAAACCAAAATTCGCAAGATTTTAAAGGAGAATTGTATGAATATAAAGAACATTATGGATCCAAGGGAAAAGATAACTGTATATGCATTTGTAGGACCTTCTGGAACAGGGAAAAGTTACAGAGCAGGCTTAGTTGCAAGTGAAAATGGTATTAGTTATATTATTGATGACGGTCTTTTTATAAAAGAAAATGAAATTCTTGCTGGTAATTCAGCCAAAAAAGCACCAACTAAGATAGAAACAGTAAAACAAGCTTTATTTATTGAAAATTCAGAAAAAGACGAAGTAATTAAAGCAATAAAGAAACATAAGCCAGATAAAATACTAATATTAGGTACATCTGATAATATGGTTAAAAAGATTGCTGAAAATTTAGGGTTGCCAGAAATATCAAAGTTTATTTATATAACAGATATTGCGACAAAAGAAGAAATGGAAACAGCAAGAAGAATTCGTGTAACGGAAGGAAAACATGTTATTCCCGTACCAACCTTTGAATTAAAAAAAGACTTTTCAGGATATATATTAGATCCATTACAAATTTTTAAGTCTAAAGGAAGCGGAGCAAAACCATATATTTCTGAAAAATCAATTATTAGGCCTACATTTAGTTACCTAGGAAATTTTACAATTTCAGATAGTGTATTTAGACAAATTATTGAATATATGGCAGATAAAACACCTGCTATTCATAAAATACTCAAAACAAGAGTTAATAATGTAGGAGATGGACCATATATCTATTTGGAAGTAATTATCTGTTATGGATATAATCTAATTAATAGTGTCCAAGAATTTAAACAAAAAATAAAAAAAGAAATTGAACAATTAACTGCTATGAATGTTCAAGAAATAGAAGTTGTTGTAAAAGGAATTGAAGTTCCAGTAAATAAGGAGGAATAAAAATGTCATTTATTGTAGCAATTGATGGTCCAGCAGGAACTGGAAAAGGAACAATCGCAAAACTTGTTGCAAAAGAATTTGGATTTATGAATGTAGATACAGGAGCAATGTTTCGATGCGTAACACTTGCAATGATTAGAGAGAACATTGGTATTAGTCAAAGCGAGAAGATAGAAAAATTATTAAATGAAATTAAGATTGAATTAAAAGAAGAAAATGGAGAACAAGTAGTATTTTTAAATGGAGAAGATGTTACAAATCAAATTAGAACGCCAGAAATAAACTCATTTATTTCTGATATTTCTAAAATACCACAAGTTCGTACAAAACTGTTAGAGTTACAACGAAAAATTGCTCAAGGAAAGAATGTAGTTATGGAAGGAAGAGATATAGGTACAACTGTATTTCCAAATGCAGATGTAAAAATATATTTAGATGCTTCTTCTGAAGAAAGAGCAAGAAGAAGAGTAATACAAAATGAAGAAAAAGGAATTGTAATGACTTATGAAGAAGTTCTAGAAAGCGTAAAGAGAAGAGATAAAGAAGATTCAGAAAGAAAAATTTCACCTCTAAAAAAAGCAGATGATGCAATTTTAGTGGATAGTACAAACTTAACAATAGATGAAGTAGCCCAAAAAATATATTCAATCATTAAAGAAAAAATGTAAAAGGAGAAATTAATATGAAATTATTTTTTAAAAAAATAGCAAGAGTAATTGTAAGAAGTGCTATTTATGCCTATTGCAAAATCGTCCATAGAGCAGAAATTATTGGAAAAGAAAACATACCAAAAGAAGAGAATTTTATTTTTTGTGGAAATCACAGAAATTATTTAGACCCACCATTAATGGTAGTAACAGTAGGTAGACATATTCGATTTATGGCAAAAGAAGACTTAAAGAAAAATCCATTCTTTGCATTTTTAGGCGTTGTATTTGATGGAATATATGTAAAAAGAGATTCGAAAGATGTATCTGCTTTAAAAACAACACTAAAAGCCTTAAAGAAGGGAGAAAGTATTGCCTTATTTCCTGAAGGAACAAGAAACGGTTTAGAAAAAGGCGAAAAGGTAAAAGATGGTGCAGCATTTTTTGCTTTGAAAACAGGAACACGTGTAATACCAGTAGGAATATCAGGAGGGATTAAAAAATTCGAAAAAGTAAAAATTGTATATGGGAAGCCATTAGATTTATCAAAATATACTGAAATGTATAAAAACAAAGAGACAGAAAAGCAAGCTTTAGAAGAAGCAAGCAAATTTATTATGGATTCTATAATAGAGTTGACAAAATAGTAGTAAAAGTAGTATAATTTATAAGTTAAAAATAATTTTACATAATGTTATAAAGGTTGCATTTCATGCAACCTATCAATTTTGAAAAAGAGGAGAAATACACATGAATAACGAAAAAATAAGAAATATTGCAATTATCGCACACGTAGACCATGGAAAAACAACATTGGTAGACGCCTTATTAAAACAAAGCCATGTATTTCGTGAAAACGAACAAGTAGCAGAAAGAGTTATGGATTCAAATGATATCGAAAAAGAAAGAGGAATAACAATTCTTTCAAAAAATACATCTGTTATGTACAAAGATATCAAAATAAATATTGTAGATACTCCAGGACATGCTGATTTCGGGGGAGAAGTAGAAAGAGTTTTAAAAACAGTTGATGGTGTTTTATTATTAGTAGATGCATTTGAAGGACCAATGCCTCAAACAAGAGAAGTATTAAAAAAATCTCTTGCATTAAATTTGAAACCAATTGTTGTTATCAATAAAATAGACCGTCCAGGTGCCAACCCTGAAAAAGTAGTTGACCAAGTAATTGAATTATTTATTGAACTT
Organism: Clostridia bacterium; assembly: GCA_017626365.1. Taxonomy (GTDB): domain Bacteria; phylum Bacillota; class Clostridia; order TANB77; family CAG-508; genus RGIG8482. Next base: position 61,230 of record JAGAIV010000033.1, read on the forward strand.
GATGCAAATGATGATCAATTAGATTTTCCAGTTGTATACGCATCTGCAAAACAAGGAATTGGTAAATTAAATTTAAATGATGAATCTACTGATTTAAATTGCTTATTCGAAACAATTGTTAATGAAATTAATCCACCAGCATGTGATATTGATGGAACGATGCAAATGCTAGTATCAAACATCGACTATGATGACTATGTTGGAAGGATTGCTGTTGGTAGGGTAGAAAGAGGAACAGTAAAAGTAGGAATGCCTGTTTCCATCTGCAAAAAAGATGATAAAGTAACTAATGGTAGAATTGCAAAATTATATACTCATGTTGGACTAAAAAAAGTAGAAGTAGAAGAAGTACAAGCAGGAGACATTATTGAAATTAGTGGTATACCAGATATTAATATTGGTGAAACTGTTTGCGATTATGAGCATCCTGAAAAAATTGACTTCGTAGATATTGATGAACCAACAGTTTCTATGACGTTTAGTGTTAATAATGGACCATTTGCAGGAAAAGAAGGACAATTTATTACATCACGTCATATTCGTGATCGTTTATTTAAAGAATTAGAAAGAAATGTAAGCTTAAGAGTAAAAGAAACAGATTCACCAGATAGCTTTGAAGTATCACGGACGTGGAGAATTACATCTATCTATATTAATTGAAAATATGAGAAGAGAAGGATTTGAATTATTAGTTTCTCGTCCAAAAGTTATTTTCAAAGAAATTAATGGACAAAAATGTGAGCCAATTGAAAGATTAACGGTAAATGTTCCAGATGATGCAATTGGTACTGTTATTGAAAAATTAGGACAAAGAAAAGCTGAAATGATTAATATGGAACCTGCAGAAGAAGGACATACCAAAATCGAATTCAAGATTCCTGCCAGAGGATTAATTGGATACAGAACAGAATTCTTAACTGATACCAAAGGAGTAGGAGTTATGAGCCATGTATTTGATTGTTATGAACCTTACAAAGGTGATGTATTATCAAGAGTTAGAGGAACAATTGTTGCCTTTGAACCTGGTAAAGCTGTAACATATGGTTTATACAATGCACAAGATAAAGGTGATTTATTTATCGGACCGGGAACAGAAGTATATGAAGGAATGATTGTTGGACTAAATTCAAGAAGTGATGATTTAGCAATCAATGTATGTAAAGAAAAGCATTTAACTAACACAAGAGCTTCTGGTTCAGATGATGCCCTTCGTTTAGTTCCACCAATTCAATTTTCACTTGAAAAAGCAATTGAATTTATTGAAGACGACGAATTAGTAGAAGTAACACCAAAGAGTATTCGCTTAAGAAAGAAAATCTTAAGTAGTAAAGATAGGGAAATTGCTGCAAGAGCGAACAGAAAATAAAACATAAAAATGAGCCGTGTGTTAAAAAGTAACATCACGGCTCGCTACGGATTATAATGGTAAAAAATAACATAGCCTTCGGAAAATTCGACACACATAAAAGGTTTTGAAAAATCCACTTCTTTTCCAAAAGAAAGAACAATATCATCCTGCATAACAAAATGAACATCATTTTTGATTATTTCATAATCCTTTTTACTTATGCTGTGTTTTTCAATTCTTCCATTAGCTAATTTTAATATATCATTTATCCGTTCTAGCATTAAACATCAGTCCTTTCTGAAGTTTTATGTAAAGATAATATCATATATTTAATATAAATACAATAGGAGAAGATTAAATGAACAAAATAGAATTAGAAAAAATAAAACAAAAGGCGTTAGAAGAACATATTCCAATTATTATGGATGATACTTTAGAAGTAATCGAAGATTTATTAAAAAATAAAAAAGTCACAAAAATTCTTGAAATTGGAACAGCAGTCGGTTATTCTGCTATTTGTTTTTCAGAATTTTTAGATGAAAATGGAACCATTGATACCATTGAAAGAGATGAAGAAAGAGTAGAAAAAGCAAAAGAAAACATAAAGAGGGCAGAGGTAGAAGGAAAAATTAATATTCATTTTGGAGATGCAGTTGAGATTTTGCCAACTTTTAAAGAAAAATATGATATGATTTTTATTGATGCAGCAAAAGGAAAATACCCATTCTTTTTAAGCCAAGCATTAAGGCTACTTGCAAAAGATGGCATTATTTTAGCAGATAATGTTTTATATAAAGGCTATGTTATGAGTGATTACAACAAACACAAACAACGTACTGCTGTAAGAAATCTAAGAGAATATTTAAAAGAAGTAATGGAGAACCCAAATCTAGAAACTGAAATTTTAGAAGTTGGAGATGGACTTGCTGTTAGTATAAAAAAATAAAGAAAAGCACCCTATAGAAAAAACTATAGGGTGTAAATTAGTTTAAGACGTGTTATAGACTGTTGAAAGGGTCGATTGATTTTGCTAATCCAATTGTGTCATAAATACTTCCATCAGGCATGTATAAAAAACCAGGAATTTGTACTTTAGAATAATCTAAACATATATCTGTTTTAGATTTTCTTTCCTTTCTGTAATTAACATGAGCTGCATTTCCTTTTTCAGCAAGAATATCCATAGCAGTGGTTCTTATTTGAACTTCAAAGGTTAATCCATTAGGTTTTTGAATTACAACATGGAGACTTTGATATCCATTTTCTTTTGGATACATAACATAGTCTTTAATGTTACTTTCAAACCCTGGGATTACTAAATTTGTTTCAGGAACAACTACTGTAGGATGGTTTGACTGAACAAACTTACTGTTTGTTCTTGCTTCAGCTTCTAAAGGAATACAATGTCGTGTTGTAACAAAAAAGTCGATGACTTGATTCAAGACTTCATAGCATAATGCTATAGTGCTTATTGAATCTTTGTTTGGTGTTGTCAATATAATGCGGAAACCTAACAAATCTCTTACCCTATCTAGGGGATATCCATTGCTTAGTGTAGTACGAATCTTATTATTCAACCGCAAAAAGTCTTTTTGCCGATATTTTATAATTAGAGAAATGTTTTTTTTCTTGCAGAATTTCCTCATATATTCTTTGAAATCAACAAATTCTTTTTCAAGCTCCTTTAAGTTTGCAGAACTTAACATTTTAGCACATTCTTCCAACTTGTTAGCATAAAGATAATTATGCATTAAAGACGTTTTCCGAAGGACTTCAATGTATTTTGAACGTATTCCAGATAAAGATTCTGATTCTTCATATATAATTTCTGTAATATCTGGAAAAGATAAATCTTTTGATGGCATAAAATAGCCCTCCTTTTCTAATTTAATAAATATTTGGTATGTATGCGATTATATCATATATTCACAAAAAAGTCCAACAACCACATTTTGATTGCTGGACTTTAGTTAAAACATATTTAAATATTTGATACTAGATAAAATCGTGTCTACAACAAGAATAATAAATGATAAATTAATTAAAATAAGTTGTACTTTATTAGGTATTTTTTTTAATACTTTTTTTACTATTTTTTCAATAAATGGATGTATAAAATGAATAAAAACAAGAGCAATAATTCCCCAAGCAAAGGAGTAAAAAATACTAATTCGTCCATTTAAATTCAAAAAGTCATTTGTGTAATCCCACCAACGTGCTGAAAATAATGCATCTAAGGCAAAACCTGCTACATATTCAAAAACAGAAAACACAATAGCAGAATACAAAAACAGTTTTAAAGGTTTAGATTTATATTTTTTAAGGCAACTAATTAGAATAACAGCACCCCATCCATAAATAGGGCAAAGAGGGCCATACAAAAAGCCCCTTTTCACAAAATGCCCTAATGTACCAACTGCATATGCTGTTTCTAATAGCCAGCCAATAATAGCATAGATTAAGAAATATAATAAAAGATATTGAATGCTAATTTTTTTCTTTTTTGAGTTTTCCATATTTCCTCCCAATAACGTATGTATCATATCAAATTTTTTTTAAAAAGTAAACGCTATTTCAAAGAAAAATATTTTTTAAAAGTATAAAAAAGTGGAAGAACCTCTTAACAAATTAAAATTAGTAAAGATAAAATGATAATATAAGTAAATATGTACGTTGTAAAATAAATAAAATTTATTTGCGAAAATGAAAAGTGGAGAATTGGAAATTAATTCTTCACTTTTTTTGTATTAAATGATATAATTATTCCATAATAAAAAGAAAAAAGGAAGAAATATATGAAAAAACCAGAATTATTAGCCCCAGCAGGGTCATTTCAAAAAGCAAAAATTGCATTTTTATATGGAGCAGATGCTGTTTATGCAGGAACATCTTCTTTATCTTTACGTAGTCGTGCGGAGATGCAAGATGATGATTTAGCAAATACCATTAATTATGCACATAGTATTGGAAAGAAAGTATATGTTGCAATTAATATTTATGCTTGGGATACAATGTATGAAGAGATTCGTAAACAGGCTAGAATGCTAAATGAATTGAAAGCAGATGGAATTATTGTTGCCGATGGAGGAGTTGTTGAAGTTTTAAAAGAAGAAGCTCCGGATGTTGATATACATATTAGTACGCAAGCTAATGTAGTAAGTGCTCATACGGCTAACTTTTGGCATAAAAATGGTGCTAAGCGTGTTATTTTAGCTAGAGAATTAAATAAAGAACAAATTAAAGAAATTATTGATAATACACCAATGGGATTAGAAACCGAAATTTTTGTTCATGGTGCGATTTGTTTTGGATATTCTGGTAGATGCTTTTTAAGTGACTTTTTAGCTTCCAGAAGTGCTAATTTAGGAGATTGTGCACAAAGCTGTAGATGGGCATATAATGTGTATGCAGAGGAAGTTAATAACCCAGGAAATCTAATGCCAGTAGAACACGATGAAAAGGGAACATATATATTCTCATCTAAAGACTTGTGTCTAGTAAAAGAAATTCCTGAGATTGTTAAAATGGGAGTAGATAGCTTAAAAATTGAGGGAAGATTAAAGACAGAATATTACTTGGCGTCTGTTATTAATACCTATCGAAATGCAATTGATGATTATGTAAAAGATCCTGAACATTATGATTATACGAAATACTTAAATGAACTAGAAAAGATTAAAACAAGAGGATTAACTACATTTTATTTTAATGATAGAAATAACAAGGATTTCCAAGAATATGAAGGAAAACAATATAATCCAGATTATGAATTCGGTGGCAAAATTATTTCTTATGATGAAGAAAAAACAATTATGGAAGTAAAGAACCGTTTAAAAATAGGAGATATATTAGAAATTCTTATTCCGGGTCAATTAGAAGCATACCGTTTTTGTATTGATAAACTATGGGATAGTGAAACAGACGAAGAAATTGAATTTGTAAATCCAGGAAAAGCAGGACAAACTGTTAAAATTCATATTCCAATAAAAGTAGAAAAAGACTGGATTTTAAGAAGAAAGAAATAGAATTCATGTAGGGGCTTCATCGGTAAGGAATACCCGTAAAAATTACCGAATGACGCCCTTTTGTTGTATGTTTCAACTATTCTCAAACATTTTTCCAACATAAAAACACAATACAAAAATAATGAGTGATATAATACCTGTAAAACTAAATTCAAAACCGGGATATAGTATTAATAAAGAACCTAATACAAATCCTATAATCGTATAATAAGTTTGCGAAAAGTAATTTTGCATAAAGTATTGTGCTAATTTTAAAAACAATAATCCACCTACTACTAATCCAATTCCCATTGGAAATAGAATTGAAATATCAACAGAAGAAACAGCATTTAAATAAATTTCATAGCTTCCTAAAATCATTAATAAGACGGTATTACTAACCCCAGGAACTACAATTCCAATCGACATGATAAAACCGCTTAAAATCAAAAATAATGGGTTTTGTGTACTTACAAAATTTCTAGTAGTAAATTGATTTTCTAATACCAATAGAATGAGAGTAAGTATAAAAGAAACGATGGTATAAAATAAGTAATGCAAACGAAAACCTTTTTTTGAATTTGCTATTTTAAATAAATTAGGAACACATCCTAATATCAAACCTAAGAATGCAAATTTTGTTTGAATAGGATAAGTAGCAAATATGCTTTTTAGAATATTACCAAACAAAATTATTCCAATACCAATTCCAATAACAATAGGAAACAAAAATTTAAAGTTTGTTTTTACATCATTAAAAAATTCTAACACACTATTAATAAGCTTATCATAAATTCCAAAAATAACACACAAAACACCACTACTAATTCCCGGTAAAATAGCGCCTGCGCCAATTAGAATACCGATTAATAGGTTATAGAATAATTTCATAATAAAACCTCCTATAAAGGAAGTATATGTAAAAAATAAAATAATAGTCCGCTAATATTTCTTAAGAAATGGTTAAAATTTAAAATATAGTTGACGAAAAAGGAAAAAAGGAAGATAATATTAAAGTATTATTAAAATATAATGAAGAATGGATCGATAGAATGGAAAGAACAAAAAAAGTAAAAAAAATGTTACGCAATTTTATAATTTTTTTATTGCTAATTATATTAACCTTTTCAATTATATTAAAAGACCAAGATGTTACAGAAATATTTGAAATATTAGGAAGTGTAAGAAAAGAATTTATTTTAATTGCTATACTATGTATGTGTTTTTTCATTGTATGTGAAGCTATCAATATAGGAAGAACCTTAAAGGCTTTAAATGAAAAAAGTACATTTTGGAAAAATATAAAATATGCATTAATTGGATTTTTCTTTAGCTCAATCACACCTGCTGCAAGTGGTGGACAACCAATGCAAATATACTATATGCATAGAGATAACATATCAGTTGCAAATTCGACATTAGCACTTTTAATTAATTTGACTTGTGTTCAAATTGTTACGATATCTGGTGCATTATTTAGTTTGTTTTTTAATTATGCCTATTTAGATAGTGCACTGATATGGTTTTTTGTAATAGGAGTATCACTTAATTTAAGTGCATTACTTTTATTACTAATATCCATATTTTCAAAGAGAATGACAAAAGGTATCATTAATATTACAATAAAAATATTAACTTTTTTCAGAGTAAAAGATGTTGAAAAGAAAAAAGTAAGATTTGAAAGCGAATTAACAAAATATCAGGATAGTGCAAAATATGTAAAAAGTCATATGCATCTAATTTTGAAAAACCTAATTACTACTTATATTCAATATATAGCATATTATAGTATTTCTTATTGGGTATACTGTTCTTTTGGATTATCAAATTACAATGCATTTGAAATTATAACCATGCAATCTGTATTATATGCAACAGTCTCTGGCATACCATCTCCTGGTGCAGTAGGAGTAAGCGAAGGAGGATTTATTGCTATATTCAAACGAGTATTTCCTGAGACTATGATTAATGGAGCAATGATACTAAATAGAGGAGTGAATTTTTATTTATTTGTAATTCTTAGTTCCATAGTTGTTATGATAAATGCAATCAGAGAAAAGAAACAAGGATCGAACGATAGTATTGAAGAGAAAAATGTTGAAAAAAATTAAATAATACGATATAATGCTATATGATTATTTATAAAAAGGATAAATAATCAAAAATAGGGGAAATTAATATGATTAATATACTTTTATGTGGAAACGAAAAAGTTTTTGATGGAGCTCTTACGGAATTATTATCCATCACTAATAGAACAAAAGAAACAATAAATTGCTACATTTTTACAATGGATCTTTCTAGAATAAAACCAGATTATGCTTGCATTAGTGATGAACAAATAGAATTTTTAGATAAGATAGTAAAATCAAAAAAATCAGATAATACAGTAACTAAGATAGATGTTACAGATTTGTATGAAAAAGAATTTGGAAAATGCAAAAACGAAAGTGCTTATTGCACACCATATACACTGCTGAGATTATTAGCAGACTTAGTTCCAGAAATTCCGGATAAAATTCTTTATTTGGATATCGATATGATGGCAAAAGACGATATTTCAAAATTATATAGTATAAATATTTCTGATTATGAGTATGCAGCAGTAAAAGAAAAATATGGTTCTATTTTCATATGGCCAGATTATATTAATGCAGGAATGTTGCTACTAAATATGAAAAAAATAAAAGAAACAAAACTTTTAGAAAAAGCACGTAATTTAATCAAATCAAAAAAGATGTTATTTGCTGACCAAGATGCTATTTATCGTTCCACAACAAAAAAATTATTGCTTCCTAGAAAATATAATGAACAATCAAGTTTTAAAAGAAATGATACAGTAATTTGCCATTTTTGTAAAAGACTAATGTGGTTTCCATATCCACATACTGAAAATTACAAACAATGGCATGTTGATGGAATTCATAAAGAATTGAAATGTTATTGCTTTGATACGGATTTACAAGAATTTACACAATTGAAAGAAAAATACATCAATAAAATAGAAGAAAAAGGGGAAAATTAAAATGAATCAAAGATTAAAAGAAATACCAATATTTTTTGCAGTAGATGATGCTTATATACCATTTTTAGCAGTAGCTTTACATTCCTTAATTGAAAATTCGTCTAAAAATTATCAATATTCTATTAAAATATTACATACTTCAATAAGCGATGAAAATAAAAGAAAAATAGATGCTTATCAAAAGGAAAATGTAACAATAGAATTTGTTGAATTAAAAGACTCTATCGAGAAAATAAAAGATAGATTGTACACGCGTGATTATTTTACAAAAGCAACCTATTTTAGATTATTTATATCCGACTTATATCCAGAGTATGATAAAGTTTTATATTTAGATAGCGACATTGTGATTTTATCCGATGTTGCAGAATTATATAATATAGATATAGGTGATAACTTAATAGCTGCTACATCAGATGGAGCAGTACAAAGTATTGAAGTCTTCCAAGAATATGTAGAAAAAGTAGTAGGCGTTGCAGAATATGGAAATTATTTTAATGCTGGTGTTCTTCTAATGAATTTAAAAGCATTAAGAGAATTTAAATTTCAAGAAAAATTCTTATATTTATTAGAAACTGTTAAATATTCAGTAGCACAGGATCAAGATTATTTAAATCGTTTGTGTAAAGGCAGAGTAAAAATACTTGATAGTGCTTGGGACATTATGCCAGTAGAAGGAGAAAGAAGGAAACGAGAAGAAATTCATTTAATACATTATAATTTAGTATCAAAGCCATGGCATTTTGAAGATGTTGCATATCAAGAATATTTTTGGGAATATGCAAAAAAGACTGAATTTTTCGATAAGATTCAAGAAATAAAAAAAGCTTATACTGATGAAGAAAGAGCAATTGATTTAAAAACAGGAGAAAAATTAATAGAGCTTGCACAAAAAGAAAGCAATTGTGTTGGCGATGATAGAAGATATAGGAGATAAGTACATGAAGGAACAAGTTATACGGAATAGCTCAAGATAGGCTAGAAATATTAGAAGAAATAGAAAAACTAGAAAGAGAAGGACGTTTTGATGTGGATCCAGAAAAAGATCCACCAACAATTGTATTAACGCCAGATAATGTGGATTATTTAAAAACTAAAAGTATCAGTAAGCTAAAGACAAAATTTGCTAATAAATTAGGGGAAAGATTTCTAGAAGAATTACTAAAAAATAATAAACTCATTATAAAAGATGTTAATGGAATTGAAAACTTAAACAAAATAGATGAAGGAGCCATTATAACTTGCAATCACTTTAATCCATTTGATGCTTTTACTGTTGAAAAAGTATTTAGAATGACAAAACATTCTAAAAATAAAACATTATACAAAGTTATAAGAGAGGGAAATTATACTAACTTCCCAGGACTATATGGGTTCTTTTTCCGAAATTGTGATACATTACCATTAAGTTCAAATAAAAGAACGATGGTAGAATTTATGAAAGCAGTAGATGAAATCTTACAAAGAGGTGACTTTATTTTAATTTATCCAGAACAAAGTTTGTGGTGGAATTATAAAAAGCCGAAGCCTTTAAAAGATGGAGCCTTTAAAATAGCAGCGAAAAATCATGTTCCTATTATTCCAATATTTATTACTATGGAAGATAGTGATATTATTGATGAAACTGGATTTGCTGTACAAGAATATACTGTAAATATTGAAGAACCAATTTATCCAAATGAAAATCAATCTGACAGAGAAAATATGGAAATAATGAGAGAAAAAAATTATCAAGTTTGGAAAGAAGTATATGAAGAATTTTATGGTATTCCTCTAGAATATACTACCCAAAAAGAAGAATCGAGTGTAATGGATGAAAAATAAAAAAGTTATTTACTATGAAGACGAAATAAATGACGAATTTTCAACAAAAAAGATAGTACCAAGAAAGATTGATGAAAATTATCAATATATTCACAAAAATCCTTTCTGGAATATTTGTTCTTTTATCTTGCAAAATGTGATAAGTATGCCGATTAAAGTATTGTATGCTAAAATAAAATTTAAAATACAATATATAGGGAGAGAAAAACTAAAATCTTATAAAAACGAAGGATATTTTATTTATGCTAATCATACGCAAATATTTGCAGATACCTTTATACCGAGTGTAGGAAATTATCCTAAAAGAAATTTTTTTATTGTAAACCCTGAAAATGTATCTATGAAATATTTACAAACAATTGTAGAAATGCTAGGAGCAATTCCTGTTCCAAGTAATAAGGAAGCAATGAAACATTTTTTAGAAGCAATCGAAACAAGAATAAAACATAAGTCTTCTATTACTATATATCCAGAAGCACATATATGGCCATATTATACAAAAATAAGACCATTTAAGGATGTCTCTTTTAAGTATCCAGTACAGTTAGAAAAACCTGTTTTCTGTATGACAAATACTTATCAATCTTATGGAAAAAACAAGGATAAAATAAAAATAGTTACATATATTGACGGACCATTTTTTACAGATAAGAGTTTGAATAAAAAAGAGCAACAAAAGGATTTAAGAGATAAGGTATATAACTGCATGGTTGAGAGAAGTAAAAATAGTAATATTGAATATATAGAATATATTAAAAAGTAAGGACGTGCGTTGCACGTCCATTTATTAATAGTAAAATAAGGCTACATAACTTGATTAGCATAACAAAATATGATATACTACTAATAGTTCAAAAAAAACTGGAACTAGAGAAAGGCAACTATCATCTTCGATTGAAGAGAAAGGGAAATACTATGGCAGAAAAAATAATCTATGACAATGAAAGCAATAAAGTTACAATGAATCAAAAAACTGCCAAGGAAGTAGCAATCTTTATCAAAGGATATACGTATGCTATTGAAAGGGCAGGATACGATACTAGATCTCAGCGGGTTTTAATTGGAATCGATTTACAAAAAGAGTTCAAGTGCTCTTGCATTCCTGAAGATCCGGAGAAGTTTTTAGTGGCTTTAGAAAGTAAAATTAAGGAACTGTTAACTTGAGAAACTGCATAGTTGCCTTTCTAAGAATAAAACAAGAACTGCAGATTGTAGCTCTTGTTTTTCTTTTATTTTAATAATTTATTCTTGAAATTCTTTATTTAATTTTCCAATTGCCTTGGTTTCAATTCGAGAAACATAGGAACGTGAAATTCCCATCATTTCAGCAATTTCATTTTGTGTTTTTGGTTTTTCACCATTTAATCCAAAACGTAATTCCAAAATTATTTTTTCTCTATCTTTTAAAATTTCTTTCATCTTCTGATAAAGCTTTTTTACTTTTATTTTTAAATCAATTTCGTCTTCAATAGATTTTCCTTCTGTTTCTAATACTTCCATTAAAGTAACCTCATTATCATCCTTATCTTTTCCAATGGGCTCGTTTAAATAAATTTCAGATTTTGTTTTCTTAGTCGAACGTAAGAACATAAGAATTTCATTTTCAATGCATCTTGCAACATAGGTTGCAAGACGTATATTTTTTTCTGGATTAAAACTATTAATTCCTTTAATTAATCCAATTGTACCAATCGAAATTAAATCATCTTGATCAATATTAGTTGTTGCATATTTCTTACTAACATGAGCAACCAATCGCAAATTTCTTTCAATTAATATATTACGAGCTTCATCATCACCATGTTGCATTCTCTCAATACAATCTTTTTCTTCTTCAGAAGATAAGGCTCTGGAAATAAATTACTGCTTTGTATATAACCAACAACAAAAATAGCACTTTTCAAAAATGCTAAAAATCCCGATATCGAAAGGGCAAACATATCAGCACCTCCAAAATTGACTTATACACAGATTATATGTTTCGAAAATAAAAAAGTGCCTGACCGGTAAAATATTTATAAACATATTTTTATAAAATTGTATGAAAATTCCTTGAAAGCATATCATAATTTTGATATAATTTGCACATAATAAATAAGGAGGTGCTTTTATGGCATTGATTAGACCATGTGCAGATTTAAGAAATAATTATAATGAAATTTCAAAGATTTGTCACGAAACAAGAGAGCCTATATATATTACCAGAAATGGAAGTAATGACTTAGTTGTTTTAAGTGACGAAGTGTATGAAACAATAATTAAGACAAAAGAAAAAACAGATGAAGAAAGAATTGACAGACTTATATCTGAACATTTCGATAAGCATTATGCGACTTTTGAAGAATTTCAAAAGGACATACTAAAAAAAATTGAACAAGCACTTAAAGATGTAGAAGAAGGACGTTATCAATCAATGGAGGATTTTTGTGCAGAAATGGAGGAAAAGTATGATTTATCTTAATAAATATCATATTCTTCCAACTGTCACTTTTAAAGAAGAACTTGAAGAAATAATCTATTATGTAAAACGAAAATTAAAAGAACCATTAGTTGCAAAAAGATTCTATAACGATGTGATTAAGGAAATAAATTCTCTTGCTTTTATGCCAGATAGATGCAAGCAGATAGAAGGAATGCATGATGAAACAAGAATTCTAAGAAAAACATCTGTAAATAATTATATTATTATATATGAAGTAAATAATAATACGCGGACAAGTCTTTATTTTACATATATTTCATAATACACAAAATTATCTATATAAATTATAATCAAATTTAATTTAAATCAGATTTAATTTTAATCTTAAATACATTTCAAAATATATAAAGATAAAAATTTTGTAAAATCTCTTTTCATTTGACATTATAAAAAAACTGATATACAATACTGCTAATGATTGGAGTTGAGAGAAATGTTAGAGTTAGAAGAAAACAAAAGAAAGTTGGCTGAACTTTCAAAGAGAATTGAAAGTATTGGTGAGTCTCTTTGACCTAGAATCAATCTCGCTAAAAATAGATGAGTTAGAGAAAAAAACGATGCAAGAAGGTTTTTGGAATGATGCAAAAACCTCTGGCGTTGTACTACAAGAGATGAAATTATTAAAGAATAAGTATGCTAAATTTACGAAGATAGAGGATGAATTAAAAAATTTAGAAGAGTTAAATGAATTGCTTTTATTAGAGGAAGATGAAGAATTAGTAAAAGAGCTTTTGAAAAACACGAAACTTTTAGAACATAACTTGGAAAAATTTGAAATAGAAACATTACTTTCTGGAAAATACGATGGTAATAATGCAATTGTAACCTTACATCCGGGTGCAGGAGGAACAGAATCCCAAGACTGGGCTGAAATGTTATACAGGATGTATTGTCGATGGGCAAATGCTAATGGATATAGCGTTAAAGAATTAGATTATCTAGAGGGAGAAGAAGCAGGAATAAAAAGTGTTACTTTTTTAGTAAGCGGGGAGAACGCTTATGGATATTTAAAATCTGAAATCGGTGTTCATAGGCTTGTTAGAATTTCTCCTTTTGATGCAGGAGGAAGACGACACACTTCTTTTGCCTCCGTAGAAGTATTACCAGAAATTACTGATGATATAAATATTGAAATTAATCCGGAAGATTTACGAGTTGATACTTATCGTGCCTCAGGAGCAGGACGGACAGCATATTAACAAAACCGATTCTGCAGTACGTATTACTCACATTCCTACCAATACTGTAGTTTCTTGCCAAACTGAAAGATCTCAAATTCAAAATAAAGAAACTGCCATGAAAATGTTAAAATCAAAATTATTAGACTTAAAGGAAAGAGAACACAAAGAAGAAATTTCAGATTTAAAGGGGGAACAAAAAGATATTGCATGGGGCAGTCAAATTCGTTCTTATGTATTTTGCCCATATACTTTAGTAAAAGATCATAGAACAAATTTTGAAACAGGAAATATTACAGCAGTAATGGATGGAGAAATAAATGAATTTATTGAAAGTTATTTAAAAATGAACTTGAATTCATAATAAAAAGAAACTTTTACTTAAAATATTAATATACTATATAGTATAGTGATGTTTAGACTTAAATATCATTCGCACTTTAAGAAAAAAGAGGGTGCCTTAAAATGGCAATCATAGTACAAAAATTTGGAGGAAGTTCTGTAGCAGACACAGATAAATTATTTAGAGTCTGTCGTCATATTATCAAAGAATATGAAAAAGAAAACGATGTAGTTGTAATTGTATCAGCACAACGGAAAAACAACAGATAAATTAATAGCAGAAGAAGCTGAAATTACAAATATGCCAAGTAAAAGAGAACATGATGTATTAGTTTCAACAGGAGAACAAATTACTATTGCAAAATTATGTATGTGCTTACAAAAGATGGGGTATGATGCGATATCTTATACTGGTTGGCAAATTCCAATTTTAACAAATCATATTTATGGAAATGCTAGGATAAAAGAAATTGCTACCGATAGGATTAAAGATGATTTACAAGAAAGAAAAATTGTTGTGGTGGCAGGTTTTCAAGGTGTTGATGAAGATCTAAATATAACAACATTAGGAAGAGGAGGATCTGATACAACAGCAGTAGCTTTAGCAGCGGCTTTACAAGCAGAAAGGTGTGACATCTATACCGATGTGGATGGCATTTTTTCAGCTGATCCAAGAGTAGTAAAAAATGTTTCTAAAATTGAAAATATATCATATGATGAAATGCTAGAACTTGCAAGCTTGGGAGCAAAAGTACTACACAATCGATGTGTAGAAATAGGAAAAAAGTATCACATTCCTATCTATGTGAAGTCAACCTTTGAAGAAGAATCTCGTGGTACACTGGTTCATGAAGAAGAGTACATGGAGAAACTTTCTATAAGAGGAATTGCAAAAGAAGACAATATAGTACGTATTACCTTAGTTGGAAAAAACAATAAAATTGGGCAAATTTATAGGGTTTTTAAATTGCTTGCTGATTATGATATTAATGTTGATATCATTGTTCAAGCTTTTGGAGAACATATGGCAAAAGATATTTCATTTACAATAAAAGAGAAGGATTTAAGTCTTACTTTAGAATTATTAAATCAACATGCGGATATGTTTGATATTCAAGAAATTAAATCTTGTACAGGACTTTCCAAAATTTCAATTGTAGGAGTTGGAATTGGTAATCATCCAGGAGTAGCCGCAAATTTATTTGAAGTATTATATGAAAATAATATTAATATGCATATGATTAGCACTTCTGAAATTAAGATTTCTGTATTAGTAAATCATAATGTTGCAGATATTGCAATGAATGCAATTCATAACCGATTTATTGAAGAAATCGAAAATAACTCAATTATAACACGCTAGAGTTTTACTCTAGCGCTTATTTTTGTGTCCTTTTTGTGAAAATATACAAAAACGGTTCTAGGTTGGTCAAGTTGCGAATATATATAATTTAGACTCTAACGAATGGGGGAAGAATTATGACATTAGAAGAAAGAAAAGGCTTAACCAATAATATTGTACAAAATTTAGTATTAGAGAATAGAGGAAAACTAAGTGTTTCCGGAGTACTTGATGTATTAAGCTTTGATGATCAGATTGTTATTATAGAAACAGAATTAGGTCTTCTAACTATAAAAGGAGAAGATTTAAGAATTAATAAACTGAGTATTGATACATCAGAAGTTGTAGTAGAAGGAGATATTTATAATATGGGGTATAGTGAAAAAGATATGGATAAAAAGTCCGGTGGATTTTTAGGCAAAATTTTTAAATAGGAAATAGGGTGAAAGCATATTGAATAACCAAGCTTATACATTTCTTGTTTTTATTATAAATGGTATCATAATTGGATTTTTATTTGATTGTTTCCGAATACTTCGTAAATCTTTTAAAACATCCGATATAATTACCTATATAGAAGACATCTTATTTTGGATAATTACAGGAATTGTAACATTATATTTCATTTTCTTTTATAATAATCGGAGAAATACGTTTTTATATTTTTTTAGGAATTATTCTAGGAATCTTATTTTATATATTAACAATTAGCAAATTTTTTATTGAAATTAGTGTTAAAATAATCACATTTTTAAAAAGAATAACATTTCAAATAATCAATATTCTAATGTATCCTTTAAAAACAATATTTCGTATTGTTCGAAAAATATTATTTCGACCAATTTCATTTATATTTATTAATATTCGAACATTATTTACAAAAAACAAAATAAAATTGATAAATTTGCAGAAATTCTTCCAAAAGCAAAAAAAATAGAGTAAATAAAGAGGGATTTTTGAATTTTATGTAGAAAAATATAAAAGGTGGATTTTCCGTAAGGAATTTTGTACTTTATTTGATAAAATTGGAGAGTAATTTACATATGAAAATAAAAAAAATAATCAAAAAAGTTTTTCTTCTTTGCATTATATTATATGTATCTATTACATTTATAAATCAGCAAAAATCGTTAAATGCATATAATAACGAGCAAACGGTTTTAAAAGAAAAAATAGCAAAACAAGAAGAATATAAAAAAAGTTTGTTAGCAACTAAAGAAAATATTAGTTCGCCAGAATATATTGAACAGTTAGCTCGTGAAAAATTAGATATGTATTTACCTAATGAAAGAGTATATATAGATATTAGTCAATAAAATAAATCCATAGAGCTTAGGCTTTATGGATTATAAATTTTATTATATTAAAAAACAGGGGATTGGTTCATTTTAAAATTTGTTCTTATTATTTTTCCAATTAATTACAAAATAAAATATAAATTTACTAGTGTTATTACAAAATATATGATACAATATAACTACTAAAGGGAATCGAAAGGGAGGAGCATATATGGATTATGATAATATGTCGCTTATAGATTTAAAGGAAGTTGCAAAAGAAAAAGGAATTAAAAATATTTCAAAACTAAAAAAAGAAGATTTAATTGTGATTTTGAAAGAAACTGAAAATATACCAACTACATCAAATGATAATACTAATATTGAATATAAAAAAAGTGATGATTCTTCATATAAAGTAACTAATGAAGAAGATCAAATTGCTGAAGGAATTTTAGAGGTTTTACCTGATGGATATGGATTTTTAAGAGGAGACAATTATTTATCTACACCAAATGATATTTATATTTCACCAATACAAATTAGAAGATTTAAATTAAATACCGGTGATAAAATAAAAGGTATTTCTCGTCAACCAAAAGAAGGTGAAAAATTCCCTGCACTTATTTTTGTTGGAGAAGTAAATGGAGAAGCACCAGAAAAAGCATATAGAAGAAAAAGTTTTGATGATTTAATTCCAATTTATCCACAGGAAAGATTACGTTTAGAGACAACACCTAATGAACATGCAATGCGTCTTATTGACTTAATTTCTCCAATTGGAAAAGGACAAAGAGGAATGATAGTTGCACCACCAAAAGTTGGTAAAACAACATTATTAAAGAAAATTGCGAACAGCATTAGTACAAATAATCCAGAAGTGGAACTAATCGTATTACTTATTGATGAAAGACCAGAAGAAGTAACCGATATGAAACGATCTATTCAAGGAGAAGTTATATATTCTACATTTGATGAACTACCAGAGCATCACGTAAAAGTAGCTGAAATGGTATTAGAACGTGCTAAAAGATTAACAGAACAAAATAAAGATGTTGTCATTTTACTAGACAGTATTACAAGACTTGCAAGAGCATACAACTTAGTAATACCATCATCAGGTAGAACACTATCTGGAGGATTTGACCCAAGTGCACTACATAAACCAAAAAAATTCTTTGGTGCAGCAAGAAATATAGAAAATGGGGGAAGCTTAACGATTTTAGCAACTGCTTTAATTGAGACAGGAAGTAGAATGGACGAGGTTATATTTGAAGAGTTCAAAGGAACAGGTAATATGGAAGTACATCTAGACCGTTCACTATCTGAAAAACGTATTTTCCCAGCAATTGACATTAACAAATCAGGAACAAGACGTGAAGATTTATTACTAGATCCAAAAGAATTAGAAACTGTATTTGCATTAAGAAAAGCGATGTCAACAATGTCAGTTGCAGAAGTAACAGAACAATTATTACAACAATTAGTAGCAACAAAAACAAATGCAGATTTCTTAACAAGAATGGAATTTTTCTTAAAACAATTTAAATAAGAATCTAAAATACTTTTATAAATTATGAGCATATGAGGGATAAGAAAATCTCATTTCTGCTTATGATTTATAAAAATACAACATTGCACAAAATCAAAGTTTTGTGCAAAAAGGAATAGGAGTAAAATATAAAACCATGCAAAATGGTCCCCCCTTTCAAAATCTCGCTATTCCTTTAACAAAGCCTATTTCAGCCTATTATTATAACAACAAACTATATTACTTTCTTATAAAAAGCTCTTAAAATCGATTCTGGAGCTTCATTTTTTTATATTATTCCTGGTTTGATTTTTTTTCATTATTGTAACTACATTTTTAAAAAAATTTTTATATAACTTTAGATTATTTTATCAAAATTTCCTAAATCCTTAATTTTAAGTATTTTGCTTGATTTTTTAGACAACAAGTTATATTACCTTTTAATAAAAACGGCTTAAAATCGATTCTCGTGCGTCACTTTTTTAGCCATTTTTCAGCATTTTTAATAGATGCCTAAAAATCAGCATTTACACTTAATTTTATATATAAAGACTAGCTTTTTAAATTTGCACATCTAATTTAAAACATATAATTGTTAGATAAAATATTAAAATGTCTTAAAATCGATTTTAATGCGTCTATAATATGAAATTATATTATTGATTAGTAATCTAAATTTATATAATTATTATACAATGATTTTATAAGTTTATAATATAAAAATTTATTTAAAAACATTTTAGACAAATGTTCGTTTTAAAAAATTTATATTAAAAATTAACTTTGCACAAAATTTTTAAAATTTAATTTTTTAAAATCTAATTATAAAAATTTTTATATTTTTAAATTTAAAATTTTATTTTTTACTTTTAATATTTTTATTTTAATTCATTTTAAAAAATTATTTTAAAATTTCTATTTTATTTAATTCCCCTAAAATAGCCTATTCCCCTATTCCCTACTAATTTTTCTACATATATTAAAAATGTCTATATGACCTTCAAGTTCTTGTTTGGCTGAATTTGACCAACATCTTTACTTAATAATTTGTCCAAAGATCTAAAATTGGTTTATTAAATTTTTGACAAAAAAGAGCAATATCTAAAAATACTGCTCCGTAATTACTAATATAAATTGTAATTTGTCGCTAAGATTATCTTTCAGATTCTTCATCAAATTCCTTTACTCTTGTGTTTACACCATCAATAACTTTATATTCTCTTTTAGAATTTTTATAAACTTTTTTCTGTATTTCATCTTCTAAGTCTATTCCTAAAATCTCTGATAATCCTAATAAATAAATAGCCACATCTGCTAATTCTTCACCTAAATCATCTTTCTTTTTTCTCCAAGCCTCATAAGCTTCAGCAACCTCTCCATAAGTTAAGCAAAATTCTTTATTTACATCTGTTACATTAAATCCTTTATCTACTTTGTTCTGATATATTTCTTTTTGTAATTTCTTTAAATCTACCATTCTACTACCTCCATATTTCCATATATTTTGTTCTAATATTTATCAATTTCTGTACCATTTTTCAAATAAACTTTTATCTGTCTTATGATATGTGGTATATTATAATTTCCTGCGAATTTTGAATTATTTAATAATTCATCATTTATAGTTACCCACTCTAGTTTATTTTTTTCTTCTATTAAATTTACTTCATGTTTTAAAATACCATAATAAACCTGTAAATTATTTTCATATTTAAAGTAGTTTAAATCCATAAAATGGTCTAATTTTATATCTTCACGAGATATTCCTGTCTCTTCAAATAATTCTCTGTATGCTGCATCATCATTATTTTCTCCATCTTCTACTTTACCACCGACAAAATTATATAGCCCCTTATATGGTTCTTTTGCTCTTATACAAAAAAGCACCTTATCTAAGTTCTTACTAAAGACCACAATTAAATTCAATTTTCTCATGATAACATTTCCTTTACAACTTACTATCTTTCGTTATAATTATATAATAAAAAGTAGATAATTTCAACTGATTATCTACTCTACTTATTGTAAGTTGTATGTGTCTTTAACATACTCCTACACATTTTATAATAACATCTTCAAGATCACTAATTGAATCCTTACAATCTGTGTTAAGCCATTCTTTGATTATTGCCATAATACCATTGATATAAAAACTAATTAAATAGTTTCTTTCTTTTTCAGCTATATTAAATCTCTCTAAGATTGGAATAAGAATATGCTTCTTCAAATGATTATATTTATCAAATGCACTCATCCCTCTTGGGTTATTGAAGGATGCTCTAAATATTTTTTTATTATCTTTTATAAAAGTCAAATATGGTGTTAAATACTTTTTTTCTACCAATTTTAAATCTTCAAGTGAAGAATATTTTATTTTATCAATAAATTCTTTAGAATTTTCATTAAAGTAATCTATAAACTTTTCATTTATATAATTCATAGTTTCTTCTACTAAATCATTCATAGATTCATAATGTAAATAAAAAGTTGACCTATTTACTCCTGCTTTATTACAGATTTCTTTTACAGTAATATATTCAATATCTTTTTTCTCAAGTAAATATATTAGTGCCTCATCAAAAAGAATAGCAGTATTAAAATATTTACTTCCATTTTTATTCATTTAATACTGCCACTCCTTTCTTAATTTTTACTTTCTGCAATTTCATTTGCAAGTCTTATTATGTCTTGTGCATATTTAGCTTTTGAATTTGCAAGTATTTTTTTGTATGAGAAATAATTAGTGCTTACACCAATTAGTCCCAAAATACCAATAACAATACCTAAAGCTGTAAACTTTCCATTTCCTATGACATTCATAGATAAACACATTCCTAATCCTAAAACTAAACTCATAATTATTCCATTAGTATAAACAAATATGTCTGCTGGTAATTTTGCCTTTCTATCTAATTTTTTTAATGCTATTACTTTTGATTCTTTTTTTGCAGAATATTCATTTGCAATATGCTCTGCATAAATTTTATCTGTATTCATAATAAATACCTCCCTTTCTTTACTTTATATTTTAACAAGTTTAGTATTTATTTTGAACAACATATTTTTAGTATTGTGTTGATTTTAGAACAATAAATTACTAATTATTGTTACGATTATATAACAAAGGACAGGTAATTTCAACTAATTATCTGCCCTACAATTTGTAATTTATTTAACTGGTGTTTCAATTTGTGTCGAAATAATATAAATGTAACCGAATAAACATAATAATAGATGATTTATAATTATTTTAGTTTGTTGGTCTGATTATTATCCATAACATTCTCTTTATTTCTATATTTTACAATTCTTCTTTTTTATATGGATTTCTTACAAGGCATAATCCTGATACTAGAATGCCTAAAATACCAACAAATTTTCCTCCAATCGTAATAGTATACAAAGCAGCATTTTTATATGTAGAATATATGACATTTTTGATTGGTAAAAATCCTAAAAATAAGTTATAAGGAAATAAAATATTCTCTACTCTTACACATGATATTTCACTGGTTTTATCATCTTGAATTTGATATATAAAGTATTCAATCATACTTCCATCAGGCTCATAAACCGATTCTAGTTCTGCGTCTATAATTGTTCCGTGCTGAATTTGTAGCTTTGGTTCTATTATTTTCCCTATTACAAAGCTAGCAATTAATATTATTAGAGATACAACAAGTATTAATATTACTTTTTTTGTCCAACTTTTTCTTTCGTCCATTTTTTATTCCTTTCACATATAATATTTGTTCTTTGCCCTTTAATCACATGTATTATCTTTGTCATTTTCTACATATATTCAATACAACTATTCCCAAACAATAACTATATCTGCTGATACATCTGTAGCTTGCAATGCTAAAATCAGTTTTTCACCTTTATAAAGTTCAAAATTTTTAACTTTATCGACTAGACTAATTGAACCATCTTCTCTTCTTGGAAATAAACCATAAGTAGATGAACTTAATTCAATTTTTTTATTACTAATATCTTCTATTTTTATTTCAAAATTATTACCTAATATATTACATTCAAATTTATCATTCTCTTTATATGTGCTAGAGATTGTCTCTTCACCACAAATTATTTTTAAATAAACAGAGGATTGTTTTTTATTATTAAAAAAAATATAACTAGCTATTCCTATAACAAAAATCAATGCAATTACTATATATACAATATATTTCTTATTCATACAAATTCTCCTAACATTAATATATTACTTTAAATGAAAACCGTGGCTAGTGTTAATTCATCATTTTCAATACTTCAATTTTATAACTTTTTTACATCAATATATTATAGCATATCACTTCCCCAAAAATCAAATTGATTGGTTTACAATATGAAAATCTATTATAGAATTATACTAAATTTTATTAAACATTGTACAAAACATTTCACTTTTGATGTATAATTAATTTATAAAAACACCTTAAAACTATTTTTTATATTGGAGGTTATATATTATGATAAGTCGTGAAGAAAATCCAGATTATCTAAATTCTTTTTTAGATTATTCTGTTACGATATTAAATAAATCCCCTAACAGTATCAAGGAATATAATTACGACCTTGCTACATTTTTAAAATTTATTAAAATTCATTTTGGATTAACTAAGGAATCGGATTTTTCTAAAATAACGATTAATGACTTACCGATTAGTGTTATTAAAAAGATAACTTTAGATGATATTCATGCTTTTATTTCTTATTTAGCTACAGAACTTAGAAGTAAAGCAGCAACTCGTGCAAGAAAAATTTCGACTATTAGAATATTTTTTAAATACTTATCTATAAAAGCAAAACTAATTGAAGTAAATCCTGCTCAAAATCTAGAAACTCCTAAACTTGATAAACGTACCCCTAAATATTTAACTTTAGAAGATAGTAAAAAATTACTTGATGTTGCAGGTGATGAAGATAATAGAAATTCCGAACGAGATTATGCAATTACTACTTTGTTTTTAAACTGTGGAATGCGTTTATCAGAACTTGTCAATATTAATATAAAAGACATTAAATTTGATGAATGTCAAATGACTGTTATTGGTAAAGGTAATAAAGAACGTACTATTTATTTAAATAATGCATGTATGCGAGCTATTGCAAGTTATTTAAGCGTTCGTCCTAAAGAAGGAATCAATTATAAATCTAAAGATGCTTTATTTTTAAGTGAACGACGTGAACGCATTAGTAATCGTACTGTTCAATATATTATTAAAAAAGAACTAAAAAAAGCTGGATTAGACACTAATAAGTATTCTGTACATAAATTAAGACATACTGCTGCAACCTTAATGTATCAATATCGGAAATGTTGATATTCGTGCACTTCAAGAATTACTAGGACATGCTAGTATTTCTACAACAGAAATTTATACTCACGTAGCAAATGAACAAGTTCGTAACGCCGTTGAAAGTAATCCATTAGCTAATTTGTAAAAATTCTGCTAGCTCAATATTTTCTATTGAACTAGCAGAATTTTATTGTTCTTAGGTATTAAGAATTCTGAATTTTATGGGAATGGTAATTTTAGAATTAATAGGAATTTCACCATACTCTTCTACTTTTATTTTGGCAATTTCTCCAACATCAGTATCAGTCTTAAAAATATCTACAGTAACATTCAAAATATCATCTTTGAGTACAGTAGTAAATTTAAGCCTTGCGCTAATTGGTGTAGTTTTGTACAATGGTCCAAACTCTAATTTATCCGTATTCCATTGAATTTCTCTACATACAGCAGCTAGCGCCTCTTCATTAAATTCTTCAACTACTTTCCGACACCTTAATACTTCTGACAAATACATTTTTCTTTCCTCCTTTAAATTATTACTAGAGGATCATAATGCCTCTAGCAATAAAGTTACTATAAGCATTATATGCTTTGAATTTTAAATTATTTTATCACATTTTTTATTAGATAACAAGGTTTGTTAGAACAAATGCTATAATTCCTTTATCTTCAATTCTTGATTTACTTTTAAATCACTACTATTTATAGAGTTTATTTGTTTAATATCTTCTACAATTGTTCTAATATTTTTATTGCTATAATATTCGTTTGTTTCTTGTTCTTGTTTTGCAATACTCCATAAAGTATCTCCACCTGCCACATAAATAGTTCTATATTTAATTTCTGCATGAGATAAACTCTTATTCGTTATAATTAAACTTATTCCCATAATTAATATAAATATTAATAGAATACTTCTTATAAATTTACCTTTGTTTACTATTTTTAAATTCATTTGTATTTCCCCCTTTTTGAATGAATTATATTATTTAGTTGGCGAACATTCATTCTTTATAAAATTATTATAAGCAAACAAAAGTTTTTTGTCAATACTTTTTTATAAAAAACAAAAAAATGTTTGTATTATGCTTTGTGAATTTTTTATGAATTTTATAAATTTGCTAAACAAATGTCTGAAATTGTGTTATTATTCTTATTGTAGATAATTTTTATATAAGGAGGCTTTATTATGAATAGTTCATTTATTCGAAAATACAGTGCCAACACACTTATTGTTTCTATATTATTACTATTATTTTCATTATTTTTAATTATTAAGCCAGTAACATCTTTGAATTTTATTATGATTTTATTAGGATGTATTACTGTCTTAGATGGTATTATTCATATCATTTCTTACTTTTCTAGTTCTGCAGAATTTAGAGCTTTCAGTTTTGAACTAGTACAAGGAATATTGGGTACTTTATTAGGATTTGTATTTATTTTTAATCCACAAATTATTGTTTCTTTCTTACCATTTATTATAGGAGCTTGGATTATTGTAGAAGGAATTATTAAATTTCAATTTTCATTTAATATAAAAGGAAATGAAGCTGGTAATTGGGTTATTCTTTTATTATTATCTATACTAACAATAATTTTAGGATTTATTATTATCTTTAATCCTTTTGGAACAGCTATTGCCATTACAACCCTTGCCGGTATCTTTTTATTAGTTAGTGAAATTGTAAATATTATTGAATCTATCTATGTGTTAGCTAAATTTAAATAAAACATAAAAGAAAGTAGAAAGAAATTATTAAGTTCTTCTACTTTCTTTTATGTTCATAACAAAATTGGTTGAATTTGTTCTTTTTCCAAAGCATATTCTAATGTTTTTGTAATGTATTCTGGATCAAATACCAATGAACGAGGCTTGGTAATTGGATTATCCTGTCTAAACGGAACAAAAAAATAATTATTTCTATTCAATAAACATCCTATATTTGACGCATTACCACTTAATGCATCATTTGTTGACACAGCAATTACTAATGCGTTATTATTTCTTAAATGAGATTTTGCAGCCATGGTTACCGGTGTATCTGTAATTCCGTTTACTAATTTCGCAATAGTATTACCAGTGCATGGTGCTATTATCATAATATCCGTCATTTTTTTAGGACCGAATTGGTTCTGCGTCTGGAATAGTATGAATTATTTTTTTGCCAGTTATTCTTTCTATTTCATCAATAAAATCTTGTGCATTTCCAAACCTTGTGTCTGTTTGATAGGCATTAAAAGACATAATTGGTACCACTTCTGCACCTTGATTTATAATATCTTTTATTTTAGGAATGGTATTTTTAAATGTACAAAAAGAACCAGTCATAGCAAAACCGACCTTTTTTCCTTCTAATTTCAAAATATATAGCCCCCTCTCTTTTGTTATTATAATAATATATTATGAAATTATGTTAATTTTGCCACCTGGTTCAAATGTGTTTTTCAATTATCTCCTATTTTTTAATATAATAAAATTTCAAGTTGATTTCTTTTGCTCCATAGTAATTTAAAATTTTTTGCATACGTATATTTTCATTTCCTGTCGCGCAGGATGCAATATGAATATCCTGATTTTCTTGTTTTAATTTTTGTAATAATCGAAAGAAAACACCATATTTTCTATATTCCTTTTCCACATACATTTGTGAAATCCATAATACTTCACCATCATTAGCCCACTAAAAGTAAGAATATAAAATCATACCAGCTGGCTTTTCTTCTATCTCTGCTACTAAACATTTAAATTTAGGATTGATACCATATAGATCTTCATCAATTGTTTTTTCTAGGTGAGTGGTTTGTGTAGTTTGGTTTGTTTCGTTAATTTGTTTATTTGCATAAATAATAAAATCTTTATGTTTTTTGGATGCAGGTAATACTTTAACAATATATTCCATATTTCTTTCTCCTTATTACTTTTGTATTATATCATGTATTTTGTTAACTTACAATTCCTTTGAACGTAAACATACATATAATTTTTTTAGCATAATCCCATATAAATCTGTACTTTTTTAGAAAATCGTGCTAAAATATATATAAATTTGTATTTAGGAGGATAAAATATTGAAAGCGAATGAAACGATTTTAATTCTTGACTTTTTTGGTCAATACAATCAATTAATTGCAAGACGTGTTAGAGAATGTAATGTATATTCTGAAATTGTGCCTTATGATATTTCAATCGAAAAAATTAAAGAGAAAAACCCAAAGGGAATTATTTTTACTGGAGGACCTTCTAGTGTTTATGTAGATGATGCTAAAATGTGTGATCCTAAAGTATTTGAATTGGGGATTCCTATTTTAGGTATTTGCTATGGTATGCAACTTATGACTCATGTTATGGGTGGAACTGTTACAAGAGCAGATAAACGTGAATATGGTGTAGTACCAGTTGAAATTGATAATTCTTCTTTATTATTCCAAGGATTTGGAGATAAAAACGATTGCTTAATGAGCCATACAGACTTTGTATCTCAAGTTCCAGAAGGATTTAAAGTAATTGGAAAAACCGCTACTTGCCCTACTGCTGCTATGGAAAATGCCGAAAAGAAATTTTATGCAATTCAATTCCATCCAGAAGTAAATAATACAGTAAATGGAACAAATATTATTAAAAATTTCTTATTTAATGTATGTGGGTGTGCTGGTGATTGGAAAATGTCTTCTTTCGTAGAAGAAACCGTTAGATCTTTAAAAGAAAAAATTGGTGATAAAAAAGCTTTATGTGCTTTATCTGGTGGTGTAGATTCTTCTGTTGCTGCTGTTCTTATTCATAAAGCAATTGGAAAGAATTTAACTTGTATTTTTGTTGACCATGGTCTTCTTCGTAAAAATGAGGGTGATGAAGTTGAAGAAATATTTAGAAATCAATTTGATATTAACCTAGTTCGTGTTAATGCAAAAGATCGTTTCTTAGCTAAACTTGCTGGTGTTACAGACCCAGAAACAAAAAGGAAAATCATTGGCGAAGAATTTATTCGTGTATTTGAAGAAGAAGCTAAAAAAATTGGAACTGTTGATTATTTAGTACAAGGAACTATATATCCAGATGTTATTGAAAGTGGATTAGGAAAAGGAACTACTATTAAGAGTCATCACAATGTTGGTGGACTTCCAGACTATGTTGATTTTAAAGAAATTATTGAACCACTACGTGATTTATTTAAAGACGAAGTTCGTAAAACTGGTTTAGAATTAGGAATTCCAGAAAACTTAGTATATCGTCAACCATTCCCTGGCCCAGGACTTGCGATTCGTGTTATTGGAGATATCACAGACGATAAATTAACTATTCTAAAAGATGCAGATGCTATTTTTAGAGAAGAGATTAAATTAGCAGGTCTTGATAAAGAAATTAATCAATATTTCGCTGTTTTAACAAACTTAAGAAGTGTTGGTGTTATGGGAGATGACAGAACTTACGACTATACCATCGCTCTTCGTGCTGTTACAACTTCAGATTTTATGACAGCTGTTTGGAGTAAAATTCCTTATGAAATCTTAGAAAAAGTTTCAGCAAGAATCGTAAATGAAGTAAAACACGTTAACCGTGTTGTATATGATATTACAGGAAAACCACCTGCAACCATTGAATGGGAATAAAATAATATATTAAAAGACACTCTAGTAAAGTAGAGTGCCTTTTCGTTATTGTACCATTGATTTAAAGCTAGATAAACTAACTCCATTAGACATACGTACACGAGGTAAAGTATATTTGTTTGCTCCTTTATAGACTCTTCCCCCTTTTGTTGTAAAGGCTAATTTAAATCCTGTATCTTTTAAAACTTTAATGGCATTATCATTATAATGTCCGAACGGATAACAGAATATTGTACAATTATCTCCTATAAATTTTCTAGATTCTAAAACATCTTTTACTGCTTCTTCATAGCTTATATTAACAAACCTTCCCTTTCCATTGGCTCCTGCTCTATGCATATCGTGAGAATGTGATTGGAACTCTAAATGACTAGAGGTACATTTTTCCGGAATCCAAGAAGCAGTCCAACTTGTTATCAAAAACGATGTTGCTTTTACATTATACTTTTCAATAATTGGTATCGCATATTTTACAAAAGAATCTGCTCCGTCATCTATTGTAACAACAACACTTTTATTGGGTAAAGTTATTTTTCCATCAATATAGTCTTCTACTTCTTTCCAACTTGGAAAATAGAAGTTATTATCTGATAAATATTTCATTTGGTCTTCAAAATCAGAAATTTCCATAAAGTTATTATTTGGTGCTTTTTCTCCAGCACTTTCATCGTAGAAGCAGTGGTACATTAAAACAGGAAGACCATTTTTTAAAGCACTTGCTGATACTGTTGTAGTTTCTTGTTTCTTTTTTACAGTTACCTTTCTAGTTGCTTCGGCTTTATTTTGTGAACTATCTTCTACGGTATAAGTAATTATATACTCTCCTTCTTTTTTTGTATCTACTTCACCAGTAATTGTAACTTTATCACTAATATCTCCATCGTAATTATCTTCTGCTTTACAACCAGCATCTTTATAGGTTTCATCTAGATAAGCTGTTACAGACTTCTTACCATTTAAAGTAATAGTTGGTGCTATCTCATCTTTTACTAATACCGTTCTTATAACTTCAGAATATTGTGTATTTTTTTCATTATATGCTTTATATTTTAGTTCATATTCACCTGGTTTTGTTGTATCTACATTTCCTTCTACAACAATGTTTGATGTAATATTTTCCTTGTTACGAATTGCTGTAGCACCCTCTTCTATATAATCCTCGTTCATTTTTAAAGTAATGTTTTTTTCTCCTACTAAAGAGATTTCAGGAAGCGCATTTTTTCTTTTTTCTTGATTCCATATAGAAATTCCTGCAATCACTATTGCAATAAAAACAATTAAAATTAGAACAGCACGTAATTTTTTTAAATTGTTTTTTGTTTTCTTACTCATTTTATCATCCCTTTTATTTTATTAACAGTTAAATTTTACTATGTTCCACAGAAAGTGTCAATAGAAATTATATATATTAATATATGCCTTAATACAATGAAAAAGAAGTCCTAAAAAACTGGACTTCTTTAAGAAAGTGCTAAAAAGTATGAGAGTTTGTATTTTGTTCTACCTCTCTAATTCTCGATAGAGTTCTTCTCCGAGTTGCAGATACTCCGAGCTCTTCTCGTGCCATTTGCATTACTTTTCTCGAATTATATCCCCGAGAAATCGCGTCTTCCAAGGTCATTTCTTTTTTCATATTTTTCTTCCTTTCTTTTTGTTCAGAACTTTATTGTTATATATATAAATTTTACCACATTATTCGCAAAAAAGCAAAAAAGGAACTTTAAAAGTCCCTTTTTATATCCCTTATTTATAACTCTTATCTACTTCTTTAAGCATAACATCATGTGCGCTACCTTCAGCAATACTTACTTCAGATACAAGTGTTAATCTTGCTTTTTTATGTAATTCTGGAATAGTAGTTGCTCCACAGTTACACATAGTTGATTTTATTTTTGCTACAGTTACTGCTAAATTATCTTTTAATGCTCCTGCATATGGAATATATGAATCAACACCTTCTTCAAAAGATAATTTGTTCTTATCTCCTCCAAGGTCATATCTTTGCCAGTTTCTTGCACGGTTTGAACCTTCTCCCCAATATTCTTTTACATAGCTATTTCCTACTTTTAATACTCTTGTTGGGCTTTCGTCGAAACGAGCAAAATATCTTCCCATCATAACAAAATCTGCACCTAATGCTAAAGCTATTGTTATATGGTGGTCATGTACAATTCCTCCGTCTGAACAGATTGGAATATATACACCTGTTTCTTCAAAATATTCATCACGAGCAGCTACTACGTCTATTAATGCACTTGCTTGCCCACGTCCAATTCCTTTTGTCTCACGAGTGATACAAATAGAACCTCCACCAACACCGACTTTGATAAAGTCAGCACCAGCTTCTGCTAAATAACGGAATCCTTCTTTATCTACAACATTTCCTGCACCAATCTTTACGCTATCACCATATTTTTCTCTAACAAAGTCAATAGTTTTCTTTTGCCATACAGAATATCCATCTGAAGAATCCATACAAACCATATCTACTCCTGCTTCTACTAAAGCTGGAATTCTTTGTTCATAATCTCTTGTATTGATACCTGCACCTACAATATATCTTTTATGTTCATCTAATAATGAATTTGGATTATTTTTTCTTTCTTCATAATCTTTTCTGAATACTAAATATTTTAAGTTACCTTCTTCTGTTAGAATTGGTAAGCAACTAATTTTGTGTTCCCAAATAATATCATTTGCTTCTGCAAGTGTTATTCCTTTTTTAGCACATATTGTATCTTCTGCTTTTGTCATGTAATCATCAATTGGAGCATCTTGGTTGTCTCTTGTAATACGATAATCTTTATCAGTTACAAGACCTAAGAATTTTCCTGTAGCTGTTCCATCTTCTGTTACCATAACAGTAGAATGTCCAGTTCTTTGTACTAATTCAATAACTTCTCTTAATGTTGTGCCACTTTTTACATTAGAATCACTAATAACAAAACCAGCTTTATGTTTTTTAACATGATATACCATTTCCGCTTGTGATTCAATCGATTGAGCACCATAGATAAATGCAACTCCACCTTCTCTTGCAAGAGCAATTCCCATTTCTTCTCCTGAAACAGATTGCATAATTGCAGATACCATTGGTACATTTGCAGAATACTTAGGTTCTTCTCCTTTTTTAAATTTAACAAGTGGTGTTTTTAAAGAAACTTTATCTGGAATACAGTCTTCTGTTGTTAAATTTGGTAATAATAAAAATTCATTAAATGTTCTTGAAATATCTTCTAAAATTTTTGCCATTTTTTAATTTCCCCCTATTAATACATTTTTAAATAAATCGATAGTACTATTATAGCACATTTTTAAATTTATGTAAACGCAAAATGGATTATTTTACTAATCTTTCAGTTTCCTTTGCTATCATTAATTCTTCGTTTGTTGGAATTACATATACTCTTACTTTTGAAGAATCTTTTGAAACTAGCTTTTCTTCACTTCTTACATTATTTCTCTCTTCATCTAGTTCAACACCCATAAATCCTAATCTCTCACAGATTCCTTTACGAATATTAATTTGATTTTCTCCAACACCGCCAGTAAATATAATAGCATCTACTCCATTCATTGCAGCTGCATATTTTGCAATAAATCCTGCAACAGAATATTTAAAGTTATTCATTGCAATCAATGCTCTTTTATTTCCTTCTACAGATTCATTTTCAATAACTCTAAAATCTGGTGCTAATCCTGAAATTCCTTGTACACCTGATGCTTTGTTTAGAAGATTTTCTACTTCTGTAGCTGTTTTGTTTTCTTTTTTCATAATAAAGGTTACAACAGATGGGTCAATATCTCCACTTCTTGTTACCATTGGAACTCCTGCAAGTGGTGTAAGTCCCATACTAGTATCTACACTCTTTCCACCTTCAATTGCACAAATACTTGAACCTTGACCTAAGTGACATGTAATAATTTTTAAATCTTCAATTGGTTTATTTTCAATTTCTGATAATCTTCTTGAAACGTACATATGAGAAGTTCCATGGAAACCATATTTTCTTATTCCATATTTTTCATAATATTCATATGGAATTGGATATAAATATCTTTCTTCCGGAATTGTTTGATGGAATGCTGTATCAAATACACCTACCATTGGTTTCCCTGGCATTACTTTTTTACAAGCTTCAATTCCTATAATTCCTGCTGGGTTATGAAGTGGTGCTAAATCGGTACATTCTTTTAACACTTCTACTACATTATCATCAATAACAACAGATTCTGCAATTTTTTCTCCACCGTGAACTAAACGATGTCCAATTGCTTCAATTTCATCTAAACTATCAATTACTTTATATTCTGGATTGATTAATTGTTTTAAAGTGAAATCTACCGCTTCTTCATGTGTTTTTGCAGGGTGAGTTATTTCTATTTTTCGTCCATTTACCTTATGAGTAATGAACGCTTCATCTTCTCCTATTCTTTCATATTTTCCTGAAGCCAAAACTTCTTCTGTTTCCATATCGATTAACTGATATTTTAAAGAAGAACTTCCACAATTTAATACTAATATTTTCATTAGTTTTACCTCCTATAAAAAATTATCTAGATTATACCATAACTTCAAACAATAATATAGCATTTTTTAAAAAATATTATAATTTACATCATTTGAGCTTGTACACAGGTAATTGCAACAACTCCTACAATATCTGAGGCACTACATCCTCTTGATAAATCATTTACTGGCTTTGCTATTCCTTGGCAAAGTGGTCCATATGCTTCTGCTTTTGCTAAACGTTGTGTTAGTTTATATCCAATATTTCCTGCATCTAGGTTTGGAAATATTAAAGTATTTGCTTTACCTGCAACATTACTTTCTGGAGCCTTACTTTTGGCGACTTCTGGAATAATTGCAGCATCTAACTGTAGTTCTCCATCAATCAACAGTTCTGGCATTTTTTCTTTTACTAAATTTGTTGCTTGAATTACTTTTTCGGTTGATTCTGATTTTGCACTTCCATAGGTAGAAAACGATAGCATAGCAACTTTTGATTTCTTCCCTGTTAGCTGTTCAAAACTTTTAGCGGAAGAAATCGCAATTTCTGATAATTCTTCTGCATTTGGGTCTGGATTCAAACCACAATCTGAAAATACAAAAGTACCATCTTCCCCATATTTGCAATCTGGTACAACCATTAGGAAAAATGCAGATACGAGCTTTGTGTTTGGAGCTGTTTTTAAAATTTGAAGTGCTGGTCTTAATGTATCAGCTGTTGAATGAATTGCACCTGAAACAAGTCCATCAGCATCTCCTTGTTTTACCATCATCATTCCAAAATATACAGGGTCTTTTAAAATTTCTTTAGCTTTATTATAGTCAATTCCTTTTAATTTACGAAGCTCATAAAACGCATCTACATACTCATTATACTTTTCTGAATGAATTGGATTTATCATACTAGCATAACTTATATCAAAGCCATTTTTATTAGCTAATGTTCTAATTTCTTCTTCATTTCCTAATAAAATTATATTAGCAAATCCTTCTTTTCCAATAATGCTTGCTGCTTCAATCACTCTTACATCAGTAGCTTCTGGTAACACAATTGTTTTTTTAGAAGTATTTGCTTTTTTCTTCATTTCATCAATAAAAGACATATTGTTCTCCTTTCGTTTCTATTGATACCATTATAACGATAAAAAAGTAAAAGTACAAGAGTTTTATTTTAATATTATATAAAAGAAAACCTCCTCAGATGAATACATCTAAGGAGGTTAATGAAATGAAAATTTAGAATTTGCATATGCATGTTGTTTCTCCTTCAATTCCTTCTGTCATGCTCTTTAGATTTGTAATTTTTCCAACAAAGAATTGATATCCCATTTGGAGATAGTGAGTTTTCGGCTTTCCGGCTGCCCTAAACTTTCTCCAATCACCATTATAATTCAAATAAGCTTTTTGAATTCTTTCCTCATCGCCTATCCTAAAGCGAACTATAATAGTGTCCTGCCAATTAAGAGTTTTCATGGGTAGTTTAATATCTTCTTGTGCAAATTCAAAAAGATATTCACCGGTTTTTCCCATCGTCTTTAATTGTCTAGTAATAACTGGTCTCACTGCAGCAATAAACCCTTCTTGATCCAAGATAAACTCATTTTGCAATGTTTCCTCTTGTTCTGCATATGAAACATACTTTTTAGCAGTTTCTCTTTCTTGTTTTGCTAATTCTTCATGTCTCTTCGCTGCTGCATCATGTTCTTCAGCAAGAGTTTCATGCTTTTTAGCAGTTTCTCTTAACATTCTGGAGTTCCGCTGAGCCTCTTCTGCTTTTCTTTTTAATAATGTCAGCTGTTCCGCCTTATAACGTTGACTTGATTGATACATTTGTCTAAATTCCTCATCTCTCATATTGTTTTATCCTTTCTATTAATAAAAAATTTAAAGTTTCTACTAATGCTAATATAGCATTACTCATATTATATCACATTATGTTAATTTTTCAAAGTTTCCGTGTCATTTGCCAGATTATAGTTAATCTGCTATAATATCATAATAAGGAGAAGATATGAAATTAGGTTATATTGTTAATCATTCCAAATATGAAAATGTAAAACAGATATTAAAAGAAGAATTTAATATATCAGACCGTCTATTGTTAAAATTAAAATCTAACCAAAAGATTTTGAAAAACGGTCAAATTACTTCTGTTCATTCTCCTATTGTAAAGAATGACTTAATAGAAGTTTTACTTGATATAGAAGAAGATAATTCTAATATTGTCCCTGTAAAAATGGATTTGGATATTTTATATGAAGATGATAGTATGTTAATCATTAATAAATCCCCTGGCATTCCAATTCATCCATCTAGAATGCATTATGAAGATAGTTTATCTAATGGTGTATCTTATTACTTCCAACAAGTTGGTTTAAAAAAGAAAATTCGCCCTGTTAATAGGTTAGATAAAGATACTTCTGGAATTGTTATATTTGCAAAAAATGAATATGTGCAAGAATGTCTTGTAAAGCAAATGAAACAACATATATTTAAAAAAGAATATATTGCTATTGTAGAAGGACTACTAGAAAACAAATCTGGTACGATTCACTTACCAATTGCAAGAAAACCTGGAAGTATTATAGAAAGAGAAGTTACTTTAGATGGTAACGGTGATGATGCAATTACTCACTATGAAGTTGTAAAGGAAAATAGTAATATGTCTATGCTTCATGTAATACTAGAAACAGGAAGAACACATCAAATTCGAGTTCATTTTGCATATATCGGGCATCCTATTATTGGAGATACTTTATATAGTACTTCTTCACCATATATTGCAAGACAAGCTCTACATGCTTATAAAGTCTCTTTTATTCATCCTATAA
This sequence comes from Clostridia bacterium, assembly GCA_017626365.1. Classification (GTDB taxonomy): domain Bacteria; phylum Bacillota; class Clostridia; order TANB77; family CAG-508; genus RGIG8482. Next base: position 96,838 of record JAGAIV010000033.1, read on the forward strand.
CTAAAACAGAAATGAGCTTTACTTGTGAGTTGCCAGAAGATATGAAAATAAATATATAAGCAAAAACAGATAGGTACTCCCTATCTGTTCTTCATATAAAAAGTAAATCTGTAAGCCGGGTTCTGTCGTGAATGGTCATTTATCTATTACGCATATTACTATGCGTCTCAAGCCACCTAACCCAAGAAGACGAAAGAGCATCTTAACCTTCTTGGAATTACAGGGTGTTGCTCCAGATGGGGTTTACACTGACCAAGTATGTCACCATACCTGCGGTAAGCTCTTACCTTACCTTTTCATCCTTACCACGTCAGAGCAAATTGCGAAATCAATGAATCGAAAAATTTCGATTCATTATATTTCTTCATTGCTCTTCCTTTTTCCCACAAAACTATGTTTTGTGGGAGCCCTAGGACATGGCGGTTATTTTCTGTTGCACTTTCCTTAGAGTTTCCTCCACTGGACGTTATCCAGCATCATTGCTCTTATGGAGCCCGGACTTTCCTCGTACGCTGCCTTACGACCTTGCTATACGCGACCATTTAATTTACTCTTTTAATATTGTACTATAAATTTTAAAAAATTTCAAGCCTTATAGAACATCCAATTCTTCTACTAAATTTTTATATTTTAAATAAAATATATCTAAATCATTTTTATCAATTGTATTTTGTAAATCTTTTAAAAGAATATAAGCTTTATTTAAATTGTATTCTTTTTTATTTTCCATATTGTTCATCATAGCAATCATAGACTCTTCTGCTAATTGTAACTGTCTTTTTACTTCTGTGGAATTGTTTTGCTCGATTAGTGCATATGCATTAAAAACATTTGATTTTACTTTATACAAATTTATTTCCATTTGATCATCTGAAAATCCCGAAAAATAAGTTGGGATATATGAATATAATTTAGCAAGTAATATTAATGTTTGAGGCTTGTTTTTATCTTTTATTGCCTTTGTCAAATCATCTAAATCTGTATTAAAACTTAATATTTTTTGATTATCAATATTTTGTTTGTATAAATCAAGAGTTACAACACTCCAATTTGAATATATGCTTTCAATATCAGTTGTTAAAGTATCCCAATCTGGAGTTCTATCTTGTGTTAAAATATTATTTTCTACCATCTTATATCTTACATTATTTTGTTTATTCCCATCTTGTTCAGTTTGGTTGCTACTTGAATTAGAATTACTTTCTTGGCTAGAAGAATTTTTTCCACCTGAAGATTGCTGTTTGTCAGAACTTCCACCATTTTGCGAACTTTGGCTCTCTCCACCATCAGATGTTTGTTCTTTTACTTTTTCAGCACTTATTTGATAATTTTGAAAATTTAGTCCGTTTGCTTTATTTAACATATCCGAAATGCTAGAATCAAAATATTCTATTTCACTTTTTAACTTAGCTTTTAAATATTCGTCCTCATTATGATTACTACAACCAGATAAAATAAAAACACTACCAATTATAAGGAGATAACAAATATATTTTTTTACTTTTTTCATTATAAAATCACCTAAATTTAGTATTTCCATAAAATTTACCTTTTATTCTTTTGCATAGATAAATTTAAATACGAAATAATAAGTCTAGGTGATTTAAATATGTATACGATTGTTAATTTGTATAGTACTAAAAAAGGTGAAATAACTAGATTTTTGTCTAGCTACTATAATAAACCAATATCGCTTGAGGATGATTTAAAATGGGAAAATAAGTACGAAAATTCTATTGAAATTGCAGATATTATTGGCGCTTTTATTGATAATAATGATAAATATAATATTAATATGTGGATTAGCTTAGATGAAGATGCTTTTTTAAATATTACAGATGATAATGCTGATAATATTATTCGTTATTTATATGAACGTTTTCCATATTAATCTTCTAATATAATAGTTACAGGTCCATCATTTGTTAATGTTACTTTCATATCTGCACCAAAAATTCCATGCTCTACTCCTATTTCTTGCTTTTCTACTTCTTTTATAAAATATTCATATAATTTGTTTGCATGTTCTGGTTTACCTGCGTTTGTAAAACTTGGTCTATTTCCTTTTCTACAATCTGCATATAAAGTAAATTGAGATATAACCAGTATTTTGCCAGTTATATCTTTTACGGATAAATTCATTTTATCATTCTCGTCACTAAAAATTCGTAGGTTCACAATTTTCTTAACAATTTTACTTATTGTTTCTTCGGTGTCTTCATCAGAAATACCTAATAAAATAACAAGACCTTTTTCGATTTTTCCAACTATTTTATTATTTACTGCTACATTTGCACTGGTTACTCTTTGTATTACTGTTTTCATACTTCTTCCTCATTTTCTTTTTGTTCATCACCACAATTTGGGCAATATTTGTAATCTAATTCTATTTCACAAAAACAATTTGGACATTGTTTTTTATCTTTTAGTGTTAATAGTTCTTTTCTTTCATCTTCTATTCTGTCGCATAATTCATCAATTTGAATACAATATTCTTCTAAAACTGCATCTATATCAATATCTAACGCTTTATCATTTACGTGATGCTCATACATTTTTTTACCAATTTCTTCATATAAATCTTCTATTTGAGATTTGTGCTCATTCATTTGCATTTTTAGCTTTGCTTCCCTTGCTAGTTTTGAAGTTTTCTCACTTGTATACTTATAAGTTTCGCTTGCTTTTTTTCCTAATTTATCAAAAAAATCCATTTTCAATACCTCCGTTTTTACTAAGTATTATAGGCATTTTTTTGATTTTTATTCACTTTTTTTATCACGTGTCATAAGCATAGTTACTGCCTTTTTAGGATCTAATCCATTATAAAGAACATCATAAACTGCATGAACAATTGGCATGTCAACATCATAAATTTTGGAAAGTTCATATGCTACTTCAATATTATCAATACTTTCAATCGTCATTCCAACTTCTTTTCTTGTTTCTTCAATTGTTTTTCCTGCACCAATTAGTTTTCCTGCTCTTCTATTTCTGCTATGCTCACTTAAACAAGTAACAATTAAATCACCAAGTCCAGTTAATCCATAAAAAGTATCTTGCTTTCCTCCCATTTTAACGCCTAGACGACTAATTTCGGTTAAGCCTCTTGTAATTAATGCTGCAAAAGAATTGTCTCCCAAACCTAATTCTGCTGCAACTCCTGCACAAAATGCAATAATATTTTTTAATGCTCCTCCAAGTTCAACTCCTTTTACATCTGATGAAGTATAAATTCTCATTTTTTCATTCATAAAAATAGAACGAACTTCTTCTTGTAATTCTTCATATTTTGAAGCAACTACCATTGCTGTTGGAATTTGTCTTGAAACTTCTTCTGCATGGCTTGGTCCAGATAAAACAGCATATGGTTTATCTGGTAATTCTTCTTCAATAATTTGGTCTAAAGAATATAATGTTTCTCTTTCAAACCCTTTTGCACACATAACAATTGGTTGATTATTAATATATTCTTTGTATTGTTTCAAAATATTACGAACAAATTTTGATGGTGTTACATGTAATATAATATCAGTATCTTTTAATGTTTCTTTAAAATCTGTATAACATGTAATATTTTCTGGTAATGTTACTTCTGGTAAGAATTTGCATTTTCTTTCATTGTTAATTAGGTTTGCTTCTTCTTCTGCAAAAGACCATATTTTTACAATATGCCCCATGTTTGCTAGATGAATAGAAAGAGCAACTCCCCAACTACCACTTCCTATAACTGCGATTTTTTTCATTTGATTTCCTCCTATTTTTTGAATGATAATTTGTTTTCGGTTCCGCTTAAAATTCTTTTAATATTACTTCTATGATTGAATGCTACTATTAATGCCATTATTACGCTAAAAATAAAATAATTTCCTGGTACAATAAAATAATCTTGTCCTATGAATAATGTTAGAACTGGGAATAAGATTGCTGCAAGAACAGAACCTGCTGATACCATTCTTGTTAGTGCCATAATCACAAGTGCGAACACTAAGCAAATCAATCCAATTTGCCAGTTAATTAATAGTAATACACCAAGTGATGTTGCAACTCCTTTTCCTCCTTTAAATCCGAAAAAGATTGGAAAAGTATGTCCTATAACAACAGCTACAGCTGCTATTTGAACAAGTAGTGCTCCATCTAGTTCTTTTACAATGTTGCTTAATAACACTGCAATTAAAATTGCTATAATACCTTTTAAAATATCACAGATTAAAGTAAGAGCTGCTGCTTTTTTTCCAACGGTTCTTAATACGTTGGTTGAACCTGCATTACCGCTTCCTTTTTCTCTTACATCAAACCCTGCCATTTTTTTAGAAAAAATAACAGAAAAACTAATACTTCCTATTGCATATGCTACAATTGCCATTACTATGTAATATGCTACCATGTTTTATACCTCCTATTTATTTTTACTTTCTATATTTTGCAATTCAAATCTATATTTTTGTTCTACATTTGGATACTTTTCGTGGTCTACTTCGGATAAGAACATATCGTATGGTCTTATATATAGTTCATTATTTCCATATAATGCTCTGTAAACAACATATTTTTCTTTTGTCTCTGAATGTATTGCTAGATCTTCTACTATATAATAATCTCCTTTAAAGTGTTTATAAACTCCTTTTATTTTTAATTCATTCATTCTTCACTTTCTCCTTTCTCTCTTACAATCATTCTAATCGGTGTACCAATTAGTCCAAATTCTTTTCTTAATTGATTCATTAAATAACGTTCATAAGAAAAATGGAATAATTCTTTATTATTAACAAATACAACAAATGTAGGTGGTTTTGTCGTTGCCTGGGTCATGTAATAGATTTTTAATCGTTTTCCTTTATCTGTTGGCGGTTGTACAATTGCAATTGCTTCATTTAGTACTTGGTTTAGCATACTCGTTGTTACTCTTAATGCATTTTGACTTGCTACATTGTTTATGGTTTCATATAGTTTATTTACTCTTTGTCCTGTTTTTGCTGAAATGAATAGGATTGGTGCATAGGTTAAATACGATAATTTGTTATATACATCTTTTTTAAATTGTTCAATAGTATAAGTATCTTTTTCTACAGCATCCCATTTATTAATCACTAATATAATACCCTTGCCTGCCTCATGTGCTTCTCCTGCAATTTTTGCATCTTGGTCGGTTACTCCCTCAGTTGCATCTATCATCATTAAACAGACATCTGCTCTTTCAATGGCAAGAAGAGTTCTCATAACACTAAATTTTTCAATAGATTCATTTACTTTGCTTTTTCTTCTTATTCCTGCAGTATCTATAAATACATATTTTCCAAATTCATTTTCAAAAGAGGAATCGATAGCATCTCTTGTTGTTCCTGCGATGTTACTAACAATAACTCTTTCTTCTCCTAAAATTTTATTTACTAAAGAAGATTTTCCAACATTAGGTTTTCCAATGATAGCTACTTTTATTGTTTCATCATCTTCTGAATTTTCATCTTCTTTTGGAAAATTCTCATATACTTCATCTAAAATGTCACCAATTCCAATTGCATTAGTTGCAGAAAGTGGATGTGGTTCTCCTAGACCCAAGTTATAGAATTCATAGATATCGTCTGTTGTCTTTCCATAACTATCTGCTTTGTTACAAACCAATACCACTGGCTTTCCAGATCTTTTCAATATAAGGGCAATATCCTTATCTACCTCAGTCACACCTTGCTTAATATCTGTTAAAAAAATAATCACATCTGCTAGATTAATAGCAATATTGGCTTGGTTTGCAATTTCTTGTGTAATAAAATCCTCGGAATCAATTTCAATACCGTCCCGTATCAATAACTGTAAAATCTCTTCCTCTCCAATTACACTCTGCATAAACTCTATCTCTCGTTACCCCTGGTTTGTCCTCTACAATGGATAAACGTTCTCCTACAATATAATTAAAAAATGTTGACTTTCCAACATTTGGTCTTCCAACAATAGCCACTGTTGGTTTTGCCATATTTCTCACCTCATTTGCTATTCTATAACATTTATGGGTTATAGTCAATTATTGTAATAGAATTTTAATAAAATAAATGAGGTATCTCAAAAATATGTGATACCTCATTTATTGGTCGTAATTAATGTAATAAAACTTTTCTTAAATCTTCCGTAGAAAGGCTGTTTGCAATCGTTTCATATACTTCTTCTTCCGAAAAAGACTTGTTCAACTTTGCATTGCCTATCAATATAACATAGTACTCTACTTCTTCACTTTTCAAGAGTTTAAATAAATCCTTGGAAAGTTTTCGTAAATTAAGTTCTTGAAAATCAATTACTTCCCATCTTCCTGTATTCGGCTCCAATTCCCTTAATTGGATATTACCATTACCAAAAGATTCCTCCCGTATTTTTAACTTTGGAAAAGCTTTTTTTGATCTTGTCATTTCTTTCTCCTTTCAGTTGTAGGGGTTTACCAATTTTATAAAGATATTGTAACACTTTTTACAGTCTTATGTCAAGTAATGTCGAGTTCATATTATATTGATTCTTTAGTCTTCATATATACTATTCCAATAATTCCTATTACAGTCAGCACATACGAAATTTTCATAAATATTGTTCCTGTATAAGAAACTATTATACTTGCATTATCTACATTTGGCACTGTAATCATGCAAAATCCATAGTCTGATTCTTCTATTTTTAACTCAAGACTTGTTCCATCTTCTTTTTCTAGTTTCGCTGAGTATCCTAAATAGAAAATATATGGTAATTCAAGTTTTGTATTTTCTCCAGACTGTTCTATTTTAAAGGTTAAGTTTGTATTTTCTTTTTTAGTTTCACTAATAGTAGCATTTCTTTCTAATATGATGACCTCATTAGACCTTTGCTCAATATATGATCTATTTGAAAAAGCCTTTTGCGGTAGGTATTCAAAAGAAGCACATCCTGCGTGTACTCTTCCAGTAGAAGAGGTTACTGGAACTGGTTGTAAGTATCTTTCTTCATTAAATGGTATTTCCACACTCCTTTTTGCTACTATTAAAGAACCACATATATATACAATAATAAAAATAACAGCATAAATCTCTTTTTTCGAGTTGTAATTCATAAAATGTGCAAATCCAATTCCAGCTACAATACTTAAGAAAAAGCTTTCAAATTCCATCATTCTCCATGGAAACTGAATCATTTTTAATGTATCTGGCAAATATTCAAATGGAAATATTTTTAATGTTGTGATAATGCTAATAAGTCCAAATATCAGGAATATTTTAATCAATTCTTGATAACGTTTTGGTAGTTTTTTTCGGTAACAGAATGTAAGAAATAATCCAATTAAAATAGCAAATCCAATATGAAAGTTCATTTGGTAGTGTTCTGTAAATAATAATTCTAGTATACTTAGTTTTGAACTAATTAAAGTGTTATCTTTATACATCCTATCCGGCAAAAACACTTCATACGTTGTTGTTAACATATGTTCTAATAGTGGAATCCAATAGAAACTTGTGCATAGTAAAATAAGCAAAACACAAATCAAAATCTTCTTTATGGTTCCTCTTATTTTTAGTTTTTTGAAGTTAATTAATAGATAAATCAAACAAAAAATTGCTGTATATACCGCCATTACATTGTGAGTTAATATAAGTCCAACCGCACCTATTATAATGCCAAATGGCTTTTTGTTTCTTCTATGAAACAAATCATACATCCCACTAAATATAATTGGTAAAAAAATGAAGGACGCGAGCTCTGCTATTGCAATACGATTGTAAAGGTCTGTTAAATGATATGGTGCACACATATAAAGAACGGCAGAAACTACTCCCGCTTTATAGCTTTTCGTTATTTTATATACAAATTGATACATAAATATACCAGATAATGCAATGGTAAGTAGCATAAATAATTTTAAGCATACAACAAAAGATGAAGTAAATAGTTTAAATATTAGTGGAATATATGCCGTTAATGGACTATAAAACAAGTTCCAAGAATATCCAAATCCATTACAAAAATCTGACATAATCATAGGAAATACATGTCCTTCTTTTATAGTGTTATATGTCCCTATTAATCTACATATATGCTGAATACCATCATCTCTTGAAATATCCATATATTTCGAAAATAATGGAATGCAAACAAATATTGAAATAAATATAATAATTAAATAACTTAATACTTTTTTATTTTTTAACAAGTCTCTTATTATTTTTTTCATTAGCTACTCCTTCTTAATAGGTGTTTCTTCCTTCTAATAAGTCATCATTTTTAACCCAATCTTCTACATTTACAACCAAGTATTCTTCTTTGGTTGCACCACGAATAATTACTTCTTTAATACCTGCATTAATAATCATTTTACGGCACATTTGGCAGGAATTTGCCCCTGGTTCATATGCTCCGGTATTTACTCTTTTTCCAACAAGATACATAGTAGCTCCAATCATATCTTTTCTAGATGCACTAAGCATCGCATTTTGTTCGGCATGTACTGACCTGCATGCGTCATATCCTCCATGATGAATATCTGGAAATTTTTCTTTTTTTGTGCAATAGCCTAAATCAATACAATTCATTCTTCCTCGAGGAGCACCTGTATATCCAGTAGAAATAATCTCATCATTTTTTACAATAATACATCCAAAGTTTTTGCGAAGACACGTTCCTCTTTCTGAAACTGCTTCTGCTATATCCAAGTAATAGTTAATTTTATCAACTCTTTTATTTTCTCCCATATTTTTCACCTTCTCTTTTTGCTTATTATATCAATATTATATATTTTTTTCAATAAATTTTCATAAAAAGCGAACCTTTCTCTTGACAAATTTGTTAAAAATTAGTATACTCTTATAGTGACTTAAAAATTGCTAAAATTTAAAAGATATATACATATCAATGAAAACGAGGAGGGAATAAAAAATGGCACAACCAAAAAGAAGATGGTCTAAAGCAAGAACAGGATTAAAAAGATCAACATGGAAATTAGAAAACCCTAACTTTGCAGAATGCCCACATTGCCACGAACCAGTTATGCAACATACAGCTTGCTCAAACTGCGGATACTATGATGGAAAAAAAGTTATGGCAGGAAAAAATGAAGAAAATAACTAATAAAGAAACAACACAGAAATGTGTTGCTTTTTTATTATATTTTATTATATATAAAGGACGCCGACAAAAACACTCGGCGCCCTTTTCCCCCAAATTTGGAATTATTCAGTTTTAAAACTTAATTTCGCCGTTGTTACAAGCACTTAAGCGCTTAACCAGCTGACGAATCGGTGTGTGCGGTTTAAAAAACGCATGGCCATCTTTTGAAACCAGCTCCGGTACACTTTCCCAAATTTGGGTCTTGCTCAAGCCAAATTGCTGCTGCAAATCATCTATCGAAATATCTTCCGATGTTCTGAGTATCATTGCGCACAGCCCCATGACTCTTTCATAGTCTTTTCCCAAGACCTCTCTGGGTTTTCCCGGTCCTTTGTCTCCCACTTTTATGCGAACATGATCAATACCTACAGCTTTTGTCTGCTTATGCAGCCTCAAGCAAGTATTTAATAGGGTATAAGCTACCTGATTGATCCGTCCCTCATCAGTAATAATACCTTTGTGTATGGATAAGGTATAAGCCAAATCCAGCTCTACCACCATATCCTTCTTTGCTTCCAAAATATACTCCTCAATTGATTTTGCCATAATTTGTTGTCTCCTTTCGGTTTCTATTTTGTTTGGGGGAAATTGCTTCTGTTAGCAATATATATATATTATATATCAATTTATGTTAATTTGCAACAATTTTACATAATTTTGTTAAAATAATTTTAAAAAGGACAGATATAAATCTGTCCTTGCATTTTTATTTTACAAATGTACTATATGCTTTATACGCACAATATACATCAAATTTTGATGTTACTTCATATGGTGCATGCATTGATAATACTGGCACACCACAGTCGATTACATCCATTCCTTTATTTGCTAAGATGTATGCTATGGTTCCTCCACCGCCTACATCTACTTTTCCAAGTTCACTTACTTGGTATGGTATATTTGCCTCTTCAAATATTTTTCTTACTTCTGCAACATATTCTGCATTGGCATCAGATGCACTAGATTTTCCTCTTCCACCTGTATATTTATTCATTCCAATTCCGTATCCAATAAATGCTGCATTGTTCTTTTCAGAAACAGATGCATATATTGGGTCTAATCCTGCATCAACATCTGCTGATAACATTTTAGAATGACAATATACTTTTTGTAATGCATTTGGTTTGTTTTCGTTCTTTTTGTTTAATAACTCAGACATGAAGTAATCAAATACTTCTGATTCCATACCAGTGTTACCAACACTTCCGATTTCTTCTTTATCTGATAAAATACATACTGCTGTTTTATCTGGATTTTGTACATCTAGCATAGCACGTACAGAAGTATATGCACAAACACGGTCATCTTGGCCATATGCGGCAATCATACTTCTATCAAATCCTAAGCTTCTTGCTTTGAATGCCGGAACTATTTCTAATTCAGAGCTTACAAAATCAATTTCCTTCATTCCGTATTTTTCATTTAATAGCATTAAAATATTTAGCTTTATCTTTTCACTAATATCCTTATCTTCTTCTGGAATACTTCCAATTAAAAGATTTAAATCTTCCCCATTTATTCCTTCTTTTAGTTTCTTTTCCATTTGTTCCTGTGCTAGATGTGGTAATAAATCAGTAATAGTAAAGATTGGGTCATTTTCATCTTCTCCAATAGCTACTTCAATTTTTTCTCCATTGGCTTTTACAATCACTCCATGAATAGCAAGAGGAATTGTTGTCCATTGATATTTTTTAATTCCACCATAATAATGTGTTTTGAAATAAGCAAATCCTGTATCTTCATATAATGGATTTGGTTTTAAATCTAATCTTGGAGAATCAATATGAGCTCCTAGTACTTTTAATCCATTTTCTAATGGTTCTTTTCCGATAACAGCCATATACATACTTTTATCGTGATTAATATAATATACTTTATCTCCTGGCACTAAATTTTCTTTTTCACAAATACAGCAAAAACCATTTTCTCTTAACATTTTTTCTACAAAATGTACTGCTTCTCTTTCTGTTTTTACTTTGTTTAAGAAATAAATATATTCATCTGAAAATTTGAATATATTTTCTTTATTTTCCTCTGAAATATTCTTCCAACCTGTTTCTTTTTTGTTAAATAATTCTTGTTTATCCATTTTCATTTCCTCCTTTGAATTTAATATCTATTACACGTTAAATCGGAATAGAACAATATCTCCATCTTGCATAATATATTCTTTTCCTTCTGAACGTAATAATCCTTTTTCTTTTACCGCATTCATCGAACCTTCTCGCATTAAATCATCATAAGACACCACTTCTGCACGTATAAATCCTCTTTGAATATCTGAATGAATTTTTCCAGCAGCTTCTGGTGCTTTTGTTCCTTTTTTTATGGTCCAAGCACGAACTTCTGGTTCTCCTGCTGTTAAAAAGCTCATTAAACCTAGTAAATCATAACTTGCTTTTATAACTTTATCTAAGCCAGATTCTTCTAGTCCCAATGCTTCTAGCATTTCTTGCTTATCATTATCTTCTAAGCTTGCTAATTCTTCTTCTATTTTTACACATAAAGGAATCACTTTTGCATTTTCTGTTTTTGCGTATTCTTTTACTTTAAGAACATTGGCATCTTGCTCTGCATTTTCTAATTGTTCTTCTGAAACATTGGCTATATATAGTATTGGCTTTAATGTTAATAAAAATGCATCTTTTATTAAATCTTTTTCTTCTTCTGTTAAATCTAATGTTCTTGCAGACTTACCTTCTTCTAGTGTTTTCTTAATTCTTTCTAATAAATCAATTTCAACTTGAACTTTTTTATCTGCTTTTACTTGTTTTCTTGCTCTATCTAATCTTTTATCTATTGTTTCAATATCAGCAAAAATTAATTCTAAATTAATCGTCTCAATATCTCTTAGTGGGTTAATACTTCCATCAACATGTACAACATTTGGGTCTTCAAAGCAGCGAACTACTTCTACAATACTATCTACTTCACGAATATGAGATAAAAACTTATTACCAAGTCCTTCTCCTTTACTTGCTCCTTTTACCAAACCTGCAATATCTACAAATTCAATAACTGCATGTGTTGTTTTTTCTGGATGATACATTTCGGTAAGCTTATCTAATCTCTCATCTGGAACTGGCACAACTCCTACGTTTGGCTCAATGGTACAAAATGGATAATTAGCACATTCAGCTCCAGCTTTTGTAATTGCATTAAACATCGTACTTTTTCCTACATTAGGAAGTCCTACAATACCTATTTTCACTTTTATTCTCTCCTCTTTTTATTTTTATATTCTTAACGAAAGTTATTATATCATTGTTTTTTTTATTTTCCAATAGTTTAAAATAAATTCCTATAAAAATAGAGAAAGGGACATGCGCCCCTTTCTCTATTTTGTAATGCCGATGGAATTTTCATATATATGCTTTAATTCCTCTTTAGGAAAAAACACCTCTAAAAAATATCCATCGTCAAATTCCTGTTCCCGGAGAATCTTGCCTTTGCATCTACTGGCTGAATCCTTAATTTGGATATATTGAGCCACCATAGCTGCATTTTTCTCCCCTGAAATACTTATTGTACTTACCGCTGCTTTTTCAATTGCTGCCATTTTTCTTTCCTCCGTTTGCTTTCTTTGCACTTGATTGTGCTATACTTATAGTATAACACTTTTATGTTAATTTGTAAAATTTTGATATCGTTTTGCTCTTTTGTTTTGTAAGATATCGTTGTAGTCTTATAATTTTAGCTGAAAACTTGAGAGATGATTGAATAAGTATACTCAGAGACATAAATATTCATTTGAAACCAAAAATTTATTTTGAATATAAAATTGGTGAATAGTGAAGTGCGACTTGTAAAAGTCGCACTTATGGAGCTACTAACGGGAATCGAACCCGTGACCTCTACCTTACCAAGGTAGCACTCTACCGACTGAGCTATAGTAGCGTATTTCTATCAAATTTTTTGATTTACAAATCCCATTATATGTGTTACAATTGCTTTTGTCAATATTTTCATTGATAAATTTATAGAAAATTGGAGTGATTAACATGGCAACATTCGAACATAAATTTGAAATTGGATTTCGTGATGTTGGAAAAAGTAATAAAATTACAAATAAAGGATTACTTGGATTTTTAGAAGATACCGCAGGTATGCATTCTAATAAGGTTGGTTATGGTCTAAATAATATAGAAGAAACAAATTTAACTTGGGTTTTATTAAATTGGAAAGTTCAAATTTTTAAAAGACCTCTTTATGGTGAATCTATTTTAGTGAAAACTTGGGCTAGAGACAGTTTTAAATTCTATACTTTCCGTGATTTTGAAGTATATAATAGCGAAAATGAACTTGTAGCAATTGCAACTACTAAATGGGTTTTAATGGATGCAAGAACAATGAGTTTAACTAAAATTTATCCAGAATTAATTGAAAAGTATCACCCTGAAACAAAACGTGTATTTGAAAATGAAGAAGAAATCAATAAAATAGATTTTCCAAAAGAATTATCATATACCATTCCTTATACTATTCAAAGAAAAGATATTGATATTAATAAACATGTTCATAACGCTTCTTATTTAGATTTTGCCTATGAAATATTGCCAGAAGAAGTTTATGAAAATTGTGATTTTAATTGTTTTGAAATAATGTACAAAAAAGAAACAAAACTTGGTGAAACTATAAAATGTAGCTACCAAAAAGAAAATACTTCACATTATATTGTGATGAAAACTGAGGATGAAAAATCAATTCACTGTGTTGTAAAATTAGATGAGTAGAGGGATTGCTATATGGCATTTGATGGAGTTGTAACAAACAAAGTAGTACAAGAATTAAGTTCTTGTCTTATCGGTGGAAAAATAGGTAAGGTACATCAACCCAATAAAAATGAACTTTTATTTGATGTTTATGCAAATGGGAAGCATTACAATTTATTAATTAATATTGATGCTTCTAATTGTCGTATGCATTTAACTAACTTTTCAAAACCAAATCCATTAAATCCTACAAATTTTTGTATGCTTCTTCGTAAGCATTTAATTGGAATGAAAATTAAAGCTTTTCAAACTTATGATTTAGAAAGAATAGTTCGTATTGTTTTAGAAGGATTTGATGAATTAAATGATTTCATCACAAAAGAACTTGTTATTGAGCTTATGGGAAAACATAGTAATGTTATTTTATTAAATAGCTCAAATAAGATTATCGATTGTATGCGTCATCTTGATATTTCCTCTAATTCTACAAGAGATATTCTTCCTGCAAGAGAATATGTGTTCCCTACAACGGAAAAATTAAGTTTTCTAGAATTAAATTGTTTTGAAGATTTTTTTAGTATTGTTTCTTCTGAATTCGGAAAACAAGAAATTGATTCTAATATTTCTTCCCATTTTACTGGAATTAGTAAATTGCTTATTTCTTATTTATTACAAGCACATAACATCCAAAACACCTCTATAGCAGAAGCAGATTATCGTTTTATTTATGAAGAATTAAAAAAGCTAATTCATTCTTCTACTTTAGAATGTACCTTATTTTCTAATACAGATAAAAAAGATTATGTAATAATAAATTCAAATAATGAATCTTCTCCCCTTCAAATAAATTCATTTTTAGATGAATTTTATCATAGTAAAGAAACTTCAGATGAATTTATTACTTACCGAAACAGTGTATTAAAATTAATACTAAATGAACTAAAAAAATACAATAAACGTTTGGATAATATGAACCAAAAATTAGAAGAATGTAATAAAAAGGATTTATATCGTATATATGGAGAACTAATCACTGCAAATTTATATAAAATTAACCCTAATGAAAACTTGGACCATATTATTCTTAATAATTATTATGAAAACAACAAAGAAATATCGATTCCATTAGATATAAGCCTATCTCCTAGTATGAATGCAAAAAAATATTTCAAAAAATACAATAAACTAAAAAATGCTTATGCAATTGTATCTCTTCAAAAAAGAGATACAAAAAATGAGATTGATTATATTGAAAGTGTTATATACGAATTAGAAAATGCTAAAAGTGTATCTGATATAGATTCTATCTATACTGAATTTTCAGAAAGCTTTTTAGGCAGAAATTTATCAAATTCCAATAAGGCTAGCAAAAAGAAAGCATCAAAAAAGAAAAAGGAAGAGCCTTTCTCCCCTCTTACTTTCACCATTGATGGCTATACTGTTTTAGTAGGAAAAAACAATAAGCAAAATGATTTCTTAACGCTAAAATATGCCCATTCCAATGACATATGGTTCCACACAAAAGACATTCACGGAAGCCATGTGGTCTTAAAAACAAATGGAGAAGAAATACCTCAAGAAACCATTAATAAGTGTGCTTCACTTTGTGCCTTTTACAGCAAAGCGAAAAACTCATCTAATGTTGCGGTTGACTATACGTTTATTCGCTACGTAAAAAAGCCAGCTAATTCAAAACCTGGCATGGTCATTTATACTAACTTTCATACAGTAAATGTACAACCAAATCAAAGGTGATTTTAGAATCAATCTCTAAAATCGCCTTTTTCATTAAAATTAAGAAAATATTAATTGCTATTTTTGAAAAATACGATATAATGTAATAAAAGGATGTGGTACAAATGAAGTTTATAAAGAGATTAGTTGTCACTATTCTATTAATTATTATTCTTCTTGTTTGCGGTGTCGTTTATATGGGATATAATATGTATCAAGATGCTATTAATACAACGAGCATTTCAGAACGTATTAAGAATATTAAAAGTGATGAAAATTATATAACCTTTGATAAAATTCCAGATGATTTTAAAAATGCTATTGTCGCTGTAGAAGACCATCGTTTCTATAATCATGATGG
Organism: Clostridia bacterium; assembly: GCA_017626365.1. Lineage (GTDB taxonomy): Bacteria > Bacillota > Clostridia > TANB77 > CAG-508 > RGIG8482. Next base: position 112,759 of record JAGAIV010000033.1, read on the forward strand.
AATTGATTTAATTACAACGACTCGTTCTATGATGGAAAATATAAAAGAAAAAGACATTGTTGCAGGTGGTAGTACAATTACTCAGCAACTTCGGAAGACTTTTATATTTTACACAAGAACAACGTTTTACAAGAAAAATTGCAGAACTATTTGTTGCATTTGATTTAGAAAAAAATTATTCAAAAGATGAAATCTTAGAATTGTATTGCAATATGATTTATTATGGCGATGGATATTATGGAATAAAAGAAGCAAGTCTTGGATATTTTAAAAAGGAACCAAAAGATTTAAACTTATCAGAAGCATCTCTTTTAGCAGGTCTTCCAAATGCTCCAAGTGTGTATTCTCCTACTAAAAATTTTGAACTATCTAAAAAAAGACAAGCCTCTGTTTTAAGTCAAATGGTAAAATATGAATATATTACAGAAGAACAAAAACAAGAAATTATAAATAAAGACGTAATCTAAAAATTACGTCTTTATTTATATAGTATTTTGAACCAGTTTTCTCGTTCGATTCATCTTGTTGGAGTATACCTTATCCATAACAGCATCTGGGTAATACTTATCTAAAAAAACATCCATTTTAGTCGTTGCTTCTATTTCTTGTACTCTTTCGTTTTGTCTTACTCCTGCTGCACAAGAAATTCCAATATTTAATATCATAAAGCAAGCTAGCATTGCTGTAATACATTTAAATTGTTTATTTTCTAAATATACATCTATCTTCTGAAGAAGAGGTACTACAAATTTTATAAATAGCACTCCTAATATTCCCCAGCATATGCAAAATAGTAAGCTTGTCCTGCCTCCTATGTTTAAAAGCATATTGCTATAATCCCAAGATACGGTTCCAAAACATAGTTCTTGAAAATAAGAACAAAAGTATTCGATTGCTCCACCAAGAACCATACTTAATACAAATACTTTTTTCACATCTTTTACATTACTTACTATAAAATAGTACATCACTGCCCCAATTCCATAAACAGGAATAAATGGACCATAAATTAGTCCTTGTCTAATTTTAAAAGAATGGTCAAATATAATTCCTACTAATGTTTCTACAATACATCCAACAATACTTCCAATTAAAAATACCCAAAATGCTTTTATTAAATGTTGCTTTATCATTTGCATTTTTTGTTTTTTCATATATTCCCCCTATTTATTCCATATTTTATCTCGTTTTATTATTCTATCTTATATTTCTTAATTTTTTGTAAATGCTTTATTAAAATTTTATTAAGATTGAATCATTGCTTTATATTCAATTTCCTCCATAAACGGAAACATTTCTTTTAAACGTTTATGTGTAATCATTGCCATACGTGGTTGTGGATTTTTATCGTGTACAGAAATCAATTGTTGCGTATAACAATTTTGGGTTGTTTTAAAAACTAAATATCTATTATTTACATAGGTAAAATAAATTTGAAAACCGTTATCTAATTCTTTATCAAATCTTTCGAATGTATATTTATCTTCCATGTGTTACTCCTTAATCATTTTATTAAACTGTTCTTCTGTAATAATAGTAACTCCTAGTTCTTGTGCTTTTGTAAGTTTACTACCTGCCTCTTCTCCTGCTAATACATAGTTTGTTTTCTTTGATACAGAAGAGGATACTTTTCCGCCAAATTTTTCTATAATTTCTCCTGCTTCTTCTCTTGTGTAATTATCTAATGAACCTGTTAGAACGAATGTTAAACCTAAAAATCTTTGGTCTGTTTCTTCTTCTTGTTCTTCTTTCATATTCACACCTGCATTACGTAATTTAGTAATCAAATCAATTGTTTGATCTTGGTTAAAGAATTCATAAATACTTTCAGCCATAATTTGTCCAACGTCGTCTAAAGTTGCTAATTCTTCTATCTTTGCATTCATTAGATTTTCCATTGTTTTATAATATTTTGCAATTGTTTTAGCAGACTTTGTTCCTATATGTCTAATTCCTAATGCTGTAATTAATTTGTATAATGGTCTGTTTTTACTATCTTGAATAGCATTAACTAAATTATTAGCAAATTTAGTTCCATTTTTCTTTAAAGATGCAATATCTTCAAAAGTCAAAGAATAAATATCTGCAATATTTTCAATTAGTCCTTTTTCGATAAATTGCTCTACTAAATTCTCACCAAGTCCATCAATATCCATTCCTTCTTTTGAAACAAAATGAATAATATTTCTAAGAAGTTTTGCAGGGCATTCTATTCCCATACAGCGAATTGCAGCTTCTCCTTCTTCTCGTAAGGCTTCTGCTCCACACACTGGGCAAGTTGTAGGCATTTGAAATGGTAACTCTTTTCCTGTTCTTTTTTCTTTTTTTACCTCTACAATTTCAGGAATAACATCTCCTGCTTTTTGAATTACAACTGTATCACCAATTCGTAAATCTTTTTCTTTAATGAAATCTTCATTGTGTAAAGTAGTTTTGGAAATAGTAGAACCTGCAACGCTAACCGGCTCTAAAATTGCCATTGGAGTTATTACTCCGGTTCTTCCTACTTGGCAAATAATATCTTTTAAAATGGTTTCTTTTTTCTCTGGTGGATATTTATAAGCAATGGCCCATCTAGGTGTTTTAGCAGTACTACCTAAATCTTCTCTTAAACTCAAATTATCTACCTTTACAACTGCTCCATCAATCCCAAAGGTTAATTTTTCTCTATCTTCACCTATTTTTTTGATGGCTCCAATTGCTTCTTCTACAGTATTACATAGGATTTTTACGGGGTTTACATTAAAACCCAAATCATCTAAAAAAAGCAATTCTTCATAGTGTGAATTAAATTCTCTTCCTTCTATTTTTTGTACATTAAAAATATAAATATCTAATGGTCTTGAAGCCGTTATTTTACTGTCTAACTGTCTTAAAGAACCTGCTGCGGCATTTCTTGCATTTGCAAATAGTGGCTCTTCGTTCAAACTCCTTTCTTCATTCATTTTTTCGAAATCAGATTTGCTAATAAACACTTCTCCTCGTACAGTAATATTTAACGGTTCTTTTAGTTTTTGAGGAATTGTTTTTATTGTTTTTAAGTTTTCAGTTACATCTTCTCCAACTAGACCATTTCCACGGGTTGCACCTTCTACTAAAATTCCATTTTCATACTTTAAAGCAGCAGATAATCCATCTATTTTTGTTTCTACAACATATTTTGTTGGTTTATCAAGCTCTTGAGATTGTTTCTTAACTCTTTTATCAAACTCTATTAATTCATCAAAATCAAATATATCTTGTAAGCTTTGAAGAGGTACTTCATGCACCACCTCTTTAAATCCTTTTTTAACATGTCCACCAACTTTTTGAGTTAAAGAATCACTAGATGAAAACTCTGGGAATTCCTTTTCTAAATTTCGTAATTCCACCATTAACATATCATATTCAAAATCTGATATTTCTGGAGAATCATCATCATAATATCTTTTTGCATGGTATTCTACTAAATTACGTAATTCTTCTATACGCTTTTTTGCTTCGTTGCTATTCATATATTTACTCCTCAATTTATTTTTCTTCCTTAAACAAATCTTTTCCATTTTTAATGTAGTCATATCCAGAAAAGATAGTTGCTATTACACAAATTGTCATCATGATAGTTACCGCAAAGTTAATCCAATAATTATATCCTGTTAGTCCACCATTAAAAATAGCACCATAATAACTTGTATCAATAAATGCTAATATAATTGCAATCATTTGAGTAACTGTTTTTAGTTTTCCCCATATAGATGCAGCAACCACTTTTCCACCCTTTTCTACTGCAATTAAACGATATCCGTGATACAACAAATTCTCTAAATAATATAATAATTGGAATCCAAGCAGGTAATTTATTCATTTCTACTAATAACATCATAGCAGCAAGTACTAAAATCTTATCTGCAATTGGATCTAAAAATTTTCCAAAAGTTGTAATTTGATTTCTTGCACGTGCAATAGTACCATCTAATTTATCCGTAATTGATGCAATTACAAAAATTAAATTCATAAGCCACATAGAAATTGGAACTCCCCATAATTCTGCGGGTATGTTAAAAAATGGTATTACTACCATTATAGGTACTAATATAATACGAAAAATTGTTAGTTTATTTGGTAAATTCATTGATACTCTCTCCTTTAATTATGATAGGTTTATTATATACAAAAATAGAAAAAAAAGAAATAGAAAAAGTAAAAAATCTAAAAAAGAGTGATAGTAAAAACTATCACTCTTTTTATGTGTCATTCGTCAAATCTCTAATATCTTTTTCTTTTTGGATACAATACTGTTCAAGTCCATCTTTTAAGTCTTTTATAGATTGTTGAAATTCTTTACTTTCATAAGCCTTCGGTGCTTCTTTTTTTGCTATTTCTTCAATCTCATCAATTTGTAACATGTATTTTTTCTTCCAATTATATAACTGTTCTGTTTTCAGTTCTTCAAGATTCAACATATTTTATCCTCCTTATTATAGTAAGATTTATTAAACACATTTTATTTGCTAATTGCAAACATTCTCTTTTGAAGTTTATCATAGCTTAAATAATTTGTAAACCAAAATTAAGCTTTTTATCTTCTGTTATTTTCAACTATATCAACAATATCACTAATGTAATCTCCTATTACTGGAATATTTAATGTTACAATTTTTTGTAAAATGATAATTAAAATTGCTGTAAGTAATGTAAAACCAATTCCAACTCCAATTCCTTTTGCAATTCCTGCTATGAAATTTCGTATAATTAATTCCTTTCGATTTCCTAGAATTTCAGATAAATCAATAAATCTATTTTTTACTAATGCATAATTTAATTCATCTAAGTTTTTCATCAATTTTTCTAATTTTGATTTTTTTATAAACATAATAAACCACCCTATTTTTATTATATTAGGGTGGTTTATTTTAAAAAAACTATACATTATTCGATTACATTTGCTATAACATTTTTATCTTTATCAACGATTTCTTCTTTCTTTTTCTTGTCTTCTTCCTCTTTTAGTTCTTCTAATTTATTAATTAATTCTTGTAATTTCTTCATGTCTTTTCCAATCATTTCCCAGTCATTGTTATTAGAAGATACCTGTAGGTTATTATTTGCTTTTATAATTGCTGTTACTAAATCTTCGATTGTGTCTGTATTTTCCACTTCTATGTTTACAGCAGATTTTGAAAGAAGATTTTTAAGCGCTCCTTTTAACGTATCATCAATTGCTACTTTATTTCCGCATGCTACTACTACCTTTTTTAGTGTTGGTATACTTTTTGTTTCATTTAATGATATTTGGTAAATTGGTTGTACATACAAAATTGTATTATTTATCGGAACTGCTACCATGCTTTTTATTGTTTTCATTCCAGATACATTAATACTTTCTAGTTCTTTTGAAATCGTTTCATCCTGACCTAATAAAGTTTCTAATTGCATTGGCCCTAGTATATTGGTATCTTGTGGAAATTTATATAGTTTTAATTTTGCCTTTCCATTTTTATCATAAGTTCCTACAAGATATGCTTTTAGGTTTTGTTTATCCAACTGTGTATATGTTGTCACAAGTCCAAGTTCAGCCTTGTCGGAATCTACTGTTTTTAACATGGTATAATATGGCTCTTGTTTTACTCCTTTTGAAGTAGTTTGTGTTGTTTTTGAATATTTTGCAATTTCCCATACATCATCACTTCTATATAACACATCTGTGCTTACATTATGATATCTTTGTAAAATTTCTGCTTGAATGTTATATAAGAATTCTGGATAAACAAAATGTTCTGCTATATCACTTGGTATCTCTTCTTTTTCAAATAAATCTGGGTACATATTTTTGTATGCCATAATAATTGGATCCGATGTATCAGTAATATAAAATTTTGTTGTTCCATCATATGCGTCAATTAGTACTTTTAAAGAATTACGAATATAATTAATTTGCTTCTTTGTACCATTATGTTCTATTGTAATTGGTTGTGAGTATGGATATTTATCTGTTACTGTATAAGCATCTAATACCCATACCAATCTTCCTTCGTTTGAAATAACCATATATGGTTCTTCATCATATATAACATCTGGCAAAATTGTTTTTGCTCTCTGGATTACATTACGATTTATTAAAATTTTGCTATCCTCGGTCACATTACTTGAAAAAACTAAATTTGCATCTTTCTGTCTTAATGCCATAATAACTCTATCTATAAAATTTAGTTTAAGACCCGCAGTTCCTTCATATGAATATTCTTCATTTTCAGAAGTAGTCGTTGGATAATCGAATTCTGATTTATTTTTGCTGTTTGTAACAATGGTATTATTCGTTTCTAATCCAAAATATATTCTCGGCTGACTAATATATACTGCTTGATTTCCTGTATTAAAATCTTTTTGAATGTATTTTACGTTTCCTAATTCATCTGTCTCTGTTGCAGAAGTGATAACTGTTCCAAAGCCATGTGTATATTCGTATGTTTTGTTATTATATGTACGGTTTCCACTACTTATAATTTCTCTTGGTGCTACATATACTAATTGTTTTTCACCATTTATTTTGTATTGATTAATATTGGCATTTCTATAAGAATAATATCCTGTACTCGTTTGAGTAACCGCTAAAGTTTTTAATGTTACTTCTTCAGTAACCAAGCTTAAATTATCTGTCACTTCTGTATTTTTTTCTATTTCACTAAGAGTCTGTGTATCAGTATTAGTAATATCTATTTCATCTATCTTAATATTATATGCCGTTTTCGTGTAATCAATATTGTTTTGAATATATTGTTTTTCTTTATCTAATTCATTTGAATTAATATAAACAAGTTTAAAACCTATCATCACAACAAATAGTCCTACTAAATATATTGGTACAGCAGCAATAGATATAATAACATTTTTTGTTTTCTTTTCTTTAAAGTATTTAATTGCTTTCCAAACGGAAATAATTAATACAATAGAAAGTAAACGATATCCCCATAATTTAATAGTAACATCTGTAATTCCTGCTCCATAAATTGTTGTAGAGACATCATCATTTAATATTAAAAATTTATCTTTTAATATTCCTTGTGCACTTATTAAGATGAAAGCTGCCAACCCTATTGCTAATAATTTTACATTTCTAATAATTTGTTTGAAAAAATTACTTCTTTTTAAGGTTTCAACATTAATTCCATCGAAATACTTATTAAAAATAACAATGTAATAAAGTGTTGCATATAATGTAAGTCCTACTATAATTGCCATAAAATAGAAAATTAGTAATTCTATAAATGGCTTTTCAAATAAATAGAATCCTATATCTACGCCGAAAACAGGGTCATACATTCCAAACCAAGCACGGTTTGCAAATAATTCAACTTGTCCGCTCATAAAGTATGATATGATTATACTAATAATAGCAGATAGAATAAAGGAAATTGACTTATTAGGAAGTTTTGGCATTTCTTTTTTTTCTTCATCAAAAAAAGCTTTTAATCCTTTTTTTATTCCTCTATTTGCAAAGTAAAATGCTATAAATAGAATAACAAAATTTGCTCCTATTGTAGCATATTGATAGAATAAATTTTGATGAAATACTTCTTTGAAATTTTCGCCTATTTCAATTGTTTCTAAATAAGTTCCTCTATAAGAAATATATGCAAATATTGCCAATAATAACATAACAACTAATACTAATATGACTCTTGTACGTATTTTTTTCGTTTTCTTTTGCACTTTTTGTTCTACATTTCGTTCTTTTGGCATATTATCCCTCCTAAATAATAGCTTTTACAAAATCATTTGCGTTAAAGAATTCCATATCATCAATTTGTTCCCCTACGCCAATAAATTTAATTGGCAATTTATTTTCATCTACAATTCCTAAAACAACTCCACCTTTCGCAGTTCCATCTAATTTTGTTAGAATAATTCCAGTTAATGGTGTTGTTTCTTTAAAGGCTTTTACTTGTGATATCGCATTTTGTCCTGTTGTTGCATCCAGTACAATTAATACCTCTTTTGAGCAATCTGGTAATTCTTTATCGATTACTTTTTGAATTTTAGCAAGTTCATCCATTAAATATTTTTTATTATGAAGTCTTCCTGCCGTATCACAAATTAAAACATCTGCATTAGTTTCTTTTGTTATCTTAATTGCTTCATATACAACAGAGGCAGGATCTGCACCTTCTTCTTTTTTTACCATATCACAATCAGAACGTTTTGCCCAAATATCTAGTTGTTCTACTGCTGCTGCACGGAAAGTATCTGCTGCTGCAATCACAACTTTTTTACCATCCTTTTTTAGTCGATTTGCAATTTTTCCAATGGAGGTTGTTTTTCCAACTCCATTAACACCGACTACTAAAATAATAGATGGTTTTGTCTCTAGATGTAATGAACTATCTATATTCAAAATCTCAGCCATTTCTTCTCTTAAAGCTTGTTTTACATCTTCTGCATCTTTTATATTTTCTTTTTTAATTCTTTCTCTTAATTTGGAAATGATACGAATAGAAGTATCCATTCCAATATCGGATGTAATCAGTATTTCTTCTAGCTCCTCTAGTAATTCTTCATCCACCTTACGAAACACACTAAAAGCATTGTTTATTTTCTCATCAAAAGAACTTTTGGTTTTACCAAGTCCTTCTTTCAATTTATCAAAAAATCCCATAATTTCACTCTTTCATTATCATTTTAACTTGACATTTATTTTATCATAAAAAACGTTTTTTTTCCATCCTTTTACGGTATTTTTTTCGTTTTTCATAAAATATAAAAGTGAAGAGTGAAAAGTACACACTTGCCAATTTCTTTTCTACTTTGGCTAATCTATATACTTTTCACTCTTCACTTTTATATTTTCACTCTCGTCACAAAGCAAGTTTGGAGCTACTGGGCAGAATCGAACTGCCGACCTACAGGTTACGAATCTGTTGCTCTACCAACTGAGCTACAGTAGCATATGTTGTACGATAATTATTTTAACATACTTTTTAAAATATTACTACCCTTTTTCGAATTTTAAATACTTTTTTAATATTAATAAAGGGTTGCAAATCGTGCAACCCTCGACATTTTCTAAAACCTTTTACATTGCTTGGCGATATAATTCGATAAAATCTTCTTTTGAAACTTCTCTTGGATTTCCTGGTTTACATGGGTCCTCCATGGCCTTATCGGCAAGCATTTCGAAATCTTCTTCTTTTACTCCAACCTCTCTTAAGCTTTGAGTAATTCCTACTGATTTTGAAAGTTCACTGATTTTCCATACAAATGTATTAATAATATCTTGTTTTGATAGGTGTGCTGCATCTTCTCTTCCGATATGTATTAAGATTTCGCGGAATCTTTCCCAAGATACTTCTCCATTAAATCTCATAACGGTTGGAAGTAAGATAGCATTTGCTATACCATGTGGTGTATCATATACAGCGCCTAATTGATGTGCCATTGAATGTACAATTCCAAGTCCTACATTAGAGAATCCCATTCCTGCAATATATTGAGCAAGTCCCATCATTTCAATAGCATGTGGGTCTTTATCATTAACAGCTGCTGGTAAATACATAAATATCATTTCAATTGCTTTCATATGGAACATGTCGCTCATTTCATTATGAGCATTTGTAATGTATCCTTCTACCGCATGTGTTAATGCGTCCATTCCTGTTGCTGCTGCTAATCCTTTTGGCATAGATGCCATTAATTCAGAATCGATAATTGCTAAAATTGGAATATCATTTGGATCAACACATACCATTTTTACTTGTCTTTCTTCGTCTGTAATAACATAGTTAATGGTAACTTCTGCTGCTGTTCCTGCTGTTGTTGGAAGAGCAATAATTGGCATTCCTTTATTCACAGTATTTGATAAACCGTTTAAAGATTTTACATCTGCTCTATCTGGGTTTGTCATAACAATAGAAATACCTTTTGCTGTATCAATACTAGAACCTCCACCAACTGCTACAATCACATCTGCTTTTGAAAGTTTACATGCTTTTACTCCATCTTTTACATTTGTAATAGTTGGGTTTGGTTTAATTTCAGAATATAATTTGTACTTAATTTTTGCTTTTTTTAGTACTTCTTCTACTTTAGCAGTTACTCCTGCTTCTACTAAAGCTTTATCACTTACTAAAAATACTTTTTGAAATCCTCTTTTTTGTATTTCTCCTGCTAATTCTTCTCTTGCTCCTTTTCCAAAATATGATGTCTCATTTAAAACAAATTTTGATGACATATCTCTTTCCTCCTTAGTTTTTTCTATTTCTGTAATTATAATATAAGCTTTCAAAATTGTACAGATTTTTTTTAATTTTTAAAAGAAATATTGAAATATTTTTACTTTACTTTTCATTGCAATCCATTATTTTTTTAATCCTAATGAGTTACCATGAACTATTCCAAATTTATCATATTCCTACAAAGATCTACAACAAAAAATCGACCTCTTACTAAGAGGTCGATTCCCTATTTTTTGTTGTTCTTACACAGGTTTGATACGAGTCCGTTCTCTTAGTGGATCCCAGACCTTTTCTCTAACATCCTGAACATTTTTTTCTTTACCCATAAACGTATGAGTTATGCGTCCTGAATAAACTTGTTCTATACGCCGTAAAGTTAATTTAGTCATACCGTAGCCTCCTTATAGTTGGTGTAACACTGTAAAGAACTAATGTTACTATTTAGGGTTTCTTATACTAATATATTATCATATTTATGCCAAATGTCAACATATTACCTCATAGCATCACAATAAAATAAAAAAACTTCTTCTTATAAAAAGACAACAAAAGAGAGCATTTTTGCTCTCTTTGTAATTATCATATAGTTAAATTCTTGCAACTCCGCTTACGATTTTGCTTTCTTTTGCATTATTTAATAGTTTGTTTCCACCTGCAAGAACAATTAAATCTCCGCTTTCTAAAATTCCTTTTGATTTTAATTTTTCAATTCCTTTTTCAACAGTTTCATCAATTGTTGCACCAGCGTCTACATATACTGGTTGAACATTCCAAGCTAATGCTAATTGGTTAAATGTTCTTCTGTTGTCTGTAACCGCTAAAATTGGGCATCCTGCTCCCATACCTGAGAATTTTCTTGCTGTATCTCCTGAATGTGTATAGCAAACAATTGCATCTGCTTTTGTATTTTTAGCCATAACACATGTTGAGTAAACAATATTATCTTCTAAATCTTTTAATTCAATATTTTTATTTTCGTCAAATTTTTTCCAGTAATCAATAACAGGTTCTACTCTATGAGCAATTTTATCCATTGTTTGAACACACTCTAATGGGTAATCACCTTGAGCACATTCTCCTGATAGCATAATAGCACTTGTTCTATCAAAAATAGCATTTGCTACGTCGCTTGCTTCTGCTCTTGTTGGTAATGGTTGATGTGTCATGGATTCTAACATTTGTGTAGCTGTGATAGCTGGTTTACAAAGTTTATTAGATGTTTTTATAATTCTTTTTTGCATAATAGGTGGTTCTGTAAAGTCTGTTTCTGTTGCCATATCACCTCTTGCTATCATTTGAGCATCTGCTTCTTCTAAGATAGCATCTAGGTTTGATAATCCTTCAACATTTTCAATTTTTGTTACAATTTGAATATCTTTTCCACCATTTTCATCTAACACTTTTCTTACTTGTCTAATATCATCTAGATTTCTTGCAAATGAAATTGCAACAAAATCATAATCATGTTCACAAGCTGTTTTAAGGTCAGCAATGTCTTTTTCAGCTAATCCTGGTAAACGAATAACAGTTCCAGGTAAATTCATTGTTTTTCTACTTCCTAATCCATTTCCATGAACAACGGTACAAACAATATCTTTTCCTACAATTTCATCAACTTTTAACTCGATAGCGCCATCATCAATTAATATTTTTGTTCCTGGTTCAACATCTTTATATAATTCTTTGTATGTTACAGAAACTTTTTCCTCATCTCCTGTAATATCTTCATTTACTAATGTGAATTTTTGTCCATCTTTTAATTGAATTTTTGTATTTTTTCCTGTATATAGCATTCCTGTTCTAATTTCAGGTCCTTTCATATCTAAAAGTAATGCTACTGGTATATCCATTTCTTTTCTTAATCTGATAATTTCTTCTGTTTTTTCAGATTGTTCATCCCAACTTCCATGTGAATAGTTAATTCTTGTTACATTTAATCCTGCTTCAAATAAGTCTTTTAAAATGTTTTCACTAGCTGGTCCTATTGTTCCAACGATTTTGGTTTTTCTTAAATCTTTTTTCAATTTAATTCCCTCTTTCTATATATTTTTACATACGCAAAATATTATAACACAAATAAAAATGATTATTCAATAGAAAAATGATAAAATTTGTCATTTTCTTTAAAAAAATGAAAGGAAACCATAAGGTTTCCTTTTTTATTCATTTGTAATCCATTTTACTAAATTCAAATTAGCACTATCTAACAGCATTTTGTGTTTTGGCATTACTCTAAATGTATATCCATAGTTTCCTCCAGTTGTTAGTTCGATTTTTGCTTTATAAATATAGGTATTTGGTTTTCCTTCTACTTCTTCTTGGAATTTCATCGGTATAATTTGCATACTTTTTACTACACCATTGTCTAATATCTTTCCATAGTAAGCTTCTACTTCAATACTATCTCTACTTATATTTGGAAGTTCAACTGCACAAGTTACTTCTATATTATTTCCAGCATCTAATGTTATATCATCTAAATTACTTTTTTGATAGATTTTAATATCATTCCAATTATTGTATAAATCTTTTTTCCATGAATAATAAGCTGTTACTTCTTCTAGATTTGAAAAATAGTTGTTGGTTAAATTGATTAGTGGCATATATAATTTATCCACATAGTCTACTACCATTCTAGAAGTACTATATTTTCCTCCTGTAGATATAATTGAATTTTTCATGTATTCCATCCATCTTGCTGATATTCCATTTTCGTCTTTATCATAATAAGTTGGTATTATCTTATTTTCTAACGTATTGTATATGCTTTCACTATCTGCTGCATCTTGTGCATCATATGACGAATATTGTTCATTTGTTCCAATTAACCAACCATTTTTGCTATTATATCCTTCTGCCCACCATCCATCAGAAATGCTGAAGTTAACAACACCATTAACAGATGCTTTTTGTCCGCTAGTTCCTGATGCTTCCATAGGTCTTCTTGGATTATTTAGCCATACATCAACACCACTTACTAAATATCTTGCAATTTGAATATTATAATTCTCTAGTATAAATATTTTTCCTTTAAATTGTGGTTTTAATGATATTTCATGAATGTATTTAATTAAATCTTGTCCTTCTTTATCCGCAGGATGTGCTTTTCCTGCAAAAATGATTTGAACAGGACGTTTCTCGTCATTTAATATTTGTGTAATTCTTTCTAAATCTCTAAAAATTAAGGTTGCTCTTTTATAAGTTGCAAATCTTCTTGCAAATCCTATAGTTAACGCATTCGGATCTAATTTTGAAACAATATCTTTTATTTCATCATACCCTACCCCTGCATTTTTCATACGTATTGTTACATTGTCTTTTACTAATTTTAATAGTTTCACTTTACGTTCTACATGAGCTTTCCATAGTTCTTCATTTGGTATGTTTGCAATTGGTTTCCATGTATTATCATCATAAATAGAATCTTGCCAGAATGGTGCTAAATATTTATTATATAGTTCTTTTAAGTTTGGTGCAAGCCACGAACATGTATGAATTCCATTGGTAATATGTGTAATTGGTGATTCATCAGCAGAAATATTTGGCCATACATCTCCAAATAATTCTCTTGAAACTTCTCCATGTAATTTACTAACACCATTTTTCTTTCCTGCTATTTTTAGTGCTAGAATTCCCATATTAAATCCTTGTTCTAAATAATCACAAGGTTTCATTCCTAGTTTTAAGAAAGACTCTCTATCTAATCCTAATTTTGGCCAGAAATCTTTAAAATATTTCTCTACAAGGTCTAGTGGGAAAATATCATTTCCTGCTGGGACTGGTGTATGGGTTGTAAATACAGTTTTTGAAGATGCAATTTCTCTTGCAATATCAAAAGATACTTGTTTTTCCTCCATGATATCTTTAATAATTTCTAGTAATAAGAAAGAAGAATGTCCTTCATTCATGTGATAAACGGTAGGTTTTAGTCCTAATTCTTTTAACAAATGAGCTCCTGCCATTCCTAAAACGATTTCTTGGCGGATTCTCATTTCTTGGTCTCCACCATATAATTTTAAAGTAATTTCTTTATCTTCTTGGTTAGTATTTTGTTCAATATCTGAATCTAGTAAGTATAGAGTTACTCTACCTACATTTATCTTCCATACTTTTAAATATACTTTTCTTTTTGGAAATTTTACATGAATGATTAAGTCATTACCATCTTTATCTTTTACTGGTAAAATAGGAAGATTATATAAGTCTATATTATGATATATATTTTCTTGGTCACCATAGCGGTTAATCTTTTGATTAAAATATCCATTTTTATATAATAATCCAACAGCAACAAAAGGTAATCCTAAATCACTGGCAGATTTCAAATGATCTCCAGATAGGATTCCTAGTCCTCCAGAATAAATTGGTACAATTTCATCCAATCCGTATTCTGCTGAAAAATATGCAATTAAATCATTCTTATTGTTTGGATATTTTTTAGAAAACCAAGTATTTTTACTGTTCATATAACCGTCAAAATCATTCACTACTTTATCATATTTTTTTAGAAATTCTTGATTTGACGCTGCTTGTTCTAGTTTTTCTTGTGATACTTGTTTTAAAAATTTAACAGGATTCTTTCCAATCGTTTCCCATAAATCAATATCAATTTCTTTAAATAATCTTAAATACTCGCTATTCCATGCCCACCATAAGTTGTTTGCAATTTCAGATAAACGATTAATCCTCTTAGGTAATTGAGGGTTAACGGTAATTCGATTAAACATATACATTGTAAAATTTCCTCCTTAGTTACTTAACAAATAATTTATCTTTCTGTATCGATATACTTATTATCTATTATAATAAATAAAAAGTCAAATATTTTTGTAACTTTTTTTGACTTTTTTTATGTAATAATGTTATACTCTATTTAAAGATATTTTTGGAGGGATTTTAAATGAAAGAAATAAGCGAAATGCAAAGAAATCAAAATAATATAAATTTATCGTATATAAGAGATAAACAAAAAAATTTAAATAAACCACGTTTAAAAGTCAAGAATTTAAAAGATATAGCTACTTTAATTGGTCCTAGTGCAAAGAAATATCGTTTAAGCCCTAATCAAAGAAATTTCCAATTAAAAGGAAGATTAACAATTGCTGCTATCGCTGCTGCTCTTGCTATTGGTGGTATTTCTGTTGGTAATTCTATCAGTAATGATACTGCAGAAACGCAAGAAATTTTACAAGAAGAAGAATTAATGAATGCTTTTGAAGATAAATTATTAGATTGCGTTTTTAGTACTAACCGTAATGATGTTGATAATCCAGAAGTTTCATATGATTTTGACAATCATGATGGAAGCACTATTCTTCGTGTTACTTCTGGAACAGGAGATTCAAAAAAAGTTTTGTTCACATATTCTAAAGGAGGATTATCTTTTGATAGTCTTCAAAATGCAAAAGAGATTTCTTCTTTGATTAATAATGCTATGGATATACATTTTGCTAAAGAACCTTCTCAAAAACAATTGCAGAATTTAAATGAATCTTTAGAAAATTTGGAAAATAAAAATTTTAAATTAAAGGATAAGCATATAGTTGAAGATAAGCAAATAGAGCTTGATGAAGAAAGATAAAAATTTTCAGATTAAAAAAAGAAAGCAATATTGCTTTCTTTTTTAATCTAATGTTGTTGAGGTTCTGCCTGTTCCAATCACATTTTCTTGTAGCGAACGCCAGGTATTACATCCTATAATTCCATCTATTGCTAATCCTCTACTTGCTTGATATCTTCTTACAGCATTATAGGTATTGTTTCCAAATATTCCATCTAATCCACCAGTTGAATATCCCAAAGTGTTTAAATCATCTTGAGCAATTAACACATATACACTTAAGCTTCCTCTTTTAATTAATGGATAACCTCCTGAAGAACAAGCAGAAGGACTTTGTCTCCTATCAAAATGAACCCATGTAGGAGAAATGCTAACTGGTTCCACATAACTCCATAATCCAGAGTTTTTAGCACTATTTCTTAATACTGCTCTTTGGGCATTTGTCCACTGTTGTCCTACGTCAAAAGCAGTTCCTGCATAGTGTTGTGATTGCCCACTGTGTCCTCCTTCCCATGGTCTTCTAAAAGCATATCCCACTGGAATTGGGGCACCATATAATCGTCTTTGCGAATTCCAAGAAGTCATTGTTCTTTTCGTTGTCCACAAGGTATTACTTCTACTTGCACCTCTAAATTCTCTTACTGTTAAAGTTCTTCCTGTATTATAAGGCATTGCTTCAGATAAATCACGGTAATATATTTCCATACGATCGGTATCGTTATTATATACAATAATTTTTGCCATCAATTTCACCTCTACTCATCCTTATTTTATGAATAAGAATGTAGAATTGTGAATTCTTCTTATTATTTGGCTATATGTTCATATTTTTAATATAATTATAGAAAAGGTGCTAAAAAGATAGCACCTTTCTCTGTTTCTCCCATCACTTCATTCCTAATTCTTTTCTGAGCTCTTCAGCGCCTTCTAACGGTACTGTACACTGAGTATCAGTCAAATAGTCATAAAAAGTGGAATGATTCTCAGGCGGATCAAAAATAGGTTCTGATTTAGTCCCACCATATCGTCTGATTCCAGGATTAGGATTACATTCCATAGCCATAAGGTTCCTCCTTTCTGCTATGTTTGTTGGATTATGTTTCCAATGGATAAATTATACTATATTCTTAGAACATTTGCAATTATTCTTCATTTAATACTTCTTTACTGCCTACTAAATTAAATTTATCTTTATATGGTTCTTTTTCTATTTTGCACATAAGAATTTTTTCTTCTGTTTTATTATAAACTAATATTACATTAAATTTTTTATATCTCTACACTTCAATACTTACAATTTTTTATAAATTAATCTCAATTCTTAAACTTTAGTACTGCCACACACTCCACATGATTTGTAAATGGAAACATATCGACTGGTTGTATTTGTTTTATTTCGTATGTTTCCTCAAATGCTTTTAAATCTCTTACTAATGTTGCTGGATTACAACTAATGTATACAAAACGTTCTGGCTTTATTTTTAATATGTTTTCAATTGTATGATTGTCTAATCCTTTTCTTGGTGGATCCACAAAAATAACATTTGGAATTGTTTTTTCTTTTTCTAATACATTTTCTAGAATTTGTTCTACATCTCCACAATAAAATTGTATATTATCTATTTTGTTTAATTTAGCATTTTGTTTTGCATCTTCTATTGCTTGTTCTACTATTTCTATTCCATAAACTTGTTTTACATAGGGAGATGCAAATGTGCCAATGGTTCCAATTCCACAATATAAATCAAGAACAATATCTTCTTTCGTTAAATTAGCATTTTGAATCGCTGTATTGTATAATTTTTCAGTTTGAAGAGGATTAATTTGATAAAAGGATAGTGGCGAAATATTAAATACAAAATTTCCTAATTTATCTTGTATGTATCCCGTACCATATAAGACTTCATTTTCTTGTCCCATAATAACATTGGTATTTTTTTGATTGATATTTTTAACAATTGTTTTTATTTGTGGAAAGTTTTCTTTTAAGCTCTCTACAAGTTGTTTTTCGTTTGGAATATTTTTTTGATTGGTAACGATAATACACATTACTTCACCCGTATGAATTCCTACTTTTACTACAATATGTCGGATTGCTCCTTTGCCCGTTTTTTCGTTATAAGCGGAAATTTGATTTTCTTTCATAAAGGAAATCATAAATTTTGCAATTTGTTGTGATATAGGCATTTGTATAGCACATGAGTCTAATTCAATAATTTCATGTGTTCTTGCTGCATAAATTCCTGTTACAATTTCACCATTTTTATTATATCCTACTGGATATTGTGCTTTGTTACGATAGAAAAATGGTTTTTCCATCCCTATAGTATCTTTTACTTTTATTTTTTGTTCCAATGTTTTATTTACTAAATTTTGAACAATTTCTTTTTTTAATTTTAATGTTTCTTCATAGTTCATATGTCTTAAGTTACAGCCACCGCAGCGTTTATAAGTATTACAATCTAAATCTTTTCTTTGTTTAGATGGTTCTATGATTTCTAACACTTTTCCAAAAGCATGCGAAGTATTTACTTTTACAATAAGAATTTTCACCTTTTCACCTTTCATTGCACCATGAATAAAAACTGTAAAATTATCTATTTTTGCTATTCCTTCTCCTTCATAGCCATAATCTGTAATTGTAACAATATATTCCTTATTTTTTTGAACTGGTATTTTATTTTCCATTTTTCACCCCTGATTTTTTCTTTATTCTATCACAGTACTATCTTGTAAACAAGATATAATCCAAAAAAGCAGAGGATTCATTTTCCTCTGCTTTTCATGGTGCGGATGAAGGGACTCGAACCCCCACGTCGTTGACACTGGTTCCTAAGACCAGCGCGTCTACCAGTTCCGCCACATCCGCATTTCTATTGACAAAGTATATATTAGCACATTTCAGCTTTTGTTGTCAATAGAAATATAATACATTTTTTAAATTTGTTCTACTTTTTATTCTTTATTATATTGATAACTTGAACACATGGACTCATCTGGTTGTTTTGTTTTGCAGTTTTGTGTTGGTGTAACAATAATTTGCTCTAATGAGCATAATTGTTCTTGATTTTGATTGTATTTGCAAGTTGTTACTGTACAATTAATTTTCTGATTTTTATTCATAAAAAATGACCTCCTTTTTATTATAGTATGGTCATTTTTTTCATTTCTATTTGCTTTTTCTTTTTTTATTTTGTTTCTTTTTTTGATTCAATTTGTCTTGTTTGTGGTTCTTCCATGCTTCGATTGCAGCATTCTTGTGGTTGTTTGAAGCTTAAATACCAATTAAATCCATTTCTATTTTTTTGAATTTCACTCATTCTTTCTTCTAAACCTTGGTATGTTTGCGGCATTGGCACAATCATTGGTTCATATGGGCACCAATTTGCTGGTGTTGCCCCTTTGTTACAATCTGCAATTTGCAATGCTTGTAACAAACGTAATATTTCCGGAATGCATCTTCCTACATTCATTGGATATACTAATATTGCACGAACAATTCCTTTGTCATCGATAATGAATACATTTCTAACGGTTTCAGTATTGCTAATATCATTTGATATCATACCATATTTTCTTGCAATAGAAGCATTCCTATCTGCAATAATTGGAAATGGTACTCTAATTCCTGTTTTACAATAAATGTCATACATCCAAGCTAAGTGTGAAGCATTACTGTCTACACTTAATCCTAATAAGCAAGCGTTTCGTTGTTTAAAATATGTATCTGCTTTACTAAATGCAATCATTTCGGTGGTACACACTGGGGTAAAATCTCCTGGGTGTGAAAACAAAACAACCCATTTTCCTTTATAATCGCTTAATGATATATTACCCATTGTTGTTTGTGCCTCAAAATCTGGTGCATACATTCCAATTCGCACATTTCCATTCATCATTACTTCATAATCCATAAAAATAAACTCCTTTCATTTTTGTATATTTTATGAAAAGAGTTTATTTTTGGTTACTTACTATTTTATATTAAAGATTTTCAATAGAATGTTCATCTGAAATTATATGTTCTTTTACTTGGTCAGCTGGATTTATTTGGTCTTGATGAACTATAGGTGTATATCCAACTTCCATTCTTTGTTTAAAATCTTTTTCTTCTGGTTTCTTTTGAATTTGAATTTCAGAAATCTCTTTATACTTTTTTTCCACATATTCTTTTTCTATTTTAGAAACTAATAATAAAAATTCTTTTGATTCTGTATTATCACTGTCCTTAAAATCGGTATTAGCAACTAATTCTCTGAGAACACATCCGTGGTTTTGCAAACGGCTTTTATAAGATAGTTGTCCCAAGCTTCCAATTCTAGCATATAAAAAAGCTAATATTTGTTTTCTATTTGGTATGTCTGGTTTTGAATTAATAATCTTAATTAATTGAAAATCACATTCTTTTATAGATGGTTTATCTGATTTATTTGGATTATCTGGATCTTTCCTTCTTTCTGTATAATTCTCAATATCTAATTCTTTTATTTCAGATACCATATAATCTAGTATTCCATAGGAAAAACCACCACCATTACTTTGTAAAATAAAAGTATCTAATTCTTTTATTATGCTAGTCATTTGATATTTACTATTATCTACACTTTGACTTTGTGACTCGTTACAATATTGGTCTAATTCTTCTTTTATTCGTTTCCAAATTCTTTTTTCTTCTATTTTTAAATAAACAGAATATAAAGCTCCATCTTCATTATTTAAATCTAATGTTTCCATATTTTGAGCAATTTTTGCTACTGTAGCTTCATCTAATGGAACACCTTCTTCTAAACTTTGTATATTTGCATCAATTAAAGCACTTTGAGGTACATCTTCTTGTTGTTGCATAAAGTAACATAAATTTTCTCTATCCTCGTATGCATCTTCTGGTGTTTTAATCCTGTCTAGATGTTTCCAACGTTCTTGTAACTGAGTTCCGCAATCTGTTTGCTTCTTCTGGTGTTATAGCATTTAGGTCAATCGTCTTTTTTAATCCTTCAATATTATCATAATTTAACATATCTTTTGGCTGATATTGGCTAATAACATCTACAACACTTTCATCTAAAGTAAGTCCAGAACTTTTTTCACATATTTTTTGTAAATGTTCTATTGTTTCTTGTTTTTTTCTTTCCAAAGTAATAGGATTCTTGGCAGTTGTTACATGATTTACAGCATCTTCTAATTTTCTCTTAATTTGTTTTAGTGAAACATCTTTTCCTCCTTGAACTGTCGCAACATTAACAACTTGTCCATCCCATTGCATTCTATAATGATATTGAATCTCATCATTTCCGTTTTTAATGCTAAACACTTGTACTTCTGTGCTTTTATTTGGTTCAATACTATCATTTTGAATCGTTTGTGAATAATTAACATTCTCTTGTACTTTTGGTTCGTTGACTACTTTGGGTGCATCAATCATGATTGGTTTCTTTTTTCCAATACCAAAAAATTCTCTCCATCCCATATGCGCTTTTCTCCTTTGTTAGAATAATCCACTTTTATTTTAATATAAAACCGTAACATAAACAATATCGTTTACATTACGGTTTTATTACATTTGTATTACTTCATAATTTTTTATCCTATTTCGTTTGCTTTAACTGTACATATCCTAATTCTTCCCAGCTATTGTAAGCCAAGTTTAATCGAAATAGTAGCTTTGGTTTCGCACCTGCTCTGTTTTTATCTACTACGCATGCATAATATCTTACATCTGGGTCTTTAAAATGTTCTAGGTTGTAGAATTTCGTATCTACTTCTTTTTCAGAATATTCATAATCATCATAATTTTCACGATTAATTTGCTTAATTAGACATAGAGTATCTAATACTTCTTTTACAGTTCTACTAACTGCTAAATCATTAACATTTAAATTAACTGGTAAAGTTGAGCTTTCTGCTAGTTGTAATGTGGCGAAAATGAACATATTGAAGTTTTGTGCTAAGTTTGAAAGAATGGTTGCTGTTTTCTTTAGCTCTTCTCCATTTCCAATATTATCTACATCTGTTTTTAGAGTATCATAGAATACATATTCTATTTTTTCTTTGTAATAATAGTTCATAATAACTTTTCTTAATTCATCGTTTGTATGGTCTGTAATATTGATAAAATAGATAGAATTTTCCATTTCTTTATTTACCCAGTCAGTAACAGCTATTGTCTCCTTAAATTCTGTAGATATTTTTAATAATCTTTTTACAAAATCTTTTTTTGTTTCTTTTTCTTCTTGTATAACAAATCCATTTTCATCCACTTTTACTTTTTTTGCATCATCTGGTCTAAATTTAAATTCTAACAATTCTCCTTCTGTTTTATGAAGTTTATGTCCATGTATTTTTTGAATTTCCGGATTATTTAAAATAGTAGTAATTAAGCAAAGTCTCATTTTTTCTTCGGACATTTCGTTAGAAATTACTAAAACTTTTTTCTTGTGAACAAATGCAGTATAGGCTGCAATATTAATTGTGAATCTACTTTTTCCGGCATTAGATGGCATAGCAAAGGCAGTTGTCTCTCCTTTTCTAATTCCCTTAAATACACTAGATAGGATTGGAAAAGGATAATCAAGACCATTGGTTAAGTTGTTATCTCCTTCTTCCAAAAATCTTGTTAAATCTGCATTTAAAACTGCACGTTTGAATTTATTTGTTGCATTAACTTGTTCTACTGCACTTTCTACTTCTTCTACAGACATTTGGTGATACAATTCATAATTTGCAATTTCTACAATTTTATCTTGAATATGCTTAATTGGCACTTCCATATAATGTTTTCTTAAAGTAAATAGTTTTTTTAATTCTGTATAAACTTCTTCAATTCCATATCCAGATTCTACAGCGCTTTCCTTTACTTCATAAGCTAATTGGTCAGATTCTTCCGTATCTCGTGGGAAATTAAATCCTTTTTTTGCAATTTCTGGTGCATAAGCTTCTCCATCTGTAAACAATACGCGTTTATATAAATTTAAAATATCAGGGTTTTCGAAATAGCATTCTCCAAATGTAAAATAATATTTTACGATTGCCTCTGGATTATCTAATAATAATCCAATGTAAGTTTCTTCTAATTCTTCATTTTTTAATTCTTCTGGATAAATATCTTTTTTTACTGTATTATCCTCTTCTTTTGTAGCAAATACAGAATTCAATTCTTCTCTTATATCATTTGGTAAGCTATCCATTTTTTCTAAAGCTAATTGCAAATCACCATCTGCAATTGCACTTCGAATATCCTCCAAGATTTCCTCATTTTCTTCTGTTACTGGAATACTATTTACTAAATCCAATAACGCATTTTCCGTTTCATCCATCGTTTTTTCTCCTTTACTATTTTTATCGATTGTTTCAATATAATTTTTATAATTCATATATATCATTATATTTTTTATTCTTCTTATATCTTTGATATTCTAGATTTAATGGCTCTAACAATTTTTTTGCTCTATTTTTTGATAGATTCCATTCTTGAAAACTTCTTTCTTCTTTCACATCTTGATACATATTATATAAGTAATTATTTATTTTTCGTTTATCTGTCTCATTTTTTGTTGTATGGTATAAATATACCATTTCAGAAACTGCATCTGTTCCTAAATTATTTATTAAATAATCAACATCTATTTCACGCACATATTCTCCTGGCATTTTCTCTGCTCTATTGATATTATTTTTTGCAATCATATAATCAATATTTGCAAAATTAACTATAACATACATAGTAATACCAATTATAAAATAAGACTTTAATAAATTTATTTTATTCTTTACAACATAATAAATAGTAGGTATAATTGCAATTATTTCTGTTATTAAAATTACATATACCATTAAGCGTAAGAAAGTATAACCAAATTCACTTTCATATAAATGCATTCTCATAAAAGCAGAAACACAAATAACAATAGTAAATAGGCACATTAGAACATTCATCCATTTGGTATATTTGCTTTTTGTTTTTTCTTTCTTCTCATTTGCATTCGTTATTAGAATAATAGCAAAATTGATAACAGTAATAAACATTAGTTGGAAGAATCCTTGTCTTGCATACTCTGCTAAATTCAAGCTAGCATTTAGGGATGCATCAGAGAATAAATATGAATATAAATAGATAAATTGTACTCCTGTAAATATTAGATATACAATATTTATAATCGTTAAAATCGTATTTATAATTGTCGTATCAATATGAAATTTCAAAAATTCTTTTTCTTTGTATTCTCTATTAAATCCGCTATTTTTAATAATAATGTTATATAAAATACATACTAGATAAATTAATACGAGTCCAATTAGAATAATTCTTCCTATTAAATTTCCAATAAATTCACCTGTAAAAATAAATGCTATATGATGAAATACTTTGTCGAATAAATTAGCAAATACGCCATCTGCTGATACTAATAATCCAACAATAATGAATAGTAATGGTATAGAACACAATATTCCGAGCCCTATATATTTTAGTTTTTTATATTGTTCTGCTTTTTCATCATTTTCTTTTTGTTTTGGTTTTGCAGCATTTTTTATTAATTTACAAGCACCTGGTATAAATTCTAAAGAACCAATTACTAGGTTAATTGACTTACCTACTAATTCACGTAACTTAAAAGTATCAATACATGCCCATACAATCATACTTGCTAATAAAACTGGAATCACAAATAAATTTACTACATTAAAAAATGTATTATTAAAAATAAGATATGTACTACTCAATAATAAAATAGGAAATGCCAAATAAAATGCATTTGTATTTTTTACTTTGTTATGTTTTTTCAAAAAAGCTATTAATAGAAATACACTTACTACTGCAAATAGTAATACAGATATTCCTAATTCTTGCCCATAAAATAAAATGGAATGTAAAATTGCAATTAATAAGCTACCCCAAATTGCTTTTTTCATAATATCACTCCCCTTATACATTTGATATTGTATCTTTATTTTCATTATTTGTCAATGTCAAAAAAGAAGAGCAATTGCTCTTCTTTATATATTATTTTAACATTTCTAATATTTCTTTTTTGCTCCTTACTCCCACAGCTTGTTTTACTAATTTCCCATTACGAATCACTATTAATGTTGGTATACTCATAATAGAAAATTCTTGTGCTAATTCTTGCTCTTCATCAACATTGATTTTTCCTACTTTTGCACTTTTATCTACTTCGTTTGCTACTTCATCCACTATTGGTGATACCATTTTACAAGGCCCGCACCAACTTGCCCAAAAATCTAATAGAACTGGTACATCTGATTTTAATACTTCTTCTTCAAAATTTTTACTAGTTATAGTAATAACTGACATGATATCCTCTCCTTTTTCTTAGTTTATTCAAATGTCCTCTTTTTATTCATGATGCCTTAAATATTTACCACAGGAAATACCTGCCTTTGCTCCCTCATATACAGCTTTTGAAATTTGTAACAGTCCTCCTGTACAATCTCCACAAGCATATAAACCGGAAACATTCGTAGCCATATTCTCATCTACATTGATGGTATTATTATCGATAAATGCCCCTAGTTTTCTTGCAAAGTCTGTACTAGATGCAGTTCCGAACAGCAACAAATATCCCATCTATTGGCACATCCATTCCTTGTTCTAGTAAAACCTTTTCTACCTTTTCATTACCTGCTATTTCTTCAATACTTCTATTTTCAATCGAAAATGCATCTAAGGACTCATCACGATTTTCTACTATTTCTTCTCCATTTGTAAAAATTGTTACCGATTTTGCTACTGGTAAAAGAGTTCTTGCCTCTTTAATTGCATAGTCTCCTGCCCCTAGTACTGCGACATTTTTGTTTTTATAAAAAAACGCATCGCATATTGCGCAATAGCTAACACCTTTCCCTTCAAATTCTTTGATTCCTCTTATTTTAGGCATATTTCTGTTTGTTCCCGTTGCTAGAATAACAGTTTTTGCTTTATAGATATTATTTCTTGTTTCAACTATAAAATATTCTTCTTTTTCTATTGATAATACTTCATCTGTTTCAATTAAAATGCCTAATCGATTTGCTTGTTCTAAGCCTTGTTTTAGCAATTCTTTTCCAGTAATCGTATTTGCAAATCCGTAATAGTTATCAATCGCCTTTGTTTTTTCCAAAGCTCCTCCGTCTTTTCCTATTACTAATACATTGCAGTTTGCTCTTTTTAAATAAATAGCTGCCGATATTCCGTGCCGGTCCTTTTCCTATGATGATTGAATCATAAATCATATTTTTATCGCCTCTTCATTTCATCATATTATTGAAGTTCTTCAATTATCACATTTTCATCAATTTCAAAATATTGTTTTACTACTTCTTCTACCCAATCAATACCAACAAAAGAAGTAAAACCATATTGTTCTTTTTCTGGTGCTTTTAAATATAACGTGTTTTCACTATTTCCGTGTTTTTTAAATTCTTCAATCAATTGTATATTTTGGTAATATATTTCTTCATTTTCTTTATAACCTGCTACCATCTGTTTATAAGAAATAAGTGCTAAAATTGTAAAAGTTAAGATGAAGATAATTAGTTGTAATTTATTAGATTGTTCTTCATTCTTTGTTTCTTGTAAGTTGTAAAAAATAATATAAGTTAAACTAATGATAACTCCTAATTTTAGTTCAAACATAGTTGCAAATATCATAGCAATAACCCAAATCATATTAATTTTATATTTTGCAATCATTGCTACTAAAAGGGCAATTACAATCCATAATAGATATACTGTAATGAAAGTAGTTCGTAATGGACTATATGGAGATAAGACCATCATTGCTTGACCTAATAATGCACATGTTACTAATATTACTAATAATGGATTCTTTTCCTTATAACTAATGTAATAGGATAAAATAACTATAAACAACATAGCCCCAGCTGTAATAACATATGGAACTAATAATGTTAATCGAAATGTTCCATTTTGAATATGACTTAATATTGGTTCAAATCTAAAAATACTATTTGTAATAATTAAATTATAGTCACACCCTATGCTAATAGCAAAATTTAAAATCATAAAAATTAATAAGATTACAGACATTATCTTTACACTATTTGCTACTAATTTGTTTTTTTCTTTGCTAACTAATTTCATTGAAATTAAACTGATGAATCCTATTACAATATATAAATAAAAAGGCATACTTGCAAATCGATAAGTTTGATAATTAAATAGTAAATTCCATACTGAATCCATTCTATAAAATATTTTTTCAAACAAATTGTAATTTGCAAATTCTGGAAAACTTTCTATCATTCTTGCATTGTTTCCAGGAGCTAAATAGTATACCAAAAATCCTACTATTCCCATACATGCAGATATTAAATAAATCGACTTTATTTTTTCTTTATTAATAAATTTTACCCATAATAATAAAACAATGGACACAATTACAGTAATCGCGCCTGCTTGTGGCCCAGTCCATCCTGCAAAAAAAGCAACAATTGGTAATAAAATATAATCATATTTTTTATTCTTAGTTTTCATAATTAATCTAGAATATAAATAATAGAAATAGATAAATAATTGAAATGCAGTTAATACATAGGCTATATTTCCATCAAGCCAATATAAGGTTTGAGAAGAAATGTATATATTAAGAGCATATGCGCAAGTCCATAGAATAATTGCTATAATCCCTTTATTGATTTTGAATTTAGATGATATCATGCGAACTGCTAAAATAATTGTAATAGCAATCATTAAGCAATTTAGTATTTTCCATACATTTAATGGAACAAAAAATAGTAAAATAACAATAAGAGGTGTTGGACCACCTCCCCAATTCATATAGTTAAATGCTAAATGTTTAATGGCTCCTTCCATACCTTCTTTTGCAATATTTCCTAAAAACAAATCATCTGCATATAATACAACATGACTCATCTGTATCATAAACATAGCACAACCTATTATCATAACAGCTACATACAATTTGTTTTGTTTAATATATTCTAATATCTTATTGATTCGTTCCATTTTATCCCCCTTTAACCGATGGAAGCAATTATAATTCCTGCTACAATCATGATAATTCCAATTGCTTTGCTTTTTGTAATTTTTTCTCTAAATAAAAAATAGCTAAGAATTGCTATAATAATATAACTAATTGATTCAATCACAACTCCTGTCGATAGATTCAAATTCTTATAAGCAATCATAGTTAATAATGTCGATATCAATAACAAAATATAAGCTATTATTACATATTTATTAAAATATTCCTGCCATTTATTTTGTTTAGTCTGATTCGCACTCTTTTTTAATAATATTTGACTTGTAGAAGCTATACAAACAGATAATATAAATATTAGAACTGATTTCATCTTTCTTGGTTCTCCTTTTCTTTCATCATAAATACAATTCCAGCTATTACAAGCACGCTTCCTATAATCATACCAATTGTTATCTTCTCTTGAAAGAATATCATCCCAAAAAGAATTCCCCATACAATTGTTATCCCTTTGTTACTAAAGGCTACTGTTAATTCCATTCTTTTTAATACCTGTTGCCAAATAATAGCATATATTCCTAGCATACATAAGCTTAATCCATAGAAAAATAAGGTATGCCAAATTGATTGGGCATTATATACCGCCCACTTTGAGCATAAAGAACTTAAAGAATAAATCAAAAATGCAATTTCCAATAATGCAATATTTTTTATGTTAGCTTTCTTTTTCATTTTTTACTACCTTTCTTATTACATATTGTGGATTATTATTAATTGATATATATATTCTTCCCACGTATTCTCCTATTAATCCTAAAATAAAAGTAATAACAGCTCCAATAATTAATAACAATATAATCATTGAAGTCCATCCCATTGGCACAGCTGGATTCATTATTTTATTAATAACAAGTGCAATAGTTGCAATAATTCCAATCACAATAAATAAAACTGAAAAAAATATAGCGATTCTAAGTGGTTTAACAGAAAAATTAGTAAATCCATTTACCCATAAGCTAAATAGTTTTTTAATTGTATATTGTGATTTTCCGACTTCTCTTTCTTTATGGTTTACTGTAACATTTTTAATTTTATTAGTAGCTCGTAAAACTAATCCTTCCATATAAGGATATGGATTTCTGTAGGTAATAATCTCATCTTTTATATAACTTCTCATGGCAAAAAAACTTGAGATATATAAATCTTTTGGTTTATTTAATAACACCTGTGCCATCATACTATTAACTATACTTCCAAAATTTCTGAAAGTATTATGCTTCTTTTCTTCATATTTTGCATATACAACATCTGTATTCTCATCTAGAGCATCAATTAATTTTGTTACTTCTTCTGGTGGAGTTTGTCCATCGTCATCTAAACATATAATAATATCTCCATTAGATTGGTTTAGTCCTGCCATAATAGCACTATGTTGTCCAAAATTTCTAGTAAAATCAATTGCTGTTACATGATTGTTTTTACTTGCAATTTGTTCAATTGTTCTAAATGTATTATCTTTTGAACCATCATTAACTAAAATTACTTCTGTTTCGTATTCTTTTAATTGTTTTTCTATTACTTGTTCTAATTTTTCAACTGTATTACTAACATACTTTTCAGAATTATAACATGGTATTACAAATGAAATTTTTTGCATCTTTATTCTCCTTCTATTCTTTGTTTATGATTGACATAAAGGTAATATCTTGATAAGTTCCATCTGGTAAAAGAATATCATCTTTTGCGGTTCCTTCATATTCAAACCCAGCTTTTTCATATGCCTTAATTGCTTGAATATTATTAGAAAACACGCGTAAATATATTTTATGCAATCCTAGTTTTTTAAATCCATAGTCTATTATTAGTTTTGTAGCACTTGTTCCTATTCCTTTTCCTCTTGCTGTCTCTTCTCCTATAAAAATTCCAAATTCAGCCTTTTTTGCATGCCTATCTATATCTCGTAGATAAGTAGAGCCTACTGGAGTATTCGACGGTTTTTCTATTATGATAAATTGCACAACTTCTTTAGTTAGAATCTTATTATGAAACCAATTCAAATGTGTCTCTTTAGTTAAATCTTCTTGTATACAAAAGTTCTTTTTCACACTTGGATTATTTCTCCATTTTAGGATATTGGATGTATCTTCTAGGGTAATACTTCTTAATTCTACATTTTCAATTTTATCATTTTTGGTCTCCATGATACTTTTCCCTTCTTTATATTGAATATTAAATTAGCGTATTTAATATGGTATGTACTTTTTCACAGATAAATGTTAGTTCTTCTTCAGTCATATCAGGGTATAAAGGTAGTCGTAATAATCTCTTTGCATATTCTTCTGTTTCTGGTAAATCTCCCTGTTTATATCCTAGTTTTATTCCCATTGGAGAAGTATGTAGAGGAATATAATGAAATACTGCTAGAATACCATTTTCCTTTAATTTTTCCATTAATTCATTTCTTATTTTTTCATTTGGTAAAACCATATAATACATATGAGCATTATGAGTTGCATAATCTGGAATATAAGGTCTTGCCAACTTTCCTTGTTTTTCTAAACTTTCAAAGGATTTATGGTAAGTATTCCATATATGCATTCTTTTTTCCATAATTTCATCTGCTCTTTCTAATTGTCCATATAACATCGCTGCTAAAACATCAGATGGTAAATATGAAGATCCTACTTCGTGCCATGTGTATTTATCAACAACACCTTTAATAAATTGACTTCGGTTTGTTCCTTTTTCACGAATAATTTCTGCTTCTAAATATTTATCGTTATCCTTTACAATAATTGCTCCGCCTTCGCCCATTACATAGTTTTTTGTTTCGTGAAAACTATAGCAACCGTAGTCTCCAATAGTTCCTAATGGTTTTCCCTTATAATAAGCCAAAGTTCCTTGAGCTGCATCTTCTATAACAATAAGATTATGTTTTTTGGCAATTTCCATAATCTTATCCATATCACAAGCAACTCCTGCATAATGAACAGGAAAAATAGCCTTCGTTTTTGGGGTTATTTTTTCTTCTATTTTGTTAACATCCATATTAAAAGTTTTCTTGTCAATGTCTATAAAAACAGGAGTTGCACCTCTTAATAAAATCGCATCTGCGGTTGAAACAAATGTATAAGATGGAACTAGAACCTCATCCCCTTGTTTCAATCCTGCAAGTAGTGCTGCTAATTCTAATGAATGAGTACAAGAAGTAGTTAATAAAAAATTATTAATTCCACAGTTTTCTTTAAACCAACCTGTACACTTTTTAGTAAATTCTCCGTCTCCGCATATTTTATTGGTTTCTAACGCCTGATTAATATACTTTTTTTCAACATCCGTCATAGATATCTTCGCAAATGGTATCATTTTTTCCTCCTATTATATTTATTTATCTAATATGTCTTTTACTTTCTGGTCAATCCCATTTCTTTTCATTAATTTCATTATTCCCGTTTTTTGTAAGAATCGAATAAAAACTCTCCATAAAGGTTTTTCCCATAATCTATTTTTAATATATTCCCATTTATCAATTTCAATACCATAACATTTACTATTATATTGATTACATAACCATAAATATTCTCCCTTGTTTGAGATTAGAGATAAATTAATTAATTCTTTCGTTACATCTTTCATTTTCTTCATGTTTTTTCCATTTTCAATCTTTTCTTGTTTTGGTGATGAAACTGTTTGTTCAAAAATAGTAGACATTTTGTCTACCATTTGGTCAATGGTAAATCCGTCTAAAATTCTTTTTCTAGCATTTGATTTATAATACTCTAAATTATTTAATATTTTTTTGATTGCGCTTACATAATAATTAATTTCTTCTTCACTATATTTAAAATTCATTATTTCTGTTTCTTGTTGTAAACATGGCACAATTGCTCCCACTTTATCGTTAATAAGTTCTTTTTGTCCCCCAACATCACTTGAAACAACTGGCACTCCCATTGATAATGATTCATAGGATGTTAGTGCTAATCCTTCTTTAATAGAACAATTTATTGTTAAATCACTCATTGCATAAATTTCTTTTGTTTTGGTTACATTTCCTAGAAATTTAATTATTCCATCTAATTTTAGTTTTTTCACTTCACTTTTCAATTTTGGAAGCAAATTTCCATCTCCTGCAACTAAAACAATAAAATCGTCTCTATCTTCTTTTAATTTTTTTATAATTTCTAAAAATAATAACGGTCTTTTTTGTTCTGCTATTCTACAAATATAACTAATGATATATTTCTTATTTGTTTCAATATCGTATTTTTGTAATAATTCTTCTTTGTTATATAATTCAGGGTTAAATTCTTGCTCATTTACACCAATATATACAGTTTCAATATCTTCTTTATTTCTTTTAAAATGTTCTTCTAAGATTCTTTGTGTATTCTTATTGCAAACTAATGTCTTATCAATCACAGAAGAAACTGCACTAGAATCTCTTGAATATCCTCCATTTCTGTTATACCATTCTTCCATATGGATATAATCTACAATTGGAATTTCAGGATATTCTGTTTTTAAATATGGTAATGCTTCATAACCATATTTACTGTTGGTATTGAAAATCAAATTAATATTTTCTTTCTTGATAATATAATTAATAAAAGCAATCCAATATTTTTGATCTAAAAAAGTAGTTAAATCATATACAGTTGCGTGTTGTTCAAATTCTTGTCTATATACATTCACATTTGGTTCTGTTAAAAGAATAATAACATGATAGCGATTTTTATCCAATCTACTAATTAAATCCAGGTTAAATTTATCTGCTCCACCTGTTACCATCCAAGGAATCATCATCAAAATATTAATTTTATTTTTAGCAATATTTTGTGTACATTTTATAGTAGCAACATTTTCAACAATTCCATCCCAATTGTAATCTTGCTTTGGATATTGAATTGCTGTTACGTCTTTTTGTATCATTTTGGCTGTATTTTTAATAATTTCCATAGCGCGTTTCTTATTTTCTCTTGATTTTGCAAGTTCTCCTTGTTCTTTTCTTCGATACCACATACCATAAAAATTCATTTTTACTGGAAATTTTCCTTTTGCCATTAATTTAAGCCAAAAATTCCAATCTTCGTTTACAGCTTTTTCTCTTAGTTCATATCCATTTACTTCAAAAAAATCTTCTTTACGAATGATACAAGCAGAAGTTAAATCATTTACTTTTTTCATTTGTTTTGCATCAAATAATTTACTCCATCTGTATTCCATTTTTTCAAATCCTACTGAATCAGTATAGGCCCATGAAGCATCTGTATTTGTTTCTAGTGTCCAATATCCACATTCTAAATATGTTTTTTCAATTAAATCATCAGAATCTAAAAACATCAAATATTTACAACAATTTGAAGATTTTGAAGCTCCAAAATCTCTTGTCGCTGAAAGTCCTTCATTTTTCTTATGAAATACTTTTATCCTTTTATCCATTTTTTCTATTTGTTCTAATTTTCTTAAACTCTCATTATCTGTTGAACCATCATCAATAATTAAAAATTCAAACAATGGGAATGTTTGATTTAAAACGCAATTAACAGCTTGTTCAATATAAGATTTATCATTATAAAATGGCATAATAACAGAAATAATAGGGTCTTGTTCCTCATATTCTATTTTATCTAATTCTCTTCCTGGTTGTAATGTATAATTAAAATAATCTTTCTCCATACTTCTCTTCCTTTTGCTATAGTATTACCTTTTATAGGTTTATAATTCTTCTGCAAATCCTTTTTGTAATTTATGGAATATCATGTATCCTACTACACATGCCACTACCATAATTGCTAATAATAGGATTAGCATTTTGACATCTGGTGCTGTTTGGTTTAAAAAGATATCGCGATATCCATTGATAATATATGTCATTGGATTATATTTTAAAATCCATGCAAAATTTTCTGGTATAGTATTGGCAGCATAAACAATTGGTGTAGCATAAAAAACAAGTTGTAGTACCACGCTAATTAAATGTTGAATATCTCTTATATATACAGTAATTGCTGAAATAATAAAAGATATTGCAAGTATTAATAGATATTGAACTAGTAATATTAGTGGATAATATAGTATATACGGTGTTAAAGCAATTCCATCAAATAATACAAAGGCAATAATAATAATCGTTGAAATGATAAAATTTATAGCTTCACTTGTTACAATTGATATTGGTAAAATTTCTCTAGGAAAATAAACTTTTTTAATAATATTACCATTTTCTAGCATTGTGCCAGCTGCTCTATTAATAGCAATAGAAAAAAAGTTCCAGGGAATTAATCCACAGCATAAAAAAACAACGTAGTGCTCTTGCTTATTTCTTAATATTAACGGAAATACAATTGCATATACCATAATTTGTAATAATGGATTTAAAAACGACCACAAAACTCCTAAAAATGAGTGTTTATATTTTCCTCTTACTTCTTTTTTTGTATTACTTTTTAGTAATTCTCTATATTGGTATAAATCTTTAAATACATTCATCTCTTATCTCCCTTCATTTATGCTGTTTCTTCTAGATATTTTCCTACAACAGTATTGGTATCTCCATCCATTTTGATAGAACCTTTGTGTAGCCATACAGCTCTAGTACAAAATCGTTTAACTGAATCCATTCCGTGAGTAACAAAGACAATAGTCTTTCCTTCTTTTTTTAGATCCTCTATTTTTTCAAAACATTTTTCTTGAAAATGTTGGTCCCCAACGGATAAAATTTCATCAATTAATAAAATGTCTGCGTCTACATTAATTGCAACAGAAAATGCAAGTCTCATATACATACCAGAAGAATAAGTTCTAACTGGATTATCAATATAATCTTTTAGTTCTGAAAATTCTATAATTTGGTCTAATCTTTTATCAATTTCTTTTCTGGTCAAGCCAAAAATAGAAGCATTAAAGTAGATATTTTCTCTTCCTGAAAAGTCTGGATGAAACCCTGCTCCTAATTCTAAAAGTGAGGTTAATTTTCCATTGGTTTCTATTTTTCCTTTATTCGGATATATTATCTTGGTCATTAATTTTAGTAAAGTAGATTTTCCACTTCCATTTACTCCAATTAGCCCAACAACTTCTCCCTTTTTTATTTCTAAATTAATATCTTTTAAAATTTGTCTTACTTCTTTTTTACTTTTATTCCAAAACAATATTTTTTCTTTGATTGTATTGGTTTTATCATAAAATACATTAAAAGACTTATCTACATGTTCTACACGTATCGCCATATCATCTTTTGGCATCACTATTTTCCTCCCTATTTGTATTTTTTGCAATTATATCATACTTTAAATGAATTTCAAATATAATATTAAATTTCCTCTATAAAATCATACCATAATTTTCCTACTTCTTCCTTTTTGTATTTTGCAGAATCTTGCCTTGCAGTTTGTCCAATCTTCTTTCTTAATTCTTTATTTTCAATTAACTCATTAATCTTATTTGCCATTTCTTCTTTATTACGATTTGGAATTAAGAAACCATTTTTTCCATCTTCAATAATTTCTTTTGGTCCTTCGGCACTATCAAATGCTAAAATTGGTATTCCAAAGCTTTCTGCCTCAATGAGTGATAATCCAAAACTTTCATAAAATGATGTCATAACATAAATAGAAGATTGTAGGAAAAGACTTCTTAATTCTTCTTCTTTTTTGAATCCCAATAATGTAATTTTATCTTCTAATCCTTTTTCTTTTACTTTTTGTATGATTGCTTTCTTTTGTTCTCCATCTCCTGCAATATTTAAATGCCAATCCGGATTTTTTTTACTTACTAATTCGAATACATCAATTAAATCCAAAAATCCTTTTTCTTTTGATAAACGTCCAGCAGAAATAATATTTTTTTGTGTTAAGCTCGAGATTTTTTGCGTATAATCTTTTAAGCAATGCTGTATGTACAAACACTTCGTTTTTTTGTCAATTAATCTTTTTTCATACATTTGGGTCAATTGTTTTGAAACTGGCATAAGATAATCTATATTTTTTAGTGACTTTACTACTTTTCTTATATACCTTTCATTTCCGTTATTATTGTGTTCTTGTGCAATTTTAATAATATTTTTATCTCCATATTTTCCAAGTAATCGATTATGAATATATCTTGTAGAAATAGCAATGTCACACGACAAGTTCTTAATCGCTTTAATCATTAATTTTCTTCTTAAGTAAAGAATTCGAATTGCTCTTATTCCTTCTTTTAGAACCTTTATTATTTGAAACTTCTTGAGAGCTGTTTTAAATTCTTTAGCATTTGGTTTTAAATTTGGCATCAAATATCGAACTTTTACTCTTTCATCTATATCGAATGCTGGTTTTTCTTCTATTTGATAATTTGAAATAATTTCTACCTCATATTTTTGAACAAGAATATTACTCAACGTAGCAATTGTTTTCTCAGTCCCCCCCGCCGACAAGTGCAGGGCTAATATTGTTATCTTCTTCATCTTTTTCCTCTTTTCCTAATTCTTTTTTATTGTGTATTTGTTTTACCTCTTCCTCACAATTTAATAATATAATAGCAATGTAAATACTAACAGCTGGTGACACTAAAACATGTCCTGCAAGTAGAGCTACAACTGAAGCCATTACTATAACATATATCTGCTCAATTCCTAACTTCTTTTTATGTGCTATTACATCACGAATTAGAATAATAATGTAGGTTAAAATTGGGATAGCAAATAGAATCGTTCCTAATATTCCATTACATAAAAGAATGTCAAAATAATCCATTTCTGCTAGTTTTCGTTCTTCTATTTTTCCCTCGTCATTTTTTGTAAAGCTAATTCCCAATATCTTATCTATAAAATCACCATTTACGAAATCCGCTTTATTTTCTTTTAAATAGTCTGTCCTACTACTAACCACCATTGTCGTTAGTTCTTCGAAATTAGTAACTTCTTCAATTTTAGCGGGTTCTTCTTTTTTATAAAAATTGATATCCTCTCCATTAATTAGAAAAATGTTGCCATAATTTTTACTCAAGTTTTCACCTACCGGTGTAATTCCGGTTACTAAATAGATAGCAACAAAAAGTCCTAGAAACATTCCTGCTTTTTGATAGAACTTTCTGTTTTTCTGCAATTTTGCATAAGTAAAGCATGCAAAAATAATTGTTACCATTAATATTATAAGGCTAAAATATGGTACTTGCGTTCCTACTTGTAATACTGCATAAATTAACACAGTTAGGAAAATAATATCGATTATTTTTACTTTTCGCTTCATCAAATCTACTATTAAAAATGGAGATAATATGCATAAAATAGCTCCAATTTCATTAGCGGAATAAAATAATCCTACCGTACCAGCTTTTCCGCCTGCTCGGTAAGTAGGTAGTGCAATTCCAATGATGCTGCAAATCAGAATAGTAACGGCATATATCATTAATGTTGCTGTTAACACCTTTCGATTCACTTTTACTTGATAAGTTCTAAAAATTGGAACAAGTGCCACTAACATAACCGGCAAATAAAAATTCTTTACTAATCCTCTCATTTGAATAAAAATTAGGTTTGTTCCATTTTCTATATAACTCTTAACTAGAAAACCAATTCCGTAGATCAGTAGTACACTATAATAGATACACATACCAATTCGATATCTTTTGTCTGCTTTCATTGTTCCTAGCATGACACAAAAAATCATAAAAATGGTTCGAACAATAATACCAAATGTAATGGTAGATTGGGCATACTCAATGCTAATACCTGTGATAATATCAATAATTGGTTGTAATATGATAAAAGCAATTATCACATTGGGTACATTTATTTTTTCTTTTAATTTTTCCATGATATTCCTTTCTTTATACCGTTCTTTAGTTTTTCAAATACGAATATAATAAATAAATTGTTTAAATAAAAAATATTACAATTTATTTTAAATAACATTCCTTGCTTCTTGTAATATGGATTTTTCCTCCAATTTGGATATTTTTCTTTAATTATTTGAACGATTTTTCCTATTTCTTTCTTTCCTTCTTTATATTCTAAAAATCTTCCTGTTGCTGCATATAGTAAATGTTCTATATAAATATATTCTAATTCTTTCTCATATTCTTCTAATTTTCCAGAATCCTCAAACCCTTTTGTTAAGGTTTCAAGTGCATCATAAATAGATAATAATTTTGGATTAAATTTTTCTTGCCTCATAGTAGAGCCTTGTCTTATGTAGTAATAATAGAATGGTTCTTCCAAATAAGCAATTTTGTTTGCATATAATCCAACAAGAGGGATAATAGAAATATCTTCATAAATTCCTGTTTCTCGGAAACGAAGATTATCCTTCATTAATAATTCTGTTCGTATCAATTTATTACAAGGCCCAGCAGCTGAAACAATATAGTCTCTTTTCTTGTTATTCGTTTTTTGTGGAATTGCTTTTTTTCTAATCTTTTTTCCTTGTATGATTTCTTCATAATCACAAACAACAACATCTGCATCATGTTTTTTTGCTTCCTCGTACATTTGTTGCAACATATTAGATTCAATGGTGTCATCTGCATCTACAAAAGTAAGAAATTCTCCTTGTGCTAAATCCATTCCCACATTTCTTGCTTTTCCTTGCCCTTCATTTTCCTTTGTAATTACCTTTATTTTATTTTCATATTGATTTTGATAATCTTCTAAAATCTGTTTTGTTTCATCGGTTGAGCCATCATTTACCACAATAATTTCAATTTCTTTTAATGTTTGTTCCAATATACTATTAAGACAAAGTTTTATATAAGCTTCTCCATTATATACCGGTACAATAACACTTACTTTTATCATACTTTTCTCCTAATTATTTTTATTTCAATAATTTCAAATACAAATTGATATTGATTGATAATATCACTCTCTTTACGAGTTGTCTTACATCTCTAACTTTGATATTCTTTATCATGTTTCTTTGCTTAATTTGTTGTATATATTCTTTTCTGTCTTCTTTATGAATCGATTTTAATTTTAATAAAATGGCATTTGTATAATAAATTTTTACATTCTCTTCTGTTTTTTTGCGAAGAGAAAATTTACGAATATATTGTAACATATTATCGTAATGCAATAAAGAGTCTTCCCATCTTTTTATTGTTTTTTGATAGTCATCATTTCTTGTAATGCTATTATTTGTTTGCACATAATAGTAACCAATAATATTGGTAGACACAACATTTTTTGCACTTACTACAATAAGTGGTACTACTCCAAAATCTTCATGGTATGCACCTGAACAAAATTTAAAATTCTTTTTTACAAATATATCTCTTTTAAACAAATAAATGCATGCTGAGTCTAACATTATATCATCAAACACTAATAAATCAAAAGCAGTTTGTCCATCTGTTTCTTGAAATACTGGTCCATCAATTATGGTGGTTTTTCCATTTACAATGTTTGCTTTAAATTTAATTACTTCTATACCCTTTTCCATATATTTCTTTAGATTCTCTATCAAATCATCATCAATATAGTCATCAGAATCCACAAATAGCACATAGTCTCCACTTGCTTTCGTAAGTCCATAATTTCTAGTATCGGCAAGTCCTGTATTGTTTTCTTTTTTATAATAAGAAAATAAATTTGGATATTGATTTACATATTTTAGGATAATCTCTTCAGAATCATCCGTAGAATTATCATTTATAACAATAGTTTCTATATTTTTATATGTTTGATTAACTATAGACTTTAAACATCTATCTATTTGTGCTTGTGTATTATATACTGGAATAATAATACTTACCTTATTCATATTTTTCTCCTGTCAATATAAGATTTTATATATTGTTTTATAATAATTACTTTAATCATCATTTATTATGTTTTCAATTTTTTCGATAATGTTTTTATTGTATTGTTCTGGTTCAAATTTTTCTTTAATTTCGTATCCTTTTTGTATGAATTTTTTCATTGCTTGATAAATTTCTTCTATTTTTTTAGAAGTTACAATACCAAATTTATTTTGTATATCCTCTAGCGCATCTGCTATATCTGTTGTAATAATTGGTTTATTTAATACGAATGCTTCTAAGAATACTACTGGATATCCTTCATAATCTGATGTTAATATAATAGAATCTGCTAATTTCATATATGGATATGGATTTTTTTTGACACCTAAGAATTTAACAAAGTCTTGTATGTTATATTCTTTTACCATTTCTTTATATTTTTCCGTATCAGAACCTTCTCCAACAAACAATACTTCAAAATCAAAATCTTCTTCTTTTAGTTGTTTTGTTGCTTCTAAAATCCTCGTTAATTTCTTTTGCTTTTCATCATGTCTTCCAACATTAACAAATGTATATTTCTTTTTTGTTTCTTCTACTTTTTCTTGTGCAAGGCTTTCTATTTTTCTATAATCAATTAAATTATTGCAAAAAATCACTTTTTCTTCTTGTTCTGGAAAAATATTACAAAAGGATTCTGCTCCTGCTTTCGATACAAAAATAATTTTTTTAAACTTGCTTACATTTAAAACATTAAAAAATTCTTCTACTTTTGAAGCATCATTTTTATATAACATTAGGTAATCCGCATGTCCCCATAATGCACAATTTTTTGATGCTATTCGAGCAGTATACGAACCTACTAGAGAATAAGTTGCATATGATGCTGAGAAATCATACTTATTATGATGTTTTAACCAAAATAAAATTCTTTTCTGTAAATTTATTATTTTTCGAACAAGAACTATCTTGTTTTCACTTGGTTTATATTCTATTATATGAATTTTATTATCTAAATCTTTTAGAAAGGCTCCTTGTTTTTTCTCTAATACCAATGTAATGTCATAATTTTTGTCTACTAATGTATTTAATAGTATCAGTAATGAAGTTTCAATTCCTCCTACATTCATATCAAAAGCAGAAAATAGTAATTTTTTCATTGTTTTCTCCTTATATTTAAACTCTTGCTCATTATATCATACTTTTTTTCATTATAGGAAGAATATTCTAAAAAAAGCAATAAAAAAAGAGATGTTTTTCATCTCTTACAAAATCTTTTTTATGCAATTCCATATTTTTTCTTAAATTTATCTGCTCTACCACCAGTTGTATTTAATTTTAAGTTACCTGTCCAAAATGGATGACATTTTGAGCAAACATCTACTTTTATATCTTTTTTTGTTGATTTTGTTGTAAACACATTGCCACATGCACATGTAATTGTTGTTTCTGTAAATTCTGGATGTAATCCTTCTTTCATCTTGTATTCACCTCTTTCTTTCCTTTAAAATAAATTTGCTGACTAATATCTTATCATATTTTAAAATTTATTTCAACCTTATACCATTATTTTTTTATTTTTTTTCGTTATCTTTGTTTATCATATATTGTGCTGATGTTTGCAATTCTTGTAAGAATGGTAGTTTTTTTACTAATTTTGCAACAATATTAAATAAGCATGCAATAATTAAAACAATAAATAAAACTTTTTTCCAAATTCTAGCGGCCATTTTCTTTTCCTCCGTTTTTTGAACTCTATCTATAATTATACTATATTTTCTCGTTTTGTCAATATTATTCGTTTTTTTGGTTATAATAAATTCTATACATATATATTTTGGAGGAATAATATGAGAAGTACAATATCTTTTATTTTATGTTTAATTTTATTAATTTTAACTCTTACTGGATGTGCCCATAATACAAATAATACCACTGCAAATAACAATGAAACCTCTAATGTCCAAAAACTAGATACAGAAGTTTCTATTACTAATACCAATGCATTTCAAAACACACTAACAAATGAAATTCGTATTGGTGCACACGAATCTGAGTTGATGAATGAAACAGAACTTGCTAGCTTTTCTACAAAATTAGGTGGAAAAGCTACTCCTAGAAGTCGTAATATTGGAATTACTACATCTGCCTTAAATGAAACGATTGTTAAAAAAGGAGAAACTTTTTCTTTTTGTAATACTATAGGAAAACCTACTGCAGATAAAGGATACGAAGAAGCAGATTCTTTTGATGCAGATGGAAATACTGTTAAAACCTTAGGCGGTGGAAATTGCCAAGTAAGTAGCACTCTTTATAATGTTGTATTACAAATTCCAGATTTAAAAGTTACTGAACGCCATGCTCATAGTAAAGCTGTTCATTATGTTGCAAAAGATAAAGATGCTGCAGTTTCTTATGGAAGTGTAGATTTTAAATTTAAAAATAACACCGGAAGTGATATAAAAATTTATGCAAATTCTGACTTATCAAGTGTTAATATACGAATTGTAAAAATGCAATAAAAAATAAAGAAAGCATATGCTTTCTTTATTTTTTTATTGAAATAACTTTATATTTTACGATACCTGCTGGAACTTTTATTTCAAGTTCTTCTCCTTTTTTGGCTCCTAATAAAGCAGCTCCTATTGGAGATTCATTTGAAATTTTATTTTGTGATAAATCTACTTCAGTTGAACCAACAATTGTATATTCTTCTTCTTCATCAAATTCTAAATCTTTTACTTTAACGGTATTTCCTACTTGAACAGTTTTAGTGTCAATTTCAGATTCATCTATAATTTTAGCATATCTTAATTTTGTTTCTAAATTTGCAATTTTTATTTCATTTTCTGCTTGTGCATTTTTTGCTTCATCATATTCTGAGTTTTCAGATAAATCACCAAATCCTAATGCAACTTTAATGCGTTCAGCAATTTCAGCTCTTTTTTCTGTTCTTAAATATTCTACTTCTTTTTCTAAATTATCATATCCCTCTTGGGTTAATAATACTTCTTTTTCTTCCATAGTGAAGTCTCCTCTCTAACCAGAAACAAAATTGTTTCTTTTTAACATTGACACTATCTTAAGATAATTAAACGATTTTGTCAAGTGTTTTAGCCTAATTTCTTGGAAATGCTTGTATATTCTCGTCTGTCTATAATTCCTTTTTTACCAATTAAATTAATAATTCTAAGATTTTCCTCTTTTACTATTTTTCTAATTTGAGCATAATTTTTATCTAACATTCTTGCTTCATAAATTTTTTTAATATCAAAAATACTAGTTGGCAATTCTTTGTTATCGCTATTCATTTGGTAATCATAAATATGGATTCCACAAAATGCTTTTGCTATAATTTGTGTTTTTTCATTTATATCAATTACTATAGCATTTGGGTTAATTGCAAACTGGTTTAAAAGTTCTTGAGAACTATCAAAATTAATGATTATTTTCGATTTTAAGAGACTTTTTCGTTTATTGTTAGTAATTTGACATAGAAGTCCATATTCATTTTCTAGGTCATTTTCGAGTTTTTTAAATTGTCCAATTTTATTAGTAACAATCTGTATTCTTCTTACTTGACTTGCAAGTTCTATAATCATTTTTTCAAATTCATAATTTCTATTCTCCATTAATAAAGT
Organism: Clostridia bacterium; assembly: GCA_017626365.1. Classification (GTDB taxonomy): domain Bacteria; phylum Bacillota; class Clostridia; order TANB77; family CAG-508; genus RGIG8482. Next base: position 155,846 of record JAGAIV010000033.1, read on the forward strand.
AATCTCTTGTTTTTCTTTTTCTTTCCCTGTCATTTTACAAATATATTGTATCATTTCAGGCATCAAATAATTTGCTAATTTTACTCCTTTTACTAATTTTATATTTGAATTCTTACACATATCTTTTAACTTTTGTACACTGTCTAATTTTTTCGATAAAACAACTTGTGAATCTAATTTTATTAATATCTTTTTAATGAAAAAAAGCTTTATATTTAAGAATGAAGTTAAATTTTTATACGGTAAAATATAAAAACCTCTTCCATCTACTGTTACAATACAAAAAATTTTCTTAAAAAATAACATCATTTTCTTTAGGAAAATAGGTAACTTGTTCTTCTCTTCAAAAATCTCATCTATATTGCTTAATTCCTTAAAATAGATTGTACGAATTTCATTCACCACCTAATTAGTCGTTTTTATTCATTATATTAATAAATAAAACTTTTTATGAAAAAAATAATGTAGGTGGTGTCCTACATTATTTTCTTATATAATCAATATATTCATAATCATATGGATTATCTTCGTTTTTTATACCTTTTTCTCTTTTTTCTATTTGCCAGACATTTTCATCAACTTCTGGAAAAAATGTGTCCCCTTCGAAATCTTCATACAATTTTGTAATATATAACTTTTTAGATAATGGCATTAGCATTTTATAAATTGCCTCTCCTCCTATTACAAAACATTCTTCTTCAGAATCTATGTATGGTTTTAATTCATCTGTATTATAAATTATTTTTACCTGTTCATGTTCAAATTTATAATTTTCATTTTTTGTTAATACAATATGAAAACGATTTGGTAATACTCTTCCTAAAGATTCAAAAGTTTTTCTTCCCATAATAATCGTTTTTCCAGAAGTTATTGCTTTAAATCTTTTCAAGTCTTCTGGTAATTTCCATATTAGTTTATTATCTTTTCCTATTACATTATTATTAGCAATTGCTACAATCATACTTAACATATCTTTTACCTCTATTATTCTGCAACTGGAATTTTTCCTAATTTTACTTCTTTATTATAATCGTAATCTACAATCTCAAAATCTTCTACTTTAAAATCATAAAAATTATTAGTTGGATTGTGAATTACTAATTTCGGACTTACATCCATTGCTTGTACTTCTAATAATTGTTTGATAAGAGGTATATGTCTATCATAAATATGACAATCTCCTATATTGTGAGTTAATGTTCCTACTTTCAATCCGCTAACTTGAGCAAACATATGAGTCAAGGCTGCATATTGCATTGTATTCCAACCATTTGCTGCAAGCATATCTTGTGAACGTTGATTTAGAATTAAATGTAATTTTCCATCTTTAACTAACCATTGCGTTCCAAATGCACATGGCTCTAAATTCATATCTTTTAATTCTTCGTGATTAAACAAATTTGTCATAATTCTTCTACTTGATGGATCATTTTTTAATAAATATAGTACATAATCCACTTGGTCCATTTCTTTTATTCCATCTTTTGTTTTAAATTTATATTTTTTAGCAAATTGATAACCATAAGCCTTTCCTATAGTTCCATCTTCTCCTGCCCATTGGTCCCAAATATGAGAATTTAATTCACTTACCTTATTTGATTTTTTTTGCCAAATCCATAAAATTTCATCTATTGCTCTTTTTACTGTTTGAGTATTATTACGAAGTGTAATCATTGGAAATTCTTTTTCCAAATCATATTTATTTTGAACTCCAACAATAGAATAATAATTGGCTTCTGTTCCGTCTTCCCATCTAGTACGTACATTAGTTCCTTCAGAAGAATATCCGTGCTCTAATATCTCTTTACATGTATTTATAAAATTTTTATCTGCCTCAGTCATTTTCTTACCTCCAATTTTAATTATTATTGAAATTATATTATACAAGCTCTTTTTTTTCAACAAAAAAGAAGAAATATTTTCATATTTCTTCTTTATATTAATTTTCTTATTCTCCTCTTCCCTCTGGAAGTGCTGGCATATCAAGTACAACTCTTATTTTGAATATGTAACTAATTGTTCTACCAAATTTACTATTCTTAATTCTTTGCCATAAAGATGGTTTTACTTCCACTCTTGTATCTGCAATATATGCTGCTTGTTCCTCGTTTACTTGTTCTGCAACTTTTTCTTGTTTTGTTTCTTGGGCTGTTACAACATTTTTAGTTACAGTAGCTTCTTCTACTACTGGTTCTTCTACATCCAAATCAACTGGTGTTGGAATTACTTTTAATGCATCTGCAACTTCAATTCCTATATAGCTTAATGCTTTTGAACGGTCTTCAATTCTTTCCATATCAATTTCAATATGTAGATTGGATTCTAAATTGTTAATTCTTGCTTGAATTAGTTTTACAGAATCTTCGTAATTTTGAGTTGTTTTACTTTTGGATCTTCCAATAATTCCTAATGGTTCAATAATATCTTCTCCAAATTTTCCTTCTGCTGCCTTTAGAGTTGCTTTCCAATCTTTTTCTTTATTTTCTACAACTTCTAGTAAATCTTTTAAATCACCAGAAAGCATAATATTCTTTTCTCTTTGACGAATCAATTCTTCAATTTGCTTTGTATTCTCTTCAAATTGATTTGTTGCATACTCAACTAATCCATAAGCTGCTTTATATACATCTCTTGGAAAGTTTTTCTTTTTTGGATATTCAATTAAATATGTTTTTATTGATTCGATTAAATCTTTAAAATAAGAATCATCGTCTAATTGTACGATTTGTTTCTTACTATTTGGATTAATCATTTTTTGTACCTTATCGATATTTGATAAGATTTTTTCTTGTGTAATTACCATTCTTACGTTTACTATGCCGCTTCTTGACATTGTAAACCTCCCTCCTTTGTCCTACGTATTATTCTACCTTCTTAAATTATACAACTTATCTCAAAAAACTACAATAGGATTCAATAAAATTTATATTTCGTTTTCGTTACAATTCTATTACAACTTTTATACAAAAGTCAACAATATTTTACAATTTTTTTATTTATTTTTTTACCAATCCTTTTAAGATAGAATTGTCAAATTCTTTATATAGCTTTGGAATGTCAATTTCTTCTTTAATTTTCATTTTGTACACTAGGCTAGAACAAGTTAATCCAAAAATTCCAGACGCTATAATTTCTGGGTCTCCATCAATAATTTCGCCCTTTTTTATTCCTTCTTTTACTAATTCTTCGATTGTTTTTATGTATTCAATTACTTTATCTTTGCACATAATATTTCTTGGCTCATGTCCCCATATCTGGCTAAGAACAATTGTCATGAAATCTTCGTATTTTGCAATAATTTTAATTTGAATTAGAATAACTGCTCTTAATTTATCAATAGTATTATCTAATTTTGATATTTTTATATCAATACTATTTTGTAATAGTTTCATACCCTCTTCTACCAAGAAATTAAATATTTCTTCTTTACTTGAAAAGTGGTAATATAATGTTCCTTTTGCAACTCCAACTGTTGCAGTTATTTCTTCAATACTAGTTGCATCATATCCTTTTTGAGCAAACAATTTCATTGAGGTTTCAAATATTTTTCTTTTCGTCTTATTCATAATTTCACCTATTTTTCTAATTTTTTAACCACTTTTCGTACGCTTCAATTACTCTATTACAAACTTCTTCTGGGGTTAAATCGGTTGTATCTAATACTAAATCATAATTTGTCATATCGTCACGATTTACACCATATGTATCAAGCCAACGAGTTGTTTCCTCTTTATGTCTATACAAGATTTTTTCTCTTGCTTCTTCTTTTGTAGCATATGGTTCTGTGTTCTTTCTTGCTGCATCATTAAACGCTCTATCTACTGCAACTTCAATGTCTACTTTTAAATAGACTTTAAACGATTCAGGCACAGCATACCATCCAAGTTTGGCATCAATAATTAAGTTATCATGGTTATTTGCATATATAGTTGCACTTTTTTCAATTTCTTTATCTAGGTTTGGATGTTCATTTAAATATACTTGAAATTCATTTATTGTCATTCCTTTTTCGCTTGCTAATTTTCTTACATATTGTCCATTTCGATAAATTTCATATCCTAATTCTTTTTGCAAATTATTAGATAAAGTTCCTTGTCCGCTGGCATGGTCACCTGTAATTGTAATAATATGCTTTTTTTCTATTCCTCTTCCTTGCATATTGTCACCTTTCCTTCTGCAATTTCATCTGCTGCTAATGTAACAGTAGATTCTTCTTCTTTGTCAGTTAATGGTTTATCTCCTTTTGATAGTTGTCTTGCTCTTTTTGCTGTAACCACTACTAATTCAAATCGATTGTCTACTTTTTTCAATAAATCAGTAACACTTGGTTTTACCATCATTTTACATCTACCTCTTTCCTTTATTCTTCTACTTCTTCTTTATCTTCTCTTTCTAGTCTTCCCGCAACCGTTTCTGGTTGAACTGCTGATAATATAATATGTCCAGAATCCATAATTACAACTGCTCTTGTACGTCTTCCATAAGTAGCATCTACTGCCATTTTAGAATCTTTTGCCTCTTGTACCATTCTTTTAATAGGTGCTGATTCTGGGCTTACAATTGCAATAATTCGATTTGCTGAAACAATATTTCCAAATCCTATATTAATTAATTGCATCACTTTTCTCCTTTATTCAATATTTTGAATTTGTTCACGGATATCTTCAAGCTCAGTTTTTATTTCAATTACTAAATTTGTTATTGCTAAACTACCAGATTTTGAACCAATAGTATTTGTTTCTCTGTTCATTTCTTGTATTAAGAAATCAACTTTTTTTCCAATTGGTGACATTTCTTCCATCATTTTTTGAAATTGTGCAATATGACTATTTAATCTTGTTACTTCTTCTTCTACGGAACACTTATCAGCATAAATAACAATCTCTTGATTTAATCTATCTTTATCTACCATATCCGTTTTTAAAATTTCTTTTATTCTCGTTTCTAATTTTACTACATATTCTTCTACAAGTCTAGTAGAATATTCAGAAATTTGTGAAACTTTTTGCCCTACTTTTTGAATCCTTTTTTCTAAATCCTCTTTTATCTTATTTCCCTCTTGTTCACGCATCGATACAAAGTTTTTTATAGCTTCTTTTAGGCATTCGTCAAGTTCATTCCATATTGTATCTTCATCTTCTATACTTTGAATTACAAGAACATCTGGAAATTTTGAAATTTCTGTTACTGGTATTGTACTATTAATATCATTTTCTTTTGCTAACTGTTTTAGTTCTTCAATATAAATTTTTGCAAGTTCTTTATTAATTTTAATATCTTGCCCTTTAGCACTATTGTTTTCAAATGTTATATAAACATCTATTTTTCCTCTTGTAATGTTGGAAACAACTTCTTTTTTTACCTTTTCTTCTAGATAGCTGATATTTCTTGGCATTTTTATATTGATATCACAAAATCTGTGATTAACAGATTTTATTTCAATATTATACATTCTTCCTTCATTTTCATAACTTGCTCTTCCAAAGCCTGTCATACTTTTCATACTTATTACCCTCTTTTTATATTTTATTTTTTTGTTATTTCGTTAATATCACTTAAGCTTGCTATATATTTCTTTTTCATTTTTCTATATAAAATAATAGATTTTCCTACATAATAAATAGCAGATATATATGAAAATATTGCCACATAAATGTGGAATTCTTTTATATTCATAATATATATGTAATTTGAAAATAGTATAAAAATTGATACTATTAAACATTCAATTCCATGAATTGCTAAATTTGCACTATCTTTTTTATATCCAACTTCAAACAAAATTATTGTAAATATAATTAATCCTATGCTAAATACTTTTAGATCTGTTACAAATATTGGTGTTTCTATATTTAATGAACCTAACCCAATAAAATATAAAAATACCATTAACACATCTGCAATCAAAATATTTTCAAAAACTTTTTTGTTAATTTTGTTTTCTTCTTCTTTGGGCAAATGTTTTTTATACATTCTCTCTTTTTCTAATTGTTCTATTCCTTTTTTTACTTGTTTTGAGTCAACTTCTTTATTTTCCTTCTCTTCTTTTTTCTTCATACAATCTACTCCATTTCATCGAATTCATACATAATAACACTTGCAAGCACTAATGGTGCTGTTTCTGTTCTTAAAATTCTTCTTCCCAACGTTACCGTTTTCTCATTAGGTAGTGTTTTTAAAAAGTCAATTTCTTCTTTTGCAATTCCACCTTCTGGTCCTACTAAGACAGCTATATTCTTTTTTTCTTTCACATCAACTGCTTTTAAGACCTGCTTTATACTAATCTCTCTTTCTTCTTCATATGCAACAATTACTATATCACATTTTTCTAATTTTTCATATACCTTTTTTAAACTAATACAAGAATGTACAGTAGGTATCTTATCACGCTTACTCTGTTTTGCTGCAACTTCAGCAATTTTCTGCCATCTTGCAACCTTTTTCTCGGCTGTCTTTTCATCCAGTTTTACAACACATCTTTCCATCTTTAACGGTGTAATATCACTTACGCCAATCTCTGTCGCCTTTTGAATAATCTGTTCCATCTTCTCTTGTTTCGGCAACCCTTGAAAAATGTGCAAAGAAATCCTGCTTTCTGTAGTTTTGCTACATTTCTCTAACATTTCTACTAAAATCTTATTTGTTTCAATTTCTATAATCTTAGTAATATATGTTTTAGCCGTATCTAAATTACAAACTTCTATTTTCTCATCTACTTGTAATCTAAGTACATTTTTTATATGATTCACATCTTCACCTAATATTTCAATTATATTATTTTTAACCTGGTTTTCTTTCACAAAAAACTTATACATATAATACCTCCATCACGCATTATATCAAAAAAAGAACTAAGAGTAAATAGTATTTTTCACTATTCACTCTTAGTTCTCCACTATCGCGTCAGCTATTTATGCTCTTGGATGAGCGTGTTTATATATGTTTTTTAAACTTTCATCTTGGAATTGCATATATACTTGTGTCGAAGATATATCTGAATGTCCAAGCATTGTTTGGATTGATTTTAAATCTGCTCCATTTTGTAATAAGTGTGTTGCAAATGAATGTCTTAGAACATGTGGTGTAATGTCCTTTGTAATATGAGCTTGTTCTTTATAGTATTTTACGATTTTCCAAAATCCTTGACGTGTTAATCTCTTTCCATTTGTATTAACAAATAGAGCTGTTACTTTTTCGTCTTTAATTAATATTGGTCTTGAATTTTCAATATAGTCTCTTAATGCTTTTAAAGAAAGTGAACCTAGTGGTATATTTCTTTGTCTTGCACCAGATTTGCAAGTTACTAATCCTTCTTTTAAATTTACGTCATCTATATTTAAAGAAATAATTTCTGTTACTCTCATTCCTGTTGCATAAGCAAATTCTAACATTGCTTTATCGCGAATTCCTTTTAAATCTATATCTTTTGGCTGTTCTAATAATAGTTCAATTTCAGATGATGTTAAAACGCATGGTGCTTTTTTCTCCACTTTTGGAGATTGAATTTTTTCTGTTGGATCTTTTTTTATCTTTTTATTACGTACTAAAAATTGATAAAAAGAACGAATTGATGCTATATTTCTTGAAATAGTTGATGTTTTTTTACCAATTTGTTGTAGGTGGGAAAAGTATTTTTTCATATCTTCCTCTGTTACTTTTTGATAATTCAATTTGTTTTCGTTTACATATTCTTCAAATTGTAAAATATCTCTTCTGTAAGATTGTAACGTGTTTTCAGATAATTTTTTATCTTCTTTAATAAATTCTAAAAAATTGTTGATTTGTTTTTCCATTTTACTCCCTACCTCTTAAACTTCTTATTTTATGTGTTTTTTACAATTAACATAACACTTATTGTTATATCAAAATTATTTAAAATTGTAAATAGGTTTTTTTGAAATTTTTTAAAATATTTTTTCCTAACCTAGAAATATTTAGCACAAGCTCCTAGTAAATTGGATGAAATATATACTTCTATTAAAGCAGATAATTCAAGTCCTACAAGTAAAACACAAGAAAGAATTGTATGTCTTGTTATCTCAAGTTTAATAGTTTCTCTTTTTTTATTCTTTATAATGGCTTTATATAATTTCATTCCACTTACAGCTAATGCTAGTATACATGGAATAAAAATTATGTTTTGTAGCAAAATTGACGTTCCTATAAATAAAATACCGTTTTCCCGTACCAAATGTAGCAATAACAGAAGAAATGGTATACCCTAAGCAAAATCCTCTATATACAATAATTGCATATACAATTGGAATTCCAACCACTGTTGAACCAACAAACCATAAAGCTAATGCTAATAAAAAATTAGAAATCAGACATTCCTTTAATAATGTTCCACGATCTATCTGTGCAGATGTTTTTAAAGAGTTTGCAAATTCATTTAAGTAAGTCGTAATATCTTGGATTTGGGTTTGTGATGCATTATTCACAAAAATAATGCCCAGTATAACCCCTATTAAAAATAGTAATAATACAATGCTATATTGTTTTATATTGTTTTTAATATGCGTAATTAAAATTTCTTTTGTTTTACTGTAATTTCTTTTTCCTAAGTTTCTCAAATTACTACCTCCTGTTTTTCTTTATACATAATGTCTATGTAATAAAATGAGATTTAGAACTTATCCTTAATCTTTTGTTGTAATTTTACCGTATACTCCGCCACCGCCAGCTTGTATTCCTAATTTACCTTCTCTTGCCATAATAATAGTATGTGCAACTTTTGTGTTAGTTACTGCTTCTATATCGTCTTCTGAAAGCTTATGTAAAATATCCATTTCTGTATCAAAATGATTTAATAATTTATCTATTGTCTTCGAACCTAGTCCTGGGATAAAGGTAAGCGGTACTTGATAAATATATGGTGGTCTATTTTCTGGACTCTTTGTTTCTTTTTTATCTTTAATCATCTCTATTCTATCAAACACTCCCATTGTTATATTTTTGGAATCACAATCTGGGCATGTTGTAACAGGTGCTACTCCTTCTATATTTTTTTCACATGTTTCGCAATAAGTTCTATGGTACTTTCCAAGTTTTGGGTCTAATCCATAGTTGGATACAATTTTTCTTCCGTCTTGTCCTTTTACTGCTTTTACAAATTCTTTGAAGCTTATATCTTCTACCAACATTTTATTATATTCTCTTGCTATTTTAGGAAGAGAGTGCGCATCAGAATTCGTTAAAAAGCTTCTTGTTTCTAGTTCTGAAATTGTATCTGCTAAAAATGTATCTGAACTTAGCCCTAATTCAATTGCAAAAATTTTATCAAATTTTTCTTTAAATATTTTTGATAAACGGTCTGTACAATTTCCATAGAAACTCTTATGTGGGGTAAAGGCATGAGCTGGGATTAGAATGCCATTGTATTTTTCTACAATATCAATTAAGTCATATGCTGAAATATCTGCTCTTTGAGAACTTAGGGTAATATTGCTAATATGATGACTCATTTCATTTGAAAAGCTTTTTATATCTTTTAGGGTTGGAAAATAGCATAAGTTATGGGCACTTCCTGTTTTTCCTTCATCATTTACTTCAGATGTTTCAATTTCGCTTCCTAAAATAATACACACTTTATTTTTGTATACAATTCCTCCGTCTGGTATTTCATATGCTTCTCCATTTTGTAAAAATTCTTCTATATCTTCAATAACGTAAGGTGAAGCACAGTCTATAATTCCTACCACACTAATTCCTTTTCTTTCCACACATTCTTTTGCAATATTTTCAAAATTTAAACTTCTTGCTGCCGTTATTTTAATTGGTTTATTAGATTTGCTTCTTCCTATATGAACATGCATATCTGCAAATATTTCGTACATTTTTCTTCCTCCCTTAGTTTTAAACAAAATGATAGAGGATTACAAAATAATCCTCTATTTTTCTTTTGCAATTTTATAATTCCATTTCTTTGTCTTGTTGTTCTTCTACAACATACTCAATTGGTTCTTTTTTATTTGATTGTGATTTTGGCAATTCAATTCCATGATCTTTTGCATATTGTTGTTCTGCTATTCCAATCCCTTCTCTTACATCACTCATGTCTAATGCATTAAATTTTTCTTGCTCATCTGTTATTTTATATCCCTCTTTATTTACATGTTTTTCATAGTATCCTTCATTTACATTGTACCCCATTTTGTTTCCTCCATTCTAAACAGCAATCTCTTCTGTAATGCATACAAACTCTTTGAATTTTTCTAAATAACGATTATTTTTCCCTTTCATGTTACGAAACTCTAACAAAATTAAAGCTTCATCTACTGGGAATCCTCTTCTTTCTGGTCTATTTAAAAGCATACCTCCAAAATTATCTACCAATTCTAGTATATCACTTTCTTTTTCTCTTGGTCCGCTTCCACTATATCGATTTACTTCTTCACAGATTTTACAAAATCTTTTATCAAATCCTAATGTTGCTAAATATTCTGCTCCTTCTTTAGCATAAGACTTAATTCTTGATAAATCTTGTGGGTTATCTGTTTTTTTACAAGAGCATAGTAAACATGCTGTTAATACTAGATTTTTATCTACATCATCAATCTTCATGTTTTCGATAAACATTCTAGCAAGCTCTGTTTTGAAAATAACAGAATTATCAAAGAAAATATTCGTCCTTTTCTTTAAATAATATACAATTTCCATTTTTTTAATATAGTCATGTTCTGACAATATGTAATCAGCAAATGTTTCCATAGCTTCTCTCCTTGTTTATTTTAGTCATTTGTGCTTATCATAATCCAACTTCATTATATTCTAAAATATGACACAATTCAAGGATGTTACAAAAATGTCATAATCTTGTAACATGCTTGAATTATTTGTATTTTATTAAATCAATTTGTCTTCTATTTTTTCGATTTCTTTTTCTAATATTTGTAAATCATTTTCATTTTCTATCACATAATCTGCTCTTTTTCTTATTTCATCTTCTTCCATTTGAATTTCTAATCTCTTTTGGGCTATTTCTTCAGTAATATTATCTCTTTTGCAAATACGCTCAATTTTTTGCGCTTTACTTGCCGTAACTCCAATTACAAAATCACACATTTTATCTAAACCACTTTCAAATAATAATGGTGCATCAATTACTACTAATTTTTCATTTTTTAACCCACTAATTTTTTCTTTCATTTCTTCTACAACATAGATAAAAGTGATATTGTTTAAGTCATTTCTTTTTTCTTCACTCTCATAAATAATATTTGCTAATTTTTTTCTTTGCAATTCTCCTGAAGCATTTAATATATCCTCTCCAAAACAATTTGCAATTGCTTGAAGATATTTATTTCCTTTTTTTGATAAGTCTCTTGCAATTTCATCTGCATCTATTATATTAGCATTGTATTTTTCTTTTAATATTTTACAGATTGTGGTTTTTCCTGCACCGGATTTTCCTGTAACACCAATTATTTTCATTTTGGTCTCCTTTTTAACGGGACGACGAGGTCGTCGGTCCCTACATTTACAATTTTTTAATAGCTTCTCTTGCCATTTCATCGCAGCGGTTGTTGTATTCGTTATCACTATGCCCTTTTACTTTTATAAATGTAACATCGTGTTCTTGCGTTAAATTATATAATTCTTGCCACAACTCTTTGTTCTTTACTGGTTCTTTGCTAGCATTTCTCCATCCATTTTTCATCCATCCATAAATCCATTTTTGATTAAAAGCATTTACTACATATGCACTATCACTGTATAAGCTTACTTTACATTTGAACTTTAATAGTTTTAATGCTTCAATAACTGCTGTTAATTCCATTACATTATTAGTAGTATCCAATTTTCCGCCAGATATTTCTTTTTTATTACCTTTATACATTAGAATACTTCCCCATCCTCCTGGTCCTGGGTTTCCAGAACATGCACCATCGGTATATATCACAACTTCTTCCATTTTTTCCTCCAAAAACAACTTATTTTTACATAATATTTGAAAAATATCTGATTTTATGATATTATATCAATAACTATTTTTATTTTGCAAGATAGGAGGAGAAATTTATGAATAAAGTTCTAGGAATTATTGCTGAGTATAATCCATTTCATAATGGTCATTTATATCATTTAAATGAGTCTAAAAAGGCTATTGGTGCTGAATACACAGTAGCAATTATGAGTGGTAATTTTGTACAACGTGGCGATACTTCTTTAACTAGCAAATGGGCAAAAGCTGAAATGGCTATTCGAAATGGTGTTGACCTTGTAATAGAATTGCCTGTTATTTATAGTATTTCTAGTGCAGAAAATTTTGCAAGACGGAAGTGTTAAAATATTAAATTCATTAAAAATAGTAGATTATCTTTCTTTTGGTAGTGAACTTTGTGATGTCAATATCTTAAATGAATTTGCAAAAATTTTATTTGCAGAACCTAAAGAGTATGTTTCTATTTTAAATCATGAATTAAGTAAAGGTTTTTCATATCCAAAAGCTAGAGAAAATGCACTTCTTATGTATTTGAATGATATTCGTAAATATGCCAATATCCTATCTAGTCCAAATAATATTTTGGCAATTGAATACTTAAAAGCTTTAAAAGAAGAAAATAGTTCTATTATTCCTCTTAGTATTAGGCGTAATAAAGTAGATTATAACGATACTCAAATTGTTGATGGTTTTGCAAGTGCCACTGCTATTCGTAAAATTGCTTTAACGAATGATGTTTGGAGCTTACGAAAAGCTATGCCAAAATCTTCATTTGATATTATGTATGAACAATTACGTTCTGGAAAAACAGTTGCAAATTTATCAAAATTTGAACATGAAATTATATATAACTTAAGAAAAATGTCTCTTTCTGAAATTGCTGACTTACCAGACGTTACAGAAGGACTTGAAAATTCAATCAAAAATGCAGCTAATTCTTGTAACACAATTGATGAATTGGTTAGTATTGTTAAAAGTAAACGTTATACTACAACAAGAATAAAAAGAATTTTAGTATATTGTCTACTTGGAATCACAAAAAAAGATATGCAAAATTCAAAGAAGATAAACCCATATATTCGTGTACTCGGCTTTAATGAAAAAGGAAAAGAACTATTATCTGGAATTGCACATGCAAATCCTAAACTAGATATTATTACTTCTCCTAAAAAATTTTTAGAGCAATCCAATAATAAAATTTTAAAATCCATGTTAGAAAAAGATATCTTTGCAACAGATGTGTACACTTTAGGATATGACTACGATTCTTGCAGTAATCTTGATTTTACGACTCCTATTATTAATTTTTATAATACATAAAGGAACCAGATTAAAATCTGGTTCCTTTATTATAGATTAAAAGCGGTCAGACAATTTAATCTACAAAACAATATTGAATTCTTCATATAATTCCCAATCTTTAGGGAAAAATTCCTTGGCTAACTTAAACAATTCCTTTGTGTATGGCTTCCATTCTTGTATTAAATCTTGTTTCGTATAAGTATTTATACAATTCTCTGGTATAAATAAAAATGGAATTACTGTTCTTCCATACTTAGGTCTTTGTTCAAAGCTAAGTTCACACCCTTTTTCTAGAGACCACATAACACATGGTCCTTCCTTTTTCTCTGTATGAAGAATATCTACAATAGGCCTATTTCTATTCCTTCCTCTAATATACAGCGCTTCATTTTCCGTCTTTAATATATGTTCAATATCTAATGTTAAAGCACCTTTTGAAGAATAGACAAAAGCATCTGCTGTACTCCTTGTAAAATCAATTGCATATTTACCTGTTTCTAAAGCTCTTCTCATTAACCGTATATCATTATCAAAGTCCTCAGGTGAACAATCACATGCATGTCGTTGACAACATTTTCCTTTGCACACTCTACATTTTTCTTCATTCACCAGTATTTCTCGCATTTCTATTTCTGTTTGGCTTATCATAATATTTCTCCTTAAATAAAGATTAAAATAGCTGCATTAATTTATTCTGACCAATAAATAAATGCGGTTTACAGGTTACATAATGCAATTATACCATATTTTTACATAAATTACAACAAAGACTATTGGTCACCTTTTCTTTTGTTTTGTCATATATTGTAATATAACCTAAAATAAGGAGGAATTTTTAATGCGTAGAAGATGTAATTGTCATAAATGTTGTTTAAGTAATTATTCCAACTACCAAGATGATCTTATGGAAAAAGCATGTAATAATGTAGCACCAATGTCGGAATGTTGTGAAGACAATGACGATTGTTGTGAATGTGGTTTTGATGAATATGATAGTGTATTTCCTGAAAACCCTATGTTTGGTCAAAGTTATGTACCATGGCAAACCATGGATAGAACTTTTAAACCTTGCGTTGGATTAAAAATGGGAACTATTTTTCCTGAGCTTGTAAGCCCATATGTTCCTTGTCAATCCATAGAAGAAATTGAATATATTCGAAGAACAAATATGATTGGAGAGGGGTGCAATAAATGTTAGAAGATATGAATGAAAATAGAAATTGTGGTTGTACTTGCGTTTGTCCTTGTGAACAAGAACCAGAGTGTGAATGTAAAGAAGCAATAAGAAGAGATATGATGATGCAACTAAGAGCCTACTATTTCTCTATTAATGACCTTGCTTTATATTTAGATACTCATCCAGATGATGAAAAAGCTCTTTGCTTGCATAGAGAATATGCAAAAAAAGCAAGAGAATTATCCGATAAATATCAAAAACTATATGGCCCTCTTACAATAAGCTATCCTTGTAGAAAGTGGAGATGGCTTGAAGAACCTTGGCCATGGGAAAGGGGGAGTTTTTAATGTGGAATTATAACAAAACACTTCAATATCCAATCAAAATAAAATGTGCAAACCCTAGACTTGCAAAATTTATTATTTCACAATATGGTGGTCCTGATGGCGAACTAGGTGCTTCTCTTCGATATTTATCACAAAGATTTGCTATGCCAGATGAAAAAGCAAAAGCGATTTTAAATGATATAGGTACTGAAGAATTAGGACACTTAGAAATGGTTGGAGCATTAGTTCATAGGTTAACAGATGGTGTATGCCCTGAAGAATTAGCAAAAGCAGGATTAGGTGCTTATTACACAGACCATGGTGTAGATGTATATCCTCAATCTGCAGCAGGTATGCCTTTTGATGCAAATTGTCTTGCTTGTAAAGGTGACCCTGTTGCCAACCTTCAAGAAGATTTAGCTGCAGAGCAAAAAGCTAGAGCAACTTATGAAAAGTTAATTGACCTTTGTAAAGATGACCCAGATGTAGTAGACGTTCTTCGTTTCTTACGTGAAAGAGAAGTTGTTCACTTCCAAAGATTTGGTGAAGCTTTACGTGGTGTACAAGATAAGTTAGCTAGGAAGAATTTTTATATGAATGAATGCAAAATGGAAATGCCTAATTTCGAATGTACAAATGCATTTAATAGTGTAAATAATTATAGTCCTTGCGACAGCTTATGTAATTGCAATAACAATACTAAATGTTGTAGATAACAAGTAAAGACGAATATAAAAATATATTCGTCTTTACTTATTTACTTCATTTAATACTCTCGCCAGATACTTCATACTTACTAAACATTGCTCCATAGTATTTCCTGTTGCACCTACTTCAATTATTGTTGCTGCTTTTGTTAAGTGCTGGTTGTACCTTGAGTTTCGTACGATAATTGGTCTAAATAAACCCGGGTATAGTTCATTCGCTTTTTGTTGTACTTTTACTGCATATTTTAAATTATCTTGCCAATTTAAGTGTTGTAAACCTCCCCCATCTGTTCCAATAACAAACATAAGTTGTGCTGCTGTTTCATCTCCTATTTGAACACATGGAGCATATTCTGGTTTACTTCCTACTGCATCTCTATGTAAATCGATTACAACTTGTGTATCTGGTTGTGATGCAAGAATATTTTTTACTGTTGTTAATGACCTGCCATAAGAGCCTGTGTATTGTGGGTAGTCGTGATATGTTTGGTCATGTGTTACATTAAAACCATAGCTTTTTAATTGGTTTTCTAATTCAGTCCCTACTTTTGCAACTGTATAATTTAAATCTGTTGTTCTATATGTTCCTGTCATTTCATAATTAAATTTTTCAGTTGGCGTATAACTTTCACAGGTATGTGTATGAAAAATAATGACATCTTTATTGTTTTCTAATGAAATATTGGGTGTAAGAATATCTGCTGTTATTTCTTTGTCTGATTCATTTTTTACTTTTACAGTTCCATATTCTCCGTTGTATTTTGGAGTTATGTTATTTTCTTCTATTTGAGATGTTGTTACTTCTGTTGAAGCTTGTTCTATTTTAGGTGTATTTTCTACTATCTCCTCCTCTTCTCCATCTTCTATTATTTTATCTATCATTCCAAGTTCAATCCCAAGCATTCTTCTTAAAGATGAGCCTCTTGATGTGGTCTGTTTAACATCTTCTTCTATTTTTTGAATTTCACTATTTTTTTTAATATTGGGTAATGTTTTCTCTATGCAGGAAACAAAGCTAACATTCCCAAAATTTACAGAGATTTTATTATTATCTATATTTTTGGTTTTTTGTAATATTGGTTTAATAACCCACACGATGCTTACTAATATACAGGCAATTATAATATATTTTACGAGTGACCTCATATTTATTACTGTTACATTAATCATTCTTTTCTCCTTTGTTATAATATCTACCTATATATGTATATTCACATTTGTCCAATTTATGCATGTATTTAATATAAGGACGTGCCATGCACGCCCCTACGGTTATTTTATATTTTTTATTATTTCATCAACATCTAGTTTTATCTCTTTTTCTTCTCCTGTTTTCATATCCTTTATTTTTGCATTTTGGGTATTTACTTCATCTTCTCCTATTACTAATAGATATTTACTGTTTGTTTTATCTGCATATTTTAAGCTTGCTTTCATACTTCTTTCACAGATATCTGTTTCGATATATAAACCTTGTTTTCTTAAGCCTAGTGCTAAGTTTATTGCTGTTTCTTCTGCTATATTTCCTATTGATGCTATGTATAGATCTGGAACTTTTGGTTCTATTTCTTCAGATTTGTTATATTTTTCGAAAATGTCAATTAACCTATCTTCTCCCATCGCAAAACCAATTGCTGGTGTCTTTTGTCCTCCTAACTCCTCTACTAGTTCATCATATCTTCCACCACCAAGAACGGTATATCCTTCTGTTTCAGATACAAATTCAAAAACAGTTTTCGTGTAATAATCTAAACCACGTACAATTCCTGAATCGATTTTGTATGGTATATTTAATGTTTCTAGAGATTTTTTTACATTTTCAAAGTGTGTGCTACATTCTTCGCAAAGATAATCTAGGATGACTGGTGCTCCTTGATTTAGTTCTTTACATTTCTTTTCTTTACAATCTAATATTCTCATTGGATTTTTTTCGAATCTTGTTTTACATGTATCACAATATTGTTCAAGATTTTTTCCAATGAAAGCTTTTAATGCTTCTTGATATTTAGCTCTACATACTGGGCAACCTATACTATTGATATTTAAGGTAACTCCTGGTATATTAAACTTTTTAATCATTTGATCTGCCATTACGATTAATTCTACATCTGCTTTGTAAGATGCACTTCCTATAATTTCTGCTCCTATTTGTCTAAATTCACGGTATCTTCCTTTTTGAACATTTTCATAGCGATACATTGGCATCATATACCACATTTTAATTGGTGATGGAAGAGATGCCATTCCATTTTCTAAATAAGCACGTACCACTCCTGCTGTTCCTTCTGGCCTTAGTGTAATACTTCTCTCGCCTTTATCTAAAAATGTATACATTTCTTTTTGTACAACATCTGTTGTATCTCCTACTCCTCTTTCAAAGAGTTCTGTTTGTTCAAATACTGGTACACGAATTTCTTTAAATCCATAGTTTTCTAATATCTCTTTTGCTTTTTCTTCTACATATGCCCATTTATATGAATTTCCTGGCAATATGTCTTTGGTTCCTTTTGGTTTTTGTATCATATTATCCCCTCTCTTTCTATTTTAAAAATCACGTTCTCTTAATTCTAGGTAAATTGGCTTTTCTTCTTTTATCATTGTTGATTTTCCGTGTCCTGGATACACAATTGTATCTTCTGGTAGTGTTAATAGACGATTTGTTATTGAATCTATAATATCTACTAAACTTCCTGTTGGTAAGTCAGTTCTTCCCCAAGTACCTCGAAACATGGTGTCTCCACTAAATACCATTTTTTCTTTTTCACAGTATAGTGATGTACTTCCATTTGTATGTCCTGGTGTATGGATTACTTTAAATTCTAATTCTCCTAAATGTATTAAATCATTATCATCTACTCTAGAATCCTTTTCTAGTTTAATATCCGGTATTCCAATATAATAGTTTAATGTAATTTCTGGATTTCTTAAGTTTTCGCTTTCTTTTCTTTCTATTAATACTTTTGCTCCATATTTATTTTGTAAATCGACAACGGCTCCTGTATGGTCCCCATGGCAATGTGTCAAATAGATATATTTCAATTTAGCACCTAGAATTTCTAACATTTCTATAATTTTTTCACTATGGCTTGCAGGATCTATCACCATTGTTTCTTTTGTGGATTCATCTATAATAATATAACAATTGGTTGCATCTGCTAAAGTAGTTTCTAATTGTAATCTTTTTAATATCATTTGTAATACCCTTCTTACTATTTCTTTCTTTTTACTTCAAATACACTATCTACTTTTCGAATTGCTTTTAATGTTTTGTTTAATTCCTCTAAGTTTTGTACTTCGATTGTTATTTCTGTCGTTACTATTCTATCTTTATTCGCCTTACTATTCACTGCAATTAATTTTGTTTTTGCATCATATATTGCTTTTATAATATCTGCTAATAATCCTGTCCTATCATTTGAAAATACTTCAATATCTACATTGTATCCAGATGTTTTTTCATTTACCCATTCAACGTCAATAATTCTATCTGGTTCTTGTAATAATTCTTTTATATTAACACATTCTGTTGTGTGAATGGATACTCCTCTTCCTTTTGTAATGTAACCAATAATATTATCTCCTGGAACAGGATTACAACATTTCGATAATTTTACTAAACAGTTATCGATTCCTTTTACAATAATACCACTCTTTGGAACATTTCGGCTGGCTTTCTTTTGATTTGCTAATGCTTCAATCTTTTGCTCAATATCATCATCTTGATTGACTTTTTTGTATTCCTCTAACATTCTAGCAATAATCTTTCCTGCTGATATTGCTCCGAATCCTACCGAAGCATACATATCATCTAAAGTTGCATACTTATATCTTTCTAATGCTGCTTGTACATATTCTTGCTTATGAAGTTCCGTTTGGTTCATTCCAATTCGTTTTATTTCTTTTTCAATTAATTCTTTTCCCTTTACTATGTTTTCTTCTCGCTGTTCTTTTTTGAACCATCCTTGTATTTTATTTTTAGCTGAACTACTCTTAATAAATTTTAACCAGTCTCTGCTTGGACCTTTTGCATTATCTGATGTCATAATTTCAACAATATCACCATTTTTTAATTTAGTAATAATTGGCATCATTTTGGAATTAATTTTACATCCTACCATTTTGTGTCCTACTTGAGCATGAATACTATAGGCAAAATCAATTGGAGTACTTCCACTTGGCAATACTTTAATATCACCTTTTGGTGTAAATACATATACTTCATCTTCGAATAATTCTGTTTTTAACGTATTTAAGAAATCTTCTGGGTCTTGCATTTCTTTTTGCCATTCTAAAGTTTCTCTAAGCCAAGCTAGTTTATCGTCATTGACAACAACATTTTCTTTTTTATTCTTCCCTGCTTCTTTGTATGCCCAGTGGGCAGCAATACCAAATTCTGCGATTCTATGCATATCCCAAGTACGAATTTGTACTTCAAATGGCGTTCCTTTTGGTCCTATTAATGTAGTATGTAGTGATTGATACATATTTGGTTTTGGAACGGCAATATAGTCTTTAAATCTTCCTGGCATTGGGTTATATAAATCGTGTACAACTCCAAGTGCTGCATAACAATCTTTTACGGAATTTACAATAATACGAAGAGCAAACAAATCATAAATTTGATCTAATGTTTTATTATCTCTTTTCATTTTACGGTAAATACTATATAAATGCTTTGCTCTGCCTGTAATTTCAGCCTCAATATGTTGTATTTTTAATTCTTTTCGAATTTCTTCCATTATTTTTTCTATAAAGCTTAAACGTTCTTCTCTTTTTTTATCTAATCCCTCTACAATTTCACGATAATCTTCTGGGTATAAGTATTTAAAAGATAAATCCTCTAATTCCCATTTTAAAGAATACATACCCAAACGGTTGGCAAGTGGTGCATATAAATCCATCGTTTCACTAGCATTTGCAATTTGTCTATCACGACTAAGATATTTTAGAGTTCTCATATTATGAAGTCTATCTGCTAATTTAATCAAAATCACTCTTATATCTTTTCCCATTGCTAAGAACATTTTTCGATAGTCTTCTACTTGCTGTTCTTTTAAAGAAGCATAATCTAGCTTTCCAAGTTTAGTAACACCATCTACCATGGTCGCAATTTCTTCTCCAAACTCTCTAACTAAATCTTCTTCAGTTGCATCAGTATCTTCTACTACATCATGTAATAGTGCAGCACAAATGGTTTCATCATCCATTCCCATATTTGCTAAAGTATATGCTACTTGTAATGGGTGAATTATATATGGTTCGCCAGATTTTCTTTTTTGTTCTCCATGATGTTCAATTGCATAGTTATATGCTTTTGTAATTAATTTTGTATTACAACGCCAATTATTTTTTTTCATTTTTGCTAATAAGTCACTAATTGTTGCTTTTGTTTCTTCACTCATCCATTACACCCCTTTTTATTTAAATTGACTTCATCATATCTTTTAAATTGATTTGTACATTTTCCATTCCATTAAAACTATTAATTTCTAAAACGCCCACAACATCAACTTTATCTCCAATACGATATTCATCTACTAAATTTCCCATATTAAATCCAATTGCATCAATAATTAAGTTATCATCTTTTAATGTTAATTTCAAGTGTTTTCCGTCTGTTAATGCACGAATTGAATTAATTTTTAAACCTTTGTATGCAAATAATGGAACTTTGTTTCCTTCTCCAAATGGTTCTAAGTTTGTAAGTTGTTTTACAAATTCTGGCTTCATATCTTCTCCGTGTAACAGTTCCATCTATATAAATTACTGGTAAAATTTCTTCTACTTTTTCTTCTTTTGCCACTTCTTCAAATGCTTTTTTAAAATCTTCAAAATTTTCTTCTTTTAATGTAAGCCCTACTGCCATTTCGTGTCCACCATATTTTTCTAGGTACTTACTGCATTTGCAAAGTGCTTCATGTAGGTCAAAACCTGGCACACTTCTTCCAGAACCTTTTGCTAGACCCTCTTCGAATGATACTAAAATACTTGGTTTAAAATACATTTCTGTAATTTTAGAAGATACAATTCCGATAACTCCATGGTGCCAGCCTTCACTTCCAAGTACAATTGCACTTTTTTCATTTTCTTTATTTTCTTCAATCATTGTTAATGCTTTTTCTACAATGCTTTTTTCAGTTTCTTGTCTAACCTTGTTATACTCATTTAATTTATCCGATAGCATTTTTACTTCATCTATATCATTTGATAAAAAGATATCTAGTGCTTCTGTTTCATGTCCCATTCTACCGCAAGCATTTACTCTTGGTGCAATTCCAAAAGAAACAGTATTTGAATCTATCTTTTTATATCCTGCTGATTCTAATAAGCATTTTAATCCTAAGTTTTTGGTTACATTTACTAGTTTTAATCCAAGCTTTGCAATTACACGATTTTCATCCACTAATGGTACAATATCAGATATCGTCCCCACACATACTAAATCTAAATATTTTAAATACTCTTTTTCTTCTAAGCCTAATTTCATCCCAAGTGCTTGAATAAACTTAAATACCACACCAACTCCTGCTAATTGGTTAAATGGATATTGATTATCTTTTCTTTTAGCATCAATGACTGCCAATGCTTTTGGCAATTCTTCTAATGGCTCGTGGTGGTCTGTAATAATGGTAGTCATTCCTAAAGAATTAGCAAACTCAATTTCTTCTGTTGCAGAAATACCACAATCAACGGTTATCATTAATCGATATTCTTTATCGTAAATTTCTTTAATCGCCTCTTTATTTAACCCATACCCCTCTTCTAATCGATTTGGAATATGACTTTCTACCTCCAATCCTCTTTCTCCGCAAAAACTTCTGTAAAACAGAAATACTAGTTATTCCATCCACATCATAGTCGCCATAAATCATAATCTTTTCTTTGTCTTCCATTGCTTTTATCACTCTATTTACCGCAATCTCCATATCTGGCATTAAAAACGGATTATGAAAATCCTCTCTTGTTGGCTCTAAAAATTTTCTAATTCTATCTTCTTCAACAATTCCTCTATTTACTAAAATAGTTGCAAGCAACTTACTAATATGAAACTTTTTTTCTATTTCTTCTACTAATTTCTCATCACTACTATAATATTCCCATTTCTTATTCATCCTTTTTCTCCTACTAATACAATTTGTATATAATTGTACACTATTTTGCAAGATTTTAAAAGGGGGTTTTTCGCTTTTTTTGGTAATTGTTTAAATAATATCACAATATTTTTGAAAAATGAAATAAGTTTAGAGAAGAGGTAATCCTCTTCTCTACTTTATATTCTTTATTGCATTTACAACCGTTAAGAATGTTACTCCTGTATCCGCAAAAATAGCAAGCCATATTGGAGCAATTCCGATTGCTCCTAAAATTAATACAATTGCTTTTACTACTAATGAAAAGATAATATTGAATTTTACTACTTTCATTGCACGTTTTGCAGTTTTGATAATATTTGGCAAACTTGAAATGTTATTTGATATTAGAATTCCATCTGCTGTGATACTTGCTATGTTTGTTCCTTCTCCCATAGCAATTCCAAAATTGCTATTTGCTAACACTGGGCTATCATTTATTCCATCACCAACAAAAATAACTTTTTCTTTATTTTTCTTTAATTCTTCTATTACTGCTAATTTATCTCGTGGTAATAAGGAAGAACGAACTTCGTCTATTTTTAGTTCTTCTCCTATTTCGTCTGCATTCTTTTTGTTATCTCCTGTTAGCATGATAACTTTATTGACTCCTACATTTTTTAGGTCTTTTACAATGTTTGTACTTTCTTTTCTAACATCTTCTACTAGTGTAATATACCCTGCAATTTGCTTATCAATTGCTAAATATATTGCATTTTGTAATAATTCTTCATTATATGGTATTTCGTATTGTTGTAATAATTTACTATTTCCAAATAGTACTTCTTTTTCTTCTATTTTTCCATATAAACCATGTCCTGCAATTTCTTTATAATCTTTTACTTCTTTTGTTTCTATATTATCTCCATAATTTTTAATTGCTGTTCCAATTGGATGATTTGATAATAACTCTAAACTATACATATAAGAAAGTATTTCTTCCTTACTATATGAATGATATGTTTCAAGTTTTTGTATTTTCATATTTCCTGTTGTTAAAGTTCCTGTTTTATCAAACGCTACAACTGTTGCATTTGCAAGGTTTTCTATATGTTTTGTTCCTTTTATAATCATTCCTTTTTTCGATATTTTTCCAAGAGAAGTAAAGAAAGATAGTGGAACAGATATTACTAAGCTACATGGGCAAGATGCCACTAAAAAGATAAGAGCTCTCATTATCCATTCTTTTGCATCTAATCCAAATAAGAATGGTATGATTGCAATTAAAATAGCAATCACAATAATCGTTGGTGTATATATTTTAGAGAATCTTGTAATAAATTTTTCTGTTTTTCCTTTATTGTTTGTTGCTTGATAAACTAAATCAACTATTTGTGATGCTGCTGAATTTTCTACATCTCTTAATACTTTACAAGTAATAGCTCCTGTTAAATTGATTTCACCAGATAACAATTCTTTTCCTTTTGACACATATATAGGATTACTTTCTCCTGTTAAACTGGAAGTATCAATCTCGGATTCTCCGTAAATTATTTTACAATCTACAGGAACTTTTTCACCCGGTTTAATTAGGATAGTATCTCCTACTTTAATTTCTTTTACATTCACAGTTTCAATTGTATTTTCTATTACTCGATTTGCTGTATCTGCTTTTATTTTTACAATTTCTTTGATGCTTTCGTTTGATTTACTACTTGCTCTTTCTTCTAAAAACTCTCCTAAACGATATAGCAAAATAACAAGTGCACTTTCTGCATATTCTCCTAAAGCAAATGCTGCAATTACCGCAATTGTCATTAGCGTTTCTTCTTCGAAATTAAGTGTAAATATGTTTTTAATTCCATTCCAAATAATCTCATATCCGGAAAATAAAATGGATAAAATAATGAGTTCCATTTTAAATATATTTAATACTGGTATAAACGACAAAGCAAAAAATAAAATTCCTATACCATACAAATAGATAGATAATTTTTCTTCTTTTTCCTCTTGTTCTTCTATTTCACAATGTTCATTATCACAATGATGGCATGCCATAGCTATTTATCCTCCTCTTCTAAAATATGTGCTAAACTTGTTCCGAATAATTTGCTCAATATGTTCATCTTGTAAGCTATAATAAATCTGCTTTCCTTCACGTCTATATTTCACAAGTTTCGCATTTCTTAATATTTGTAACTGGTGTGATACAGTTGATTGATTTAAATCCAATAACTCACACAAATCACATACGCATAACTCTGTATTTAAAATACTACAAATAATACGAAGTCTTGTATTATCTGCAAATAACTTAAACATATTTGATAATGTTTCAATTTGTTCTGTATCTGGTTCTGTACACTTTACTTCATTTATTTTTTGATAATGTGGATGCTTTTCTTCACATATAAATTCTAATTCTTTTTCTTCCATATTTTTATCCTTTTATATGAATATATGTTCATATGTTAATATATATAATATTATATGTTTTGTCAATACATTTTGTTAAAAAAAATAGAGTTGCATATTAATGCAACTCTATTTTTATTTATTTTTCTTCTTTTCTTTTTCTGCCTTTGGCTTTTTATCCTTATTCATCATCATATATAATGCTGGAACTAGGTATAGTGTTAGTATTGTTGAATATACTAATCCACCTATTGTTACAATTCCAAGTGGTTGTATCATTTCTGCTCCCATTCCCATACCTATTGCCATAGTTGATAGTCCTAAAATCGTAGTAAGTGCTGTCATTAGGATTGGTTTTAATCTTGTTTTTCCTGTTTCTAATAAAGCATCTCTTACATTCATTCCTTTTTCTGAGCGTAACTGATTTGCATAGTCAATGAATACGATTCCATTATTTACAACAATACCTGCAAGCATTAGGAAACCTAGCATTGCAATTAAGCTAATTTCACATCCTGTCATCCATAATGCAAATAGTCCTCCTGTAAAAGCAAGTGGAATTGTAAACATTACGATAAATGGTGATTTTAGTGATTGGAATTGTGCCACCATTATTAAATAGATAAACACAACAGCAAGTAAAATCATTGTTGCTAAATCGGTTAAGGATTGATTAATTGTTTCACTTTCTCCTTGTAGTTCTACACTATATCCTTCTGGTGCTTTATATTCTTTTAATTTATTTTCTACTTCTCTTCCTACTAATCCAACATTACTATCTGTTTTAATAGTTGCAGATACGCTAATGTAACGTTCTTGATTATCGTGTGAAATTGATGCTAATCCATCTGCTTCTTCTATTGTTGCAATCTCAGATAATTTCACTTCTACTGTTTCATTGTTTTTCTTTCCAGATAGTACGATAGATGCTAAATTATCTGTCATTGTTTTCTTTTCTTCTTGTTTTACTACAACAACTGGATAATCTTTATTATCAATAGTAACTTCAGTGGCTTCTTTTTCGTTTGTCACTTCTGCTGCTATTTTTTGATAAACCTGTGCAACCGTTAACCCATATTCCATTGCTTTATTTTTATCTACTGTTACTCTTTGCTCTTTTTGAGTTTCAGAAATTCCAGAATCAACTTCGCCAATTCCTTCCACTTGCTCTAGCATAGTAGTTACTTCTTTTGCAATTTCCTGTAATTTATCAGTTTCTTTTCCTTTTATTACAACTTGAATTCCAGATGACATCATAGAAGACATATCCATATTAGAAGTTTTTACACTAATTTCATAATCAGAATCACTCGTTAATTCATATATTTTATTAGCTATTTCTTTATTAGATAGTTTCTTATCTTCTTTTAAAATTGCATACATCGTAATAGAACTACTACTTCCGCTTGACATCGTTCCCATAGCACTTGAATCAATTGCACCAATTGTTTCTATCTCATCAATATTTTCTAATAACTTATCAATCATTTCATTTGCTTTATTTTGAGCATCTTTTGCTATTGTATCTTTTGGTGGAGTTATTGTAATTGATATTTGTGTTCCATCTACTTCTGGAATAAATGCAGTTCCCATTCTGCTTGCTAAAACTGCACTTGTTACTAATAGAACTAGGCATAAAGTAACAACAATTATTTTATGATTTAAAGCTACTTTCAAAGTTTTCTCATATATATTTGTAAATTTATCAAATAACTTTGTTTCTTTTGGTTTTGTATTTTTAAACATCTTAGATGCCATGGCAGGCACTAGTGTAAGTGCTACAATTAAACTTGCAAGTAACGAATAAGCAATGGTTAGTCCCATATCGGTAAATAGTTGTCTTGATATTCCTTCAATAAATACAATTGGTAAGAATACACATACTGTTGTTAATGTAGAAGAAGCTATCGCTCCTGCTACTCTAGAAGCTCCTTGAATTGCTGCTTCTTTTACACTGCTTCCCTCTTTACGAAGTCTATATATATTTTCGATAACTACAATGGAGTTATCTACTAACATTCCAACCCCAAGTGCTAATCCAGATAGAGAAATAATATTAATTGTTACTCCTGTAAAGTACATTAATGCAATCGCAAATGTTAAGCTGATTGGAATGGATAATGCAATAATAATCGTTGGTCTATAATCTTTTAAAAAGATAAATAGAATAATAACTGCTAGTATTGCTCCATATAATAAGTTTTCTAGCACTGTTCCTATAATTAAATCAATATAAACACCTTGGTTCATAAGTGTTGTAAAACGTACATTCTCATTTTCTAGTTTTTTCATTGTAGATTGAATTGTTTTACAAACATCTGCTGTAGAAGATGTACTTTGTTTTTGAAAACTTAAAACAATCGCATTGTTTCCATTTACTTTTGCATATACTTCATCTGAATTATCGGTATAGCTAATGTCTGCTAAATCTCCAAGCGTAACATTTTTTAGACCTTCTATATCAAATGAACAAATTGTTAAGTTTTGAATTTCCTCTAAACTTGCAAATTTTTCTCCTACTTTTATTAGCATTTTATCATTTTGATTTTCTATGTACCCTGCTGGCATAGAGAAATTATTTGCCATTAAAATATTAGAAACCATCTCCTGTGTAATAATTCCATCTATAGAAGCATTTTTTAATGCTTCATCACGAGCTGTTTCAAACTCTTTTATTCCTTTATTTAATTCTTCTTCTCCTTGTTCTAATTTTGAAGACGCTTTGCTAAGTTCAATGGTTAAAGTAGATTTTGCTACTTCTAATTGTTTTTGTTTTTCTTGTAAATTACTTTTTTGTGTTGCTATTTGCGTTTTTCCTACTGAAATTTGGTCTAAGCCTGTTTCTATTTCAGTTAATTGTTTTGTTGTTTCTTCCTTTAATTTTTCCGTTTTAGAAATAGAATTATTTAAAACTTCTAATTTTACTTTTTGTTCCTGTGTTAAGGCATTTCCTAACTTAACAAGCTCTGCCTTTTCAGAATTCATTTTATTAAGTAAAGTATCCATTCCTCCAATTGTTTTGGTTAATGTCGTTTTTGTAAGCTTTAACCCTTCTTCTTTTGAAGCAATTTCACTCTCTTTTTTAGATATTGTAGCTAATCCTGTTTCAATACTTGCCATTCCATCATCTATTTTACTCATTTGCTCTTTCTGCTGTTTACTAAGTTCTTGTTTTCCTTTTTCTAGCTCTGTTTTTGCTTTATTTAATTCACCTTCTGCTTTTGATAATTTAGAATTTACACTATCTACTAGTTTTTTATTAATGCCATCTATTTTCTCTTGGTTTAATTTTATTTGGATTTGTTCTTCAATCATTCCGGTTGTAGTAACAGATGCTACTCCATCGATTCTCTCTAATTCTGGTAATATATTGTTATTGACAAAAGATTTAATTTCTGCATTATCCATCTCGCCCACATCAACCGCTGTCATCATAACAGGTAACATATTTGGATTTATCTTACTAACAATTGGAGCTCCAATACTAGAATCGTCCCAAGCAGCTTTTATTAAATCTAGTTTTCCGTTTAATTCAATTAATGCAGAATCCATATTAACATCACTAGAAAATTCTAATATAACCATAGAAGAATTTTCAGAAGATACAGAAGTTATGTTTTTTACATTACTTACTGTTGCCATAGACTGTTCAATTGGTTTTGTTACAACATTTTCTACCTTTTCTGGACTTGCTCCTACATAAGTTGTTACAATTAATGCATAAGGTAAGTCCATTTTAGGTAATAAGTCTGTTGTCATATTTGTAAAAGAAATAAAACCTAATATAATAATTAGAATAACTGCCACAAATATGGTAAATGGCTTTTTAACACTATAATTTGAAATCATAAATAAAATTCAACGTCCTTTCTTTCTCCAAGTTTAATGTTTCAGAGTAAATCAATATTTTTTATGTAGCGACCAATGAGCAGTTGATTCGAAGAATCAACAAATGGGAGCATATGCGACCAGCGCAGGAATGGAGCGAAATAAAAAATATTGATTTATTCTGAAACCAGCACTTACTTAGAATAACTTGGTGTAAATACTCTTACATAATATGGTTGAATATCTTTTAATACATCACAAATCCATATTACATTTCCATCTTCTCCTGTTAATTTTATATTCGGAAAAGTTTTCATCATTTTTTCGTCTGAAAAGTATTTTAAAGTAAACTCTTTTATATCTTCATTTTTGTATAATTCTGCACATTCAAAGATATATTCATCATATGTTGCAAGTTTAAGATTATTCTTGGCTACTATTCTCGTAAAAAACATTTTTAAAGCAAAGCTCGTAATTAAAAAATCTATAAACATAAATAAAATAAGAATAATACATACTGTTTTTAAAACTTTTGGAGAAATTTTTTCTTTTATTTTATCAATTAACTTATCTATTTTAGGATTGAAATGACTCATCAAGTAAATTGCCAAAATTCCCCAAAAGAAAGAAAATGCAATACATATTCTACCTTGTATATTAAATGCCATTTCTGAATAATCCCACCATTTAATGTGAAATATCATTTCTCCTATCAAACTAATAACATACTCTACAATAGAACCAATTACAAATCCCCCAAAAAATAAAGTATAATTATTCTTTTTAAAACGCTGTAATAGTGGAATCATAATAACAGCGCCAACACCATAAATTGCACAAAATGGACCATATAAAAAACTCTTTCTACTTTCTATTACTCCTTTTGTAACGAATCCAAATAAAGTTTCAATAATAAATCCTACTACACTATAAATAATAAAATAAGCAAGTAATCTCCAAATACTAATTCCCGCTATCGTAAATTTCTTTTTTTCTTTCTTTTCTACAATTCTTTCTGTATTTTCTACTACATTTTCTTTTTCTATTGTTTGCTCCATATATAATCTCCTTTATTTTCCATATCTTCCATTATACCAATTTTTTGTAAATATGTAAACTAAATTATACATATTTATTTGTGAATTTTTGGTGAATTTTGTATATAAAAAAAGAGGTTGCCCTCTTCTTATTTGTTATTGATATAATTCCAAGAATCTCTACACATTTCGTTGATTCCTAATTTTGCTTCCCAACCTAGTTCTCTTCTTGCTTTTTCCGGATCAGCATAACAGGTTGCAATATCTCCTGGCCTTCTTGGTGCTATTTTGTAAGCAACTCTCTTTCCAGTTGCTTTTTCAAAAGCTTTTACCATATCTAATACACTATAACCATTTCCTGTTCCTAAGTTATAGATAAATAAACCTTTTTTCTCTTTTTCTAGCTTTTGTAATGCTTTTATATGTCCTTTTGCTAAGTCTACTACATGTATATAATCTCTTACACCTGTTCCGATCTTTCGTGTCGTAATCGTTTCCAAAAACAGATAATTCTTTTAAGGTGCCTAGAGCTACTCTCGCAACATATGGCATTAAGTTGTTTGGAATTCCTTGTGGTTCTTCTCCAATTAATCCACTTTCATGTGCTCCTACTGGGTTAAAGTATCTTAAAATACAAATATTCCATGTTGGGTCTGATGTATAAATATCTTTTAAAATTTGCTCAATAAATAATTTAGAAGTTCCATATGGATTAGTTGTTCCACCTGTTTTGCAATCTTCTGTAATAGGAATAGTTTCTGGGTCTCCATATACAGTTGCAGAAGAACTAAATACGAATGTTTTTACATTGTATTTTCTCATCGTATCTAATAATACCAATGCCCCTGAAATATTATTAGTATAGTATTCAATCGGTTTTTGTACAGATTCTCCTACAGCTTTAAATCCTGCAAAGTTTAAAACTGCTTCAATCTCATTTTCTTCAAATACTTTTTCTAATTTTTCTCTATCTAAATAATCAATTTCATAAAATTTAAAATCTTTTCCTGTAATTTTTTTAATGGCATCTAAAACCTCTGGTTTACTATTAGAAAAATTATCTATAATAACAACATCTTTTCCTTCATTCAATAATTCAACTACTGTATGGCTACCTATAAAACCGGCTCCACCTGTTACTAATACTGCCATAATATAACCTCCTTCGTTTTTTGTTATTATATCGCAATCATTTTAAATTGTAAAGAAAAACCCCAACATATCTATAATTGATATGTTGGGGAATGGAGCCCTAGCATGGGCAGCCCTCCAAATTGGAGGTATAAATCTTTTGGGTTGATTTGTCAACTTTCTCAATCACAACATCACACCCAGAAAACTTGGGGGTTACATCATACTCCGTTTCAGTAGCAATCAAGTTGCCTGATTCATCGTACAGAGACTGTTTTTCGTCATCTGTAACTTTAATAAGCACCTCACCTGCTACGTAGAAGAACTCTATCTTGCTTCTAACTGGTGCAGAAGTAATTTTACAGCACTGATTAATGCTATAAAAAACCACTTCACCTTTCGCACTGATACATTGTACCAGTTTTCGTTCTCCTATACTGAATATTGTGAGTATTCTAAATTTTTCCCGTTTTACCTCCATTCTGGTTTTGGGAACATTCTTTTGACGGTAATAAAAAATTATTACCTCATTATTGTTCACAACTATTCTCCGCTGCCTTCCGTTAATTTCGATTTGATTACTAATCATATAAAAGCTCCTTCCTTTTGCTATAGTTTTATAGTTACTATATATTTAATTTTATCACATTATGTTAATAAATGCAAATTTATATTTTTATACTATAATTAATTTCTTTAATCTAGTTATTTCAACAATAATATAGGGTCTACTAGCTGTACTAGTAGACCCTATATTCGTTATATTAATTGTTAATATAGTTTTTGATATATATTATAATCTCGTAAAATCTTCCTTACATAATTATTAGTTTCTTTATAAGGCACATTTTCGATATCACTTCCATCTGTTTTAATAGTTCCTTGTTCAATCCATCGCTTTACATTTCCTTTTCCTGCATTGTAAGCAGTTAATGCAAGAGGGATATTGTTATATTCTTTTAATAAATCAGAAAAGTATTTGGTTCCTAACCTTATATTTAACTCAGGATTGTATAAAGAAGATTTTTGGGTAAATGTCAAATCTAGCTTTGTTGCTAATTCTTCTGCTGTTGTATCCATTAATTGCATAAGGCCTATTGCTTGGCTAGAAGAAACAACATTTGGGTTAAAGTTACTTTCTACCTTAATAATAGCAAAAATCAGTAACGGGTCTACCTCGTATTCTTCTGCATACTTATAGACATATTCGGAATATTTCATAGGATATATCTTTTTTAATATAATATCTTGTACTCTAAACACGCTAAATAGTAAAACAAAAATAATTACTATAATAGTAATGATACATAATATTTTTTTTTCCTTTCTTTGCAACACACTTCTCTCCTCTTTATATATTACTTTTTTTCTTTTGAGTAAAGTTCCCTTTGCTTAAGGGTAAGCTGTCGGCGAAGCCGACTGGAGGTTCTATTTTGCATTATACCAATCGTTTGCCTCCGATAGTTCCACTTTTAATGGTACTTTTAGTTTTATTGCATTTTCCATGCATGTTTTTAAAATTTCACTTACTTGTTCTTTTTCTTCAATTACCGTATCGATTAACAATTCATCGTGTACTTGAAGAACAAGTTTTGATTTTAGTCCTGCTACTTGTAATTTGTTAAATACATCTATCATAGCAATTTTCATGATATCAGCTGCGGTTCCTTGTATTGGTGTATTCATGGCTGCTCTTGCGCCAAATTGTCTTACCATATAATTGGATGATTTTAGCTCTGGGATTTGTCTTTTTCTATGAAATAATGTTTCTACATATCCCTTTCCTTTTGTCTCTTCTACAATGTCATCCATAAATTTTTTAATTCCACTATATTTTTCTAAATATTGGTCAATATAGCCTTTTGCTTCTTTTCTTGATACTCCTAATTGTCCTGCCAAGCCAAAATCGCTAATTCCATAAACAATTCCGAAGTTAACTGCTTTTGCATTAGACCTTTGCTCATGTGTTACTTCTTCAATTGGAATTCCTAACACTTTAGATGCTGCTTGTTTATGAATGTCTTCATCATTTAAAAATGCTTCTATCATATGCTCATCTCCTGAAATATGAGCAAGTACTCTTAATTCAATTTGTGAATAGTCCGCATCTAAAAATACACAACCTTCACTTGGTTTAAAGGCTTTTCTTATTTTCTTTCCTGCATCGTTTCTGGTTGGAATGTTTTGCAAATTTGGTTCAGTCGAGCTAATTCTTCCAGTTGCCGTTACAGTTTGATGAAAATAAGAATGAATACGATTATCTTCTTTATTAATATATGGTAGTAAGCCCTCTACATAAGTAGAGTTTAATTTTGCCATCGCGCGATAATCTAAAATTTTAGTAACAACTGGGTGTTCGTTTCTTATTTTTTCTAAGGCGTCTACATCGGTAGAATAGCCACTTTTTGTTTTCTTTGCATATGGTAGTTTTAATTTTTCAAATAGAATTTCTCCCAATTGTTTTGGTGAATTGATATTAAATTCTTCCCCTACTAAATGATAAATTTCTTCTGTTAAGGATTGTAATTCACTTTTTAAAATATTTCCATAGGAAATTAGTTCTTCTTTATCTACTTTCATTCCCGTATATTGCATATCTGCTAATACTTTAACAAGTGGCATTTCAATATCTGTAAATAATTTATAAGAATCTTCTTGTTGTAGTTTTTCTTTTAATATTTTTTCTAATTTTGCGATTGCATATACTGAAATGATAGATTCTTGTTTTTGTTTTGATTCTGTTTTTTCTTCTACTGTTTCAAATAGATTTAATTGCTGCTTTTCTTCTTGTATTCCATTTTGTTTTAAATATTCTACAATATCTATATTAGCATAAGTAATGCTTAATCCTTCTAATGGGTACTTAGAAGATACTGGATTTAGTAAATATGCCGCTATCTTTACATCAAATTCAAAGTGATTTGGTGTAATTCCTATTTGTTTTAATAAAATATAATCTCTTGATTGTTCATATCCAGTTAATTTTTTCTCCTCAAATATTGCTTTAAAATATTGAATAAATTCTTCTCGTTTTTCGTCAAATTCATAATAATATACCGTATTTTGTACATAGATACTAATACTTATTATTTCTTTTGGAATAATATACCCTGCTACATCTGTTTTATTCCTTAATCCTAAATTATAAATCATTTTTTCTTCTGCTTTTAGCATTTTTACTAGTTTTTGTAGCTCTTCCTCTGTTTTGACCTCTTTTATTTCAAAATTAATTCCTGTTTGTTCGTCTTTATTTGCTTCTCCTTCTAAAGAAAAACGTTCAATATATCGGTTAAAACGATATTTTTTAAATAATTCTAATACTTTTTGCTTGTCCCATTCTTCTACTTTCATTTCTTCCAAATTTTCTTCGATTGGAGAATCTATATTAATTCTTCCGAAGCTCTCTTGAAAGAAATGCTAACTCTTTATTTTCTACTAATTTTTCTCTTAGTTTTCCTTTAATATTATCTGTTCCTTGTTCTAAAGATTCATATAGTTTATCTATATCTGTATAATCTTTAATTAATTGCAACGCTGTTTTTTCTCCCACTCCAGGAACTCCGGGAATATTATCTGAGGTATCTCCCATTAGTCCTTTTACTTGGATTAATTGATATGGTTCTACTCCATATTCTTCTATTACTTTGTTTCTATCATAATAATCTGTTTCTGTTTTTCCAGCTTTGGTTCTTGGAATCTCAATTGTTGTTTTATCAGTAGCTAATTGAAAATTATCTCTATCTCCAGAAAGAATAGTAACATCTAATCCATTTTTTTCACCAAAACGAGATAAAGTTCCTATAATGTCATCTCCCTCATATCCTTCTTTTTCAATAATCTTTATATTCATAGCCTTTAAAATTTCTTTAATCATAGGCATTTGCTGTGCTAATTCTTCTGGCATTCCTTTTCGGTTTGCTTTATATTCTTTATATAATTCGTGCCTTTTAGTTGGACCTTTTTTATCAAAAGCTACTACCAAATATTCTGGTTTTAGTTCCTCTTGAACTTTAAATAAAATACTTAGGAAACCATACACTGCATTTGTATATGTACCATCCTCTGTCATTAGCATTTTGTTCCCCATAATTCCATAAAATGCACGGTTTAATATACTATTTCCATCAATTAATAAAATTCTTGCCAAAGCTCACTCACGCCCTTCTTTATTATACTTTATCTTTTTCTATCTGCTTAGAATATCTTTCTTCCTCTGAATAAATATCATAAATCCATAAATTTTTTCTATCATAACTGCAAATGTT
Organism: Clostridia bacterium; assembly: GCA_017626365.1. GTDB lineage: Bacteria > Bacillota > Clostridia > TANB77 > CAG-508 > RGIG8482. The sequence continues at coordinate 191,048 of JAGAIV010000033.1, forward strand.
ATTTAAAATTTTCTCTATAAATTTTTCTGCTAATATCGATAAGTCATTCACATGAATTAATTTAAATATAAATATTCTAATCTTATCAATTAGAATTGATATAATTACGAACAAAAATGAAAAGGCTATAACATATAAGTATATTTCTTTAGTCGAACCCATTGTTAAATTAGCAAATCTATTAATAATCCAATTATTTCTAATCATTGGGTTATCATTTATAATATATATTGCAAAACTTGATGAAGCTGCAAATTTTATTATTTTTTCAATAGTTTTATTAAATTTCATTTTAGAGAATAAAATCAAATACATTATTGCACTGATTAATATTGTTGGTGAAGTATATGAGATTAGCAAATCTCTTTTTACTTTAATTTCAAATATTTTAAACTCCTTACCAAACATTGTATAAAAATATGTAATTAATCCCATTAATATTATAATTATTACTGCATTATACCATTTTAGTTGTTTACCAATATTACATTTTTTTATTATAGCACCTAAAATATATAAAATTATTATCCAAATAACAGAATATCCTTCTGATAATCCAAATATATTTGGTATTAAATTATAGAATGAAAAAATTAAAATAAGCAAAATGAAAATTTTTCTAGTTGCTAATTTGCTATAATTTCTAATCGCATTATTTATCAATGGTATAAATACAAACAAACCAGTGTATGCTGTAAAATACCACCATATATTGTTTATTACAGGAAAAATATTTTTCAAATAATCCTGAATAGTAACCTTATTAGGCATAATAATATCAAACATTGCTGTTATTAAAATACCGTAAAATACTACTTGACACCATAAATTTATATAATTTGAAATTTTAATTTTTTTATTTTCTTCAGTATATAACACATATCCACTTATTAATGCAAATATATTTACAGCTCCATATACAAATATTTCTAATAACCATGAAAAGTTGTATTGTATAGAATTTGGAATAACGTTATTTAATATTCCTCCATGCCCCAAGCAATGAAGAATTACCACATAAAACATTGCAACTACTCTTAATAAATCTATTCCGTAATTTCTATCCCTTTGTATTTCATTTATCTTATTCATTTTTCATTCCTCTACTATATACTTCCTTTTATTTTAATCTTTTTATATCTTCACCCATTATCTCTAAATAATCTTTCTCTGCTTGTGTTAAATGTGATTTCATATATTTATCGTATTATCTATGTGATTTTTCTAATGCTTTTTCATGTTATATTGTTCCTGCTCCTTCTAAAATATCTTTATGAGTCATTGTTAAAAATCCATCTAATTCTTTAATCCAATCTTTCATTGTCATAGCATGCTCACTGTCTACTCTACTATATTAAATATCACTTCTGCCACTGTATTTCCATGAACTGCATAGTGCATTTTATTTTGAACCGTATTAAAAAATTCTTTTATTATTTCATCTCTAAACACATAATACACTTCTAATGGAATATTTTTATTATCAATTATTGGATAATTATTTAAATCTTCTCTAAAAGTTTGACTATTAATTTTATTAATTGGTTTAGCATGTTACATTAAATAGTACCCTTCCTTATTTCTTCATTGCATTTATCTGTTTACTATATCTATCCTCTTCTCAACTCCTCGTATCTAACCATTCAAATTCGCGTACCCTGTCGTTCTTCATTAAAACAGTTATAATATCAAGGGTTTTGAGGTTTTTATTCGCCATTTTTTATTGTTTTTCGTATTTTTTATAATCTTATGTAAGTGTTCATACATAAGTTTTTTAAGTTTTTGCGGTTATAATATATAACCTCCTTAAAACTTTTCAAATTATATCATAAAATTTAATTTTTTTCTATAAAATTACAGAAAAAAGAGAGATAAATTCTCTTTAAAGTATATCTCCCTTTCTTCTTTTTATATATTGAATTAAATAATTGTATTCATCTTCATATTTAAACTTAACTTTAATTTTCTTATCTTCATAAACATATATATCATCTATTAGTCCATCTATAAGTTCTCTTGATAATGAATTTACATTCTGGTATTTTTCAAAATATTCAATCCATTCTCCAGAGGTACTCATTTTGTCTAAATTCTGTAATTCTTTATAGTTTTCTTCAATATATGCTTCATTTTCCCTTATTTGCCTTCCGTATTCTTGGGTGTAGTCATTATATTCCTTTTCTGTAATAATGCCTAATTTCCAATCCTCGTAAGCCTCTTTTCTTAACTTTCTTTTAATATTCAATGTTTCTTCACATTTATTGATATTTTCTAGCAAATAACTTCTGCGATTATCATTAAATGTTTTACTATCTATTTTTCCTTTTATTCTTTTCATATCCATTATAAGTCCAATTTGAACTTTTACGCTTTCTAAAACTGCTTTTTCTAATTCATCATTTTTTATACTATGCTTTGTACAAATTTCTCCACCAGACCTCATATATGCAGAACACATATAATGATAATAATTTCTAGGTTGTCCTTTATATTTTCCTGGTATCTTTTTACTCATTGCCCTTTGGCAATCTCCACATTTAATATGTCCTGCAAATATGGATATTTTTCCATCTGTATTCATTCTTGTATCTCTGTCTAGTATTGCTTTTTGTACCTTATCAAATGTATCTCTATCTATAATTGCATCATGTGTATCTTTTACAATAATCCATTCTTCTTGTGGTACTAATACTCTTTTATGTATTTTATAACTAATTAGTTTTCCTTTGTTTTGAACTAAATCTCCACAATACATTTGATTTCGTAAAATATCTCTAATTGTTGTTGAACACCAAGAATATGTAACTTTATCGGTATTATTCTTAAATGGTGTTTTCATTTTTAAATCTATTGCTCTATGTCCTGTTGGATTTAATATTCCTAATTCATTTAATTTTTTTGCTATTGCTGTTCTTCCATATCCATTTAAAGTAAGTTCATATATCATTCTAACGACTTTTGCTGCATCTTCATCAATAATTAAATGGTGTACATCATCTGGATCTTTGATATATCCATAAGGTGCATAAGCTCCAACATATTCCCCTTTTTTCATTTTTACATTTAATACTGCCTTTATTTTATTTGATATATCTCGACAGTATTCGTCATTTATTAAATTCTTAAAAGGTACAATTATGCTATTAACTGATTCAGGATTTTTTATGCTATCTATTTGGTCATTAACTGCAATAAATCTTATATTATATAAAGGAAATACTTTTTCAATATAATTTCCAACTTCAATATAGTTTCTTCCTAATCTTGATAAATCTTTTACAATAACAGTATTAAATTTCTTTTCATATAAGTCTTCTAACAATTTTTCAAATCCTGGTCTATTAAAAGTAGTTCCAGAAAATCCATCATCTGTATAATAATCATATACTTCAATATCTGAATTATCTTTTAAAAATTGATTTAATAACATTCTTTGATTTGTTATACTATTACTTTCTTCTTTATCTCCATCTTCTACTGATAATCTTATATATATTGCTGCTTTATATTGATAACTTTTCACATTATCTTTTTCTTCTTTATTATATTTACTTTGTCTAGGCATTAGTATTTCCCCCTTCCTTTACAATTTTCAAATAATCCATTGCCAATTTAAAAGCGTCTTCATACTTAAATACTAATTTAATTTTTCTACCATCATTATTGATATAAATTTTTTCTATTAAGTCATTTAACATTTCTTTTGTAATCTTCCTTTGATTTTTATATTTCATTAAAGTATCTACCCAGTTATTTTCAGCAACATTCTTATAACTTAATCTTGCCTCCATTAACTTTGCTTTTTCTTTTTTAATTTGTTCCTTTATATTTTCTTCCTCTTTAACATTCTCTCTGATAAAAGCAATATATTCTTGCTCGTCAATTTCCATATCTCTGAATTTTGTGAAATATTTTGTTCTTTCTTTATCAAGTCTTTCTAATTTATTTTTTAAATTCTCAACATTCTCTTTTATTTTGTCTGCATATTCTTTATTTTCTTTAACAGATAATCTTGCATTTTCAAATCCATTTAGTAAATCTATATGATATTTAATACTTCTAAAAATACATATTTTTAACTTGTCCACATCTATTACATAAGGTTTATCATTTTGATTATTGCATTCTTTACATTCCAATACATATTTATCAATTTCAGTATCATTTATCATACTTTTTTCTTTTATAGTTGCTACTAATGGCTTATTACAATTACTGCAAAATACAATTCCGTCAAATATAGAAATATTTTCTATTCTTCTGTTCCAATTAAACTTTCTATCTTTTCTTATTTTTTGTATATTAAAAAATCTTTCTTTTTCTATAATTGGTTCATGTGCATTTTCAATTATAATGTAATCTTCTTCATCGTTTTTTAATCTCTTATGTACTTTATAGCTAATTCCTCTTGTCTTGTTTTGAACTAAATCCCCACAATAAACTCTATTATCTAATATCTTTCCGACAATACTTGCTGTCCATTGTTTTGCAACTTTACTACTTGATGATGTGATTTTTAAAATCTTACAGTTATATTCGCTTGGTGTTAATACATTTTTTTCATTTAATTCTTTAGTAATTAACACATTACCAATTCCAGATTCGCATAAATCAAATATTCTTCTTACAACACTTGCTGAAGCCTCATCTACTATTAGTTTGTGTTTATTATTTTCATCTCTTATATAGCCAAAAGGTGGTATTCCCCCTATATATTTTCCCTCTTTTTTCATAACCTCAAATGTCTTTATCAATTTATCTGATACATCTTTGCAATACATTTCATTCATTATATTTTTTAAAGGAAAAATAATATCATCTACTGACTTTTTATCTTTATAACTATCTATCTTTTCACAAACAGATATAAATCTTATATTATCTTTCATAAATGAATTTATCTTATTTCCAACTTCAATATAGTTTCTTCCAAAACGAGATAAATCTTTTACTATAACTGTATTTACTATTTCTTTTTCTATATCTTTCATCATTTTCTTGAAAGCAGGTCTATCAAAAGTTGTTCCAGAAAATCCGTCATCAATATAATATTCTTTTACATTAAGTTCTTTATCTTGTTCCAAATACATATTTAAAAGTTCTTTCTGATTAATTACACTATTACTTTCTGCCTTATCTCCATCTTGAACTGATAATCTAATATATACGGCAACATTCCATACTTTTGATTTATTTATTTCAATATCATATTTACTTTTTCTACCTCTTTTCATTTTCTAAAACCTCCTACACCCAAATAGTAGCATAACCTTTGATTTTATCCTATTTTACTAAAATTCCTCAATTCTAAAATTTACACATTTGACATTTCTCTCATTTTGTATTCATTTATTAAAGTAGCGTCTATGCACTCCATTGGAGATATATTAGAATTATCTGAAAACTCCATTTCCACTACTATATTTCCAACTCTAATTGCATAAGGATTTTTAATCTTTTGAAAGAAATTAAGTATTCTCGATTCTAATGAAGTATTAGAATCTATACTAATATTATCAATTTTATCAATTCTTCTATTTGCAATATCTGCTTGTAAATTTTCTTTGCTTTTCTTTAGTTTGTATTCTAATTGATTAATTTTCTCCATAACTTTTCCTTTCAAAAAAGATGCTAGTAAAAAACTAACATCTTTCTTTATTATTTATTTTTCATATTTATTCATTAAATATTCTGCCATTCCCTCCACTCCATCTTTTGCATATAAAGTTTGTAGTGGATCTATGCACTTTTTAAAATTTCTCATATTTATTTCATTTGCTGATTTTGTTAAATTATGTAATGCAATTTCTCCATAAGCTCTTACTTGTTCCCATGTATAAAGTTCTTTACCCATTTGAAAAACCTCCTAATTTTTATTTTTCTAATTTTTTTCTTTCTTATTTGTTCTTTTTCATAATCTCTCCAGTATTGTGCTTCTTCTTCTAATTCATAAGTTCTTTCTTGTTCTGACTTACTTTTACTGCCACCTATAATTATTAAAATCATAGGTAGTCCCATTAAAAAGAATAATATTATAATCATTGAAATAATATCTAACATTTTAGCCTCCATTTTAATAGTTAAATTATTTTAACTTTAATTGTTCCATTCATTTATTAGATTGCTATTGTTTCTAGCAACATTGGTTATCTACCACCCAGAACTCTGGTTTGTACTCATTGCGTGGGACGCACCATTATAGAAACATTATGGTCTATTCCTATAACTTTACGCTCGTTCTATGACTATACAAAAGTATCCAAACTACTTCATAATAAGATAACATTCTTATTAGATATCTAAATAGTTGCTACCCCACCTAGAATGTAGTTCTTGTCGTTCTAATAAAATCTATTCAATTTTCAATGTGCATACCATAGTAGAAGTTTTTTAACCCTTCTACTATGAACAGCACAAAAAAATCGAAAAAGTGGACATCAAATTTCAAATTTTTTATAAATTTTTTTATTTCGTATCAATTCAATAGAATATGTAATCAATTCGCTCTTTAAATCCTCGTTAATTTCCCCATCATCATCTTTAGAATTACTATTTATAAGTTTCATTATTTTGTCTAATACTCTTACTAATGCTGTATCATCATATACAGCTTGTCTTAATAATTTATAAAACTCTGTATTATATTGCATTTTCTCATTCCTCCATAACCTTTTTTAATTTCTTTAAGGCTCTAGTTCGCCTTTTCTTTAAAGTTTCTATATTTTCATTTGTTATTTCAGATATTTCCTTATAACTTAGTCCCTGTGTATATAATAGGTTTAATAATTTAATTTCAGTATCATTTAAAACTCCTATAATTGATATATCTTCATTTATAACATCTTTTGAATTTGGACATTCAATTTCTTCTAGTTCAACCTCATAATCTCTCATTCTCTCATAATCTCTAAAATAATTTAATCTCATGTGATAAAGTGCTTTTTGCATATAATTTATAAATTTTGCAAGTACAACATCATCTTCTAATTCTTCATTAGACATAAAAAAAACCTCCTATTCACTCAAATTTCAGTTAATTCAAGTAATAGGAGGTCCTCTACATTTAGGAGCTAAAAACACAAAATGAGCAGAAAAGTCTATAAAATCTTTTCTACTCACTTTGAAATATGCAATTATATTGAAATCAATCAAGACAATTCTCAAATCTACACACCTCTTAATGCGTAGATTTTTAGAACATAAACATAAACATTTCTATAAAGCTACGCCAAAAAATCTCTCATAATTTTTTTCCTTCAGCATGTTTATGCTTAATAAGTACATAGAATGGAATTGTCTTATATAAAAACAAAAAAGCACACAATTAACCCTTAAAAATTAGTGTATGCTTTCTAAATTATTTTTATATAATAAATAAAAATCCATCTTATCCCTCCCTGATTTTAAAAAAACATCATTGGTAATCTGATGGATTTCTCTTTCGTTTTTAATTTCATCGACATAGTACCACATTTTTTGACACAAAAACTAAATAGTTTATGAAATGCCTAAATTTATATACAAAAGTCAATTTTTTATTTTAGTATATGAAATATGCTATTTCATATAATGATTATAACTATCAAAATATGCTTTTTTCCGATATTTTCTGGTAATTTCAATAAAAATATATCATATTTCTATCGCAAAATTTGTCGAATTGTGAAAATATACAAATTTTTTCTGTTCATAATAGTCTATTTCCCCTAGAATTATTATATTTGCCCTAGTAAGTGGAATAATTATATAGGGGGAAAAAAATGATAATTAAAAACTTTAAAAATAGTAGAGAAAATATTGATATAAAACAAAAAGATATTGCAGAGTTCTTTAATTTGAACTTTACTACAATATCTGGTTGGGAAACTGGAAAAGATACTATCCCATTAAGAAGATTAATTGAATATGCTAATCATTATAACTTTAGTCTTGATTACTTGTTTGGTATAACAAATAAAAATGATGAATCATATTTGCCATTAGAAATAGATATAGATTTAATATCAAAAAATCTTCGCATACTTCGTAAAAGAAATTCTATGACACAAGAAGAAGTTGCAAAGAAAATCAATACATCACAAGCAAATTATGCACACTATGAAAATTCTAAAAACTTAATACCAACAACATTTTTGTATAGTTTAACACTTGTCTATAAACCTTTTTCAATAGATAAGTTATTAGGTAGAAAAAAGCAATAGGTCTTATGCTGACTTATTGCTTTCTATTTTTGTAAATTCTAAATCTTTAAATAATTTTGGTAATGTTTCCATCACTTTATCTTGTGTTAAGAGTTTTTCCATATATTCATTAAATCCATAACCATTAACAAACATATCTCTTTTTCCTTTTGAAACAGTTAAAACAATAACAGGAATATTAAAGTTGTCTATTTCTCTTAATCTCATAAGAGTTTCTGGTCCATCACAATGACCAGAATCATAAATATTATTACTTATTATCAAATCATATTTTTCATTATTTTTAATTCTTTCAATTATTTCAATACCTGAATTAGCAATAGTTACATTTAATCCCACACTTTCTAATACAGATGTTGTATTAGATGCAGAAGCTCTATTATAATCTCCTACTAATATTCTCAATTCTTTATTTGAGCTATATTTAGTTTTTGTATCAACTATTGAAGATATATTTTTCCTAACCTCATTTTCCCATTCTCCTATTTTCATTGCAGGCTGTTCAATATAATTAAATTCTCCGTATTCTTCCTTTATTGCTCTAATTTTTTTACTAAATCTATCTGGATCTTCTTCAATTTTATTATTTTCTTTTGTAGTTTCTTTATTTTCTTTTATTCCAAAATAAATAACTATTCCAATTAAAATAACCATAAATACTAACATAAATATTTGCTCCATTATATTTCCTCCTTATAGTATGCTATTTTCCCAAGTTGTTTTTAATAAAAAAACAGCACCTCCTCTAATCAATATGTACTGCTTTTCTTCTGTAATAATTGCATATTAACAATTATACCATTTTAAGCAATTTAAGTCAACGGATATCCGTGCATATTTTCTTGCCTTTTCTTGTAAAATATTATGAGAAAGTGAGGGATTGAAAATGCTATTTAAAAAGGCTTTAAGTCAAAGAATTGAAGAATTATGTGCTGATAGAAAAATAACAATAAATAAGTTAGCTGAAAGTTCCACTATTCCTCCATCAACTTTAAGAGATATTGTTAATTGCAAAGTTGAAAATCCAAGTTCTATGGTAATATATCAAATTTGTAAAACATTAAAAATCTCATTAAAAGAATTTTACGATTCTAAACTATTCGAGGATATAGATGATTAAAAGGTTGCCTGTTTCAAGACAACCTTTTAATTTACAAAAATATTATGAAAATTTTCCATAATTCATCTAAAAAATCTCTATTTTTACTTATATTATCATACTGGCAACTAACTATCTGCTCTATAACTTGTAATTTAGCGAATAGTAACTTAATTTTCTTTTTTATTAAACATATGGCGTACTTTATCTATTCGATTATTTGGTCTACGTGATTGAATAACTGGTTCACAAGTAGCAATTTGATAACCTTTTAATTCTGTCAAAAAAA
>JAGAIV010000034.1 GCA_017626365.1 Clostridia bacterium
ATTCCGGTTTCTGTACTTTATGGCAATCGGGAGAGCAGGAGGGCATGTGCAGTCATTGATTCTGGCATGTACACTGATCATCATGGGATTTCTGACATTTATGATCGGACTGGTGGCAGATGTGATCGCTGCCAGCAGGAAGCTTTTGCAGGATACACAGTATCATGCGAGAAAAATGGAGTATGACGCCATTTATGCAGAACAGAGGATGGAAGAGAAAGTAAGTAAACTATCAAGGAACTAAAGAAATGGAAGAGAAGGATAAAAGAAAAATAGTCTTAATAGGGCCGGTATATCCATATAAAGGCGGTATCGCACATTATACAGGATTATTGTATAGAGCATTAGCCAAGGTTTATGATGTGACAATGGTCTCTTACAAATTTCAATATCCAAAGCTCTTGTTCAAAAAAGAACAAAAAGATTATTCTAATGATACCTTCAAGATAGAGAATACAAATTATTGGCTTCATACGGCAAATCCTTTCAATTGTATCAGTACTGCAAGAAAAATTAATAAAATAAAGCCGGACATGGTGATTATACAATGGTGGCACCCTTACTTTGCACCATGTTATTACATTTTATGTAAATGCTTGAAGAAAACAAAAATATTGTTTATATGCCATAATGTGTTTCCACATGAAAGATTTCCTTTGGACAAGTTCCTTACAAAATTAACATTGAAGCAGGGAAAATGTTATATCGTACAGTCAAAAAAGGATGCAGATGATTTAAAAACAATCATAAAAAATCCCGTGTTCAAACAGACTGTTCATCCCACCTACAATGCTTTTAAAATTGAAAACATGTCAAGAGAAGAAGCAAGAAAACGGCTTGGAATAGAACCGGAGAAAAAGGTCTTATTATTCTTCGGGTTTATCAGAGAATATAAGGGATTAAAGTATTTAATTCAGGCTATGCCGGAGATTGTGAGTAAAATTCCTGATGTTGAACTTCTGATTGTGGGAGACTATTCCGGTGAAGATGATAAAAAGCTCTATACTGACATGATAAAGCAGTGCCAAATAGAGAATTATGTAAAAATATTTGATGGATATATACCTGATCGTGAAGTAGAAAAGTTCTTTGCGGCTTGTGATCTTGTTGTGCTCCCGTATATCAGTGCTACACAGAGTGGTATTGTGCAGATTGCATTTGGATTTGAAAAACCGGTGGTTGTAACGAATGTGGGGGGATTGCCGGATGTGGTAACAGATGGGAAGACCGGGTATGTTGTAGAGCCGCAGAATCCAAATGCAATAACGAATGCAATCATAGATTTTTATAAAAATGATAAAAACAAGATATATGTGGATGAAATTGAGAGAGAAAAAAACAGATATTCATGGGAACACATGGAGAATGTCATAAACAGCTTTTTCCATAGTGAGAGAAAACAATGAGGTTCTAAAGCATGATACAATTCATTGACAGAAGCGTGCAAAAAAAGCTTCTGGATAAAGATGATACAATCGCAGCAAAGTAATATCGGAACTGGTCTCCATTTTATTTATGGAGGATTGGTTTATACATGTTATTGTAATTCAATATATAGTTTTTTTTCTTGCGTCTAAGATAAATAAAAGGTATTTGGTTACAATCACTATCGGCGCAGATAGTATATTGACTGTCATATATTTTTGTATGAACAAACCAATCGGATGGTTTAATGCTTTGTGGCTCTTTGCATTTGGGATGTTTGCTGCAAAATATAAAGAGAAAATTATCAATATAATTAACAAATATTATTATCAATCACTGGTGGTTTCCTTTATTTGTTTTGTGCTGTCAGGATATGTATTTGCTTTAAACAAGGGGGCGGTTTGGGCCAATGTGTTTAAACCAGTGTCAGGAATGTTTCTCTGTCTCTGTATCTGTATCATCATGAGAAAATGCAGACTAAATTCTCCCATCGTTATGTGGGGAGGGCATAGATCGCTATATCTGTACATAGTGCATATAGCTGTTTGGTCATTGGTAAGAGCAGGCAATGCCATAGTCAGATTATGGGTAGCATTATTGGTGACAATATTGGTTACTGAAATAATATATAAAATGATAACCTTTGTTGTGAATTTCTGTGATAAGAAAAACCATCTGAAAAGTTAATTTGGAGATTAGAAGATTATGGATAAGAATTTGATTAGTATCATTGTACCAGTCTATAACGTTGAGATGTACTTGTGACGAATGAGGGAGGTTTGCAGGATGTGGTAGAGGATGGTAAGACCGGATATGTAGTAGAGACAAAGAAACCGGAAAAATTGACTGAAATGATAGTAAGATATTTTATGAATAGTATGGAAACAGAATTTTGTAATACTATTCAAAAAGAGTCATATCGATTTCGTGGAATAAAATTGTATAAATAATAGATTTTTTTCAATTAAATCAATTCTTTTATAACAGTAAGGAGATAAAGGTGAAGATTATAGCTTTTTATTTACCCCAGTTTCACTCTTTTGAAGAAAATGATAAATGGTGGGGTAAAGGATTTACAGAATGGGACAATGTAAAAAGGGCAGTTCCACTTTTTGAAGGACATTATCAACCGAGAGTTCCGTTAAATAGGAATTATTATAATTTGTTAAATGATGATGTAATGCAGTGGCAGTCAGAGATAGCACAGCAGTATGGCATATATGGATTTTGTTACTATCATTATTGGTTTAATGGAAAATTATTAATGGAAAAACCAATGGAAAATATGCTTAGAAATCATAATATAAAATTACCGTTTTGTATTAGTTGGGCAAATGAGGACTGGACACAAGCTTGGGTTAATAAAAGCCATAAAGTGCTAATATCTCAATCATATGGCTCAAGAGAAGATTGGAAAAAGCATTATAAATATTTAAGACAATTTTTTAAGGATGATAGGTATATTAAGGAGGATGGAAAGCCGCTTTTTATAATCTATAGACCAGAGTTAATAGCTGTTCTAAGAGAAATGCTGGAGCTTTGGAACGAATTGGCGATACAGGATGGATTTAGAGGAATCTGTTTTGCATATCAATTTAAGAATTTTGACCATACAAAGTCTAAGGAAGGAGAATTGTTTCAGTACGGAATAGAGTATCAACCAGTTTTTTCTCGTAAAGATTACAAAAAAACGATTGGATTTGCAAAACAATATTTTAGAAATTTTTTTGCTGATTTATTTAAAAGACCTACTAAAAAGGAAAACATAATATGTTTTGATTATGATAAAGAATGGAAGAATATTTTAAACACAAAGCCAAGGGATAATAAGATGATTCCAGGAGCTTTTGTTGACTGGGACAATACACCGAGACATAAAAATCGAGGTAGCGTATATTTAAATGTGACACCCGAAAAATTTGAACATTATTTGACTATCCAGATAAAGCGGGCGAAAGAAGTTTATCATAAAGATATTTTATTTCTTTTTGCATGGAATGAATGGGGGGAAGGTGGTTATTTAGAACCAGATGAGAAATATCAATATCGTATGTTGAAAGCTGTTAAAAATGCATTAAATAAAAATAATTTGGAAAGAGCTGATTAATAATGACAAAAATAATTGCATTCTATTTACCTCAATACCATGAAATTAAAGAAAACAATGAATGGTGGGGAGAAGGATTTACTGAGTGGACTAATGTAAAGAATGCGAAAGCACTTTATAGAGATCATTATCAGCCTAAAAAACCATATAAAGATAATTATTACTGCTTATTGGAAAATGAGACTCAAAAATGGCAATCTGATTTAGCCAGAAAATACGGAATTTATGGGTTTTGTTATTATCATTATTGGTTTAATGGGAAAATGCTACTTGAAAAACCAATGGAAAATATGTTGAATAATCCTGATATTAATATTAAGTTTTGCATTTCATGGGCAAATGAACCATGGACAAAAACGTGGACTGGGAAAGACAAGGAAGTTTTAATGCCTCAAAAATATGGAGGAATTGAAGAATGGGAGGAGCATATAAAATATTTGATCCCTTTCTTCAAAGATTCGAGATATATTTTAAAAGATAATAAACCTGTGTTTTTATTATATAGGGCTGAAAATATTGTTAATTGCGGTGAAATGATTGAATATTGGGAACGGAGATTAAAAGAACAGGGATTTTCAGGTATTTATGTGATTGAGACATTGACAGGATGGCAAAAAAAAGAAAAAATTGATAATAGTTCGGCGGTAGTCCCAATGGAACCAATGCATTGCTTTGCAAGAGATCTTTCGTTATTAGAAAGGATTTGGCATTCACTTATTAAGAAATTGAAATTACAGCGTTTTCATATATATAATTTTTATTCGTATGACATAATATGGGAAAAAATTATAAAAAAGAACATTGAGACGAAAAAGGATGTGTATTATGGTGCATTTATGAATTGGGACAATACAGCAAGAAAAGGGGAAAATGCAATAGTGATTAAAGGATTTTCTTTAGAAAAATTTAAGAAGTACTTTGATTTGATATATAAAAGAAGTCTTGTGGAAAATAAAGATTTTCTTTTTTTTAATGCATGGAATGAATGGAGTGAAGGAACTTACTTAGAACCTGATGATAAATATCAATTTGAGTACTTAAAGATTATTTCAGAAGTGAAAAAGAATAAACAAATATAGAGGAGCACAAATTAAGAATGAAAAAAGTTCTCTTTGTTTCTCATGAAAAATTTAGAAATGGTTCCACTAACTCAATGGTCACATTGATTAAAACATTAGTTAAAGATTATAAATATGAAGTTGAGGTATTATTACCTTCGTTTGGACCAGCAACAAAGTTGTTGCAAGATAATGGAATTCCTTACAAAGTATTTTATTATTTTGATGATAAGAGAACTATAAATAAGAAAAAAATATTTAGAGAATTTATAAAGGAGAGTGTCAATTATTTAGCAGTTTGGCGTTTGATTTTATATTTAAAAAAAGCTAAGTTTGATTATGTTATTTCCAATTCATCAGCAGTGGATATAGGAGCGCGTGTTTCCATAAAAACTAATGTAAAACATATATATTATATACGGGAATTTATGGAGGAGGATTTTTCTTTTGAGTACCGTAATAAAAAAAGAATGAAAAAAATGCTGGAGTTTAGCAACAAAACTATATTTATCTCACATGCGGTGGCAGATAAATTTGTAAAGTTATATAAAATAGAAAACTATAGGGTAATCTACAATGGTATTGATCCTGAAAACTATTTTATTAAAAATAATAAAATACTAGAAAGAAAAGAACTGCGACTAATTCAAATAGGACTTTTATCAGACGGTAAAGGAACGAAAAGTTCTGTTGAATTTATAGATAAATTAAGAAAGAAAATCGAATGTCATTTAACATTAGTTGGAAATGGTTCTGAGACATATATTCAAGAATTATATGATTATATTGAAAAAAAACAGCTCAATGAAAATGTAACAATAGTATCATACACTAATGATATTAAATCATTATTTAGAGAAGAGGACATTTTACTGATTAACTCTCAATCTGAAGGATTTGGGAGAGTCACCGTGGAAGGAATGCTTGGTGGTCTTTTAGCAGTAGGGAAAAATACGGGAGGAACAAAAGAGATTATTACTAATGGAAAAACAGGTATTTTGTTTGATAAATGTGATGATTTTCTTTGCTCCATGTATGAAATTAATAATAATCGTCAGATATACAGAGAAATAGCATTAAAAGGACAGATGTATGCATTAAAAAAGTTTAATCCAGAAAAAAATGCTAAAGATGTGGAGGCGTATTTGAGGGAGAATTGAAATGACAATCAAGCATGAAAAGAAGAAACTTTTGCTAATTATGGGGATAGTATATTTATCATATATTGTAAGTATAATTAACAGCTTGCCACTGCATACGTCAACTGATGAGGTTGGTGCAATTATAAGTGCAGCTATTCTGGCAGGACGAGATTGGAGTGGAGTAATAGAAAATAGTGGTTATTACGGATTTGGATATTATTCTTTATTTTTTTGGCTATTCAGATTGACGGATTCACCTATTATCATTTACCGGGTTATCATTGTTATTACTTCATTTTTGAGAGTTTTGATTATCCCAATAGCATATTATATTTCTAAATATTATCTAAAAATTCAATCAGAAAAGATATTATATTTGTCTTCCGTAATCATGCCGTTTATGTACTCTACAAGTGTAGGTGTCATTTCAAATGAATATGTTTTAGAATTACTGGTATGGTTAATTATCCTGATAGTATGCAAAATTATACATTATCAGAATAATAAATATAAAAGAAATTTTTATTTGTGTGCATTGACTTTGATAGGCTTTTATTCTTTATTTATACATACAAGAGCATTGGCATTAATCATTGCAGTTTTAATTACGGTCAGTGTATACATTTTATGCAACCAAAACAATAAAAACAAAGCTATTTCTATTATTTTATTGGTTGGAATTTCTTTGAGCTATTTTATTTCTAAAATAATTATTTCTTTATACCAAGCACATATATATGGAAGGAATAGTAGTGAAATAAGAAATGCTCACGTTGAAATAAGTACGCAGTTTAGCATTAATAACGCTGATACATGGTCTGTATGGTTTCATATGTTACTGGGAGTTATAGATTCAGAAATTCTTGTTACAGGTGGATTATTTTTAATATGTATAGTTACCTTTTGCTTATATATATTTGAGATATACAGAAAAAAAGTTGATGAAAAAAATATTTTTTGCAATGTAATATTTAGTATTTCTGTATTATGTATGGGAGCTGTTATTTGTGCATTTTTGCTATCAAGTTGGTTTGATGGAATGATAAGACTTTGGGGAAGAGAAGGAGCAGGTAATAATTATTCATATAAAGGATTAACTTATATAAGATATTGGAACATTTTTATGCCACCATTTATTTTAGCTGCTATTAGCATTTTACACAAATTGAATTACAAAAAGATTCTAAGAATTACAATTGTAATTTATATTATCCTGCAGATTTGCTTTATAAATTATATTTTACCTCTAATACAGATGAATAGTAGTGCTGCAAGCACTTTCTTTGGACTCACAGGATATCATTTTAGAGATGAAGTTAATAAAAGTATATATTATAAAGCAATTATGATTTCTTTTTCATTTTTTTTATTAATATTTATTATAGCTCGTACAAAATATAAATGGGAATTGTTTATTTTATTCTTCGTTTTTATGTTCTTTCAACAAAACAATAAAGTGTATTTGTATGATAATAAAGTAAAAGAAGAAATGGCATCAAAAGTTTTATCATCTTATGAAAAAAAATGTGATTTGATGGAACATGAAATGTATATTGATAATATTTATTTATATAATTCATCTCAAAATTCAGATAATAATTGGAAATTAAATTCGATAGCACAGTTTTACTTTAATGGATATACATTACAAGAGAAAATGCCAGAACGAATGGGAGCAAAAGATATTATTATATCAGATGCTAAAAATGACGAAATTCAAAAAAGATATAAGAATATACGTTGCTATGTTTTGGATAATAACGAAGTATGGTATACCTATTTAGATTTATTTGATATGTAAGAAATTGGAGAAAGGAAATCTAAATATGCTAAAAATATATAAAGGTATTAAAACAGGAGTTAAGTATATATTAAATGCAAGTTTTCAGGAATACGTGGATGAATATAATATGCCGAACCATCTGCGCTTTCGAGAATGCGGAGATTATGGGTATGGAGAAATTATTTATCTGATTGGAATGGAAGATTTAGGTGGAATGGAAAAGCATATGGGATTCTTTGCGTTATTTAATTGTGTTTTAAATCGCATATATTACGCAGATCGGCTTGGCTTAGTACCTGTTGTACATTATCCCCAAACGGTTCTTTATTATGATGAGACAATGAAACAAAATCAAAATAATGTATTTGAATATTTCTTTCAGCCAGTATCAAGTATACCTTATGAGAAAGCATTAAAAGCAAAAAATCTTGTGATTTCGTCTGAAAAAGATTCACAATTTAACCTCTGTAATAAACCTGGTTATTTATTGGACGAAAGGGGAATTAATAATCTTGCGAATATTGCTAAGAAATATATTCGATTTAATGATGTGACACAGTCTAAATTAAATGAAGGATTGAAGTTGTTGGATGGCACAGGAAAAAAATTAGGGGTTCATATAAGAGGTACAGATTTTAAAAATAAAAACAAGAATCATCCGATTGGAATTACAATAGAACAATATAAAGAGAAAATTAGAGAAATTATGTTCAACGGTGAGTATACATGTGTATTTCTTGCGACGGATGAAGAAGCAGTTATCAGAGAGATAGAGGAAATGGACATTTTTGTAAAGATGAAAGGGAAATTATTGATGTATAAAGATGTTTTTCGTTCGACAAATGGGTTGGCTGTACATAAGCAGGAATACAATCGCTTGAGACATAAATATTTATTAGGATTTGAAGTTCTCCGGGACATGTACACCTTGGCAAAATGTAACGGATTTATTGCTGGTAGATCGCAGGTAAGTTTAACAGTCCAAATATATAAAAAAATGAATAATGAGCAATTCGATAATATATGTATTTTAGACAATGGAATGCAAAAGTAAAGAGCGTTTTAAAAAATTTTATTTTTAGCTGTATGAAATAATGAGTATAATTTTTGGCAATTTATGCATACTTGATTTATGTAGTTTAGGAGCATTATGTACAGGAAAAAAATTATTTTTAAAAATAGTTTTACCAGCTTGACCGGACAGATCATTTCGGAGATTCTTCAATTTGTTGTAAGAATTTTTGTATTGAGATATATAGGAATTGAAGTTATGGGTATTAGCACAACCTTTACTTCGATATTACAAACATTATCCTTGGCGGAGCTTGGATTTCAAACAGCTGTTGTATATTACTTATATAAGCCAATAAATCATCATGATGAAACAAAAATTAATCAGATTCTAGCAATTTTAAAGTATGTATATAGAATTATTGGTGTTATATTTATAGTTTTGGCTTTAGTTTGCATACCGATGCTCAAATATATTATGAAAGATATTGATATTACTGAAACGGTGATTGCCTATTATATTATTATGACTATGAATATAGCTTGTACTTATTTTTTTGCACATAAAAGGGCATTGCTTTTGGCTGATCAGAAAGATTACATATCACAATCAGTAGATTGCCTATTTAATATTATAATTAGTATTTTAAAAATAGGTGTCATTATATTATTTAAGAATTATATTGCTTTTTTGTTTTTGCAAGTATTTCAAACGATAGGAACTAATATAATTATAAATTTTTTTTGTAAAAAGAAATATGTATTTTTATGTCCATGCAAATTTGAAGAATCTGTTTTTAAATCTATAAGTAGAGATGTTAAAAGCATATTTATGGGAAAATTGGCAGGGTATGTATATGGCGCAACAGATAATTTAATTCTTTCATCAGTGGTAGGAACTATATATGTGGGTTATTTATCTAATTATGTAGTATTTATTTCTGCCACTAAAAAAGCTCTTGGCTCAATGTTTTATGCGATGACATCTATTATCGGAAATATGTTGGAAGAAAATTCGGGAAACAAAAATAAAGAAATAATTTTTCGAATGTATTCTTATGTAAGATATGTATTAGCGTCAATGATTATTATTCCATGGATGTTATTTGCGGATGATGTAGTTAAAATTTTATACGGTAAACAATATATATTATCTGATATGGTTGTAGTTTTATTAGCAATTGATCTTTACATACACATAGTGTATACGCCCTGCTGTGAATATATTAATGGAAGTGGTTATTTTAGAATAGATAAAGATATTGCAATTTTGGGTGCCATCATAAATATAGTAACATCTATGTTCTTTGTATATAAAATGGGTTTGGAAGGTATATTGCTTGGAACAGTGTTAAGTCAAATATTCTTCTGGATTGGAAGAAGTAGTATAGTGTATTTAAAAGTTTTTACCATGAGCAAGAGAAAGTATTTTAAATATATTAGCATTAATATTAAATGGATACTTGTTTTAGTGTTTCAAATAATGATAGCTTCCAATGTGAAAAATATATTCAAGATAGAGCATTATATTCTTGGTCTAGCCATTGCTTTTTTGCTTTGTGAACTTATAAATGTCATTATACAATTAGTGGTATTTCGCACGTCTGAAGAACAAAAAATATTATTCGAAAAAATCATATTGAAGTAGGGGGTTTACGATGTTCATAGTAAGGTATACAGGAGGTCTTGGAAACCAGATGTTCCAATATGCGCTTATGGTTATGTTAAAGCAATTTTTTAGCGAGGAGGAAATATATGCTGATTTAACAAGATATGACTTAACCCCAGAACATGATGGATTTGACTTAATTAAGTATTTTGATATAAATATCGATGTTGTAAATAATTCAACATTAAAAAAGATAGCACCGGTAAATTATTGGTGCAAACGATTACATGCAAAATGGATATTGCAGCTATTTTCTGTACATAGGATAGAAATAATAAATGAAAAATTAGAAAAAAAATATGAAGATATTGGAATAATACCAGATTATTCTGCAACTAATTTCAATAAAGATGCATTTTCATTAAATAGGGAGGAAAAAAATATCTGGCACTATAAAGGAAATTGGATCAACCCACAGTATTGGAAAGGGTATGAACAGCAGATATGTCACAGCTTTTCATTTAAAGAAGAATTACTTTCAGATGAAGATATTAGATTAATTCAAAGAATGGAGAAAGAAGAATCAGTTGCTGTTCATATTCGAAAAGGAGATTATACAGGGAAATATTTATATGATATATGTAGTGAAAAATATTATAAAGATGCAATAGAACGCATTAATGGGATTAAGAAAAATAAGAACATGAAAATATATATTTTTTCGGAAACAAGTAATCTGAATCTAAATTTTTGCGATGGATTAGAAAACATAATTGTATCACATCCAAAGCAACCGGGAATTGATATGTGGCTTATGTCGAAATGTAAACATAATATTATAGCAAATAGCACATTTTCATTTTGGTCAGCCTTTTTAAATAGGAATCCAGAGAAAATAGTAATTGCGCCTATGTACATGTATAGGAGAGAGGTATATGTAAAATTTGTTGTTCCAGATAAATGGATTTTATTAAATAATTTAGAATAAGTAGAAGTTGGATGAAGAAAATATGAATAAATTAGAGAAAATATATTATGCAACAAAATATTGGGGACTGGAATATTGCTATTATATTTTGTATGACAGGATTTTTCATACAGATAGTGCCAATAAGTTTATGTACAATTACAATTCAAAAATTTCATCGGATCAATATGAAATTCAACTGAAAAAAATATATCATATGGAAACAGGGAAAAAATTAGACATAAATAATCCACGTAGTTTTAATGAAAAAATTCAATGGCTAAAATTGCATGATACAACACTTCTTAAAACAAAACTTACAGATAAATATATGGTTCGTGAATGGGTAGAAAAAAAAATAGGAGAAAGCTATTTGATTCCTTTAGTGGGGGTATTTAATTCGTTAGAAGAGCTAGATATTGATAGATTGCCAGAAAAATTTGTTTTAAAAGCAAATCATGGTAGTGGCTGCAATATGATTGTTAATGACAAAAAGAAATTGGATTGGACAGAAGTAGAGAAAAATTTTAGTAAATGGATGTTAATAAATTTTGCTTGGGTGCAAGGCTTGGAATTACAGTACAAAGATATAAAGCCACTGATTGTTGTAGAGCAATATATTGAGAATGGAGGTAATAATCTATTTGATTATAAGATTTATTGTTTTAATGGAAAGGCAAAATACATTCAGGTAATAGGAAATCGTGATATAAAAAATCATACAGCCAAAGAAGCTTTTTATAGCGTGGATTGGGAAAAACAGGATTTTACATTAACATATCCACGATATGAAGGTGAAAATGTTAAACCCAAGAATTTGCAAAAGATGATTGAAATTGCGGAAGAGTTGGCAAAAGAATTTATTTATGTTCGAGTTGATTTATATGAATTAGATGATGGCACAATTAAGTTTGGAGAAATGACATTTACACCAGCATCTGGATTTGATATTTGGAAACCTGAAGAGATGGATATCATTTTGGGGGAAATGATGGAATTACCAACAAGTGGAAATTGACTATGATGACGTTTTGCAGAATATTTGTAGGATAACATGAAATTGCAAAATAATATATAAATCAATAAAGAAGTAGATATTATGTATGATGATATTATATAAAAAAGTGATCTTCAAACTCGGTTTATTGAGATTTTTTATGTAATGTAAATAAAAGGATAAATTAAGAATTAATAGAGTTATAGTTTATTTTTGCTAGATGCACCTTGACAATTACATACTTTACATCAGAGCCCATAAACAATTTATGAAAAACATAAAAATTTATTAAATATTATCAATCCACTTGCACTATGAATCCACTTTTGTTACAGTGAGGTTATTCTGAATGAAAGAAGAACAGCATTACGTGATTCTTAAACCTATGTAATGCGTCCTATTCCATATCTATGATATGGGATGTCTTATGGCAGAGGAAATGGTTTTAGTTTAAAAAATCAATTTCAGCCAAAGCTTTA
>JAGAIV010000035.1 GCA_017626365.1 Clostridia bacterium
GGATAATCTTATATTATCCATTGAAAATGATGTAGCTAAAAGAATTATCAATTGGCATGTATATTTTTACATTCCTAAAGGAATCAAGGATAAAGTAAATGAAAAAAATATTTATAAGCTGGTCAAAGGAAAAAAGTGGAGAATTTGCAAAAATTACAAAACATACAATAGAAGATTTGGTTCCAGATGCTGATGTTTTTATGTCCGAAGAAGATATTCATGCAGGTGAACACGTACAAGAAAAAATAATCAATAACATTGAACAATGTGATATGTTGATACTCTGTTTTACTGCTGAAAATAAGAAGTCACCTTGGCTATTATATGAAGCGGGTTACGCAAGTGGCTTACATAAAAAGGTGATACCTTTTCTATTTGATAAAGACTCTATGTGGCATTCTTGGATAGACAATCCTATGAACATAGCTAGAGAAATTGATTTTAATAAAGGAGAACTTACAAAAGACTTTTGTGAAACTTTTTCATTGGTTTTGACAGATAATATAAAAGATATTATTGATAATTATAAAAAGCAGATTAATACTTGCAGAGAAAATTTTCGAATAATTGACATTCAATGTGAGGATCTTGTTGAAAAACTAATATCTATTGATAAATTTACTATTACTAGTCCAATTTACCGAGACAAAACTGCATATTTCTTATCTGGTTTTGAGACATTTGAATTATGGAAAGTAATTATTCAATCATTTTTATATACTGGAAAATATTTATGGATATATGGAAGGAAAAACATGAAATTATTCGGAGGTAACTTTAAAGAACTGTTTGAGTATCTAGACCAAAAATCTGTACTACCAGATATGGATGGTATAAACTTTAAAATTTTGTTCTTGAATCCTAAATCCGAAGAAGTTCTTTATGCTCACAAAGATCAGGATATTTTTAAATCAGAATTAGAAAGTACTATATTGCGTGCCAAGAAAACAATTGGATCAAATAAAGTATTGCAAAAATGTTGTCGTATGTATTCAAATAAAAGAGATGAAATAATTATTAGGATTGATAATTGTATTGTATACTGCAAGCCCCATTTTGATGTTAATGGTAATCCTAATATTATGACAAACAGCAATTTTGAACTTTTTAGCGTTTTTTCAGAAAACGGAAAACGTTGCATCCAAAAATATATGGAAGTATGGAATAACGCAATTGATTTATTCTAAATGGCATTATTGGTAAAGAAAATTAATAATAATGTTTGCTGTTTCTTCGATTGAGCACTTCCCTACATTTACTGAGGTAAAACACTTAGGATTCTCTGATTGCAAGGCTAGTATACTATCTTGCAATTCTGAATTCATTTTAAACAAAAATGGAACGCTTTTTTTGCCATATTTATTTTCATCTCGTTCCTTGAGATGAGAATATAAATCTTCTTCACAGTCAAAATATAAATTTACATATTTAATATTACTTCCAGACATAGTTTTATATAGTATTTCTGGAATAATATGTACTCCACAAATAATTGTTGGAATACTTTTTCTATTCTGACGTTTTACAATTTCTTCTATTGAATATTTCATTGCCTCACACTGCTCTTTTGCTCTTGAATAACTAAGTAAATCTGTGTGAGGCAATATGTTTATAAGCTCTGATTTATCTATTGGTGTGTTTTTTATTAGACACTCATTATAACCTCTTAAAATTTCGCGAAGAATATCTGTTTCTTGAACAATTCTAAATATTTCTAAATTCTTTAATAATGTGTAAGAGATTGTGGTCTTTCCTGCACCTGGAACCCCTGAAATAAAAACAATCATATTGTCCGCTATTATTCTATTCATACTTGACATACCTCTCACCTTGCATAGATAATATAAGATTATCCATCAACGCTTTTCTCCAAACCACATACTCTATCCCCAAAATCCCATAAGCTCAATCACAAATTCAGCCTGCCTCCATAACTTCTTCATCTATCTCTTCCTCATCGCCTATCACATTCACAGTA
>JAGAIV010000036.1 GCA_017626365.1 Clostridia bacterium
TCAGTACAATTACGTTATATAAAGAAGGACAAGAAGAACCAGTAACAACAATCCAAACAAATGCAGATGGAAGTTATGAAATTGATATTGCAGAAGTAGGAACGTATCAATTAGTTGTAGCTAAAACTGGATACTTAAGTTACACTGTAACCAATATAGAAGTACAACCAGGAGACACGATAGACTTAGGAGAATATGCACTATTAGCTGGAGATGTTATAAGTGATGGAGAAATTAAGTTAAATGACTTAGTAAACTTAAATGATAACATAGGGGTAGTTATCACAGAAGAAAACAAAATCTTTGACTTAAACGAAGACGGAAATATCGATAGCTTAGATAGGCAAATCCTAAAGAAAAACTATGCAAAACGAGCAGAAACAGTAGAATGGGTAAGTCCAAATGCAGTTTCACTAATGAGTTTAAGAAGTGAAGAACAAGACTTTATCTTACCAATGACATGTGAATACACAATCACTTCTGGATACGGCTATAGAATTCACCCAATCACAGGAGAAACCAAACTACATGCCGGAATCGACCTAGTAGGAACACATCACACAGAAATTCTAGCAGTAGTAGATGGAGAAGTAACCTATGCAGGAGTACAGTCAGGATATGGAAACTGTGTAGAAATCAAGCATATTGTAAATGGGGAAACGATATATAGTTTCTATGCACACTTATCCGAAATTGATGTAACAGTAGGACAGAGCATAACACAAGGAGAAGTAATCGGAAAAGAGGGAGGAGATCCGGAGACCGACCCAAATCCAGGAAACAGTACAGGACATCATTTACATTTTGAATTAAGAAGTGCATCTGGTTCAGGACATAGCATAGACCCAAGTACCTATATTGCGTTTTAAAACTGAGAACAATTTGTTCTCAGTTTTTTTTATAGATGTAAACCAAATAAAAGGTTGACATAATGAAATATATGTAGTATAATAAGTTTGTTGTTTCAAAAGAGAATAAAATGAAAGCACACAGGATAAAATAAAAGAATAAGACACAAAACTGAAGAAAAGAAAATTAGAAAAAATAGTAAGGGATGTGTAAAAATGAAAATATCAAAAAGAAAATTTGGTATTTTATTTATTTTTGTGGTTTTTATTTTAATAGAAACAATTTCAGTTGCTACTTATCATACAGCAGTACTAGGAGAAAAAAGTATAAAAGAAGAAAGCATGAGAATGCAAATAGAACAAGAAGAAGTTTTCTTAAAAGAAGAAGAACAAGAAGTATTAAATTTAATAAATCAATATAGAAAAGAAAATGGTTTAAATGAGTTAAAACCATTTTCTAAGTTACAAGAAGTTTCAAAATTAAAAGGAGAAGATTTAGTAAATAATCAATATTTTTCACATACTTCACCTAATTTAGGAACACCGTTTGAAATGTTGCAAACTAATGGAATAGATTATAAGATAGCAGGAGAAAATTTAGCAGGAAATGTAACAGCTAAAAAAGCAGTAGAAGCATGGATAAATTCTCCTTTGCATAAAGAGAATATTCTAGAAGAAAAATTTGAATATACCGGAATTTGTGTTATAGAAAGCCCAGTGTATGGAAAAATATATGTTCAATTATTTATAGGATAATAAACCAATCAAAAAGGAAATAGAGATTCTCTATTTCCTTTTTCTTATTAGAATTATAAGTCAATTATTTACAAAAATAAAATAATGTGGCATAATAATAAAAGAATTTTATACGAGGAGTGATAAATATTGAGAATATTAAAAGATTTCAAAGTGCCAGATTTTAAATTTCCAAAATTAAAAATGGAAGGAATATCAGAAATAGATGAAACGAGTATAGAAGAACATGCACAAAAAAAGAAAGATATAAAATATGAAGCAAAAAATTATAAAACAATAAAAGAGATTTTTAATAAAGCAACTACTGATTTTAAAGATGAAATCTTTATGTTAGAAAAATTTGATCATAAAGCACCATTTACAGAGATTTCTTATGCAAAATTTAGAAGTGATGTTATTGGTTTAGGAACAGGATTAATAAAGCTACTAAACCAAAAAGATAAGAGAGTTGTTATTATTGGAGAAAATACCTACCATTGGTACGTGTCATATATGGCAATGCTATGTGGGGTAGGAATTGCAGTTCCAGTCGATAAAGAATTACCAGCAAATGAAATTGAAAATGTTGTAAAGCGTTCAAAAGCAAGTACGGTTATCTATTCAGCTAAGAAAAAAGAAGTTATTAAAAAGATAAAAGATAACTTACCAGAAGTAGAGTATTTTGTTGAGATGAATTCAGATGATGTAATTAATGGACGTGATGTTGGGGCAAATTATATTATAGAACAAGGAAACAGAATTGTAGAATCTGGTGATAATAGTTTTATGAATATCGAAATTGATCCAGAGGAATTTAAAGTATTAATTTTTACATCAGGAACAACATCACAAGCAAAAGGTGTTATGATTAATAACAGAAATTTAGCACAAAATGTTAATGTTGTATCAGCATATGTATATTTAAATGAACATGATAGATTTTTCTCTGTTTTGCCTTTACACCACACATATGAATCCAGTATAGGATTTCTACTTCCAATGTCAGTAGGAGCATCCATTGCTATTTGCGAAGGTTTAAAGCACATTGTTCCAAACTTACAAGAAGCAAAACCAACTTGTATGCTTGCAGTACCTTTATTAGTAGAAAACTTATATAAAAAGATAAATGCTAATATTGTGAAAAGTAAGAAAGATAAACTTGTTAAATCAATGATACATTTAACCAATGCATTAAAAGGAGTTAATGTTGATATTAAAAGAAAAGTATTTAAAGAGATATATGACAATTTAGGTGGAAACATTAGAATTATAGTATCAGCAGCAGCACCAATTGATGCAAAAGTTGGAAAATGGGTACAAGATATTGGAATTGAATTCCTACAAGGTTATGGTTTAACAGAAACAGCACCAATTGCAGCTCTTACTCCAGAATTTGACGCAAGAGTAGGTTCTGCAGGAAAAGCAGTTACTTGTGCAGAACTTAAAATTCATAATCCAAATGAAAATGGAGAGGGAGAAGTATTTATCAAAAGTGATACTTTAATGATTGGATATTATGAAAATGAAGAAGCAACCAATGAAGTAGTACATGTAATTGATGGAGAAAGATGGTTTAATTCAGGAGACGTTGGTTACTTAGATGAGGATGGATATTTATATATTACAGGAAGAAGTAAGAATGTTATCGTTACACAAAATGGTAAAAACATTTATCCAGAAGAAATCGAATTACTACTTGGACAAGTAGAAGAAATCAAAGAATGTATGGTATATGGAAAAGAGGAAGAAGGTTCAAAAGAGTTACTCATTTCTGTAAAAGTAATACCTGATTACGAAAAAATAGAAGAAAAATATGGTAAAGATTTATCAGAAGAAGAAATTCATAAGATTATCTGGGAAGAAATTAAAAAAGTAAATAAAAAATTAACATCTTACAAAGCTATTAAAAACCTAGAAATTAAGAAAGATGAATTTGAAAAGACAACTACTATGAAAATTAAACGTTTTGCAGAATTGCAAAAAGATAAAAAATAAAAAGACAGAGCCCCATTTATGGGGCTCTGTTTGTAGCTAATTAACCCGGCAAAACCGATTCATAAAAGCTCTGTTTGCAGGGGTATCGGAGATTGGTGTTTCCTCCGGCGTTGTCTGGGGTTCTACAGTATCTGTAACTGCAGTCCCTGCTTCTAAAACTTCTCCAAATCCAAACCGACGTTCAACAAAATCTGTGAATCCCATATTGGTTTCCTCCTATAATATGTAATATGCTACTTCGAACAAAATGTTCTAATAATATTATACTACATTATGTCGATTTTTACAACATTCATCGCATTAACAAAATAATAATTAAGAAATAAAAAGGAGTAGTTACTAGTAACTACTCCTTTTTGGAGGCGACACCCGGATTCGAACCGGGGATCAGAGTTTTGCAGACTCGTGCCTTACCACTTGGCTATATCGCCGTATAAATTCGCGACAATGTTACCGTATACTGACACTGTAACTCGCTAAAGCTCGAACAGTCTCAGCAACTTGGCTATATCGCCGTATATTTCTAACTCTAAACTATTATATGCAAGTGAATGGTGAAAAATGAATAGTGAATAGTTAAGAGTACAAAAATTTTGTGATACAAAATTTTTGGAGCGAAAGACGGGGCTCGAACCCGCTACCTTCGCCTTGGCAAGGCGACGCTCTACCAGATGAGCTACTTTCGCATAAGTTATCTGTAATCGGCAAAGCCTCAACAGCTAACAAAACTTTCACAAAAATAAGCAATTACTATAATAGCAAAAAAGTAAAGAGAAGTCAAGAGAACATTTTAAATATCTATCAAATATTATGCAAAACTAGAAAAAGTATGTCAAAGGGACGGACTTTCTTGATAACATTATTAAATAAAGAAAATATAAAAAAGAATATGTCAGAAAGTTCCGTCTCTTTGACACAAAAATTAGAAAACTTACGCATATCAGGAAAATCTATTAAATTTAACATAATCTGTTGAAAATATTACAAAAATGTTATATAATTGTAATATAAGGCTGTTTTCAAAAAGCAGTTGGTCAAAAAGTAGCTTCCGTAAAGCGATTTTTTTATGTAAAAAATAAGCTTGAAAAATCGGCAAAAACTGCTATTGACTAATTTTAAAGACGTAAGTAAAATATATGATAGTATAAATATAATTTTTAAAGGAAGGTAAGAATTATGAATTTGAAAAAACTAATGGGAATGTTTATGGCTGTTATGATGATTCTTTTTGCTACTTTAACAATAGGGCAAGGAACAACATATGCAGCAAACTCTAATTATGTATTGGGAATTACTAATGTTAGAGAACCACAAAATGGAAAATTAGGAGGAGCTTATGGTGTTGGTGGATTAAAATCAGATGGAACTCCAACGAAAAAAGTATGGAAAATTGTATCTTATCCAACTACATCTAGCAATACAATTGATTATAGTAATGCATTTTATTGCTTAATGGCAGAACATGGATTTGTATCACAAGATACTACCAATGTAACAGCAGTAAAAAGAAATTATAATTTGCATTATGATATGAAATTGCAAAAGCAAGAAGTATTAACAAGACTAAATAATACAGGAGTATTTACAACAGATGCAACTTCATACAACAAAATCATGTGGATTATAGATAATATGTATTTACCAAAACAAAGTACTTCTTCTGAAAAAATTGCATTATTAACTAATGCAGGTATTATCGATTCTGACTATACGATTGAACATGCAAGAATTACAGATGATGATATCGAAGTAGTTCAACAAATGGCACTTTGGTATTTCACCAATACAGATAGTAGTATTTATCATACTGAATCTTTACAAGAACTATATTTTAATAATTGGTCAGGTAAAGATGAAAGTTATAAAACTTTTGAAGATTTATATAATGATTCAGTAGCAGGAACAAGAGATGGTTTATATCGTCAACAAGAATGTGAAATGTTATATAAATATTTTATAACAACTGCTAAAACAAAAGGAGACTATGTTTCCATGGATACAACTTCTCCTTTAACACTAGATAAAGCAAGAGTACAATTAGCAGAAGAAAATGGAAATTATGTAATTGGTCCATTTAAAATAAATCAAAATTCAACTCTTACCTATACATTAGATAAATTAGGATTTACAGATGAAACCGGAAAAGCATTCAGCTATACATTATTAGATGCTAACAAAAATAAAGTAGCTAATAATGATATAGAAAGTATATTTGGACAAGATTTCTATATTAGTGTTCCAGATACAACAACAATTTCAAGCATTAAATTTGATTTTGGTATTACTTATGCAAAAACGACCGCAACATATTATACAACCGATGAATCAACTTATCGTAATGAACAACCAGTTGTATTAGTAGAAAAACAACCAATTGTATATGAAGATAATGTAACAATACAGATGCCAGCACCTAAAGTATTTGATCTAGCTTTAAGAAAGTTTATAAGTGGTATTAATGGAAACGCACCATTAATAAGTAGAGAACCAGTTGTTGATACATCAGGTCTAAAAGCAGGAACTTCAACTACTGCTATATATAATCATCCAAAAGCACCACTTTCTGTAGAAGTCGGAGATATTGTAACTTATACGATTCGTGTATATAACGAAGGGGAAAAAGATGGATATGTAAGTGAGATTACAGACCACTTACCACCACAATTAGAATTTTTAGCAGAGGATGAAGAGAACATTGCAAATGGATGGATTTATGATGAAAACGATACTTCATTAAGAACTATAAAAACATCACATTTATCAAGAGATATTGATACAGATAATATTATAAAAGCATATGATGGTGGAAATACACTAGACTATAAAGATATTACAGTAAAATGTAAAGTAGTAGCAGCTTTAAATTATGATAAAAGAATTGTAAATATTGCAGATATTACAGGATTTACAGATAAAAATGGAAATACTGTAATTGATAGAGATTCACAAGCAAGTAATGTTGTATTACCAAGTGATGAAAACTTACCAAATTACAAAGAAGAAGAAATTAATCGTGGAGACAAATACATTCCAGGACAACAAGATGATGATGATTTCGATAATGTAAGAATTACATACTTTGATTTAGCTTTAAGAAAATTTATTACAGCAGTAAATGAAAAAGTACCAAGTGTAAGTAGAGAACCAGTAGTAGATATATCTGGATTAGTAGCAGGAACATCAACAACAGCAATCTATAATCATCCAAAAGAACCAGTAGAAGTAAAAGTAGGTGATATTGTAACATATACAATTCGTATATATAATGAAGGACCAAAAGATGGATATGCAAGTGAAATTACAGATCACTTACCACCACAATTAGAATTTTTACCAGATGATAAAGAAAATATTGCAAAAGGATGGACATATGACGAGACAGATGATACTCATAGAACAATAAAAACAAATTATTTATCAAAAGAAAAAAATGAAAACAATTTAATTAAAGCATTTAATGGAAAAACTTTATCTTATAAAGATATCACAGTTAAATGTAAAGTAACAGCAGATGCAAAATATGATAAAAGAATTGTAAATATTGCAGATATTACAGGATTTACAGATAAAAATGGAAATACTGTAAAAGATATTGATTCTGAAAAAGATAATGTAGTATTACCAAGTGATGAAAATTTACCAAATTATAAAGAAGAAGAAATTAACCGTGGAGACAAATACATTCCAGGACAACAAGACGATGATGATTTTGATAATGTTAAAATTGTATACTTTGATTTAGCATTAAGAAAATTTATCACAAAAGTAGATAATTTAGATGTTAATAACCGTTATCCAGAATTAAGTATGGGAGAAGATGGAAACATTAAATATAACCATACAAAAGAACCAGTATTAGTAGCAAACGGAAATATTGTAACATATACAATTAGAATCTTTAATGAAGGAACAATGAATGGATATGCAAAAGAAGTAACAGATGATTTACCAGAAGGACTATTATTCCTACCACAAAATGATACAAATATACAATATCGTTGGAAGATGATAGATAAAGATGGTAATGAAACTGAAGATGTAGAAAAAGCAGTAAAAATTACAACAGATTACCTATCAAAAGAACAAGAAAAACAACCAGGAGAAAACTTATTAAAAGCATTTGATAAAGAGACTGGAATTACAGATACAAATCCAGACCATAGAGATGTAAAAGTAGCTTTTAAAGTAACAGAACCAAATACATCTGATAGAATTTTAATTAATACTGCTGAAATTTCTGAAGATTCAGATGAGTTTGATAAACCAGTAGATGATATCGATTCAACACCAGGAAATGATAAAGATGGAGAAGATGATATTGATATTGATAAAGTAAGAGTAAAATATTTCGATTTAGCACTTAAAAAATGGGTAACACAAGCAATTGTAATTGAAAACGGAAAACAAACCGTTACTGAAACCGGTCATACGGGAAATGAAAACCCAGAGCCAGTTGTAAAAGTAGATTTAAAAGCTAAGGACTTGAAAAAAGTAATCGTTAAATTTAAATACAAAATTAAAGTAACAAATGAGGGCGAGATAGAAGGATATGTAAAAGAATTAAAAGATTACATTCCAGATGGACTAAAATTTGATGCTAAGGATAACCCAAAATGGAAACAAATTAGCGATAAACAAGTAACAACAGACCAATTAAAAGACTTATTACTAAAACCAGGAGAAAGTGCAACAGTTGATATTATACTTACATGGGAAAATAGCGATAAAAACTTAGGATTAAAAGTAAACTGGGCAGAAATTAGCAAAGACTACAACGATTACGACGATACACCAGATATTGATTCAACTCCAGATAACAACAAACCAGGAGAAGATGATATCGATAATGCACCAGTAATCCTTGCTATTAAAACAGGAGAAGCAAGAATTTACTTTGGATTAACAACAATTATATTAGTAACACTTGCTGGTGGAATTTACTTAATTAAGAAATTTGTATTATAATAATGTGAAAATAGGATTCTTCTAAAAGAATCCTATTTTTTACATTAATTTGTTTACAACAAAAAATGCTTATGATATAATTTCCTATGAAAGAAGAGGTGTAAAAACATATGAATCAAATATTGCAAACAGAAAATAAAAAAAGTAGTCAAGTAGAAATCAAAAAGGTTGTTATGTTTTTTGCTATTGCTATGATTATTTTAGGTGTTGTATTAATAGGACAAGGTTCATATGCAATGATTACAGGAACTAAAGAAGAAGAAAAACCACAAGTACAAAATACTGTTCCAGAAGTAAACATTGGAAGAACAGAAGAAAACATTTTAATTGATATTACACATACAAAACCAATTACTAGTGTAACATATTATTGGAATGAAGAGGCAGAACAATCCATAGAAACGAATAACAACTTAGTTGTTGCAGAAGAAATTACGCTACCATTCGGAAACAATACCCTAAATTTAACTGTAATTGACCAAGATGGAAATGAATTTAACTATGTAAAAGAATATGTATTAGATGGTGATGGCAAACCAGTAATTGAACTATTATTAACAAAAGAAAATAAAATACGTATTAAAGTACAAGATGTAAAAGGTTTAAAATATATTCGTTATACATGGAATAGTGGTAATTACGTAACAGTACAAGCCAATGTAGACAATTTAAAATTAATTGATGAATTGGCAGAAATTCCACTAGGTCAAAATACTTTAAGAGTAGAAGCTGTTAATGTAGATGATATGATTACTACAAAAGAGCTTGAAGTAAAAGGAGTAAGAAGACCAATTGTTTCACTAAGACAAGATGGTAGCAGCTTAATCATTAGAGCTGAGGATGAAGTTGCAATGAAGGTCGTAAACTTCACTTTAAATGGTCAAAAATATCAAATTAATTTTGGTGAAGTAAAAGTAATCGAACATAGAATTGACTTAAAACAAGGCGAAAATAGAATTGAACTATCAGCAGAAAATATAGAAGGTGGAATTACCGAAATAAAAGGAAAATGTATTGTAGAATAAACTTTAAAGAGAAGGCATAAAAAGCCTTCTCTATTATGCATAATGAAGGAATGAAAAAATATGGAAAATTATCTATACATTATTAAACTAATATCCTATTTTATTATTTATTCATTTTTTGGATGGGTAATGGAATCAGTATTAAAAACATATTTACAAAAAAAGCCAGTCAATAGTGGGTTCTTATATGGTCCATTTTGTCCTATTTATGGATTTGGTGCAATATTTATGTTTTTGTTCTTACAAGGATTTAAAGATAATATTGTTTTATTATTTATAATAGCATTTTTTAGTTTATCTTTATGGGAATATGTAGTAGGATGGTTATTAGAAAAAATATTTCATACCAAATACTGGGATTATACGGAAAACAAATTTAATATTAGAGGAAGAGTATGTTTAATGAATTCTCTATTTTGGGGATTTCTAGGAGTTATTTTTATAAGATATGTGAATCCTTTTATATCAAAACAAATAGATATGATACCACAGAACATTCTAACATTTAATGTTATTATGATTTTGATTGCAATGATAGTAGATACTATCGTAAGTGTAGTTAAAGTAATAAATATTCAAGATAAATTAGAAAAATTAAAAGAAATAACCAACACAATCAAAGAAAAACTAGAAGAGCTAGAAAAAAAGCAAGTGAACAAAGAAAGTTTGCAAGCAGCGATTGAAGAATTAAAATATAAACAAACTGTATTAAAAAGAAAATTAATAAGGCAAACAAATCATTTAAAGAAAGCCTTTCCAACAATAAAATCAGAAGCAATTGAAAAAATAACAGAATATTTAAAAGAAAAAAAGGAAAATACAAGAAAGCATAAGAATTAAAGGAGTAGAATATGGTACAAGAAATTTATATCATTGATGATGATAATAATTTAATAGAAGATATCAAAAAAATGTTTGAAAAAGAAAAAGAGTACAAATTTAAAAGTGTAAAAACAGAGAATATTGATATTGCATTAAAAAATATTCCTTCCCTTATTATCATAAATGAAGATGGAATTCAAAAAGAAATTTTGGAGTTATGCAGTCAAATCAGAGAAAATGAAGATAATAGTATTACCCCAATTATCGTACTTGGAAAATCAAGGGAAAAAGAACATCGTGTTTCAATTTTAAAATTAAATGTAGAATACTATATTGTAAAACCAGTGGATAACGATTATATTTACTACACAATCAAAAATTTAGTAAGGCTTATGTATATGAATAGAAGAGTAAGTCCATTAACAGGACTTCCAGGAAATGTTCAAATACAAACTGAAATGAAAAAAAGATTGTTAAAAAAAGAAAAATTTGCAGTACTATATTTAGATTTAGATAACTTTAAATCGTATAACGATTTATATGGATTTACAAAAGGCGATGAAATTATTAAGTTTACAGCAAGAACTATTTCAAGAAATATCCATAATAGCGATTCAGAAAGTAGCTTCGTAGGTCATATTGGAGGAGATGATTTTATTGCTATTGTATCCGATACTGATTATGAACAAATTTGCAAAGATATTATTAAAGAATTTGATGACAAAGTATTAGAATATTTTACAAAAGAAGATGCTGAAAAAGGTTACTTAGAAGTAGCAAATCGTAGGGGAATTATGGAACAATTTCCATTAACATCAATATCAATTGGAGTTGTTGAAGTAGATGAAACAAGATTTCATAATACACTAGAAATAGGAGAAGTAGGAGCACAAGTAAAACATTTAGCAAAAACGACAATAGGAAGTAGTTATGTAATTGATAGAAGAAGTGAATAAAAAAATTTAGCTTGCATAAAGCAAGCTAGATTTTTTTATTTTACGAACTCAATATATCCTTTTTCTAATTTTGCAATTCTTGCAAGAGAATAAACTTCAAATCCTTTTTCTTCTAATTTATTTCTGCCAGGTTGAAAAGATTTTTCAATTACAATACCAATTCCGTACGACAGTAGCATTTGCCATTTGTATTAAACGAATAGCACCAGAAGCTGCTTCTCCATTTGCAAGAAAATCGTCAATAAATAAAATTCGGTCATTATGAGATACATACTTTTTAGATAATGTCAAAGGATAAGTAATGCCTTTCGTAAAAGAGGTAACTTCTGTAGAATAGATATCATCACTTAAAATCTTAGAAGATTGTTTCTTTAAAATAATAAGTGGTACATTCAAAATTTCTGCACACATTAAAGCAGGAGCGATTCCAGAACTCTCAACAGTTACTACTTTAGTAATATTTTTGCTTTTAAAATGATTGGCAAATTCTTCCCCAATTTTCCTCATTAAGCTAGAATCTACTTGATGATTTAAAAATGAATCTACTTTTAATATATCATTACTTAATGCGATTCCATGTTCTAATATTTTTTCTTCTAATTCCTTCAAAACCTTAAATCCTCCCTAAAATATGAATTGATACCATTATATCATAATAAATAAATAATTTTCAATCATTCATACAAAAAAGAAAACGAACATATATATAGAAAAAAGATAAATTAGGAGAAAATTATGATTTTGTTACAAAGAAAAAGAATGATGCTTGTGATAGGTGCTATTTTTGTTTCTATATTCAGCTATTTACTTGGTTCAAGTCATATGTATGAAACAATTCAAACAGTAAGTCTGCCAGTGAGTGGAAAAACCATAGTACTAGATGCTGGGCACGGACGGAGAAGACCAAGGAGCAGAATCTAATAATGGAACAACAGAAGCACAGACTAACCTAAAAATTACATTAAAAGTACAAAAATTATTAGAACAAAGTGGGTGCAATGTAATCCTAACACGTTCAGATGATAATGCAATATACGATTTGGATAAACAAACCTTAAGGCAAAAGAAAGTGTCTGATATAAAGAACAGAGTAAAGATAGGAAATGAATCAAGTGCAGATATATTTGTGAGTATTCATCTAAACAAAATCCCACAGTCACAGTATTATGGATGGCAGACATTCTATAAAAATGGAAATGAACAAAGTCAAAAATTAGCGACATGTTTGCAAAATAGTTTAAACGATTCAATACAAAAAGAAAATAAGAGAGTTCCATTAAAAATTGATAATGTCTATATAATGAAAAATGTAGAAATACCAACAAGCATAGTAGAATGTGGTTTTCTATCGAATCCAGAAGAGGAGAAAGAGCTTTTAACAGACGACTACCAAGATAGACTCGCGTGGGGAATTTATACAGGCATTATTGAATATTTTTATGAGTAAAATATAAAAATAACACTTGACGAAAGAATAAATTTATCATAGAATAACAACAAACAAAGATTCGAAATAAACATAAGAAGAATAGGAGAGTACAATGAAAGAAATACTAGAAGGATTAAATGATAAACAATATGAGGCAGTAGTAAACTATGAAGGACCAAGCCTAGTTATTGCAGGAGCAGGAAGTGGAAAAACGAAAGTATTAACACATAAAATTGCTTATTTAATGCAAGAAATAGGAGTAAAACCTTGGAATATATTAGCTATTACTTTTACTAATAAAGCAGCAAATGAGATGAAAGAGAGAGTAGAAAAATTAGTGGGAGAAGCGGCACGTGATATGTGGATAGGAACATTTCACGCTATTTGTGTTCGAATACTAAGAAGATATATAGATAGAATTGGATTCGATTCTTCTTTTATCATTTTTGATACGAGTGACCAAAGAACAATGATAAAAAACTGCTTAAAAGATTTAGCAATTGATGATAAAATGTTTACAGACCGTATCATTCAATGTGAAATTAGTAACGCAAAAAATGAGATGCTAGAACCAGATGCATATATGGCAAGAGCTAACGGGGATTTTAGAAAAGAAAAAATTGCAAGTGTTTATAGTTTGTATCAAAAAAGATTAAAAGAAAACAATGCAATTGATTTTGACGATATTATTAATTTTACTATAAAAGTTTTAACTGAAAATCCAGATGTATTAGAATATTATTCGGAAAAATTTAAATATGTTTTAGTAGATGAATATCAAGATACTAACAAAGCACAATTTATGTTAGTTTCTCTTTTAGCATCTAGATACGGAAATATTACTGTTGTTGGTGATAACGACCAAGGAATTTATAGTTTTAGAGGAGCAGATATTTCAAATATCTTAAACTTTGAACGAGATTTTCCAGGAACAAAAATTATCAAACTAGAGCAAAATTATCGTTGTACAAAAAATATTTTAAATGCCGCAAATGCAGTAATCAAAAATAACGAAGTAAAATACGATAAAAAATTATGGACACAAAATGACCAAGGAAAATTACCAAATATATATAAAGCAGAAGATGAATACGATGAAGCAAGATATATTGTAGAACAAATTAATCACTTAAAACGAGAAGAATATTACAATTATTCTGATTTTGCTGTGCTTTATCGAATGAATACACAATCCCGTGCAATAGAAGAAATTTTAGTAAGAGAAGAGATACCATATAAAATTATCGGAGGATTAAAATTCTACGAAAGAAAAGAAATAAAAGATATTATTGCATACTTAAGACTAATTTATAATCCAAATGATAACTTAAGTTTAATTCGTATTATAAATGAACCAAAACGTGGAATAGGAAAGACAAGCTTAGAACAAGTTCAAAAAATAGCTGAAGATAATGGAATTTCTATGTATGAAATTATTAAAAATGCAGCAAACTATGGATTAAACCGTGTATATGCAAATTCAAGAGAATTCATAGAAGTAATAGAAGAACTAAGAGGAATGCAAAATGATGTTTTAATTTCGGAACTGATAAAAGAAACTCTAAATAAGACAGGTTATACAAAAGCATTAGAAAATGAAAATTCGATAGAAGCAGAAAATAGGATTGAAAACTTAGAAGAATTTTTAACAGTAGCAATTGAATTTGAAGAACAAGCAGCAGAAAATACATTATCAGAATTTTTAGAGAGTATTACATTATCTAGTGATATAGATAACTTAGAAGAAAGTGAAGATTGTGTTACATTAATGACTCTTCATAGTGCGAAAGGACTAGAATTCCCAGTTGTATTTTTGGTAGGAATGGAAGAGGGAATATTCCCAGGATATAAATCAATTGGAGAACCAAAAGAACTAGAGGAAGAAAGACGTCTTTGCTATGTAGGAATTACAAGAGCAAAGAACTATTTATATTTTACCTGTGCAAAGCATAGAACTATATTTGGCTCTACAAGCTATAATGCGATGTCAAGATTTATAGAAGAAATTCCAGAAGAATACTTAGAAGGATTAGAAGAGATACAAAATGAAAATAAAGAAACTTCATATAACAATCCATACTCTTGGGAATATGGAAGAACAAAAACGAATGTAACATCATACAAAATGGATTCTGAAAAACAAGGAGAAATAAACACTGCAATAAACAAAACAAAAAACAATACATATAACTTCCGCACAGCTGAAAGTTTCTTAAGTTCACTAACCAATAAACCGAAAGAAAAAGAAATAGACTTATCCGTGTACGAAGCAGGAAAGAGAGTATATCATAAAAAATTCGGAGAAGGAACTATAAATTACGTAGAACAAGAAGGAGATGACCTAAAGGTAGATATCACTTTCGACAAAGTAGGACATAAACGTCTAATGGCAAAATTTGCAGGATTAGAAATAATATAAGAACCCACAGAGGGTTCTTTTTTTAAAATTTGAATAAAAATATAAAAATCGGTACAAAATAAAAAGAGATAAATTTAGAAAGGAATGATTTTTATGGCAGATTTAAACCAAGTAGAACTTCAAAACTTAAGACATTTAATTGGAGCACATGAAACAGCTTACCAAAAATTAAACAACTATTCATCACAAGCAGTTGATCCACAGATTAAACAAATTTTTACAAAATCAGCACAAGATGCTTTAAACACAAAACAAAAGTTAATGTCATTTTTAAATAATTAGGAGGTTATTATGGACGAAAAAACAATGGTAAACGATATTTTAAGTAATGTTAAATCAGATTTAACAACATATCAAAATGCAATTTCAGAATGTGAGAATATGCAATTAAGACAAACACTTCAACAAATCAGAAACAATGACGAAAGTTTTCAATATGAACTTTTTAAAATTGCTGGAACAAAAGGATATTATCAACCAGCAGCAAAAGCTACCGTAACAGAAATTGATACAGTAAAAAATGAATTACAACAATAAAACTAAAAAAATTTTAAGTCAAGAAAACCGTAATATTTCGACAAAATATTACGGTTTTGTTACAAATATAAAATATAAAGAGAAATCAAGAGAAAAAAAGAGATAATAAGAAATAAATTAAAATAATTAGAAATAACAACTTAATAAAGTTATTGAGTAAAAAAAATAGTTACGATAAAATTACACTAATAAAAATAATAGGAGTGTAATAATAAAACTTATGAAAAAGTTATTAATACATATTAGATCTTGGGTAAAGGTTATTTCCCTAGTGATTATTGCAAGTATTATTGTGATGGCAGGAGTAGCATTTATCTATAAACCAACATACAGTGTAACATTAAACGGTGAATTAATTGGCTACACGAAAGATAAAAGTACTCTACAAAGTAGGATTAATGATTATATAGATAATGGCGATGGAGTTAATATAGCATTTGTTCAAGTAGATAATTTACCAGAGTATAGTCTATGTCTACTAAAAAAGAATATAGAAACAAATGATGAAGAGATATTTAATAAAGTGGCTGATTCTGGAACAGCATATTATAGATATTATGCAATTCTTGATGATGACGAAGAAAAACTTTATGTAGCGACTTTTGAAGAAGCTGAAAAAGCAGTAGAGGGATTAAAAGAAAAAAATAGTAAAAATAAAGATGATATTACAATTCAAGAAAAATATGAAATAGAACCGAAAGATGTTGTAACATCAGAAGAAGTTATTTCAAAATTATACGAAAAAGCAGAAACTAAAAAAACAAAAACAGTAACATCAAAGTCTGGAGGAGTATTTATTGCAGCTTCAGGAGTAAATACAGGTAAAAAAGTAAGTTTAGGAATTAGTTTAATTCGTCCAGTTTCTGGAACGGTAACTTCTAGATTTGGTACTAGATGGGGATCTACTCATAAAGGAATTGATATAGGAGCTCAAAAAGGAACACCAGTAAAAGCAGCAGCTGGAGGAACAGTTGTATTGTCATCTTATGGATACAATGGTGGATATGGAAACTATGTTATCATTTCACATGGAAATGGAGTACAAACAGTATATGGACACTGTACATCTCTAAATGTTAGTGTTGGACAAAAAGTATCACAAGGACAAATAGTTGCAACAGTAGGTTCAACAGGACGTTCAACGGGAAATCATTTGCATTTTGAAATAAGAGTAAACGGTGTAGCACAAAACCCACAAAATTATTTATATTAAAAAAATAAACAGGAGAGCAAACGCTCTCCTTTAACAATTCTGTCAATTAATTTTTTACAAAATGTTTCAAACACATACTGATTGCATCATCTTTAAAAATAATATTTCCATATTCCAACAATTTACTTTCAAACAAATCAGAGTTATCAACAAAGTGTGCGAATTCAGTAATAGAGGATGCAAATGTTTTTAATAAACTCGTATTCATTTTAATATCTTCTAAAACAAAA
Organism: Clostridia bacterium; assembly: GCA_017626365.1. Lineage (GTDB taxonomy): Bacteria > Bacillota > Clostridia > TANB77 > CAG-508 > RGIG8482. The sequence goes on from JAGAIV010000036.1 coordinate 17,175, forward strand.
TAATATTTATTATTATATTCATATAGTCGACTATGAGAAGAAAAATCATCTATATTTATTAAAATATCATTTTTTAAAAATTTACAATATCCCAAAAACTCATCAAATGCATCAAAACAATAAATTGCTTTTTTAGAATTTAATTGTGATGTTTTTCTTTTTATATTTAATTTCTTTGGCTTATATGTATTTTTCGTTTTTTCTTGACTAATACGAGTTACGGTTAAAACAAAATTACCATTTGCCATAGCAAGTGCTTCTATCATTATGCGGTAATCCTCAGTAACAAAACCTACTTCTTTTTCTGCTTTATCTAACACTTGCATAAACAAGTCTTGAGATTCAATCGGATTGGACATAAAAGAATGAAAATCTATGTCATTTTCTTTTAAATCTTCCATATTTAATGTAATTCGAATTTTGTCGTCACTTAATTTTTCAATTTTCATTTATAAAACTTACCTCCCAAATTATCCTCTAATACTATTATACTACGAACAATGTCAGTTTGAAAGAAACAATTTTTGGTAAAGAAATAAACTAATTTTAAATTTTCAATTATTATACTATATGAAGAAACAATTAAAACTGTACTACTACTATAACATAAACGTTAAAAAAATCAAATAAAAAAGCCTAAAAAAATAAAAAATTAACAATAGATTACTTGAAAAAAATGCCATATGCATATATAATAAGTAAAAGAAAAAACGTAAGAAAAAATGGAGTTTTTGAAACGAAAAAGGGAGGAACTATGGCAACAAGAGAAAAAAATGTATGGATTTTAATGGTATTTATTTTATCAGGACTAGTAATAGGAGGATTATTAGGACAACTTGCATCACGGAATTGACTTTTTATGGTGGCTATCTTATGGAGAAGAATTTGGATTTACAAGTCCTATTGTATTAGATTTAAGCATCATTAAGTTAACATTTGGATTACAATTAAAAATCAACATTGCAAGCATTATAGGTGTTGCAATTGCTATCTTTATTTATCGTAAAGTCTAATAAACTATTGCTGTTTGGATTTACAGTACAAAAGTAGCTAAACGTGGCAATTGCACATATCTCAAGCGTGACGAAAGTCGAGCGTGAAAAGTGCAATTGCCAGCAAGATATGGCGGACTTAAATATGGGGGTTAAAGAAAGGATGAAATCATATGAGTTTAAAAATGAAAGAACTCCCAGAATCAGAAAGACCTTATGAAAAAGCACAAATGTACGGAACACAGATGCTATCCGATTCCGAACTATTAGCCATTATTATAAAGTGTGGAACGAAAGAGGATACCTCTGTTGGTCTTGCACAAAAGATATTAAACTTACAAACGACAAACCAAAAAAAGGACTTAAGATTTTTGCAAGATATATCAATGGAAGAACTAATGAAAATTAAAGGAATCGGAAAAGTGAAAGCAATACAAATCATGGCTACTTGTGAACTTGCAAAAAGAATGTCTAAACCAATTAATTCCTTAAAAATTGTGATTAAAAACACAAAAGATGTAGCAGACTTATTAATGGACGAATTAAAATATGAAAAAAGAGAAATTGTTAAATTATTAATCTTAAATTCCAAAAACGTGGTATTAAAAAATATAAATATAACATATGGTGGTACAAGCTTTGCAAGTATTGAACCACAGGCTGTACTTACAGAACCTATAAAAATGAATGCACCTAAAATCATTTTAGTTCATAACCATCCAAGTGGAGACCCAACACCAAGCGAGGCAGATTATAGGATTACAGATAGAATATATGAATGTGCAGACGTTATGGGAATTACACTATTAGACCATGTTATCATTGGAGACAATTGTTTTGAAAGTATTTTTAAGTTAAAAAAGAAAGGAAAATAAATATGATGAAATTATTTGGAATTGGTAGTAAAGATATTGGAATCGACTTAGGAACAGCAAATATGCTTGTAACATTAAAAGGAAAAGGAATTGTTTTAAAAGAACCATCTGTTGTAGCAATCGATAAAAGGGCAGGTAATATTGTAGCAACAGGAGAAGAAGCAAAAGAAATGCTAGGAAGAACCCCAGATCAAATTAAAGCAGTACGACCATTAAAAGATGGTGTTATTGCAGATTTTACAGCGACACAATTAATGTTAAGAAATATATTAGAAAAAGTATGTAAAAAATATAATGCAGGAAGACCAAGAGTAGTAGTGGGGGTTCCATCTGGAATTACAGAAGTAGAAGAAAGAGCGGTAAAAGAAGCAGTACTTCAAGCAGGAGCAAGAGAAGTATATTTAATTGAAGAACCAATGGCAGCAGCAATTGGAGCAAATTTAGATGTTGCAGAACCAAGTGGAAGTATTATAGTAGATATAGGAGGAGGTACAACAGAAGTAGCAGTTGTATCACTAGGAGGAATTGTTGTTAGCCATTCTCTAAGAGTTGCTGGAGACGAATTAGATGAAGATATTGTAAATTATGTAAAAAGAGAATTGAACCTAGCAATTGGTGAGACAACAGCAGAAGAAGTAAAAAAGGAGATTGGTTGTGCTCTTCCACTTATGACAGAAATGTCAAAAGAAATTAGAGGAAGAGATTTAACAACAGGGTTACCAAGAAATGTAGTAATTACTTCTTCACAAATTAAAGAAGCAATGAGCGAATCAATTAACGAAATTATAGAAATTGTGAAAACAACTTTAGAAAAAACACCACCAGAATTAGCTTCCGATATTATGGAAAAAGGAATTGTTCTTGCAGGTGGAGGAGCTTTAATCCAAAACCTAGACAAATTATTAAGTAGTAAAACAGGAATGCCAGTATATGTGGCAAGTGATCCATTAGATTGTGTTGTAAAAGGAACAGGAAAAACATTAGAAGATTTAGATAGATTAAAAAATGTCCTAATCAATGCAAGAAGAAATTAAAAATTAGGAGGAAGAAATGTATAAGAAAAAGACTGGAATTGTAGGAATCATTATTACAATTATTATATTAATTGTTCTAGTATTTATTTCTAATATGAATCTAGAAAACTTGTCATATATTGAAAATCTGGTTTCTACGATTGTTATGCCAGTTCAAAATGGGTTAACTTACCTAAAAAATAAGATAACAGGAAATCATACATTTTTCGAAGATATTAATAGACTTCAACAAGAAAATGAAGAACTAAAAAATAAGAACGCAGAGCTAGAAAAAAATTTAAGAGAATTTGAAATTGTTAAGAATGAAAATGAGACATTAAAAGAGTATTTAAATCTATCAGAACAATATGGAAATTATAAAACAAAACCAGCTTATATTATAAATAAAGATTTTAGTAATTATAACAATGTATTTGTAATAAATGTAGGAAAAAATGATGGAATAGAACCAAACATGACCGTTATTTCTGAAAAAGGGTTAGTAGGATATATTATTTCCACAACAGATACTACCTCAAAAGTACAAACCATAATTGATACAGCAAGCACTGTAAGTGCTACTCTATCTTCTTCAAAAGATAATTTAATTTGCAAAGGAACTATAGAAGAAAGTGGAGTTTTAAAAGCAAGCTATATTCCAACCACAGCAACTTTAGTACAAGGAGATAAAGTAGAAACTTCTGGAATGGGTGGAATATATCCAAAAGGAATCTATATAGGAACAATTAAAAGAGTAGTATCAACCAAAAATATAGTAGACCGTTATGCAATCATTGAGCCAGCTGTAGATTTCGACAAAGTAGACACCGTTCTTGTAATAACAAAATAATAGGAGAAATTCATGAAAAACACATTAATCATAATAGGAATAATTCTAGTATTCTTAATTTTATATTTTTTACAAATCAATTTTTTTAATTGGTTTACTATTGGTGGAATTTCTCCAAATTTATTTGTGATATTATTACTATTCATAGGACTATTTGCAGGAAAACGAGTAGCAATTCCTTTAGGACTAGTATTAGGAATATGTTTGGATTTTTTTATTAGCAAAAAAATAGGAATCTCAGGAATTATGCTAGGAACTGTAGGAGCACTTGGAGGATTTTTAGATAAGAACTTTTCTAAAGATAGCAGAATGACCATCATCTTAATGACAGTAGCAGTTACATTTATCTATGAATTAGGTGCATACCTATTAAACTACTTCATTGTATCAACAACAATAGAAATAATCCCATTTATAAAAATTGTTTTAATTGAAATATTATATAATGTTATTTTAGTTATCATATTTTATCCATTATTACAAAAAGCAGGATACTATATAGAAGAAGCATTTAGAGAAAAGAAAATTTTAACCAGATATTTTTAGGAGGAAAAACGTGAAAGCATTCAAACCCAATAAACCAAATTACAAATTTCGTTACAATGTCGTAATCACCGGCGTTTATTTGGTTGGGATTATTTTATTAGTGCAGCTATTTAACCTCCAAATAATTCATGGCGCAGAATATAGAGAAACTTCCAATACAAGATTAACTAGAGAGAGTACTCTAAAAGCTGCAAGAGGAGCCATAACAGATAGAAGTGGAGAAAAAATTGTAGATACTACTACAAGCTTCAGCTTAGAAATGTATAAAAGTAAAATAGATAATTATACTTTAAATGATACATTACTTAAAATTGCAAATGTATTAGAACAAAATAATAGTAATTACATAGACGATTTCCCAATTAGTGTAAATCCATTTGCTTTTCAATATCAAGATGAAGAAAGACAAAAGAAATGGAAGACTAGCAATAAGTTAGATGAAAACTTAACAGCAGAAGAAGCTTTTTATAAGTTCAAAGAAAAATATAAAATAGAAAATGAAAATGTTGAAGAAACAAGAAAAATAATTGCAATGCGTTATCATATTAGCCAAGAAGGATATAGTGCAACAAAATCGGTAACACTTGCAAATAATATAAGTGTGGAATGTTTCAATATATTTAATGAGCAAAAAGATTCTTTTCCAGGAATAAACACAGTAACAATGCCTGTTCGATATTATCCTAAGGGAACGTTAGCATCACATATTATAGGTTATACTCAAAAAATTACCAAAGACCAATATAAAGTAGAGAAAGATAATGGCTATACAATTAATGATTTTTATGGACAAGCAGGAATTGAAAAAATAGCAGAAAAATACTTAAAAGGAACAGATGGTATTAAGCAAATTGATATGGCAGTAGATGGAACGATAACTGATGAAAACGTTAGGCAAGAAGCAATTCAAGGTTCAGATGTTATCTTAACAATTGATGCAAACCTACAAGCAGTTACAGAACAAGCGTTAAAAAATAACGTTGAAAAAATAAGAAATGGTGGATTTAGCGAAACTTCTAATGCAACAGGTGGTGCTATGGTGGTTATGGATGTAAAAACGGGAGAAATACTAGCTATGGCAAGTTATCCAGATTATGACCCTTCCCAATTTACATTTGGAATTGCCCCGGAAATATATAATTGGTATAATGATTCAACTTATAAACCGCTACGTAACCGCGCAATTCAAGAAATATATCAACCGGGTTCTATCTATAAAATGGTTACAGCTGTAACTGGGCTAGAAACAGGAGTTATTACTAAAACTACAAAAATTAATGATACAGGAAGATATACTTATTATAAAGACTTCCAACCATATTGTTGGAACCATAGTGGGCATGGATGGATGAATGTTACTTCAGCAATCCAGCATTCATGTAACTATTTCTTTTATGAAACAGGGCGTTTAGCTGGAATTGATAATTTAGCACGTTATACAAAATATTTTGGATTAGGAAAGAAAACAGGAATTGAACTTCCGGGTGAAGAAAAGGGAAGGTTAAATGAGAGAACTCAAGGCGAAACATGGAATCCAGGAAATACTATTCAAGCAGCAATTGGACAGCTTAACAATTTATTTACTCCAATTCAAATGGCAAAATATACAAGTATGTTAGCAAATGGAGGAAATGTTGTAAAACCAACAATTATTAAAGCAATCAAAAACGTAGATGGAACAGAAGTGGCCAGAGAAGAATATGAAGCATATTTTAATGAAAAATTAGGAATTTCTGAAGATACAAATGATGGAATCACCATTAATCCAGAGAATCTGAAAGTAGTATTACAGGGTATGAAATCTGTTACAAGCGAGAGAGGAGGAACAGCATATTCTTACTTTAAAAACTTTAATATTGAAGTAGGAGGAAAAACAGGTTCTGCTCAAGCAGGAACAGATAAAAATGGAAACGAAATAACACATGCGTGGTTTATTGGATTTGCTCCATTTGATGATCCAGAGATTGCAGTTGTTATATTAGTAGAAAATGGTGGACATGGTGGTTATACAGCAGAAGCAGCACGTGATGTAATGGCACAATATTTTGGAATGAATGCAAACCAAGTAACAGAAGATGTAACAGCCATCCCATATACCCAAACCCAAAATTAAATATAGTGGGAGATGCCTACGTCAATCTAATGATTAATAAATAATAAAAATATCCAAATGTCAGAAAAGGAGAAGAGAAAATGAAAAATTGTGTAAGTATTGTTTTAGGAAAAGAAGAAATTACTTTAAAGATTAATGAAAAAGCAAAAACAAAAGAAATTGAAGAATGTTTAGAAGAAAAAATTCCAGAACTAAAAAAACTATACAAAGATGAAAAAACACCTATTTTTGTTACAGGAAAAGTACTAAAAACAAGTGAAATGGAAATGGTACGTTCTAAAATACAACAAGAAATTGATGTGCGTATTGAATTTGATAGTCCAAAGGTACTTGGCTTACATGGAATAAAAAAGGCTTTTTCAACTGAAATAGAAAGCTCAGAAACAAAATTTTTCAAAGGTTCTCTACGCTCAGGAAAAAAAGTGGAATTTGAAGGTAGTGTTGTAGTATTAGGAGATGTTAATGCAGGGGCAGAAGTAATAGCAGGAGAAAATATTGTAATTTTGGGAATATTAAGAGGGGTTGCCCATGCAGGAGCAAAAGGAAATAAAAAAGCAATGATTGCAGCAGCAGCCATTGATGCACCACAACTTCGAATTGCAAATATAGTAAAAGAAATGGAAAAGGAAGAAGAACAAGAAAGAAAAACATATGCATATATACAAGAAAACGAGATTGTGATTGAATAATATAGAGGCAAGAAGGAAGTAATTAAAATATAATTACTTCCTTCTTGTTTTAGCTTATCAAAATACCTAACTTAATAGTAATAAAATAAGTGCAATAAATAGACTTTCGTCTTTTACACCTTCTTGGTATAAAAAGAATATTAGACAAACAATTAAAATATCATCAAAATATAAATCGATACCAAAAATCTGAAATAAAGGGGAATCTTCTGGAGAAGAAGAACGTTCCTCTTTTTTTGTTTCATTTGGAACTTTATTTACAACTACATCAGGTTTTGGCGTTGGTTTTGTAACAACTCTATTATGATAAGGCTTATAGTTGGGATAACGATAGCCATACCTAGAATAACGATTATAGTAAGGAAAATTAAAATAAGGGTAGGAAAACATCATTTCATTTTTTCACCACCATTTGTATTAAAAGCTTCCATAATTTTCGTCATATTCATCAACTGCACATATTGCTCTACCTTTGACTTTCTACTTTCTTTTAAATAGGGTTTTAATGAAAGTAACAGATTCGACCTTGGATCATCCTTAGGGTTACCGCATCTTTTCCATAATTGATTTCATTTTAAGAATAGTATCCATGTCAATATTAGGGGTAGAAGCATTTGAGGTATTTGCTGTATTAGAATTATTTGAGGAATTCATAAACATTTTCATTAAATTTTGAAACATTTCAGGATTATTAGATGAAGTCTGTTTTGATTCAGAATTTGTCTCATTTGAAGTATCAGAATTTTGTCCGTCCATTTTGATTGAAAAATTGGTTCATTTTTGCTTTCATATCATCAGGAATATTGCCATTCTTTATCATATTTGCTAAGTTATTCATAAAATCTGAATCCATAATTTAGAGACCTCCTATTTCATATTAAATCTTGTTAATAGTATATGCAATAAAAAGGAAAATGTTCTATTTATTATCTGATTTTCTCTAAGTGGTAGATTCCTAAGTAAAATTTGGATTTATGGCTGTTTTTGTAATAAAAATTTAATATAAACTTCATAAAATAATCAAAATAATTAAAAATTTGAATTTCCCTAAATAAATATACATATATTTAAATGAAATATGAATTATTATATTCTTGTAAATATTAGAAAAAAATGTAAAATAATATATAAATATATAAATAAAACCAAAAAACGAAATTATTTTACATAAAAACTTAAAAAAATACGCTAAACACTTGAAAAAAGCCCGAAAAAAGCGTATAATGAAAGTATATGTGTAAAATAAAATTAGAGGAGGAAAATTACTATGAATCAAAAATTATGGACAAAGGTATTAGCAAGCTTACTAGTTATGACACTAACATTTGCAAACTTTATTATGCTAGGTGTTTATGCAAGTAATACTTATGCAACATCAGATGATTTAGAAAAGCAGTCAACAGTTACAAGCAACGAAAATGTAACGTTTGATGCTTATTTTAAAAATGCGGAAGGAAAAGTTACTCATACAATTCGTGAGAGCATGAGTAAACAAGATTTGAAATTGTATGTATCAGTACAAGTCAAAAAAGGATATTTGAAAAATGCAAAAGTACAAATCTTGGGAGAAAATAATACAAGCAGTAACTTAAAAGTGAAATCTAGCAGCGAAACTTTAGAATATATTGAAGGAATAGAGGAAGCTACGAACACGATAAGTTTAAAACAAGTAAATCCAGGAACACAAATCGTATTAGAACTTCCTGTAGAAGCTGCTAAAGAAAATTTATATGATTTAGCAAACTTCAGCAAATTAAATGATATGGTATTAACGGGAACATATGTAGGAGATTCTGGAAAAGAAACTAAACTTGAAAAAACTATTCAAACAAGAAATGAATGGACTGAAAATGCAACTCCAGTATTAGAACAACAACTTGTTCGTTTTATTCCATATGAAGTAAAAGAAAAAACAGGAACTATTTTACAAACACTTGTAAGAAGTGGAATTGAAAATAATGTTTTACCAATTGAAGAAACAAAAATTACAGTAACAGTGCCTAAAGTAAACGGAAAAAATCCAACAAGTGTAAATGTAGCTCCAAATGGAACATTAGAAACAAATGGACAAGCAAAAGAGAATTTTGTAAGCGACAATTATAGCTATAATAGTGAAACTGGAAGTTTGGTTATTACAGTAAAAAATGAACCACAAGAAAATAAAGTATCATGGTTAAAAGATATTAAAGATGAATTCATAGTAACATATATATATGATGAAAAAGTAGATACAGTATCAGCTGTTCAAATAGCTTCATCAGAAATAAAAGTATATAATAGCGTAGAAACAAAAGTAACAAAAAGTAATGAATTAGAAATTTCTAGAAACGAAGGATTAGGACAAATTGTAACAGGAACTATAGAAGCAACAGATGCATTAAGTAAAGGTTACTTATATACAAAATCAGAAAAAGAAATTGACTATCAAGAAAAAGTAACGATAGATATTTCTTATCCTGAATTAGTAGATGCATTAGCAATAAAACAAGATATAGATTATTTTGTAAATGAAAAAGGAGAAGTAAGCCCATTAACAATTGGAGATATAAACTATTCATATTATAAAACAACAAAAATTAGCAAAGTAAATTTTGAAAAGATCTTAGGAGTAGATGGATATATTAAATTAGTAACATTTACAGGAACAGAACTTGCTACATTTAATAAAGAAACTACAGTAGATGAAAATAGTGATTATGTATTTAATTATGGAAATGAGATTAATCAAATTGCCATTGTAACTTCAAAACCTGTTTCAGCAGGAAAATTAGAAATAAATCATGTAAAAGCATTAAAAGGAAATACAGATTATAGTAAAACACAAGTAGAGAGCTTTAAAACATTAAAAGTAATGGCAAATGTACAAGCAGTAGCTGAAAGTACTGTTATTTCATCAGTTGATACAGCAAAAGAAATTACACTTGTAGCACCGGCTACGAAAATAGAAACATCAGTAAGTAATGCTAACTTATCAACGGTTGTAACAAATGAAAATGTAGAATTAAGAGTAATCTTAAAAACAAATGACATTACTTGTGATTTATACAAAAACCCAACAATAGAAATTATATTACCTAATTATATTAGTCAATTAAATATAAAAGATATAAATCTACTATTTGATAATGAATTAAAAATAAAAGATTATGATACATATGTAAATGCAAATGGAAATATTGTAATTAAAGTAAACATTGAAGGAGAACAAACTTTATATAGTGGAGATGAAATCTCAAAAGGTGCTAACTTGATTATTAATACAGATATTACATTAAAACAATTAACACCAACAAAAGATGATGTTATGAAAGTATATGTAACAAACGACTTGGTTACAACATATGAACAAGTTGAAAATACAAGAGCAAGAAGTGTAGAACAAAAAGGATATAGTGAAACTTCATTAAAAGCAGTAGCTCCAGTTGGAATGGTAACAACTAACTCTATTTCAGGATATAATGAAAAAAATGAAACAGTAACATCTATGAGTTCACAAGAACAAGTAGGAAAATTAGATGTAAAAAAAGAAGCAAGAACAGCAAAAGCTAGTATAAGTGTAATTAACAACTATCAAAATCAAGTAAATAGTATGATAGTTTTAGGAAGAGTTCCAACTTCTGGAAGTAAAAATGCAGATACTTTAGAAGATTTTGGCTCGAACCTTGCAACACAAATGAGTTCAGCAATATCACTTAATATAGATATTCCAGATATGAGTTATATAGATAGTGTAATAGAAGATGAAATAACATATATAAAAAGTACCAATATATATTATAGTACAAATTCATCAGCAACAAAAGATTTAACACTAGCATCAAATGAATGGGTACAAGCAAAAGATATGAAAGATTATAGTAATGTTAAATCTTACTTAGTTGTAGTAGATGGAGATGTACCAACAGGAACAACGCTAAACTTATCTTATAACTTAACAGTACCAGAGAATTTAAGTTATAATATGCAGGCTTATAGTAACTATGTTGTTTACTATAATAATGTAAAAACAGAAGGAAATATTGCTGAAAAAGCAGTAGCTACAAAAGTAGGATTATCAACAGGAGACGGACCAGAACTTGAAGTATCAATTTCTTCTGATATGGAAGGAAAAGATGTAGAAGAAGGAAGAATTATTACTTATACAGTAAGCGTAAAGAATGTTGGTAAGTCTGAAGTGAAAAATGTGACGGTTAGCGGAAATATACCAGAAAAGACAGTATATACATATTTAACAGGTTCTAATGAAGGTGAAGATATAATTGAGAGACTATATGATAATGAAAAGAGTACTTATTCTGAAACAATAGAATCATTAGGTGTAAATGAAACGAAAACAATTACTTACCAAGTAGAAACGAGAAATCTAAAAGTAGATAATAATAGTAATGGAAATGTATCTAAAGTTGAAGAGTATACGATACAAAATAAGGCAACAGCAACAGTAGCAGGATACGATGTAGTATTTTCTTCAAAGACATTAGAAAATAAATTAGTACAAGGATATATAAATATAGAAATGAGTGTAGCAACAATTCCAGAATATTATGCAAGATCTGAAAAAGACGAAATAACATATATTATTGATTTGAAAAATGTTACTGCAACTCAAAAAAGTAACTTAATATTAAGTACAACATTACCAGAAGGAGTTACTTTTAAAGAAGCAACTGAATCTGGAAAATATGATGATTCAAGCAGACAAGTTGTATGGAATATACAAACATTAGAAGAAAAAGAAGTAAAAAAATATCAATTTACAGTAGTTGTAGATGAATTAAAAGAAAATATATATGAAAAAGTGCTTAAAAACAAAGCTGTTATAAAAGGAGAAAAAGAAGTAGAATCAAATGAAGTTTCTATTTCAGTAAAAAAAGCAAAATTATCAGTTACACAAACAAGCGAAACAAAATCACCTGTTGTTGTAGGAAATACTATAATATACAATGTAGTAGTTAAAAACGAAGGACAAGGTGATGCATTTGAAGTAGATTTAACAGATGAATTACCACAAGAACTAATATTTGAAGAAGCACAATATTCAATAAATGGCAAAACATATAATTCAAAAATTTCTGCTGAAAACAAAATATCAATAGCAATTGGAGGATTAAAAGCAGGAGAGAGTACTACGGTATCTATTAAAGCAACAGTAGGAAAACTAGAAGAAAATACAAGTAAGAAAGAAATACGTAATACAGTGAAAATTGAAGCAGATACAATTCCAGAAATAACTTCTAATGAAGTTGTTCATACAATTGTATCAAAACAAAATGCTGCTGACGATCCAAGTATAGACGAACCAGTAGAAGGAACACACAGCATTTCAGGTATTGCATGGTTAGATGCAAATAGTGATGGAAAACGTGATGATGATGAGCAAAGAATGTCCAATATCCCAGTTATCTTAATTAATGCAGATAATGGACAAATTGTTAAAGATATTGTTACAGGAAAAGATAAAATACAAGAAACAAATACAAAAGGAGAATATGTTTTTGCAAACTTAAAACCAGGTACATATATGGTAGTATTCTTATATGATTCTGGAAATTATGGAGTAACGATTTACAAACAAGCAGGAATTAATGATGACAAAAACTCAGATGCTGTTCAAATGAATGTCGTATATGAAGGAACGAAAAGAGTAGCAGGAGTAAGTGATAAATTAGAATTGTCAAGTGAAAATATTGGAAACATAGATATTGGTTTAATAAATTCACTAAAATTTGATTTAAAACTAGATAAAGTTGTTTCTAAAATTACAGTAAGCGATAGCAAAGGAACTACAACAAATGAATATAAAGATGAAAAACTTGCAAAATTAGATTTAAATAGTAAAACTGCAAATGGAAGCACTATTATGATTGAATACAAAATTAGAGTAACTAATGAAGGTGGAGTTGCAGGATATGCGAAAAAAATAGTAGATTATATGCCAAATGATATGAAATTTAGTTCAGAATTAAATAAAGATTGGTATACATCGGATAATGGAACAAATTTATATAATGCAAGTTTAGCAAATACACTAATTGCACCAGGAGAAACAAAAGAAGTTACATTATTATTAACAAAGAAAATAACAGATGCTAACATGGGAATCATTAACAACACGGCAGAAATTGCAGAAAGCTATAACGATTTAGGATTAGAAGATATTGATTCTAAAGTTGCAAATAAAGTACAAACAGAAGACGATTATAGTAGTGCAGATGTAATTGTTGGTACAAAAACAGGTGAAGTATATATGTATATTTTATTAACAATTAGTACGGTTGGTATATTAGGAGTAGGAATTTACCTAATAAAGAAAAAAGTACTAAGAAAAATATAGAAGGAAAGGAGGAAGAAATATGAAAAACTTGAAAAAATTAGTGGTAATGCTAATAATTCTAATGGTTGGAATTCTAACTGCAAGCACATCTCAAGCATTCAATGTATTTGCAGACCAGAAAGCCTCTATTTTAAAAGATGGAAAATTTTATCCTAATACAGCATTACCAGGTGGAACCTTCTTTTGTATACAACCAGGTGGAGAATTTCACCCTAATATAACAGAATATGGATATGCAAATTATAAAAATAATTATAAGACTATTCCTTCAAGTGGAAACTATGTGTGTGAAGAATGTAATGGAGAGTTAAAGACACCTTGGAATAATAATACTTATTATTATTATAAATATGAACTTGAAGGAGAAATAAATGCACTAGAACATCAAGATGCAGCATACGCATTAGCAGAAGCATGTGAAAGAGGAATTTTGATGAGTTGGGATACTGCTTATGCTATTTGGGAATCTAGTATAAGTGATCCAAAACGTATTGGTGGCTATGATCTTATAAAAGAGGCACAAGCATATTGGAAATTCTATAAGTTAACACATAGTGGTACAACAGATATTTTTGAAACTTTAATAAAGGATAGAAGTTCTAACATAAAAGTAGGAGTAGACCAAACTGGTGGATATTATGTAGTTGGACCATTTAAAGTTACATACCCAGATGGAGTATATAACGGAAAAAATCGCTTTAGTTGGGTAGAAAAAGTAGAAGCTGTTACAGATACTGGAACTTATCCAGCAGAAGTTCTAGAGTATAGTGACTTTGGAAAAGAAGGAAGTACATCATTAAATGGAAAAGAATTTTATATTAAGTTCTATTCTAATACAGCGACAAACGTTAGCTTAAAAGTAAAATTTGGGTATTTAGAATCTTGTAGTGCTACTATGAAAAAATATGTAGGAAAAAGAATGAATTGTAATTGGACACTTCAAACATCAGGAAAATGCGACCATAGTTATAACGATCCATGGGATGCAAGTAAAAATGATAGTAATGGTAATGGAATACAAGATAATGGAGAAGTAGGGGATTGGCATGAGTGGAAAGTAGATAAAAAAAGATATGAAGCAAAAGAAGAAGAAGGTTCTGCAACTCAAAGACTAATGGCATTAGAAGGGCAAGCAAGTAAGAATTATAAATATGTAGAAAAAGTATTGCCATTACAACCAATTCCATTAACTATTGATATAGGAGGAAATGTATTCCTAGATAAAGATGAAGGAAAAGTAAATGAAGGAAATAATGTATTCGATGATGGTGAAGGATTAAAAGGTGTAGAGGTGTATTTATATGAAGCATCAGGAAATGCAGCAAGTGGCCAATATGAAGAAAAACATGTGCACTCAGGAAGTTCTAGTTCAGGAACAGGATGTTATACAACTCCTATATATCATAAACATGAAGGAAATGTAACAGAGGCAGTATATCATACACATACATTAGAATGTTATAAACATGATGATGCAGGTAATGTAATAGATGCAAGTGGAAAAATATTATATGATAAGAACCGAAATTTTGTACAAAATGGAACTCCAATCATAATATGTGGTAAAGAAGAGAGAAAAACAATTGATTACTATAAAAACACTTGTGCAGGTAAAGTAACATATTCAACAAGCTATTTTACGTGTACTAAAACAGAAGGAAAGACAATTGATGGTTATGCCTTAGGATGTAACAAAATAGAAGGACAAACGGTAGAAGGCAGAAAAGAAGTAAAAAATAAAACAATAACAGGTGATAATGGATATTATGAATTTAAAAATTTAAATGCAATGAAGAAATACTATGTAGAATTCGTATACAATGGTATGTTATATACAAATGTTCTACCATTTACTGGTGATAATGCGGAAAAACAATCTAAAGCTACAGAAGCTGCAGTTTCATCAACAAATCGTCAAGCATTTAATGATAAATTTAAAGAAATTGGTTCTAATCCAAATAACTATATGAGTCCTTCACGTGGAGCATATAACCAAGTCTTTTTACAAGAAGATATAGCGGATACATTTAAGACAATAGCAAGTAACTATGGCTCACATGGAAATACTGATAAGGAAGTATTTGCATTTGATTGTAGAATAAGAGCACGTTCTGTAAAGAATTATCCAGTTCTAGATAAATTTGCAATAAGCGAATCTAATGAGACCTTAGGAGGAGAAACATTCCCAGCATTATATGCAGGAGCTGATAATCCAAAACATATTAATTTAGGTATCAAAGCAAGACAAACTTTCGACTTAGCATTATATAAAGATGTATTTAATGCAAAATTAAATATTAATGGACAAGAAGAAGTATATACTTATGATGCAAGAAAAGATTGGCAAAATGAAGGATTCAGTTATGGAGTAAGAGAAGATTACTACTTAGAAGAATTAAGAAATAAATATATTGAAGGCAAGGATACTAATATTACAACAACAGAAGTTGCAAGTGAAGGAGAGTATTCACATGAATATAGAACAGAAGAAATCATCAATGGTAACAATGTAAACGAAAACTACCAATCTTGGTTAAAAGATAATAATTATTTAAATACATTGTATGGCGAAGATAGTAATAAACAATATGCATGGAGAGATATTAACCATGGCATTACAGATAAGGATAAATTACAAATTCATGTAACCTACAAAATAGCAATTCGAAACCAATCTAGCGTAGTAGGTTCTGTTACAGAAATTGTTGATTACTATGATAGTCATTACCAATTTGAAAAAGCTTATGTGGGAGATAAAGACGGAAAGGAAATTGCTAACACAAAAGTAGATGCTAGTGAAACTTCAATGTACGGTGAAGCAACAAGAATGGGAGCAAATGGACAATGGACAGTAGGTTCTGAAAAACGAGGATACAAAACAATTTACTTAAGACCAACAGAGAAAAAATTATATACAGATGATAAAGAACAATACATTTATGTAACATTTGGATTAATTAATCCAGAAAGTACATTAATTGCAGCTGGATTACCACAAGGAAAAAGATTCTATACATATAACCTAGCAGAAATTAATGGATATAAAACATATGGAACAGATATAAAAGATACAAATTCTTTAGGATTAATTGATAGAGATTCAAATCCAGGTAACTTTAACCCAGCAACATATGAAATGGGAAAAACAGCATTAGAAGATGATACAAGTAAAGCACCAGCATATGCATATTCAATTCGTACATCAAGAACATTAGAAGGAAATGTATTTGAAGATGCCTTATCAAAAGATGCAACTGCAAGTAAAGAAAAATATGTTGTAAATGTAGCAAAAACAAGATTTGGAAATGGTACAATAGATAGTAGTGATAAGAAAATTGAAGGTGTTAAAGTAGAATTAGTTGAAATTAAGAATGGACAATTAGTAGTTCGTCAAACTACTTACACAGATAAAGATGGATGGTATGGATTTGGAGCTTTCTTACCAGGTGATTACACAATTAGGTTCACATATGGTGCAGAAGATAAAACAGCTCTAACAACTACATCACAATATACACAAGGTTTAAATGCCACATCATATAACGGTCAAGATTATCAATCAACAACCTTTACAACAAAACAAGGAGAAACTGTAACACCACATAATTATAAAGTGGATGCAACTTTACAAAGTATTTATAATGCAAGTAATGCAGCTAAAAATAGTGAAGAAAAAGATGTAACAGTAGCAGATCAAGTTATTAAAAAATATGATATAGAGGGATATTATTGGTTTGATGATCCATATATGGCTAATAAATCGGATGCAGAAGATGATGCAGCAAGAAGAGCACAAGTAGTTGCATATTCAAAAACAGAATATGGAAAAGAAATTACAAACCATAAAGCAGAAGTGTTTAACTCATATATTAACCAAAAGACATTAAGAGAACAAGAGTCTAAAGACGATAAATTTGATAAGTTTACACAAGCACAGCCAATGGAGGAAGTTGTTGATACAGAAGCTAAAAATAGAGAGCTTGTTAATGAACTTGAAAGAAGAACCTATATGTATGCATATACACCAGAAATCAAAGTAGAGGTTGAGTATACAACAAAACAAATTGAAGGAAACATGAATGCTAAGAAGGCAGCAGATGATAAGAAAGACTACTATGAATACAAGATTACAGGAGTTGACTTCGGAGTAGTAGAAAGACCAAGAACGCAATTAACCATTGACCAAGATATTGATCATATTAAAGTTACAGCAGCAGATGGAACGACTTTATTAGAATTACAACATGAAGAAACTGGAGACAACTTTAAGGTGGTAGTAAATAATGGTGATAACTACATGTATGCACCAAAGAGTGATTTTAGCAAATATGATAAAGAAGAATTACTAAATGTTATCTTAGATGATGAGTTATTAAGTGGTGCAAAACTAGAAGTAACTTATAACATTACAGTAACAAACAATAGTGAAGCAAATACTGGTACTACAAGAGCAAAAACAATTATTAATTATGTAGCAAATAACTTAAACTTTGATTTAAGTGACAACAATGGTTTATGGGAAGTAGTGAAAAAAGAAGATATTCAAACAACATCTCATTCAACATTTATCAATAACGCATCAAGAAATAAAGATGTAAAATTAGTAGATTTAAGTACGCAAACAACAGTATTAAAAGCAACAAATGCTAACCCACTTACAAAGGTACTAAATCCAGGAGAAAGCACAACTTCTACATTAACCCTAAAGAAAACACTATCTGCAGAAAGTTCAGTAGATGACTTAAGTTACAGTAATATGAGTGAAATCATAGAAATTGATAATACAGTAGGTAGATATGATCATGGAGCAATTCCAGGAAACCAAAGCTTAGAAGAACAACCACGTGAACATGATACTTCAGGAGCTAGTAGATACGATGAAATAGACCAAACTTCAGGAACAAAGAATGTAAAAACAAGATATCCACAAGATGGTAAAATAATCGTAACACCACCAACAGGTTCAAAAATTATTTACTACGTATTAGGAATTACTTTAGCAGTTATATTAGCAACAGGAATTATCTTAATTAAGAAATTTGTAATACGTAAAAAATAAAACAAAATAAAAATAGCACACATTTTAAAATGTGTGCTATTTATTTTCTCTAAAACATTGAAAAAATCGCCAAAATGTTATAGAATAATGGTGAAAAAATATTTCTTACATAAGAAAAAGTCATATATCATAAAAAAGTATCACAAAAAGTCAGAAACTTTTTTAAATAGAGTACTAAATATGACAAACTATTCAAAAGATTAAGATTAAAATAGATACCGATATTTAAAAAAGTAAGAGGTGGTAGAAATGTTTCAAAATATACAAGGACAAGCTAGCTTTGGTGATGAATATGAAGAAACAGATTATAAAGAAAATAAAATAAAGAGATTTTTAAAAACGGCTATAACGCCTCAAAAAATATTAATATATATAGCAAGCTTTATGCTATCTACAATCGAGTGCGCAAGTGGAGTTGCACCATTTGCCATAGCAATATTTGCTGCATGCTTTTCAAATCGTGTACCAGTTTTAATTGTTTATGTTTTAACATTACTTGGAAGTTTCATTGGACTAGGTGGATCTTCAACTCTTATGTACTTATTAACTTCACTTGTATTTATTGTAATGACATTAATTTTTAAACCAAAAGAAGGTTTAGAATATGAAAATGAGCGATTAAAACTAGGAAAGTATGTATTTATATCCGCATTTTTAGTACAAGTTTCGAAAATATTCTTTGGGAATTTTATGGTATACGATTTACTAATGAGTGCGATGGTAGCAATATCTTCCTATATTTTCTATAAAATATTTGCCAATTCTATTATTGTTATAAATGAATTTGGAAAAAAGAAAGCATTCGCTATTGAAGAGGTAATAGGTGCAAGTATTTTACTTGCTATTTGTGCATCTAGTTTTCGAGGATTTGCAATATTTGGTTTTGAATTAAGAACAATATTAAGTATTCTAGTAGTATTAGTACTAGGGTGGAAAAATGGCGTTTTAGTAGGAGCAACCTCAGGAATTACCATAGGAACCATTTTAGGATTAATTGGACAAGATGATCCTATTATGATAGCATCCTATGCACTATCAGGAATGATTGCAGGAATATTTTCAAGATTTGGAAAATTTGGAGTCATTATTGGATTTATTTTAGGAAATGCAATTTTAACTTATGTAACAAATGGAAATACAGCTTCAATTATATACTTTAAAGAAATATTAATTGCTTCATTAGGATTACTACTAGTGCCAGAAACTATTCAAATTGATATTGAAGAATTATTCGGAAAAGCAAAATTATTACAATCTGGACCTGCAAGTCGAATTGAAGAAAATAAAGAAACAGTATACAGGCTAAATAATGTATCTGAAACAATAGCAGATATTGCAGATACCTATAAAGAAGCAGCAGCTACAATTGTAGAAGACGAAGAAATTGAACAAAAAGAAAATCAAAAAATATTTGTAGATGAATTATTAGCTAATATGGATGGCTTTGAAGATAATATTCTATATGAAGATATCCAAAATATCGAAAATTCAGAAGTTTTAACTGACGTTTTTAAACTATTAATAGAAAACCAGAAAATAACAAGGAAAGATTTGTTAGATATATTTGCAAGTCACAATAATTATATTGTGGGATTTGATAATGCAGAAGTAAGTATGCAACTAGAAAAAGATATTGAAAAAATTGTAAATGTAATAAATGAATCATACCGCATTAGTAAAGTTAACTTTATTTGGAAACACAAAATGGATGAAAACAAGAAAACAATGGTAAATCAATTAGATGGAGTTTCTAAAGTAATTTCTTCTTTAGCAAACGATATGGAAAAAAGAGAAAAAGAAGAAAATGAATTTATTATTGAAAAAGAAGAAATTTTAAAAATTGCAAAAGAACGAAAAATTGATATGAAGGATGTAAAAATCCGAAGAGAAAAAACAGGAAGATATATTATTAATGTTTATGTAGATTCTTGTTGTGAAGAAAATGAAAAACGTGGTTGTACAATAGAAGCGGTAGAAAAAATTCTATCGAAAGTGTTGGAAGACAAAATTGTTATTCAAAAAAATAACTGTGGACAAAAGAAAGAAACCAACCTTTGTGTAAATACCTACGCATCACAAGATAGATACATGCTACAGCTTGGAATTTCAAGAAAAACAAAAGAAGGTTCACCAATTTCAGGAGATACCAGCAGTAGTTTAAAACTAGAAGATGGAAAATACTTACTTGCTATTAGTGATGGAATGGGAACAGGACCAAAAGCAAGACAAAGTAGTAAAATAGCAATTAAAATGTTAGAAAGATTACTAAGTAACGGATTTGATAAAGATAGTTCCATTGAACTAATTAATTCAACTTTATCTTCTGTAAATTCAGGAGAAGATGACACTTATGCAACACTAGATATTGCCATTTTAGACTTATATGCAGGAAATATCGAATTCATAAAAAACGGGGCATGTCCGACTTATATTAAGCAAAATGGTAAGGTACAAATTATAAAAGCATTATCTTTACCAGCAGGAATTTTAGAAAATATCAGCCTTGTCGTATACGACAAAGACATCGAAAATAATGATATTCTAGTCATGTGCTCTGATGGTATCATGGAATCCAATGCAGAATATCAAAACAAAGAATTATGGGTAAGAGACATACTAGAAAGCATTGAAACTGACAATGTCCAAAAAATAGCAGACATCATCACGAAAGAAGCCATAGACAACGGATATGGACAAGTAAAAGACGACATGACCATAATTGTTGCAAAAATGATAAAAAGATAAAATTTAAGGACGAAAGTAAAAGCTACTTTCGTCCTTTTTAAGCCCTATTTAGCTAATGCGGCTGTCTGCAAAAGCAGACTGAAGGGTTCTAAAAGAATTAAAATCCTACTTTACAACTAATCCTAAAAATGATATATTATATTATGTAAAAATAAACCGTGGAGGGGAATATATGAGCAGAGGAAAACGATATGATACTGAATCAAAACTGAATATGAAAAAAGTATTTGCTGTGGTTATGGCAATTGCGGTTATTATTATGTTTGTGATTGGTATTAAAACATTACTAACAACTGATACAAAGGAAAAAACAACTATAATTAGTAGCTATTATCCTTGTTTTACAAATGAAAAATGGGGTGTTATTGACCAAACAGGAACAATTGTGATTGAACCGATATATGATGAAATGATAACAATTCCAGATAGTAAAAGAGACGTTTTTATCTGTATGCAAGATGTGAATTATGAAGCAAATACCTATACGGTAAAAGTGTTAAATGCAAAAAATAAAGAAATATTAGCAAATTACGATTTGGTAGAAGCAATTGAAAATGTAGATAAAAATAATAATATGTGGTATGAAGAAGGTGTTTTGAAAGTAAAAAAAGGAGAATTTTATGGATTGGTTGACTTTTCCGGAAAAGAAATTTTAGCACCAGAGTACCAAGAAATTACAGCACTTTCAGGCATAAAAAATAGCTTATTACTAAAAAAAGAAGATAAATATGGATTATGTGATAATAAAGGAAAAATTATCATTCCTACAGAATATAAAGAAATTAAATCAATAGGTGATAATTATCAAAATGGATATATTGTAGTAAATAGCGAAAATAAATATGGAGTAATCGATTTTGATGCTAAAGTGATTTTAGAGGCAAAATATGAAGAAATAAAACCTGTAACTAAAAACTACATGTATGTAGTAAAACAAGACGGAAAATGGAAAGTAATAAACAAAGAAGAAGATACTGTATTAGAAGATAAGTTCAGTGATGTGACAGAAATTCTAGAAGATAAGATTATCATAGCAAAAAATAAGAAATATGGTGTACTGTTAACTACAGGAGAAGAAAAAATAAAGCCACAATATGAAGAACTTTCCGCTTTATTTGGAGACTACTATTTAGCTAAAAATAAAGGAAAATATGGGGTAATAAATAGCGAAAATGAAACTATTTTACCATTTGAATATAGTGAGATAACTTATCAAAAAGAAGGAGATTTTATTCTTGCTAATAAAGAAGGAGTTTTAACACAAGAATTATATAACAATAAATGGGAAAAACAATTTGATGGTGTTGTTTCTGATATTAATACGAAAAATGGATATTTTAGAGTTTACAAAGAAGAAGAATATAAATATTATAATTTCAAGTTTGAAGAAAAAACAGCACAAGAAGTACTAACAGGAAATACTCTATTTTTAAGCAAAAAAGACGGAAAATATGGATATGTCAATAAAGATGGAAATGTTGTCATCGATTATATTTATGAAGATGCAACAGAATTAAATCAATATGGATTTGCAGCAGTAAAACAAGATGGGATTTGGGGAGCAATTGATAAAACAGGAGCCGTTGTTGTTAAACCAAGTTATGACTTAACCAATAATGTTATGATTGATTTTATTGGAAAATGGCATTTGGCAAGTGACTTAAATTCTTATTACTATACAGATAAATAATAAAATAAGGGAGAAATTATGGAACTAAAGACAAAATACCAATATACGTATTTTATTTATCCATACATAATTCGCGAAAATAAGTATGATAAATATTTATTAAAATTATTAAATCATAAAAATTGTAAAGTAAAATTCTTTGAAAAAGAAAAAGATATGGATTTATATACATACTTTTTACCTAAAATTAAAGAGTTTATGTTTCAAGGATTTGAATTTAGTAAAGATAAAATACGAAAGTTTGAAGAATTTAATAAAGAAATGCAAGCAATCATTCTATCTAGATATCCTGCTACGATATTTGAATACGATTTAGGAACAGATATGCAAGGAAAAGCAGGAGAAGAAGAAGGAATATTCTTTCATATGCAAAAAATGCAAATAATATGTTTTAATACAGGAATTTGCTTTTTAGTAATGAAAACAAATATTGAAGATAGTAATGATTTTCGAGATGTTTTAGACTTTAATTATAAATTTAGAGATATTTATTCAGAGCTAAATCAGTTAAAAAAATATGAAAATATACGCTTACAAACTGCGACTTTTGGAGATGTAAAAAAATTAACAGATTTAATAAAAGAATTAACAGGGAATGTAGAAGATGCAAAAGCACTAAACATTGATACAAACCGCTTTTTAACTTTTGCCTATACTTGTATAGAACAAGACGCTTGGAATGATGATAAACAATTTAAAGACATTGAATTTGAATTCTTTAAATATGCTAATATTTTCCCAAGCTCTTACAAATCAAACTTTGATAAAAAACATATGGAAATACTTTCAAAATGGAAGTTTATTCGTACAGGATTTACTAAAGAAGGAGTAGGACTTTTAACTTCTAGCATTGATATTCATAATTACACAAAATTACCATACTTTTATGAAAATCAATACCTATACACCTATATCCTTGCACAATACCAAAAAATATATTTAAAGAAATTAGAAAATGAAGCAAAAAATAAAAATATGACGCAACCAGCAAGGGAAAAATTCATAAAATTCACAAAAGAATTATGGATAGGGGAAGTTACAAACGATGATGTAGGAACAAATATCTATAAAAAAACAAGACAAGTATGTGATGTACAAAAATTATATGAAGAAGTAAAAAATAAATTTGATATTGCCTATAAAGAGCTAAATATTGAAAAAGAAAGTAAAGTAAACAAAATTATTCTAGTAATACTAGGAATTTCTTTATTTCTAAATATAATAAACTTTATAAGTTTATTAAATATGATGTAAGAACCCTCCGTCTCGCTTGCGCGAGCCACCTCCCTTAAATAAAGGAGGCTTTTCTCTATATTTCATAGATACGACTACATGCTAGTGCTAAATTAAAATTAGTAGAGTAAAGGCCCCTTTACCTAAGGGGGCTGTCGCCGTTAGGCGACTGGGGGTTCTAAGAGGAGAACACTATGCAAATAAAATGCGGAATTGATATCATTGAAATTTCAAGAATTCAAGAATCCATTGAAGATACAAATGGAAGATTCTTAGAAAGAGTATATACGAAATCAGAAATTGATTACTGTGAATCAAAAAGCAAAGTAAAATATCAGCATTATGCTGCAAGGTTTGCTGCAAAAGAAGCATTCTTTAAAGCAATTTCGGAGTCTTTTCCAAAATATGATATTACATGGAAAGATATTGAAGTAACCAATGACCAAAATGGAAGACCTAAAATTAATATGTTATCAAAACAAATTCCAAATGTAGAAAGTATTGATATTAGTATATCGCACTGCAAAGAATATGCAGTAGCAAGTGTTAGCGTGTTATTAAAATAGGAGAGGAGAAATTATGGAACTATTCGATTCACATTGCCATTTAGATGATGAGAAATTTGACCAAGATCGAGAAGAGATAATTTCTCATATTTTTTCTTCAGGTGTAACAAAATTAATTAGTGCAGGCTATAGCCTAGAAGGTTCTAAAAAAGCAATCGAACTTACCAGTAAGTATCCACAAATTTATACAGTAAGTGGAATATCGCCAAACGATATTTTAGAAAATGTGGAAAAAATAGAAGAACAAATTAATGAAATTGAAAAGTATGCGAAAAATGAAAAAGTAGTTGGAATTGGAGAAATTGGTTTAGACTATTATTGGAATAAAGAAAATAAAGATTTGCAACAGTTTGCATTTATAAAACAAATCGAACTTGCAAACAGTCTAAACTTACCGATTGTAATTCATACAAGGGATGCTGTAGCAGATACCATAGAAATCTTAAAGAAACATCCAGTAAATAAAAAAGGCGTTTTTCATTGCTGTCCACTAAATCCAGAATTAATAAAAGAAGCCTTAAAACTAGGATTCTACATCTCCTTTGCAGGACCAATTACTTTTAAAAACTCAAAAAATGCAGATGAAGTAATTAACCTAGTACCAGACGATAGAATTCTAATTGAAACCGATAGCCCATACCTATCACCAGAACCAAACCGTGGAAAACGAAACGATTCTAGCAATGTAAAATACATTGCCCAAAAAATTGCAAATGTCAAAGGATATGCAGTGGAAAAGGTAGCAAAAATGACATATGACAATGCTTGCCGAATTTTTGAAATAAAGTAAAGGAAATAAAAATAAAGGTATAAACAAAATTAATTTGTTCGCTTGTTTTATAAAGGAAAATATTGTAAGATAAGACTAACCTTTTCTTAAAGGCAGAAAGGGGGGAAACAAATGACAAATGCAGAACTTATTTTGCGATTAGTAGAAATGCTTTTGAAACAAAAGGAAGAATCTATGAAAGCAGAAGAAAAGGGCAAAGACTAACTGTATACAATACATAGTCAAAACAGAGTAGATGTTGTGGTCTACTCTGTTTTTTGTATAAAAAAAGTATGTGTAGTTGTGTACACATACAAAACAAATGACGTCCGCAGAACTGGACACATTTTTAATGTAACTATATAATAGCATATAATTAAGAAACTGTCAAATTTTATTTTATATTTCGTAGTGCTTCAATACGATCCTCTGTACTTGGGTGAGTGGAGAACCAACTTGTTTTTCTTTTCTTATTAGCATCTTTTCTAAAAGGTTCTGAAATATACATATGTGCTGTTGCAGAGCTTGCTGTTTTTAGCTCATTTGGGTCAGCAGATATTTTTTGTAAGGCAGAGATTAGTCCATCCGGGTTTCTAGTAAATTCCACTGCTGTTGCATCTGCTAAAAATTCTCTTCTTCTCGATACTGCAAGTTGTAACAATTTTGCAAAAATAGGAGATAGTACCATAAGAAGAAGTCCTAAAATTGCCATAATACCACCAAACTTCGAATCATGGTCATCATCTAAATCCCTCCATAAGAAAGAACGACTAAGCCAATCGGTAATCATAACAATAAATCCAACCATAACCGAAATAACAGCAGATAAGCGAATATCATAATTCTTAATATGAGCAAGCTCGTGAGCAATAACTCCTTCTAACTCATAATATTCTAGCTTTTCTAATAATCCTGTTGTAACACAAATAACAGCATGTTCTGGATTTCTACCAGTTGCAAATGCATTAGGTTGGGTATCTTCTACTACATATAAACGAGGTTTAGCACTAACTCCACTACTAATCATTAAAGCATCTAAAATACCAATAATTTTATGATCTTCTTCTTGTGTAGCAGGTCGTGCTTTGCAAGAAGCAAGAACAATTTTATCACAGTTATAATAAGTAAGAAATGCGGAACCTATGGAAAAAATAAGGGCGATTACAATCGAGGTAGCTCCTAAGTCAAATGCCATACAAATATAATATACAATTAAAGTAACAAGTAATATAAATATAGAAACAATAAATCCAGTTTTTATTTTATTTTTTCTAATATCTTCGAACATTTTAATCACCATCTTTTAAAATAGGAGTAGGATATTACCTACTCCTTAAAAATTAATTACCAAAATCTACTTTTACATTTTTTCTTGCTTCATCTGAATCTACTTTAAATAATTCAGCTGGTTCAAAATGGAACATAGAAGCAATGATATTAGAAGGGATAACTTCTAATTTTGTATTGTAAATTGTAACGCTATCATTGTAGAATTGTCTTGAGAAAGAAATCTTGTTTTCTGTATTTTGAAGTTCTTCTTGCAATTCAGAAAAGTTTTGATTTGCTTTTAATTCTGGATAGCTTTCTGATACAGCCATAATTGTTTTTAATGTACCAGATAATTGGTTATTTAATTCAGCTTTTTCAGAAACACTAGATGCATTAGCCCAAGATGTTCTAAGTTCAGCAATTTTAGTTAAAGTATCTTCTTCATGCTTCATATATCCTTTAACTGTTTCAACTAAATTTGGAATTAAATCAAATCTTCTTTGTAATTGAACATCGATTTGACTCCATGCATTTCTAACTTTTTGTCTTAATCTTACTAAATTGTTGTAAATACTAATTACGAATAAAACTAGTAAAACAACAATAACTAATATAATCCAACCCATTTTAAATCCTCCTTTGAAAATTGATATAATTAATCATAGCATATTTTTATAAAATATACAATAAAAATTTGAAAAAATACTTGTACATTTATGTGTCTAGTGCTAAAATAGAAAAAATGTCGAAAAAAGGAGAGATAAGAATGAATGTACTAAATTTAGATGATTTTAGCACAGAGGAAATCAATCACATACTTGATTTGGCAGAAGAATTTAAAAGCGGAAAAAAAGTAGATTATCAAGGAAAAAAGGTGGTAGCAAATTTGTTTTTTGAACCATCTACAAGAACACATTATAGTTTTGATATGGCAGCATTAAAATTAGGGTGTAAAACACAAAATTTTGATGCTGTTAATTCAAGTCTAAAAAAAGGAGAAAGCCTATATGATACTGTAAAAACGTTCGAAATGTTTGGAACAGATGCTGTTGTTATAAGACATGTAGAAAATGAGTATTATGATCAATTAGTTGGAAAAATCAATATTCCAATTTTGAATGCAGGTGATGGAACAGGAAATCATCCATCCCAATCTCTTTTAGATTTATTAACTATTCGTCAGGAGTTTGGAAAATTTGAAGGATTAAAAGTAGTTATTGTTGGAGATATTAGACATTCTAGAGTTGCTCATACCAATTTTAAAGTCATGAAAAGATTAGGAATGGAAGTATATACATCAGGACCAGAGGAATATAGAGAAGAAGGATTTAATTTTGTTGAATTTGATGAGATTATTGATAAAGTTGATGTTGTAATGCTTCTTAGAGTACAACATGAAAGACATAGTCAAAAAATGAATGAAACGGTAGAAGAGTATCACGAAGCCTATGGATTAAATCAAAAAAGAGTAGAAAAAATGAAAAATACTGCTATTATTATGCATCCAGCACCATTTAATAGAAATGTAGAAATTGCAGATGATGTAGTAGAATGCGAAAAATCGCGCATTTTTAAACAGATACAAAATGGTGTATTCGTAAGAATGGCATTAATTCATATGGTTTTAGGAGAAAATGTATAAAAAATACTTGTACAAAAAGAATATCTATGATATATTTTTATCGTAGATATTTTTATTTAAAAAGTTGAGGTGTAACTTTATGGAGAACGAAGTTATGGATAAAGACAAAAAAACAATTCTAATTGTAGATGATGAGCAACATATCGTAGATATTCTAGTGTATAATTTGGAAAAAGAGGGATACAACACATTGCAAGCAAATGATGGAATAACAGCGGTTGATATTGCTCTAAATCAAAAACCAGATTTAATTTTATTAGATATTATGCTTCCAAAAATGGATGGATTAGCAGTCTGCAAAAAGATTCGTCATACATTAAATGTTCCAATTTTAATGCTAACTGCAAAAGATGAAGAAATTGATAAAATTCTAGGATTAGAATTAGGGGCAGATGATTATGTAACAAAACCATTTAGTGTAAGAGAATTAATGGCAAGAATTAAAGCTAATTTAAGAAAAGCAGAAATTTCTTCTGGAACAGTAGAAGAAAAAATAGAAAATACAAATAAAATTGTAGTGGGAGATTTGAGTTTAGATTTAGATAAATTCGAAGTGAGAGTAAAAGGAGAAGTAGTTGACCTAACACTAAGAGAATTTGAAGTTTTAAAATATTTAGCAAATCAACCTGGACAAGTTATTACAAGAGAAGTATTGCTAGAAAAAGTATGGGGATACGAATATTATGGCGATATTAGAACCGTTGATGTTACTGTAAGAAGAATTCGTGAAAAAATTGAAAAAGATACATCCGCTCCAAAAATCTTAATTACAAAAAGAGGAGTCGGCTATTATATAGCATCAAAATAAGAAATAATGTGTAGGGGTCAATGCCCTCATCGACCCGTTTTCGTGAAATGTATAGTATAACAATACAAATTTAAAAACGGGTCGACGAAGGCGTCGACCCCTACATTTAAGATGAAAAAGATTTAAGGGGATAAAAAAATGGTTAAAAATGTACAATTAAAAATTATCTTAATTTTTACAATAATAACAATTATTCTACTTACAGGAGTAAGTCTATATTTTCTACATAATGTGCAAAACATAAATACACAAATTGCACTATTAGAAAATAAAATAGAACTAGCAAATCAAACAAAGAATTTAATTGAACAAGGAACATTACTTACAATTTGTTCAATTGCCATATTTTGTTTTATTGTAATACTAATAGCATTTATTACTGCAAAAGTAACAACACCTATGAATAAATTAATTAGTAGTGCAAAACGTATTGCAGAAAATGAAGAAGGAGAAATATCAAGACAAAAAAATCAAATAGAAACTATTCTATTACATATGACAGATGGTATTATTGCATTTAATATGGAGGGAAAAATTATTTTAGTAAATCCTGCAGCAACAAGGCTTTTGAGAATTATGCCAGAAGATGATACGTTTGAAAAAATATTTGAAAAATTAGATGTAGAAATCAATATGGAAAAAATTATTTACCTAGATAACTGGACTTCATCAGAAGAAAGAGTTACTTTAGGAGATAAGCATATCAATTTATTTTTTGCACCTTTAAAAGAAGAAGACGAAAGACCAGCAGGAGTTATGGTAGTGATTCAAGATATCACAGAGCATGTAAAATTAGACAATATGAGAAAAGAATTTGTTGCTGATGTATCACATGAATTAAAAACACCAATTACTTCTATTATGGGATATGCTGATACTTTATTAGAAGGAGAATATGATAAACAAACACAAGATAAGTTCCTAAATGTAATTGCAGCAGAAGCAAGAAGAATGGCGAAATTAGTGACTGACCTTTTAGCATTATCAAGATTTGATAATAACCAAGTAAAACAACAAAAAGAAGAATTTGACCTAGGTGAACTCGTAAAGAAATGCCAAGAAAAAGTACAACCACAAATTAACCAAAAAAAGCATCAAGTAGAATGCTTTGTAACAGCCAATGTTCCACCAGTCTATGCTGACAAAGATGGAATCGAAAGAGTTGTTCTAAACATCTTAACCAATAGTATCAAATATACCAAAGAAAGTGGACATATAAAGATATATGTGGGATTTGTATATAACGATGCTTATATAAAAGTAATTGACAATGGAATTGGTATTCCAGAAGCCGACCTTTCTAGAATATTTGAAAGATTCTACCGTGTCGACAAAGCTCGTACACGTGAAATGGGAGGAACCGGACTTGGGCTATCCATTGCTAAAGAAATACTAGATAGAAATAATGGAAGTATTGATATAAAGAGTGAATATGGAAAAGGAACAGAAGTTGTTATTCGTATTCCAACCGTTCAAGATAAAAATAGAATATAGTATTTATATATTGATAAAACTAAAAAATTGGGATATAATTAAAAAAGTTTACAAATACATGATAGAAGGGAAGAAATTATAATGAACGAAGAGGGAAAATGGAAACTAAAAGAGATTTTAGAATGGGTGTATTGCATTGTAATTGCAATTGTTTTAGCATTACTAGTACGTTATTTTATAGGGACACCAACCATTGTTCAACAACCTTCTATGTGGCCAACATTAAAACAAGGACAACGATTAATTTTAAATAGAACCATTAGAACAACAAAGACAATGCCGCAAAGAGGAGATATTGTTACTTTTGAAGCTCCAAGTCAAGCATATGTATCTGCAATAGATGCTAATTTAGAAAAGCCAATTGCTGTTTATGATTATAAGATTAATAATATTTTTTCAAAATTCCGTTATTATGTATTAGAAATTGGAAAAACAAGTTATATAAAACGTGTTATTGGTCTTCCAGGGGAACATGTTAAAATAGAAAACGGAAAAGTATATATTAACGGAAATGAACTAGACGAACCTTATTTACAAGATAATGTTACGACAGATTCATTACAAGGAAGCTTTACTGATATCACTGTTCCAGAAGGATGTTTATTTGTAATGGGAGACAATCGTTCTCAAAGTACAGACTCTAGAAGGTTTGGGTGCATTCCATTAGAAAAAATAGAAAGCAAAGTATGGATTCGCTTCTGGCCATTTGATTTATTTGGAAAAGTACAATAAAAATAATTTGTATGGGTTGCATATCATGCAACCCATTTGTTTTTACCATATAATTTAATAAAATCCATTGATAAATTAATAAAAATGAGATATAATGCTTAAGTAGCAAATGATTAATGAAGAGGAATTAGATTATGGCTTTTGAAAATTTAATTGGAAATGATAAAATAAAAGATTTGCTTTGTAAAATGATAGAACAAGATAAAATAACACATAGTTATTTATTTTTAGGACCAAGTGGAGTTGGAAAAACCCTATTTGCAAAAGAATTTGCAAAGATGATTTTATGCTTGTCCGAAAAGAAGGGATGCGGAAGTTGTAAATCTTGTTTGCAGTTTAATGAAAATAATCAGCCAGATTTTATTTTTATTGAACCAGAAGATGGAACAATTAAAATTGAAAAAATAAGACAAATGCAAGCAAAAGTACTAGAAAAGCCTATTATTTCTTCGAAAAAAGTATATGTAATAAAAGACGCAGATACAATGACAAAAGAAGCACAGAATTGTTTGCTAAAAACGTTAGAAGAACCACCTGCATTTATTACTATTATCTTAATAGGTGCAAATGAAAGTCTATTTTTAAATACGATTCGTTCTCGTTGTATGAAGATTTTGTTTCAAAAAATTGAAAATGAAACACTAGGACAATATTTGCAACAAAAACATATAACAGAAAATTTAACAAAAGAACGATTAGTATCTTTTAATGGAAGTATTGAAAGAGCTATCAAAATAGAAGAAAAAAAAGAGATATACGATGAAATAGAAAAGATTTTTTCTAATATAGATAACTATACATTACTAGATGTAATAGGAAAATTAGATTGTCTATATAAAAACAAAGATATAATTTATGATATATTAGACTATATTACAATTTTATTTATGAAAAAAGCGATACACAAGACAAAATATATTTCATATATAGAAACAATTGAAGAAGTAAAAAAGAATCTAAAATTAAATAGCAATTATGACATGAGTATTGATAAAATTTTATACAAAATATGGGAGGAATAATCTTGAAAGAAATAATAGGTGTAAGATTTAAAAGACCTGGAAAAATATATTTTTTTGACCCAAAACATTATAAAGTAAAAAAAGGACAACATGTTATTGTAGAAACTCAAATGGGACAAGAATTTGCGGAAGTTGTTATTGAAAACAAATTGATTCCAGAAGAAAAAATAGAAAATGAATTAAAACCAATTCTAAGAGTTGCAGGCTATAAGGATTATAAACACAATGAAGAAAATAAAGAAAAAGAAAAAGAAGCATTTGCACTTTGCGAAGAACAAATAAAAAAACATAAACTAGATATGAATTTAACAGATGTAGAATATAAATTTGATAATAGTAAAATATTATTCTATTTTACAGCAGATGGAAGAATTGATTTTAGAGATTTAGTAAAAGACTTAGCAGCTATTTTTAAAACAAGAATTGAACTTCGTCAGATTGGAGTAAGAGATGAAGTTAAAAGAATTGGCGGAAATGGTATTTGTGGAAGACAACTATGTTGTACATCTTTTTTACCAAACTTTGAGACAGTGTCTATAAAAATGGCAAAAGAACAAAATATTTCATTAAATCCATCTAAAATATCTGGAAATTGTGGAAGATTAATGTGTTGTTTAAAATATGAAGAAGAAGCATATCTTGATAAATTAAAAAAACTACCTAAAGTAGGGGCAATTGTAAAAGCAGAAGAAGATGGAGAAGGAATTGTAGATTCTGTAGAAATATTAAAAGAAAAAGTAAGAGTAAAATTCAAAGATAAAGAAGGATTCTATTACAAAAAATTTGGCGCTGAAGAACTAAAAATAATAAAAGACGTAGAAGAAAAAGACGAAATGGAAGGTGTAGACAAAGAAGAATTAAGAGAACTACGAAAACTAGAAAAATTAGAAGAAGAAGACAAAAAGAATCAAGCAGAAGATATGTAAAAAGCGTCTTAAATATTTAAATTTATAATATATATACTAATAAAGGAGGCGAAAATTATGGCATATAAAATTACAGATAAATGTATTAGTTGTGGAGCATGTGCAGCAAACTGCCCAGTAGAATGTATTTCACAAGGTGATGAAAGATATGTAATAGATAAAGATGCATGCATTGGATGTGGAACATGTGCAGGTGTTTGTCCAGTAGATGCACCAGTTGAAGATGAAGAATAGATAGAAAAATAAAACAAAACAAGCAACCTTAATGGTTGCTTGTTTTATTTTTTATTCCTTATTTGTAATTTCTTCTAAATCCAAAAGCTCTTGCCATCTTGCATCTACTTCTTTTTGAAATTCTTCTATCATCCATTCATTTCCTGGTTTAAACATATGTTTAAAACGTTTTTGTGGTCTTAAAAATTCTTCAATTGGTAATTTTTTAGCTGGTTTATAATTGATTTTATATTTACCATCAATTACCTCATATAAAGGCCAATAGCAAGTTTCAACAGCAAGTTTGTTAATTTGCATTAACATATCGGTTGGATATCCCCATCCTCTTGGGCAAGGTGCAAGTACATTTAAGAAACATGCTCCTTCTGTGTAAATTGCTTTTTCTGCTTTTTCATATAAATCTTTAAAATTATTTAATGCAATCGTTTGAGCGACATATGGTAAATGATGTCCTACCATAATTTTTGCAAGATCTTTTCTAGACTGCATTTTTCCAGGAATGACTGACCCTGCTGGCGTTGTTGTGGTATCTGCAAACTTTGGAGTAGCACTAGAACGTTGAATACCAGTATTCATATAAGCACCATTATCATAACATACATATACCATGTCATGACCTCTTTCCATAGCTCCAGAAAGAGCTTGAAGGCCTATATCATAAGTACCACCGTCTCCACCAAATGCAATGAATTTCGTATCTCCATCTGCAGGTAATTTTCCTTGTTTCTTCATAGATTTATAAGCAGCTTCTACTCCAGATAAAGTAGAGGCAGCATTTTCAAATGCTGTATGAACAAAAGAATCTGTCCAAGCAGTATATGGATAAATAAAAGTAGAAACTTCCATACATCCAGTGGCACCAGCAATTACAGCGTGGTCATTCTCTTTTAGAGCACGAAGTACCATTCTAGCAACTGGTGGAGCACCACATCCAGCACACATTCTATGTCCGTGAAGTAAATCTAACAGGTTTATTTGCAACTACTTCTTTTAAATTATATGCCATTTTTATCTCTCCTTTCTAACCTCTTAATCCCATATAACGATATGGATTTTCGATATTTCCAGTTTGGGCAATTTTTTGTAAGTCTTCATACACACCTTTAATGTCATCGCCTTTTGTATCTCTACCACCAATACCATAAATATAGTTTACGGTTGGTACTTGATTTTTATTAACATACATAGCAGAAGTAACATCTGTATATAAAGCACCACCAGCAGCATTTAAAGAATCTGCTTTATCTAAAACAGCAACAGCCTTTACATGAGATAGAGCTTTTGCAATTTCTTCTGCTGGGAAAGGACGGTATACACGTACTTTTAAAAGACCTGCTTTAATTCCATTACTACGAAGTTCATCTACAACAAATTTTGTTGTTCCGGCAGTTGAGTTCATACAAACAATAGCAATTTCAGCATCTTCCAATTTGTATTCTTCAAAGAAAGAATAGCTTCTTCCTGTCATTTTTTCAAAGTCTTTAGCAACATCTAAAATAACTTGTTTTGCATTTATCATCGCTTGTGCTTGTTGTTTTTTATGTTCAAATAAGTATGCTTGTAAATCTAAAGGTCCCATAGCAATTGGTTCTTTAGCATTTAATAAATAATGTTCCGGTTTGTATTTACCTACAAATTCTTTTACTTTATCATCTTCAATTAATTCTATATTTTCGATGGAATGAGAAGTAATAAATCCATCTTGACATACCATTAAAGGTAATAATACATCTTTATGTTCTGCAATTCGGTGAGCCATTACTAAGTTATCATATGCTTCTTGGTTATTTTCAGAAAATAGCATAATCCATCCAGCATCTCTAACTCCCATAGCATCAGAGTGGTCATTATGAATATTTAATGGACCAGATACGGCACGGTTTACTAAAGACATAACAATAGGAAGTCTCATGCTAGAAGCAATATAAATCATTTCCCACATGAAAGATAATCCATTTGCAGAAGTAGCAGTCATTGCTCTTCCACCTGCTGCTTCAGCACCGATACAAGCACTCATAGCACTATGTTCACTTTCAACTGCAACAAATTCTGTATCAACAGTACCATTACTTACGAAAGTTGAAAAATATTGAGGAATTTCGGTAGATGGGGTAATAGGAAAAGCTGCTACAACATCTGGATTAATTTGTTTCATTGCAATAGCTGCTGCTTCATTACCACTTAAACGTTCACGAATACTCATTAACAATCACCCTCCTCTTTCATTTCGATTGCATTAAAAGGACATACTTTGGCACATACGCCACATCCTTTACAATAATCATAATTAAAATCTTCTCTTTTTTGTTCTTTATTCACAGGAATTGCATTATCTGGGCAAACAGGGAAACACATTCCGCATTGTTTACATTTATCACTTAAGAAAACAGGTCTTACACTTCTCCAATCGCCAGTTTTAAATTCTCTTGCATTTCCAGCTTCATAAATATTTCCACCAATGGTAAGTTCTTGCCAAGGGGTATCTTTATTAATCTTACATTCTGACATTTTCTTTTCTCCTTTCTATTGTATTTTCTTAACTTCTTGTAAAGCCATTTCAAGAGCTTTCATATTTGGTTCAATTACTTCAGGTTTTTTTGCAAATTTGTGTTTAAAAGAACCTTTCATATCATCTAATAACTCTTGGTCTGTCATAACACCACTTACTTTTACAATAGCTGCAAGCATTGGTGTGTTAGGAAAATACTTTCCTAATGTTTCCATCGATACTTTTCTTGCATCAATGGTATAAACATTTCCTTTATATCCGTTTAATACTTTTTTTAAATACTCTGCATCTTTTGTTGTATTGATAACAATAGCGCCATTTTCTTTTAAACCAGCAGTTACAGGAACACTTTCAAGTAGTGTATCATCAACAACCACAACAAAATCTGGTTCATAAATATTACTATGAATGGTAATAGGTTTATTACTAATACGATTATAGGCAGTGATAGGAGCACCCATTCTTTCAGGACCATACTCTGGAAAACCTTGAATGAATTTACCAGTGTTAAATGCTGCATCTGCTAACAAAAGGGAAGCAGTTTTAGCACCTTGACCACCTCTACCATGCCATCTAATTTCAATTAAGTCATTCATTTATTAAAAACCTCCTTTATTAATAAATTATACCTCAAGTATATTCTTAAAATGCATAGATGTCAAGAAAAAAAGCTTATACTAAACGGTCATTTTTATAAAAGATGATTTTAGGTGGATGATTTTTTCACCCGTCCCTAAAATCATTTAAAAATTGACATAATATTAATAAAATGCTATAATCTGATTAAAATCTCAAAGGAGGAAAGCGTGTGATGAAGGAAGTGGGTTTCATTGTCGCAATAATAGGAATCGCTATTTTTGTGACAGCATATGTTACTCAACAAGAATCTGAAAATCCTAAAGAAAAGCGGTCAAAAAAGCGATTATTGGTCGTGAGAGGGGTTTTAGGTTTTATTATCCTAATCATTGGTATCTATATGATACAAATGAATGTAGGATGAAATAGGCAGATTCGAAAGATACTTTCGAATCTGCTTTTAATTTGAAAATAATTGATAAATTCAATAAATTGGTATACAATAACAAAAGGAAAAGGAGAATTTTTTATGGAGATAAAACAGATTGCCGAAACAATTAAACAAAATGGTGGAACTCTATATTTAGTAGGTGGTGCGATTCGTGATGAACTAATCGGCAAACCTATTTATGATAGGGATTATTGTGTTTGTGGAATTTCAAAAGAAGATTTTGTAAGATTATTTCCAGAAGCAAAAGTCATGGGAAAATCATTTGAAGTGTTTTGTATTAATAATGAGCAATTTGCTTTAGCAAGAAGAGAAATAAAAAAAGGATTAGGCCATAAAGAATTTGAAATTGAAACAGGAACTAGCATTACAATCAAAGAAGATTTAGCAAGAAGAGATATTACGATTAATGCTATGGCAAAAGACGTATTAACAAATGAAATAATTGATCCATTTGGTGGAGGAAAAGATATTAAAAACAAAATCATTAGAGCAACAACGGATGCCTTTTGTGAAGACCCACTTAGAGTATACAGAGTTGCAAGAATTGCAGCACAAACAGGATTTTATGTAGAAGAAAATACACTAAGAAAAATGGAAAATTTAAAAAAAGAACTTTTAACCTTATCGAAAGAAAGAGTTTTTATAGAATTAAAAAAAGCCTTAGAAAGTGAAAAACCATCTATTTTCTTTGATACTTTAAGAAAAGCAAATGTGCTAGAGGTACATTTTAAAGAAATATATGACCTAATTGGTTCTTTGCAACCAAAAGAATATCATCCAGAAGGAGATAGCTATAATCATACTATGATAGTAGTAGATAAATCCGCAGAATTAACAAATGACATAGGAATACGATTTGCCTGCTTGGTACATGATTTGGGAAAAGGAGTAACGCCAAAAGAAATGTATCCACATCATTATGGACATGATGAAAAAGGAGTAAAATTAGTAGAAAATTTCGGCAATCGTATTAATGTTCCAAACATATGGAAATCTTATGGAAAGGTAGCTGCTAAAGAACATATGAAAGGAGGCATTTTTTCTAAAATGTCACCATCCAAAAAAGTACAATTTATCGAAAGAGTAGGCAAAACCAAATTAGGTCTAGACGGACTCCAAATTGTAGTAATAGCAGATAAATGTAGCACAAGAGATACCAAATTAGAAAATATCTCTTTTGCAGATTTAGGAAAGAAATGCCTAATAGAAGTAAACGGGAAAACCGTAAAAGCAAAGTATCCAAATTTAGAAGGGGAAAAATTTAAAGAAAAGCTACACAGCCAAAGAGTAGAATGGATGAAGAAAAATTCATTTTAAATATTGAATAAACAATAAAGGTAAGATATAATAAAAACGAATGTAGGGGTCGACGACCTCGTCGACCCAAAGATACGAACAATATCCAAAACCTAAATTATAGGAGGCAATTCAAATGAAAAGATTAAAACAAGAGAAAGGTTCCATAACCTTATTTGTACTAGTATCTATGCTATTTTTTGTACTATTCTTAGCGGGAATGTATATGTTAAACAGTTCAAAAGAGCAAACAGGTATTAGTGAAACAGCAAGAATTAAAGAGATTTATGAAAAAGATGTAAATCAAATAGATGATATATATGCAACACTAGTAAACGATTTAATCTATTATGTGAAAGATAAAAATGGAAATAGAATTCCTATACCAAAAGGATTTAGTCCAATTACAACAGCCGATCAAGGAACAAAAGAGACTGGATTTGTAATCAAAAATGATACTGATGGAAATGAATATGTATGGGTTCCAGTAGATGATACAACACCATATAGGTATGGCAGATATGCTTTCTTGACTAGTCAACCAGCAGATGGAACAGATGATACAACCAATAGTATAAGAATAAAATTTACTTCAAGTAGTTCTTACAATTTCACAGAAGCAATGCCAAGTATAGATGCAACTAGAAAAGAATTAGATAGTGTAAATACATATAAAGGATTCTATATAGGAAGATTTGAAGTAGGAATTATAGGATATGATACAACTGTATCTACAAGTCCTGATGGAACAGAAACATGGACAGGATATAGTAATGGAACGGCAGTAGTACAAGAAGGAAAACAAGTATGGAATTATATCACAAGAGATAAAGCGCGTGAAGTAGCAGAAAGTATGTATCGCGATAATGATGCAGTAATAAGTAGATTATGTAGTAGTTATGCATGGGATACAGCATTAAAGTTCATAGAAACAAATTATCCAAGTTATCCAACGAACAGTGTTGGAGGATATTATAGTCAATCGGAAGCAAGTACAACAGGATATGATACAACGCATCCGTGTAATATTTATGATATGGGAGGAAATGTATGGGAATGTACAACGGAGATTTCTTCTAGTAGTACCAAATTTTCTTGCACGCTACGTGGAGGCGATTTCGAGTACAATGCTAGCATTACTCCAGCAGCGTACCGTGTCTACAGTAGTACGATGTCTGCCGGCGCTAACGTTGGTTTCCGTTCCACTTTATACCTATAGGAAAATCTGAAACAAGAGTAGTAAAAAATCTAACTGTGTAAGTTCAAAAATTAAAACTTTGAATTTACACAGTTTTTCTATAAAAATAAATTTTAAATATTTGTTTAAATTGTATTGACACAATTAGCAAGAAAATGTAAAATAATGTTAATTTTTAAATCTAGTCTAAATTATATTCCGTAATTTAGCTTTTCCAAATACTTGTAAAATTGAAAACAAATTGATATAATGGAGGTGAACATTTTGCCAATAATATCACAGTTTTATGGAATTTTAATTCAAATGTTTTGCGAAATAAACGAGAAACACAGCCAAAAACATATTCATATTCGATATAATGAATATAAGGCAGTATATAATCTAGAAGGAAAATTATTGGAGGGAAAGTTGCCAATAAAAAAACAAAAATTAGTAGAAGCTTGGATTGTTATACATCAAAAGGAATTAGAAGAATTGTGGGATAATGTAAAAAATGGGGGAAGTTTTTACAAAATACCACCACTAAATTAGGGGAGTGAGTGAAAATGTACGAATCTTATATTACACCAGACATAGTTGAAGTAAGGGCATTAGAAGATTATAAATTATATATAAAATTTGATAATGGGGAAGAAAAAATTTATGATATGAAGCCGTTATTAAACCACAAATTTTATCAAGGATTAAAGGATAAAGAAAGATTTAAAAAGGTAAGACCAGATGGAATTAGTATTGAATGGGAAACAGGTGAAGATGTAGCACCTGAGAGTTTATATTATGATAGTGTACCAATAGCAAAATAATTAAAATACGCATCTTTACAAAGAAAAAATCATATGATACAATAGCAAACGAAAAGAATATAATTATATTCTTTTCGTTACTTTATACCTATTAGAAGGTGATTATTATGTTAAAATTTACAAAAATGCATGGGCTAGGGAATGACTATGTCTATATGGACTGCACCAAAAGTGGTGTTCCAGAAGATGTCACTCACCTAGCTCAATTTGTTAGTAACAGACACTTTGGTGTCGGTTCTGACGGTCTTATTTTAATTTGCGCAAGTGAGGAATGCGATTTTAAAATGAGAATGTTTAACCTAGATGGTTCAGAAGCGCAAATGTGTGGAAATGGAATCCGATGTGTTGGAAAGTTTGTTTATGATAAAGGACTAACTTCCAAAACAGAAATTACAGTAGAAACATTGGCAGGTGTGAAAAAATTAAAATTGCAAGTAGAAGAGGGAAAAGTAAAAAATGTCGAAGTTGATATGGGAGAGCCAGTTTTAGAGGCAAGTAAAATTCCAGTAGTTGCAAAAGAAAGTCCTGTAACCAATCTAAAACTGCAAGCAGAGGAAAAAGAGTTTATATTTACTTGTGTTTCAATGGGAAATCCACATGCTATCACAATTGTGGAAGATGTAGATAATTTTGATGTAGCGAAGTATGGAAGTAAGCTAGAAGTAGATCCACATTTTCCAGAAAAAGCAAACATCGAATTTATTAAAGTTTTAGATGAAAATACGATTCAAATGAGAGTATGGGAAAGAGGAAGTGGCGAAACCATGGCTTGTGGAACAGGAGCATGTGCAACAGCTGTTGCATGCCATTTAAATGGATTAACCAAAAATGAAGTAACAGTAAAATTATTAGGAGGAGACCTAAAAATAAAATGGAATAAAGAAGATAACCATATTTACATGACAGGTCCTGCTGTTACTGTATTTGAAGGCGAA
The DNA here is from genome assembly GCA_017626365.1 of Clostridia bacterium. Classification (GTDB taxonomy): domain Bacteria; phylum Bacillota; class Clostridia; order TANB77; family CAG-508; genus RGIG8482. The sequence continues at coordinate 58,544 of JAGAIV010000036.1, forward strand.
TTGGAATATTAAAAGAATACTAAAGTAGCTCCACGTGGCAATTGCACTTTTCTAAGCGTGCTTTAGTCGAGCGTGAAAAGTCCAATTGCCAGCAAGATGGAGCGGACTCACAGCAATAAAATAGAAAGAGGAGATATTATGATAACCATAAATGAAAATTATTTAAAATTACAAGATAGCTACCTATTTTCAACCATTGCAAAAAAAGTAGCAAAATTTCAGGAAGAAAATCCAGATAAAAAGGTAATTAAACTAGGCATTGGAGATGTAACCTTACCGATTGCTCCAGCTGTAGGAGAAGCAATAAAAAGAGCAACCGACGAAATGTTAAAAAAAGAAACATTTAGAGGATATGGACCAGAGCAAGGATATGATTTCTTAAGAGAAAAAATTGCAAAGCAGGATTATGAAAAAATAGGAGTTACAATAGACAAAGACGAAATATTTGTATCAGACGGAGCAAAATGTGATACGGGAAATATTGGAGAAATTTTTGGAACGGATAATATAATTGCAATTACTGACCCAGTTTACCCAGTATACCTTGATACCAACATCATGGCAGGAAGAACGGGAAATTATGACAAAGAAACAGACAAATATGAAAAAGTAGTATATATGCCGGCAACAGCAGAAAATAACTTTACTCCAGAATTACCTAAAGAAAAAGTAGATATGATATATTTATGTTTTCCCAATAACCCAACAGGAACTGTCTTAAATAAAGACGAACTTGCAAAATGGGTTGCTTATGCAAAAGAAAACAAAGCCATTATTTTATTTGATGGAGCATATGAAGCATTTATTACAGAAGAAAACGTACCACATAGCATTTATGAAATAGAGGGAGCAAAAGAAGTTGCAATTGAATTCAGAAGTCTTTCTAAAACTGCAGGATTCACAGGAGTAAGGTGTGCCTATACAGTTGTTCCAAAAGAGCTAAAGGCATATACAAATTCGGGTGAAGAAATAAATTTAAATCGCTTATGGAATCGTAGACAATGTACAAAATTTAATGGAGTACCATACATAACGCAAAGAGCAGCAGAAGCGATTTACTCAGAAGAAGGACAAAAGCAAATCAAAGAAAACATTAATTACTACCAAGAAAATGCTAGCATTATATTAGAAGGATTAAAAGAAGCGGGCTATACTGTATTTGGAGGGAAAAATGCACCATACATTTGGCTTAAAGTACCAAACGGATATACCTCATGGGAATTCTTTGACTATCTACTAGAAAAAGCAAATGTAGTAGGAACTCCAGGAGTTGGATTCGGACCAAGTGGAGAAGGATATTTCAGATTAACTGCTTTTGGTTCAAAAGAAAACACAATAGAAGCAATTGAAAGAATTAAAAACTTAAAATAAATTTTGACAAAAAGTATTTACTTTTTGAATAGATATGATATAATAAAAACAGATAGAAGGTTATCCACAAAAGTGTGGTTACCATCAGTGGTTATATATAAAACTACATTTCTGACGGTCATCAGAAATGTAGTTTTTTATGCCATTATTATAAAAATAATTAAGGCAAAGATTATGAATATTAAGAGCATACACAAAAAAACAAATAATATTCACATAAAATTTACAAAAAGTGCAAGGTAAATAGATTGACATTTATCTTGTATTTTTTATATAATATAACATCACAAGGAGAGGAGAAAGAAATGTTAAAAATACTAAAAAATCTAAAAAAGACTTGGGTCTCTGTTGTTATTATTGTAATTCTTCTATGTGTTCAAGCATGGGCAGATTTAGAATTACCAAGTTATACATCAAAAATAGTAAATATAGGAATCCAAGCACGGTGAAACGAATTACATATTAGAAGCAGGAATCCAAATGCTAGGAGTTGCACTTATTAGTATGATTTCAGCAATTAGCATTATGTTTTTATCGTCACGAGTAGCAGCAATGCTAGGGAAAACATTAAGGGATAAAGTATTTCAAAAAGTAATGGGATTCTCTGGGGAAGAGTTTAGTAACTTTTCTACTGCATCTTTAATTACCCGTAGCACAAACGACATTCAGCAAATTCAAATGTTAATTACAATGCTATTTCGTGTAGTAGTATATGCTCCAATTATGGGAATAGGAGGATTTATCAGAGTATTAGCAAATAGTAATACTTCCATGGCTTGGATTATTGGACTTGCAATTTTATGTGTTATAGGAATTGTATTAGTATTATTTATTGTAGCAATGCCAAGATTTAAAAAATTACAAGATTTTATTGATAAATTAAACCTTGTATCTCGTGAAATTTTAACAGGTTTACCAGTCATTCGTGCATTCCACACAGAAGAAAAAGAAGAAAAACGTTTCGAAGTTGCAAACCGAGATTTAATGAAAAATTATGTATTTGTCAATCGTGCGATGAGTATGATGATGCCAGCCCTAATGTTTGTTATGAATTCTATTATGCTATTAATCATTTGGGTTGGAGGGCATAATGTAGACCAAGGTATCATTCAAGTTGGAGATATGATGGCATTTATACAATACACGATGCAAATTGTAATGAGCTTCTTAATGATTTCTATGATTTCCATTATGCTACCACGTGCAGGAGTTTCAGCAAAACGTATTAATGAAGTATTAGAAACAAAACCAAGAATTGTTGACAAAGAAAATCCAAAGAAATTCGACGAAAGTAAAAAAGGATTGGTAGAATTTAAAAATGTATCATTCCGATATCCAGATGCCGATTCTGAATGTATTACAGATATAAACTTTGTGGCAAAACCGGGAGAAACAACAGCTATTATTGGAAGTACTGGTTCAGGAAAATCAACAATTGTTAATTTAATACCACGTTTTTATGATGTAACAGGAGGAGAATTACTAATTGATGGTGTCAACATTAAAGAAGTACCACAAAAAGAACTAAGGAGTAAAATTGGATTTGTACCACAAAAAGGAATGCTATTTTCCGGTACAATAGAATCGAATATTAAATATGGAAATCCCGAGATTAGCGATGAACAAATGGTAAAAGCAGCAAGGATTGCACAAGCAGAAGAATTTATTAATAATAAAGAAGAAAAATACGATGCCCCTATTTCACAAGGTGGAACTAACGTATCGGGAGGACAAAGACAACGTTTATCGATTGCAAGAGCAATTGCTATTGACCCAGAAATATTGGTATTTGACGATAGCTTTTCAGCATTAGATTTAAAAACAGACGCAGCCTTAAGGGCAGCTCTTGCAAAAGAAACCAAAAATAAAACAGTGATTATTGTAGCTCAAAGAATTAGTACAATTTTAAATGCAGATCAAATTATTGTACTAGAAGAAGGTACAATGGTAGGAAAAGGAACGCATGAAGAATTAATGAAAACATGTGAAGCTTACCGAGAAATTGCATTATCACAACTTTCAAAGGAGGAATTAGAATAATGGCACATATGAATCAAAAGAAACCTCCGATGGGAGGAATGGGACCAGGTCCAGCTCATGGAGGAGGACCTGCAGAAAAACCAAAAGATTTTAAAAACACAACTAAAAAATTAATAAAAAATTATTTGGCAAATTATAAATTTGCAATTGCAATTGTTATTCTATTTGCAGTAGGAAGTACAATCTTTTCCATTGTAGGACCAAAGATATTAGGAAATGCAACAACAGAAGTATATACTGGTATTATGAGTAAATTATCCGGTGGAGCAGGAATTAACTTTGAAAAAATTGCTGAAATTTTATTAACGTTATTAGCATTATATCTAATTAGTGCGTCATTTTCGTTTATACAAGGATTTGTTATGACAGGTGTTTCTCAAAAAATTACTTATCGACTTCGTAATGATATTGCTAGAAAAATAAACCGTATGCCAATGCATTATTTTGATAAAAAAACACATGGAGAAGTATTATCCATTATTACAAATGATATTGATACCATTAGCCAAAATTTAAACCAGAGTATTACGCAAATTATAACATCAATTTGTACCATTATTGGAATTTTAATTATGATGTTTTCTATTAGCTGGCTTATGACACTAATTTCACTATTCATTTTACCAGTTGCAGCTTTTATTGTAAAAGTAATTGTAGGAAAATCCCAAAAATACTTCCAAGCACAACAAGAATATTTGGGTCATGTTAATGGTCAAGTAGAAGAAATATATGGTGGTCATACTATTGTAAAAGCATTTAATGGGGAAAAACAAGCGTTAGAAGAATTTGAAAAAGCAAATGATACCCTATATCATTCTGCATGGAAATCACAATTCTTGTCTGGCTTAATTCACCCAGTTATGAACTTTGTGGGAAACATTGGATATGTAGCAGTAGCGATATTAGGAGGATATCTTGCTGTAAAAGGAAGAATTACCGTAGGAAATATTCAATCATTTATCCAATATAATAAACAATTTACCCAGCCAATTAACCAAATTGCACAAGTATCAAGCATGCTTCAAGCAATGGTAGCAGCAGCTGAAAGAGTATTTATTTTCTTAGAAGAGCCAGAAGAGGTACAAACAAGTGATAATAAAGTATCAACAAAAGACTTAAAGGGAAATATTACGTTTGACCATGTTATGTTTGGATATGATGATGACAAGATTATTATTCACGACTTTAATGCCAAAGTAAAAGACGGGCAAAAAATAGCAATTGTCGGACCAACAGGAGCTGGAAAAACAACAATGGTAAAATTACTAATGAGATTTTATGATGTAAATAGTGGTGAGATTTTAATTGATGGTCATAACATTCAAGATTTTGACCGTGGAGAACTTCGTAAAATGTTTGGAATGGTATTACAAGATACATGGTTATTTGGTGGAACCATTAAAGATAATATTAAATATGGAAAACCAGATGCAACCGATAACGAAGTAATCGAAGCTGCTAAGGCAGCACATGTGCATCACTTTATCAAAACACTTCCAAAATCTTATGACATGGTAATTGGAGAGGAATCAAGCAATATTTCAGCAGGGCAAAAACAATTAATGACTATCGCAAGAGTTATCCTAACAGACCCCAAAATTCTAATACTAGACGAAGCAACCAGTTCCATCGATACCAGAACCGAACAACAAATTCAATCAGCAATGGATAACTTAATGAAAGGAAGAACCAGCTTTATTATTGCACACCGTTTATCTACAATCAGAAATGCAGATTTAATATTAGTAATGGACCATGGAGATATTGTTGAACAAGGAACTCATGATGAGTTACTTGCAAAAGATGGATTTTATGCAAAATTATATAACTCACAGTTCGAAGAATGTGAGGATGAAATAGAATAAGCCTATGGCTTATTCTATTTTTATATATTTTATGATATAATAGGACAAGAAAAGGAGAGAATGTAATGATTCCAGATTTTTTAATACAAAAATTAGAAGTACAATATGGAAAAGAAATAGCACAAAAAATAATAGAAGGGTATGGGTGCAAAAGACCAGTCACTCTTCGTGTTAATACCATAAAAGCAACAAAAGATAAGATAAAAGAAGTTCTTAATGACTTGAATATAACTTATCAAGAAGTTTCATGGAATAAAGATGCTCTTATTTTAGAAGGAGCACGAGAAGATAAAATACAAGAACTAGATATTTATAAAAACGGAGAAATCTATTTGCAAAGTCTTTCTTCTATGCTTCCACCAATCATATTAGAGCCAAAAGAAAATACGGATATTCTAGATATGGCAGCAGCACCAGGGGGAAAGACCACCCAGATGGCGGCACTTTCTGGTAATATGGCACATATTACAGCATGTGAGTTAAATAAAATTCGTGCAGAGCGTTTAAAATATAATCTTGAAAAACAAGGAGCATCTTGTGTATATGTTATGGAAAAAGATGCAAGACAAATCGACGACTTTTTCTCATTTGACCAAATATTATTAGACGCACCATGTAGTGGAAGTGGAACATTAGATGCTACAAATCCAAAGATGAGTCAGATTTTTACAGAAAAATTAATTAAAAAATCAGTAGCATCTCAAAAAGCATTACTCAATAAAGCAATTACTATTTTAAAAAAAGGTTGCGAAATAGTGTATTCCACCTGTTCTATTCTAAAAGAAGAAAATGAAGATATCATAGAGCTATTTCTAAAATTAAACAAAATAGAAATTGTTCCTATTAAAATAGAAGATGTACCACTTCTTCCAGTAAGCATAAAGGGTACTATTTGTGTAGCTCCAAATGAGTTATATGAAGGTTTCTTTATTGCAAAATTAAGAAAAAACTGACCACTCCGTATAATGAAAAATTGCTATTTTTAAAGTATAATATAAGAATAGACTAAAAAGAGAGGAAAAGAAAAATGGAAATTCGAGATATTAAAATACCGAAAATGAAATTTAAAAAAATGAAATTAAATACCGATATGTTGGAGCAATTTGAAGAGTTTGATTTTGAAACAATGGAAAAGAAATATACCAAAAATCGTACTACCCCATACGAAGATATGTCACATTATAAAACGGTTAAGGAATTCTTTTTAAAATCCATAAAAAACTATCCAAACAGACCATGTATTTTAGAAAAGCCAAACCATAAAGAACCATATAGAACTATTACTTATGAAGAATTTGGAGAAGATGTACTAGCCTTAGGAACGGCCCTCATTCATCTATTAAATTTAAAAGATAAAAGGGTAATGATTATTGGAGAAACACAATATGGCTGGTATATCTCATATATGGCAATGCTTTGCGGAGTAGGAATTGCAGTACCAACCGACCGAGAATTACCACTAAATGAACTAGAAAATATCATAAAAAGAGCTAAGATTTCTGCTATTATTTATTCTCCTAAAAGAGAAGATGATATGAAAAAATTACAAGAAAAATTACCAGAAGTAGAATATTTTATCGAAATGAAATCTGAGCAAAAGATAGAAGGAAAACAAGTAGGATTACAGTATTTAGTAGAAACAGGAAGGCGATTGAGAAAAGCAGGAAATCATTCTTTTGAAGAAATTGAAATTGATCCAGAAGAATTTAAAATTTTATTTTTTACATCAGGAACTACTTCAAATTCAAAAGGAGTTATGCTAAACAATAGAAACCTAGCAGAAAATATTAATGCTGTATCTGCTTATGTCAAAATTTACCCAATGGACCGTTTATTTTCTGTACTACCACTACATCATTGTTATGAATCTACAATTGGTTTTTTAGTACCAATTGCACAAGGTTCTTCCATCGCCATTTGTGAAGGATTACGATATATTGTACAAAATTTACAAGAAGCAAAACCAACTGGAATTTTAACAGTACCACTTTTAGTAGAAAGTTTGTATAAGAAAATAAATGAAAAAATCGTAAATAGCAAAAAAGATAAAATTGTTAATACGATGATATCTTTTACAAATGCCTTAAAAAAAGCAGGTATCGATATCAAAAAGAAAGTATTCAAAGAAATATATGATAACTTAGGGGGAAACTTAAGAATAGTTGTATGTGCAGCAGCTCCTATTGATAAAAAAGTTGGGCTATGGTTAGAAGATATTGGAATGACTTTTTTGCAAGGATATGGTTTAACAGAAACCGCTCCTATATCTGCCTTAACACCAGAATATAACACTTGTGTTGGTTCTTGTGGAAAAGCAATTGTACAAGCAGATATTAAAATTAAAAATCCAAATGAAGCAGGAGAAGGAGAAATTTTAATTAAAACGCCAACTCTTATGATGGGATATTACGAAGATGAAGAAGCAACGAAAAAAGTAATTGATGACGATGAATATTTTAATTCTGGAGATATTGGATATATCGACGAAAATGGATACATTTTTATTACAGGAAGAAGCAAAAATGTTATTGTAACACAAAACGGAAAAAACATTTATCCAGAAGAAATCGAAATGATGATTGATAGAATTGATGAAGTAAAAGAATCTATGGTTTATGGAGCAAAACCAAGTAGCGAAAGTAAAAAAGAAGAAAAAGAATTGATTATTACAGCAAGAGTATTGCCGGATTATGATAAAATAAAAGAATTACATGGAGATATTTCCAAAGAAGAAATATATAATATTTTGTGGAGTAATATAAAAGAAGTAAATAAAAAATTAACCTCGTACAAAGCAGTAAAAGCACTTGAAATAAAAGAAGGAGAATTTGAAAAAACTTCTACCATGAAAATTAAAAGATATAAAGAATTAATCCATTAAGAAAAATGATTTTAGGGGTAGTCCCTAAAATCATTTTTTTCTCTAAAAATATAGATAAAAATGAGTGTTAACCTTGACAAACAAATGAAAACGTAATATAATGTTAACCGCAGTTAACTTTAAAAAGGAGAAATGAAAAAATGGTTTCAAAAGCATTAGAAGAGTACTTAAAAACAATGTATGTTTTAAAACAACAAAATGGAAAAATACGAGTAACGGATATTGCTGAAAAAATGAATTGTACCAAGCCTAGTGTGAATAAGGCAATTTACAATTTGAAAGATAATGGTTTATTAAATTATGAATCTTATGGAACAATCGAATTAACCAAAGAAGGAGAAAACTTAGCAAAAAAGATATTAGAAGCCTATGATATTGTATATTTATTTGTAAAAGATGTCTTAAACTTAGATGAGAAAGAAGCACAAAAAGAAGCTGAAAAAATAAAATCAGTGATAGCAGATGATACAATTAATCAATTAGCTAGGTATGTCCATAAAGTTCTTGGATTAAATCGCCTAGATTGTGATTATGATATTAATAAAGAAAAATGTAGATGTTGTGCAAGAAGAGTATCTACGAAATAATGAAACAAGAAAGGAAATTAACATGAGTAACAAACTATTAGAAATAAAAGATTTATATGTAAATGCAGAGGATAAAGAAATTTTAAAAGGAATTAATTTAAGCATTAATAAAGGAGAAATCCATGTTATTATGGGACCAAACGGTTCTGGTAAAACAACAACAGCAAATGCTATCTTAAATAATCCTATTTATACAAAACAAAAAGGTAGTATTGAATTTGAAGGACAAGATATTACAAACTTAAAAACAGATGAAATTGCAAGAAATGGAATCTTTATGTCTTTTCAATTGCCAGAGGAAATCCCAGGAGTTTCTGTAACGAATTTCTTAAAATATGCCAAAAACAAAGTAACAGGAAAACCAGTAAAAATATTTGAATTTAAGAACGAACTAAAGAAATATATGGAAGAGTTAAATATGAATCCGAAAAATATGGAAAGAAGTTTAAATGTTGGATTTTCTGGTGGAGAAAAAAAGAAAAATGAAATTTTACAAATGCTAGTGTTAAATCCAAAACTTGCTATATTAGATGAAACCGATTCCGGACTTGATGTTGATGCTATCAAAACGGTATCTAAGGGAATTGAAATGTTTAAAAACAAAAAGAATGCTGTTTTAATCATTACCCATAATACTAAGATTTTGCATAGCTTAAAAGTTGATTATGTACATGTTTTAGTAGACGGAAAAATCGTAAAAACAGGTTCACAAGAACTAGCAAAGGAAATCGAAGAAAACGGTTACGCCAAATATAAACAGTAGAGAAAAGGCCCATTTACTTAAGGGGGCTGTCGCGAAGCGACTGGGGGTTCTAAAAAGAGAAAAATTAAACAAGGAGAGGAATTTTAAAGCAATGGCAAAAACAAAACTAGACGAAATAAATAGAAATATCTATGACATCAAAAATAAAGATGAATATGATTTTAAAATAAAAAAAGGACTAACTCCGGAAATTATAGAAGAAATATCAAAGCAAAAAGATGACCCACAGTGGATGAGAGAGTTTAGACTGAAAGCGTTAGAAGTATATAACAAATTAGAACTTCCTACTTGGGGACCAGACTTATCAGAACTTGATATGAATGAAATTGCTACCTATGTAAGACCAAAAACTTCCTTAAACAGTTCTTGGGAGGATGTGCCAGAAGATATTAAAAACACCTTTGACAAATTAGGAATACCAGAAGCAGAAAAAGAGTCTCTTGCAGGAGTAGGAGCACAATACGATTCTGAAGTGGTTTACCATAGTATGAAACAAGAGCTAATTAAGCAAGGGGTTATTTATACCGATATGGAAAGTGCCCTTAAAAAATATCCGGACTTAGTAAAAGAACATTTTATGAAATGTGTGCCTGTTTATGACCATAAATTTGTAGCATTACATGGAGCAGTTTGGTCGGGTGGTTCCTTTGTATATGTTCCAAAAGGAGTAAAAGTGGATATCCCACTTCAATCTTATTTTAGGCTAAATTCACCAGAATCTGGGCAATTTGAACATACACTTATTATTGTAGACGAGGGAGCAAGTCTTCATTTTATTGAAGGATGTAGTGCACCAAAATATAATAAGGTAAACTTGCATGCAGGTTGTGTAGAGTTATATGTAAAAGACAATGCATATTTACGATATTCTACCATAGAGAACTGGTCTAAAAATATGTTAAACTTAAATACCAAAAAAGCAATTGTAGGGAAAAATGCAAAAATGGATTGGGTGAGTGGTTCCTTTGGTTCAAAAATATCAATGTTATACCCAATGAGTATTTTAAATGGAGAAGGAGCAAAAACAGAATATACAGGAATTTCTTTTGCAGGAAAAGGACAAAATTTAGATAATGGATTTAAAGTAGTTCATAATGCAAAAAATACTTCTAGTGTTGTAAATGCAAAATCAATTTCCAAAAATGGGGGAAAATGTACGTACCGTTCTTTAGTAAGAATTAATGAAAATGCTGCAAGTTCTAAATCAAGCGTATCTTGTGAATCATTAATGCTAGACGATATTTCCGTTTCTGATACGATACCTGTAAATGATATTAGAACTGATGAAGTTGAATTCTCACACGAAGCAAAAATTGGAAAAATCAGTGATAAAACAATCTTTTATTTAATGAGTAGAGGCTTATCAGAAGAAGATGCCAAAGCAATGATTGTAAGAGGATTTGCTTATCCAATTTCAAAAGAATTGCCAGTAGAATATGCTGTAGAAATGAATAATTTAATTAACTTAGAATTGGAGGGTGCGATTGGATAATGGAAAAATTAAAACTAAATGAAACACCAGTAAGAACCTCAAGAAATTATAATATAAACAATATTACATTAGAAAATATTAAAATACCAGAAAATATAGAAAGCTTTGAAAATGTAGAAATCAAAGGAGAAAGCTCCAAAATTAAAATCGATAGCAAAGTTAATAATTGTGACTTGGTTTATGGATTACTAGATACGCTAACCAATCAAGTAAAGGAACATGCAAATCAAAAATTAATGGTAAGCATTGATAGTAAAACCAATCAAGAAGTACAAATTGGATTTACTTTTGATAATAAAAACAGTCAATTGATTGACCATATACAAGTGGAATCTCGTGAAAATACAAAGGCAACGGTAATTATAAAGTATGAAGCAAAAGAAGGAGTAGAAGCATTTCATAATGGAATGATAAAAATACATGCAAAAAAAGGTTCCGAAATAAATGTGATTCTTTTAAATCTTATGAACCTAAGTTCGAATCACTTTATGAGCATTGAAAATGAATTAGAAGAAGATGCAAATTTAAAATATACTATTATTGATTTTGGTGGAAAAAATAGTATTAGCAATTACTATGCAAACTTAAAAGGAAACTCTTGTCAAAATACGCTAAATACGATTTACCTAGGAAAAGAAAATCAAGTATTTGACTTAAACTACATAGGTGAATTAAGAGGAGAAAAATCCAATATCAATATTGAAGTAGAGGGAGCCTTAAGAGATACTGCAAAAAAACATTTTAAAGGAACAATAGATTTCAAAAAAGGTTGTAAAAAAGCAAGTGGAAATGAAAATGAAAATTGTATGCTATTATCCGATACTGCAAAATCGCTTGCATTACCAATGCTATTATGTTCCGAAGAAGAGGTAGAAGGAAACCATTCAAGCTCAGCTGGAAAAGTAGGAGACAAAGAACTATTTTACATTATGAGTAGAGGTTTTGAGAAAAAAGAGGCTATGAAGCTTATGGTAAGAGCGAAATTTAACAAGATTATAGAAAATATTAAAAATGAAGAATTAAAAAATAAGGTTATCGAAGAGATTGATAAAAGATTAGATTAGGAGAAGGTAGGATGAACGTAGAAGAAATAAAAAAGGATTTTCCTATTTTACAAAATAGAAACATAGCATACTTAGATAGTGGAGCAACTACACAAAAACCACTTCAAGTTATTAAAGCTGTGGAAGAATTTTATGAAAATTACAATGCGAACCCACATAGAGGTGCGTATTCTTTAAGCATGGAAGCAACTGAGAAGTATGAAGATACAAGAACAAAAATTGCAAACTTTATCAATGCAAAACATAGAGAAGAAATTATCTTTTCCAAAAATGCAACAGAAAGTTTAAACTTAATTGCGTATTCATATGGGGTAGACAAATTAGAAAAAGACGATGAAATTGTGATATCTATTATGGAACATCATTCTAATTTGGTGCCATGGCAAAAGGTTGCAAAACAAACGAAAAGTAAATTAAATTACATGTATATCAATGATGAATTTGAAATATCAGACGAAGAAATAGAAAGTAAAATTACAGACAAAACTAAAATTGTTGGTATTACTCATGTTTCTAATGTATTAGGAACCATTAATAATGTAAAGAAAATCATTAAGTATGCACATAAAAAAGGTGCGGTTGCGATTGTAGATGCTTCTCAAAGTATTCCTCATATGAAAATAGATGTGCAAGACCTAGATTGTGACTTTTTAGTTTTTTCAGGACACAAAATGTTAGCACCACTTGGAATCGGAGTATTATATGGAAAAAAAGAAATATTAAATAAAATGACTCCGTTTTTAATGGGTGGAGATATGATAGAATATGTGTATGAACAAGAAACTACATTTGCACCATTACCAAATAAATTTGAGGCAGGAACTCAAAACGTTGAAGGAGTTATTGGATTAGGCGCAGCAATTGACTATATTGAGAGTTTAGGATATGATAATATTCAAAAATTAGAAGAGAAAGTTGTAAGTTATGCAATAAATGAACTTTCTAAATTAGATTATTTAACGTTATATCTAACACCAAATAAAGAGAATCATTCTGGGGTTATTTCTTTTAATATAAAAGGAGTACATCCACATGATGTTGCAAGTATTTTAGATTCAGAAGGCGTTTGTGTTCGCTCACGGAAACCACTGTGCGCAACCACTTATGAGATTTTTAGGTATTGATTCTACCTGTAGAGCAAGTTTCTATTTTTACAATACAAAGGAAGATGTAGATAAATTAGTACATGCCCTAAACAAGGCATACGAGATGTTTAAAAAATATATGAAATAGAGTTAAATGGAGGAACAAGATGGACGATTTAACAGATGTTTATAATGAATTAATTATGGAACATAGCATGAATTCATATAATAAAAAGAAATTAGAAAAAGCAGATTATAGTGAGATAGGACACAATCCAAATTGTGGCGATGAAATCACATTAGAATTAAAGCTAAATGGTGACATTATTGAAGATATGGCATTTTCAGGACACGGTTGTGCGATTTCCCAAGCTTCTACATCAATTATGATTGATACCCTAAAAGGAAAAACAATGGAAGAAGCAAAAGAGATTATAAAAACATTTATTGCAATGATAAAACGAGAAATAACAGATGAAGAAGAATTACAAAAACTAGAAGACGCAATTGCTTTTAAAAACGTATCCCATATGCCAGCAAGAGTAAAATGTGCACTCTTAGCATGGCACACCATAGAAGATATCTTAAACCAAAAAGAAAAGGAAAAAGAAAATGGAAAATAAAAAAGTATTATTAGGAATGAGTGGTGGAGTAGATAGTAGTGTATCAGCCTTACTTTTAAAAGAGCAAGGATATGAAGTAATCGGAACTACTTTAGAATTATTTGCAGGTAGTAGTTGTTGCAATATTAATACTTACATCGATGCCAAAAATGTATGTAATTCCATAGGAATTCCACATTTTACATATGACTGTAAAGAAGCATTTCGAAACTGTGTAATTGATGACTTTATTGATGCCTATGCTAACTGCAGAACACCAAACCCATGTATTGAATGTAATAAATATATGAAATTTGGTTTCATGTATGAAAAAGCAAAAGAGTTAGGTTGCAACTATATTGCAACCGGACATTATGCAAAAACAGAGTATAGCGAAGAGTACCATAGATGGGTGCTAAAAAAATCTAATGCAGGAAAAAAAGACCAAAGCTATGTTTTATGGAATATGCCAAAAGAATTAATAGAGCATGTCTTATTTCCATTAGCAGATTTTGAAAGCAAAGACCAAATTAGGAAAATTGCAAGAAATCATAATCTAAAAGTAGCAAATAAACCAGATAGCGAGGATATCTGTTTTGTACCAGATGGAAATTACAAAAAATTCTTGGAAAATAATTCTAATATTAAACCAAAACAAGGAAATATTGTAAATCGTAAAGGAGAAATATTAGGAACACATACAGGATTATACAATTATACCATTGGACAACGAAAAGGACTTGGTATTTCAAACCCAGTGCCATTATTTGTGCTAGGTTTTAATAAAGAAAAAAATGAAGTTATCGTAGGCGAAGAAAAAGAGTTATATCAAAAAGAAATTATGGTTTCAGAGATTAATCTATTATTAGTAGATGAAATAAAAGATTGGATAGAAGTAGAAGTGAAAACAAGATATTCTGCAAAAGTGGCAAAAGCAAAAATAATACAACAAGAAGAAAAGATAAAGGTTGTTTTTGATGAGCCACAAAGAGCCATTACACCAGGACAATCTGCAGTATTTTATGTAGGAGATATTGTTGTAGGTGGAGGAAAGATATGTTAAATCAATTTTCAAGAACAGAATTGCTAATTGGAAAAGAAGGAACCCAAAAATTAAAAAACGCAAAAGTTGCTATATTTGGTATTGGAGGAGTAGGGTCTTTTGTTGTAGAAGGACTAGTAAGAGCAGGAGTTGGCAATTTTATATTAGTAGATGATGACAAAATTTGTTTAACTAATTTAAACAGACAAATCATTGCAACAAGAAAGACAATCGGAAAACCAAAAGTAGAAGTGGCCAAGGAAAGAATTCTAGAAATCAATCCAGATGCTAAGGTGGAAATTTATCAAGAATTTTTTATGCCAGATAGCAAAGAAATTTTGGATGATACGGTTTCTTATGTGGTAGATGCAGTGGATACTGTAACAGCTAAAATAGAGTTAGTAGTAAGAGCTAATCAACTAAATCTTCCTATTATATCGAGTATGGGAACAGGAAATAAGTTAGACCCAACTAAATTCGAAGTAAGTGATATTTATAAAACAAGCGTATGTCCGCTAGCTAAAGTGATGAGAAAAGAACTAAAAACAAGAGGAATACCAAGCCTTAAAGTGGTTTACTCAAAAGAAGAACCAATGAAACCAGATGAAGACTTAGAATGTAGTTGTAAGAATGGTTGTATATGTCCACCTGGAACAGTAAGAAAATGTACAACTAGAAACCAAGTACCAGGAAGTATTTCTTTTGTTCCTTCTGTGGCAGGATTAATTATAGCAGGAGAAGTAGTAAAAGATATTATTAAAAGTTAAATAAAAAGAAACGATAAGAACTTTACTTATCGTTTCTTAAATTTTTCTCCATAATTTCTTTTTAATAAAAGAATAAAACTCATCTGCATTTCCTATTGAAAAATTATTTTTTAATAAAATGTAAGAATGGTTCTTATCCAAATATAAATAAAAACGATCATTTTCTTCAAAAATTTTATAAAATCTATAATATTTTAATTTTACACTGTCTTTTCCATTCGAAATAATAGTAAAATCATCATAAAAAGTATAAGTGTTTTTCATCTTCTTTTGTACTTTCTTACTATTAGCTTCTTTTTTAGTAAGAAACAATGGATGAAGAACACGATAAAAAAGAAAGATAGCAAGAACGAAAACAAAGCCAATTCCTAGTGCAATGTTACCATAACTAAATTGTAATATCATACAAAAAATAAGAAGTGCCATAATAAAAATTGTATAAAGATGATATTTAAGATTATATTTTTGTGCATGAAATTCTACAAATTTTTTATATTCATTTATATTATATTCAGTTGTGTTTTGAAAACGTATCTCCATAAAATCACCAAACTCATTATACTAAAAAATAATGCTATAAAATGAATTGTTATAGAAATGTCATAAAAACTTAATATTTTTTATAAATATATCTGAAAACGGGAAATTTGTGAGGAAAATGTAAGAAAAAGAAGATAAGTGTAAAATGTAGGGGTTGGAAAAAAGAAAAAATTATTATATGATACAAGTAGTAATATTATAAGGAGAAAACAAAAGAAAAAGGGGCAAATTGTTTTATGAAAAAAATACTATCAAAGATAATTAAAAAATATTGGTTTGCAATATTGATGCAAATTATATTTATAGGATTAAACATTTATTTTCTAACATATCCACCTAAAATTATAGGAAATATTGTTGATTTGTTATATAACGTAGAAGAAAACCGTAATGCAATTATGATGCAAATATGGTACTTGTTAGGAATTTGTGTTGTTTTGCTTGCTGTTCGTATGCCATGGAGATGGCTTACAGGGTATACTCCAAGAAGTATAGAAAGAGATTTAAAAGATAAACTATTTGAACAATTTATGAGAATAAAAATGACAAGTCTTCAAAACATAAAAAATGGAGAACTTATGTCATATTTTGTAAAAGATATATCAGAAATTAGACAATTCATTTACCGTTTATTATCTTATGGAACAAGATTTGTATTCACAGTAATTATTGCAACTTATGCAATGATGAGTGGTGTCAATGTTAAATTAACATTAGTAACATTATGTCCGATTATTGTAACAATTTTTTTAATTATAAAAATAAAAGAATATGTAGAAAGCAGTTTTCGTAAATCACAAAAGTATTTTACGGAATTATCTGAATACGTACAAGAAAGTACAGATGCGATTCGTACAACAAAAGCATATACTGGTGAAATGAACCAATTAAAAGAATTTATTAGGAAAAATCGCAAATTAAGAGAGGCAAATAATGCAGTAGATGTGCATTCTACTTTACTTTCTACATGTCTTAATATATGTTTTGGTTTATGTTATGGTATTTCATTATTATATGGCTCTAAATTAGTATTAGAAGGAACTATCACGACAGGAGATTTTGTAGCATTTAATGGATATATTGGATTATTTGTAGGACCAGTAACTTGGCTTCCAGGAATTATTTCAAGATACAAAAGAGCAAAACTTTCTTACCAAAGACTAGATAATGTATTTAGTCTAGAAAGAGAAAAAATAAATGTAAAAACAGAAGATAAAGAGGATGATTTTAAGGGAAACATTGAAATTAAAGACTTAAGTTTTAACTATCCAGAAAATATAGAAATGGTATTAAATCATATTAATCTAAAAATAAATAAAGGAGAAACTCTTGGAATTATTGGAACCATAGGAAGTGGAAAAACAACACTTATGAATTTATTGTTACGCCTATATCCTGTACCAAATGGAAAAATTCAAATCGATGGAAAAGACATTAATGATATACCTTTATTAACATTAAGAAAGCATATTTGCTATATTACACAAGATAATTTCTTATTTTCAACATCATTAAAAGAAAATATAAAATTATTTAAAGAAGGGATTGAAGATGAACAAATAAAAGAAAGTACAAAAAATGCTATGATATATGATGATATTGAAAAGATGCAAAATGGTATTGAAACCATTATCGGAGAAAGAGGAGTTGACCTATCTGGTGGACAAAAACAAAGAGTAGTGATATCAAGAGCGTTCCTAAATAAAAGTAAAGTTGTTATTTTTGATGATACTTTCTCAGCATTAGATAATAGAACTGAGCAGATGGTATTAAATAATGTGAAAAAATTAGTAAAAGATAAAACTTGTATCATTATTTCAAATCGTATATCTGATATTAGAGATGCAGATCAAATTATCGTATTAGATGGTGGAAATATTATTGAAAGTGGAACACATGAAAGCTTATTAAAAGAACAAGGAAGATACTACAATTTTTACAAAGAACAAACAGCAAAATCGCAAATGGCTTTAAACTGAAGAAAGGAAGAAATCAATGAAGAAAAATAAAAATCATACATTAGCGCATGTTTTAGAAATGGCAAAGCCCCATAAAAAAACAATTATTATCGTTACCATTCTTTCATTGTTAATTAACATAGGGGAGATTTTAAAACCATATTTAATAAAAATTGTAATGGATGATTACTTAAGCCAAGGCATTTTTCAAAAAGGAATGATTACAATTGGGATGATAGGGGCAGCATACATAGGAATTGTAATTTTGGGTAATATTATCGATTTTATTGCAAGCACTGCAACGAATATGATGGGAGAAGATATTATCTATACTATGAGAAACCGCCTATTTAAATACACACAATATGCAAATATTTCATTTCATGACCGTACACCAGCAGGAAAATTATTTGTAAGAATTACCAATGATGTAGAAGATATTTCTAGCTTATTTAAAGATGTTATAACAACATTTTTTAAAGATATGATATTAATTGTTGCAATAGTTAGTATTATGATTTACTTTAGTGCTAAATTAAGTTTATTGTCTTTTATCGTTATACCATTTATTATCATATTTTCTGTTGTACTTACAAAAATACTAAACAAAATTTACGATAAAGCAAAAGCAATTAAAACAAAATTAAATACATTTTTAGCAGAATCAATTTATGGTGCAAAACTAATCAAAATATTTAATATTCAAAAAGAAAAACAAGAAGAATGCGAAAATCTAACACATAGTTTTAGAAATTCAAGATTACCAGGTGGAATTATTGAAGGACTACTTCCGGCACTAATGACAATATTAGAAAATGTAGCAATCAGTATTATAGTATGGGCAGCAGTTAATAATGTAGTTGGGCAAAGCTTAGATGTTGGTTTAATATATGTATTTATAACATATATTAAGCAACTATTTGAACCAATTACAAGAACAATTGATAATATAGAAACCGTACAAGAAGCATTTGTATCGATTAATAAAATATATAAAATATTAGACAATAAAGAATACTTAGAAGATTTAGATTCTGGTATGGAATTAACAAATGTAAAAGGTCGTATTGAATTTAAAAATGTATGGTTTTCCTATGATAATCAAAAATGGGTACTAAAAAATGTTAGTTTTACAATAGAACCAGGACAAAGTATTGCATTGGTAGGAAAAACAGGATGTGGAAAAACGACGATTACAAACCTAATCAATCGTTTCTATGAGATTCAGCAAGGTGAAATTTTATTAGATGGAGTAAATATTAAAAACATCAATAAACGAAGCTTAAGACAGCATATTGGTATCATTTTACAAGATCCATTCATTTTTGCAAGAAGTATTAGAAGTAATATAAAACTAAACAATTCTGACATTACAGAAGATGATATTATAAATTCCGTAAAATTATCTTCTGCAGAAGACTTTATTTCATCACTCCCAAATGGAATCGATGAAGTGGCAAAAGAAAGAGGTTCATCATTCTCAGCAGGACAAAAACAATTACTAGCATTTGCAAGAATATTTGCACATAACCCATCCATTTTTATCTTAGATGAAGCAACAGCAAATATCGATACCCATACAGAACAATTAATTCAAAAATCAATCGATATCATCTCTACAAAAAAGACATCAATCTTTATTGCACATAGATTAGCAACTATTGTGAATGTAGATAAAATTATTGTACTAGATGCAGGAGAAATTGTAGAAATGGGAAATCATGTAGAACTTTTAAAAACAGGGGGATACTACAGTAAGTTATATAACTCATATTATGCAAGTTTAAATTAGAAACAAGAAAAAGTTTAAGTGGAATAACGAAATTTGAGAAAAAACATATTGACAACATAGCAAAAAAAGATATAATATAAATATAAAAAAGAGAAAAAGGCTAAGCCCTTTTCCCTGGGTTGTTAGAATTGAAGTTTGTTTTTGAAGGGTAAACTTCAATTCTTTTTCTATGTATACAGATACTATAATCGAACAAGTCCAATTAAAGACACTGTAATACTAATAGAAAGAACCACTAATGCTATATCCTTCTTGATAATATATATTGCGTTTTATAAAAATATATAGTATAATAATAGCAGATTAAAAATGGAGGAAAAACCATGGGAATAAAAAGAGAATTTAATTTTGATGATGATATTGAGTTATTAAACTTAAAATATCAAATGAATAATGGAAGTCTATTAGAGTATTTTCAAAATGAAGTAGGAGCAAACGAACCAATACAAAAACAAATGAATGGTGAAATACAAGAACCGAAAAATCAATTATAAAATTAAATATTAAGATTTGTAAAAACAATGTAAATAAATCTTAATATTTTTTTTTGAAAAAATACTTGGATAATAATATAAGCAATGTTATAATAAAAATGTAGTATTAAATAAAATGGGAGAATAGTATGAATCAGATTTTAGTAACAGAAAAATTGTATGTTACTCCTGAACTGAAAAGAAAAAAGAAGATGTATAAATTCAACTTTTTCTTATCAGTCTTTTTAGTGTGTTCACTATTTTCTTATTATATTTATGCAGAATACGATAGAAACAGAAATGAAGAAGTATCAAAAGAAATTTTAGCAAGTATCGATTTAAAATATTATGAAGAAGAAGAAAAAACGAAAAATAGTGATGTACGTATGGAAGATAATGTTTTAATTGTAACACTTGGAGGACAATTAAAAGAAAGAGAAGAAATCAATATTACTAAACTTGCAGCTTCTGTACAATCACAAATTGAAAACAAGAAAAAAGAAAAAGAAATTTTTACAACTGAAACTGGAGATACATACTCAACAGATGCTGTATTAAATATACCATCACTAGAAATTAATTATCCAATATTAGACAAGACTACAAATGAGTTACTAAAAATATCTCTTACTAAATTTTGGGGAGGAGATCCAAATGAAGTTGGAAACTATGTAATAGTAGGGCATAATTACAGAAATAAGAAAATGTTTGGAAGATTATCAGAAATTCAAATTGGAGATAAAGTAGAATTAACAGACTTAGAAGGAAGAACACTTTCTTATGAAGTATATGAGAAATATACAGTAAATCCAGATGATACGGCTTGTACAAGTCAACATACAAATGGAAAAAAAGAAATAACATTAATTACTTGTACCAACTATGGAACACAAAGATTAGTGGTAAAAGCAAGAGAAATAAAATAAACATAAAAGACATGAATGAAAAAATCTTTCATGTCTTTTATACTTTTAGTGATTTACTAAGAACAAGAAAAGTAAAATACCCACATATAAACATTATAATTTGAAATATGATAGAAGACATAGTAAGTGAAAGGGTTGACACAAATAATTTGCATATTAGAAATGAAAATGTAACTCCTAAAAAAGGTTTTACTAACCAGTTTATAAAATCTATTTTAAAATGTGTTAGTTTTTTTAGTTGGTAGAAACTAATGCTAAAGTTTAATAATTCACTAAAATATATGATTAGAATGTAACCATTCAAACCTAGTATAGGTAGTAAAAAATAAATAAAGAATATGCTAGAAAATAAGTCTAGAATATTACATTTCATTACTTCTAATTGTTGGTTTAGTCCTTTTAAGATATTATCAATAATACCATCTAAGTATATAAAAAAAATAAGTGGAGCAAGTATTTTTAAGTAGCTAGCTATGCTAAAGTTTTGATAAATGGCATAGCTGATTTCTTTTGCATAAAATAAAAATATACCGAATACTCCAATAGAAAATAGAAAAGTAATTCGAAATATTTTTTCGGTCGCATAGGTTATTTTAGAATGTGCTTTTTTAGTATCATAATAGGCATATTCTGGAATGACTAATCCACTAAAAGAGTTTATAATAACTTCCGGAAACATTAAAATAGGCATTGTCATAGCAGAAATTAGACCATAGGAAGAGATAGCTTCAGAACAAGTTAGCCCAGATTTTTCTAAGCGAACAGGAATCAGTAGCTGCTTTAAAGAAGAAAGCCCAGAGCGAATATACGAAGTAATAGCGACAGGTAAGCTAATCGAAAGAATGGTTTTAAAATAGTTGCTATTTTCTTTTTGATTTACTAAGTGTTTTCTTATCTCCAATTTATATAAAACATAAGTAAACAAAAAAGAACCAATTTCTGAAATCATTTCTCCTAATACTAAAGAAAGACAAGCATAATAGATTCCGGATGGCATAAAAAATGATAAAAAATAGGATGTTGCTAATATTTTTAAAGTCTGTTCAAAAATACGTGATGTAGCGTTTTTTCCATTTTTTCTAAGAGCAGTAAAGTAGCCATTTAAGCAGGAGGACAAGCTAATAAAAGGTAAGCTAATGGCAATAAAATAGAATAAATAATGAGACACTCTATTATGAACAAAGTAGTAGGTAATAGGCTTTGCTAATAAACAAAGTGATATGCAAGAGATTGTTCCAAAAATTAAGCTATACAAAAAACATTTTCGCATAGCGTTTTTAGTGTTAGCATTTTCACAAAATGTAGTTTTTTCTACAATAATACGGGTAACCGCTAAATTAATACCAGAGGTAGCAAGAGTGATAAAGAATAAATAAACAGACATAATTAAACTAAAAACACCAAGAGCTTCTGAACCTACTTTTTTTGAAATGTATATATTAAAAGAAAAACCAATCAATCTCATCAAAAATGAAGTGGCAGTTAGTATTAAACCATTTACTAAAAAAATACGAAAACGTTTCAATAAAATCACCTCGTACAATATATGAAAACAAGAGAAAAATATATGTATGTTTCTTAATAAAACCTTAATAATCTATATAGTTGTTTCTTAATAAATTTGTGATATATATTATCTAGTGATATAATCATGAAAAGAAAAGGGTGATTTTATATGTATAATATTTTAGTATGTGATGATGATAAAGAAATTGTTGAAGCAATCGAGATTTATTTAGGTAAAGAAGGATATAAAATTTTTAAAGCATATAACGGTGAAGATGCTTTAAAAGTGATACAAGAGAATGAAATCCATTTAATCATTTTAGATATTATGATGCCCAAAATTAATGGTATTAAGGTGGCAGAAAAAATTAGAAAAGATAAAGCTATCCCCATTATTATGCTTTCAGCAAAATCGGAAGATTATGATAAAATCAATGGCTTAAATACAGGGGCAGATGATTACATGACAAAACCATTTAATCCATTAGAATTGATTGCAAGAGTGAAT
Organism: Clostridia bacterium; assembly: GCA_017626365.1. Lineage (GTDB taxonomy): Bacteria > Bacillota > Clostridia > TANB77 > CAG-508 > RGIG8482. The sequence goes on from JAGAIV010000036.1 coordinate 81,806, forward strand.
TCACAAATTAGAAGATATACAACACTTGGTTCCATCAAAAAGGAGGAAGGAAACATTTATCAAACAGGAGGATTAATCATAAATGATGACACAAAAGAGGTTAGTGTAGATGGAAATAAAATAAAACTAACTCCAACTGAATATAACATCTTGAAATTTCTAACAAAAAATAAAGGAATAGTATTTTCCATTGAACAAATTTATGAGAATGTATGGGAAGATGAAGCATATGGAGCAGAAAATATTATTGCTGTTCATATAAGACATATCCGAGAAAAAATAGAAATTAATCCAAAAGAACCAAAATACTTAAAGGTAATTTGGGGAATTGGGTACAGAATAGAAAATATAAAGTAAAGGAGGAAAAAACATGAAAGATATAAGAAATTCAAATGCATTAAAAGCAATTTGTTATATACTAGTACCATGTTTAATACTTATTATCATACTTAGTGCTATTTCAATAGGGTATTATGCAAGCGAAATAGATAGAAATGAATTTAATCAATATCAAATAGATACAGGAGTAATAACAGAATATGAGGGAGATATTTATAGAGAAAATCTGGTTTATCAATTATCTGCTAATACATACCAAATAGCACCAAGCATTTTTATGATATCAAGCATACTATTAATTATTTGTATGATATATATCATAATAAGTATTGGTCATAAAAAAGGAGAAGATGGTATTTATTTAGACAGTTTAGATAAAATACCTTATGAATTACTATTAATACTTACATTAATCTTATTTGGAATAGAGATGGCTTTATTAGCAGGACCATGTTATCAGTTAATATTTGAAGAATATAATAGTTACATTATTAATACTGGAATTTTAGCAGCTATTTTAGATGGAGTTATTATTTATATTACAATTACTACATTAGTAATAACAACAATTAGAAGAACGAAAGCACATATTTTTTGGAAGAATACAATTGTTTATAAATTATTTCAATTTATATTTAAAGGTTTATTTATAAATTTTAGCGAAACTGTAAAATTAGCAGTAGAATATGGTGGATTTATTATAGCATCTGTTATTCTTATATTTATTACAATGCAAAATCCGATTGTTGTTTTTTTCTTACTAGGTTTTTGGTATTATATTTTTAAAAAGATATTAAGTCATATCAATCAATTCAATAAAGTAAGAGAAAAAATTGGAAAAATGTATAAAGGAGATATTAGCGTTCCATTGGACGAAGAGGAATTATATGGAGAACTAAGGCAGATAGCAAGGGAACTAAACGATATTTCGGGAGGACTTTCTAATGCAATAGAGGAGGCAACAAAAAGCGAACGTTTAAAAACGGAATTAATTACTAATGTTTCTCATGATATAAAAACACCGTTAACTTCTATTATTAACTATGTTGATTTAATGAAAAAAGAGGAGATAGAGAATCCTAAAGTACAAGAATATTTAGAAGTGTTAGATAACAAGTCACAAAGATTAAAGAAACTAACAGAAGATTTAATTGAAGCATCAAAAGCATCTTCTGGAAATATCAAACTAACCATGGAAAAATTAAACGTAAAAGAACTAATAAAACAAGTTAGTGGAGAATTTGAAGATAGATTTCATAATAGAGGATTAGAAATAATTGAAAACTATCCAGAAGAAGAAGTAAGCATTACAGCAGACAGTAGATATTTATATAGGGTAATGGAAAATGTATATGGAAATATTGCAAAATACGCATTAGAAAATTCAAGAGTATACATTGATGTTATAAAAGAAAACAGAAAAGTACAAATTATTTTAAAAAATATTTCACAAGATAAGCTAAACATAACAGTAGATGAATTAATGCAGCGTTTTGTAAGAGGAGATGTTTCAAGAACCACAGAAGGGTCTGGACTTGGAATATCCATTGCAAAATCTTTAACAGAACTACAAAATGGAAAGTTTGATATTTTCTTAGATGGTGATTTATTTAAGGTTGTAATTGAATTTTAACCAAAAGATGATTTTAGGGACGGAGGAATCAACTTCTTAAATGAAGGATGATTTTTTCTTCCGTCTCTAAAATCATCTTTTTTAACTAAACATAGCACCAACAGCACCAAATACTCCGAAGGAAGCAAGTCCCATAATGATACCTGCTAGAATAACACCAGACATAACAGCTATTACACTCTTTTTAAAATCCATATCTAAAAAGCTTGCAGCAAGCGTTCCTGTCCAAGCACCTGTGCCAGGAAGTGGGATTCCAACAAAAAGGAATAAAGCAACATATAAACCGCGTCCTGCAGTTTCTTGTAATTTCTTACCACCTTTTTCACCTTTTTCTAAACAAAAAGTAAAGAATTTTCCGATGAATTTCTTATCTGCACCCCATTCTAATACTTTTCTTGCAAAGAAAAAGATGAATGGAACAGGAAGCATATTTCCGATAATACAAGTAATATAAAGTGGTAGTAGTGGGAGAGGGTCACCAAAAGCTTGGCTTAATCCAATAGGTACAGCTCCTCTAAGTTCAATAAGTGGTACCATAGATACTAAAAAAACGATCAAATATTTTTTAAACATAAAAATCCTCCTAAAAATAGTTACTGCTATGAGTTCGCCAAATCTTGCTGTCAATTGGACTTTTCACGCTTGACTAAAGTACGCTTGAGACATGTGCAATTAACATGTTTGGCTACTTATTTGCTACATTTTACTATACGAAAATAAAAAAGTCTATAATTCTACAAAAGAATTTTTGATATTAAGAAAGATGTCTTGATATTTTTCCATGTTATCTGTTACGACTTCAAAGTTAAGTACATATAAGTTTGTATCGGTTTCAATCCATACAACATTGGAATAAAAATCTTTTCCATAAGAAGAATCGGAATGTACAAATTTGTATTCATAGGATTTGTAGTTTCCAATAGTAAATGGAATGATGCCAGAGTCATCTTGTATATTTTGTTTTTCTTTTAAATAGTTTTCTTTATCATCTACTACAATTTGGTATAAATCAATTTCGCGAGATTTTGAAATTTTAGTTGCATAGAAAAACATTTCATCTTGATTAGAATATAAATCAATTGCAAAATCATTATTTTGGCTTTGATTGATTTGGTAACGAATATTAGATGGAAAGTTAATTTCAAAACTTCCATCACTTGCCGTAATAGTGCTATAAGTTACATTCTTGTTTTGAAAAACAAAGAATATGCAACTAAAGACAAGGATAACTAAAATAGCAACAGCAATACCGATACTAATATAAATATATTTCTTTTTTGTATTTTCCATAAACTTACCTCCCATTTTATTTCACTGTGAAATTAAACATTAATTTTTTAATGGTACTACTCGTGCTATTTCTTCTTTATCTATTTTACCTTCTCTTATAACAATAACTTTCTCGTTAGCTACTTCGACAATTGTAGAAGTTGTAACATTATTTACATTTCCACTATCTAATATATAATCTACTTTTTCACCTAATTCATTAATAATGTTTTTAATGTTTGTTCCTGTAGGACTACCAGAAAGATTAGCACTAGGAGCAACAATAGGAATGCCTGCTGTTTTAATAAGATTATAAGCAGGTCCATTTTTTAAAAGCCTAACTCTAACATATTCATCACCTGCTGATACAATATCTGGTAAAACATTTGCTTTTTTCTTAAATTTTATGGTTAAAGGCCCAGGCCAGAAAACATCAATTAATTTTTGTTCGGCAGGGCTAACAAAATCCACTATTTCTTTTAACATAGAAATATCCGAAATTAACACGCTTAATGGTTTATACATAGGTCTTCCTTTTATCTCATAAATTCTTTTACAAGCATTTTTATCAAAAGCATTAGTTCCAATACCATATACGGTATCGGTTTTAAAAACTACAATTTTTCCCTTTTTTAGTTCCTGTCCAAGTTCTATAAAGATGCTATCATCATATTCATTTCTTAAATCAATATATTTTGCTTGCATATGAAAACTTCCTTATCAATTTTTTCTAATTATATAACATTTTTTTAATATTTACAATAAATCTAGATTATGATATAGTAAAAGGGTAAGAAAGAAGAGGAAATAATATGCTAAATAAAGAATATACATTTGTTGCACTTGATGTAGAAACGACAGGATTATCACCATTTGCTAATGAACTCATCGAAGTAAGTGCTATTAAATATAAAGGAAACAAAAAAATAGATACTTTTTCAACACTAATTAGACCAAAAGTAGAAATACCTTATTATATTACGAAAATTACTGGAATTACGAATGATATGGTAAGGACTGCACCAGAAGTAGAAGAAGTAATGCCAGAATTAATTTCTTTTGTAGGAGATTTAAATATAGTAGCACATAATGCTAATTTTGATTATAAATTTATACAAAACTATTCAAATCATAGTTTTTCAAAAAATAAGGTAATCGATACTGTACCAATCGGAAGAAAGCTATATCCAGAACTTCCAAACCACAAACTAGGTACGATTGCCAAACACATTGGCATTACTGAAGATGGATTTCATAGGGCAGAATTTGACTGCGAATGTTGTGCAAAGATTTATATAGAGTATTTAAAAGTAGTTTAAAACACTTTACAAATTATGTAAATCATGATACAATGGAAAACGAACAAAAACCTAAAGGGGATTTATTATGTATTATCAAGAGTTGCTTTGTGATGTATTGAACGAAATGAGGATTCGGGCTATAACTACACGAATCAGAGAAGATCATGAATTAAAGGATCTATATGATTATTTGGCTAAGCACGATGTATCATCGTTATATGAAGAACTCGAGGAAAAAACATTACCTAACAATGTCATAGAGCAATATGGATTGTTCTGTAATATTGTACAGGAAATTGTTCAATAAAAAGTTGGCTACCGCTATTATTGCGGTGGCCTTATTTTTATTATTAGTAAGTGAATCGATTGACTTTTTTAGATAAAATACGATACAATAAAATAAGAGATAGGAGGAATTAAAATGGAGTATCATTATCAAACGAGTGGAACTTGTTCCCAAGAGATAATCATTGAAGTGGAACAAGATATCATAAAAAAAGTAACAATTGTAGGAGGTTGTGCAGGAAATACAAAAGGAATTAGTAAATTAGTAGAAGGCATGAAAATTGATGAAGTCATAAAAAGATTAAAAGGAATTCCTTGTGGATTTCGCGGAACATCATGCCCAGACCAATTAGCAAGAGCATTAGAAGAATTTAAGAAAACAAGAGAATAAAGTTAAGGAGGAAACATGAAAGCATTAGTAACAGGAGCATCTTCTGGAATCGGAAGAGATATGGCCAAACACTTAAGTAGTTTAGGGTATGACATTATTGCGGTAGCAAGAGATGGAGAGGCTTTAAATAAGCTAAAGGAAGAATTACAAACGAAAACGGAAACGATTAGTATCGATTTAAAAGAAGAAGGAGCTTGTAAGCATCTATATGAAACTCTGAAAAACAGAAAAATTGATATTGTAATAAATAATGCAGGTTTTGGGGATTTTGGAGAATTTATAGAAACCGATTTAGAAAAAGAATTAGATATGATAGATGTTAATATAAAAGCGGTTCATATTCTAACAAAATTATTTTTAAAAGATATGGTAAAAAGAAATAGCGGACATATTTTAAATGTTGCATCTATTGCAGGCTTTATGCCAGGACCACTGATGGCAACATATTATTCTACAAAAGCATATATTGTAAGATTAACACAAAGTATCAATACAGAATTAAAAAAAGATAAATCAAATGTAAAAATAAGTGTATTATGTCCTGGACCAGTTAATACAAACTTTAACAAAGCAGCAAATGTCAAATTTAATTTAAAAGGATTATCAAGTGAATATGTTGCAAAATATGCAATAAATAATATGCTAAAAGGAAAACTAATAATAATACCGGGAAGTTTAATAAAAATAGCAAGATTTTTAGCAAAAATCTCACCAGAAAAATTAGTTGCAAGAATTTGCATGAAAATGCAAGAAAGAAAAAGGTAAGAATTTCCTACCTTTTTCTATTCACTTTTTAATACTACTTTTACAACTGTACCCTGTTCTACTGATGTACCTGCTGACGGTTCTTGGCTTACTACTGTTCCGGAACCTTCTGTCTGGATATTTAAATTTTTTGCTTTTAACGAATTTGCAGCTTGAGCTGCTGTCATTTTACTTAAGTTTGGTACCGTAGTAGAAGTTCTTACATTATTTTCTGCTGTATATAACATAACAAGTGAGTTGTTTGGGAGTTTCGTGCCTGATGCTGGCACTTGGTCTGTTACTAAAACTTCATTCTTATTTCCATTTAAAGTAAACATAGAGCGAAAACCTGCGGAAGTTAATATTTTTTGAGCCTCGGCTACTGTTTTGTTTTCTATATTTGGAACAGTAATCAAGTTATTAGAAGCTATTTTTCCTGTATCAATTTTATCAGCTGAAATACCTAAGTAAGGAAGAACTTCCGATAAAATTTTTGATACAACAGGACCTGCAACAGTACCTCCATGATAATTCTTAACTTGTGGATCATATAATGCTACTAAAATTACAACTTCTGGATTTTCAGCAGGAGATACAGCAGCAAAAGAAGCTACATATCCAAAATCTTTGTCTTCTACAGGTGGTTCAGAAGTACCTGTTTTTCCACCAACAGAATATCCCTTTACAGCACCAGAAGAACCAGTTCCATCAGTTACGACAGATTCCATCATATCTAACATTTTATTAGCAGTCTCTGTAGAAATTACTTGACGAATTTGTTCAGGCTCGATATTAGTTACAGCATCTGTGTCAGTATTTATAATTTGTTTTACAATTCTAGGTTTCATAAGAACTCCATCATTGGCAATAGCAGATATAGAAGTAATTAGCTGCAATGGAGTTACCTTGATTCTCTGCCCAAAAGCCATTGTAGCAAGCTCGGTTGCACCAACTTTTTCTTCTTTGTGAAAATTACTGTTAATTTCTTCAGGTAGACCAACACCAGTTTTGTTAAATAATCCATAAGCATTATAATATTTATATAAAGTTCTTGTACCAATTCGAGAAGCAAGTTGCATCATACCAGGGTTACAAGAATTTTCTAGCACTTGACGTAAAGTTTGCTTTCCATGAGCTCCACTCGTCCAACAGCGAATCTTTGTATTTCCAAACATTTCGTAACCAACACAGCTAAAATCATTTGCAACATCAGTATCTGTGATATTTTCTTCCAATGCGATAGAAGCATTAATTAATTTAAAAGTAGAGCCGGGTTCATAACGACTAGACACCATAATGTTACGATACATTTCTGTTTTATCACTAGAAGATAAAGAATCCCACTGATTAATCCAATAACTAGAAGTAGGTGTAAATGGAGTATTTAAATCATAATCAGGGTATTGCGCCATAGCTAAAATATCACCTGTATTAGGATTCATAACAATAACATTACCATTACGAGCATTATTTTCTTCTACTGCTTGTTTTAAATATTTTTCTGAAATGGATTGTATATTTGCATCAATTGTTAAAACAACATTATTACCATTTTCTGCTTCAATATATTGTCCATTTTCATCCGAAATTGCATCTTTATTTACATCGGTTGAAGTAACTATTTTTCCAGGAGTTCCAGTTAAGTAAGAATTGTAACTTCTTTCAACACCGTAGATACCTTGGTTTTCACTATCACAAAAACCAATAACATAAGCAGCTAAGTTATTATATGGATAATAACGTTTGGTATCTTCATCTATATTGATGCCAGTAAAAATATTATTTTCTTTCATCCATGTTTCTAATTCATCTATTTTATCTTGTTCCACTTTTTTTGCAATGGTTTGTATTGATGAATTACTAGTTACTTTCTCCAAAGTTTCTTCATAATCTAGTTCAAATATTTCAGAAAAGGCTTTCGCAAGTTTTTCTTTTTTGGTTTTTGTTTCTTCCTCTGTTTTTCCTTTGATTTTAGTTGGATTAATAGAAACAGTATCTACTTGTGCACTTGTAGCAAGAACTTTTCCAGTAGAATCTAAAATATTACCTCTTTTTGCACTTACTAATTTATTAACCGTTTGTTGTTTATAAGCTTTTTCTTTTAATTCTGCACCTTGTACAAATTGCAAGAATCCAATACGAAGCAATAAAGCAGATAAAACAATAAACATGAATAACATGCACATACGAATTCGTTTAGAAGTTACAGTATTAGCATTTTTTTTCTCTTTTTTCTTTGAATTTATTTTTTTATCCATTGTATCACCAAATTTCTTTTTTCTTTCTTTTAGAATATTTTATATGAAGGATAAAGAAAAAGCAATAAAAATAGGAGAAAAATAGTAAGAAATATGCTGTAAAAACACGAACGATTTTCCTTGACAAATTTATATGGTATTATATAATAAGAAAGAAAAAAGGCGGAAGAAAAAGGAGGACTATTATGGCAGAAGAAATTACCGAAGAAGAAAAGACAAGAATTAAAGGAATGGTTGATGATTTAGTTGAAAGAGCAAAAGTCGCTTCAAAAGAATATATGAAGCTAGATCAAGAAACCATTAATAACATTATTAAAAAGATGTCTATGGCAGGTTTAGAAAATCATATGAAACTTGCAAAAATGGCAGTAGAAGAAACAGGACGAGGAATTTATGAAGATAAAATAACAAAGAATATGTTTGCAACAGAATATATCTATCATAGCATTAAATATGATAAAACAGTTGGCGTTATCAATGAAAATGAAGAAGAGGGATATGTAGAAATTGCAGAACCTGTAGGAATTATAGCAGGGGTTACTCCGGTTACGAACCCAACTGCAACAACTATGTTTAAATCGATTATTTCAGCAAAAACCAGAAATGTTATTATATTTGGTTTCCACCCATCTGCACAAAAATGTAGTAGTGAAGCAGCAAGAATTTTAAGAGATGCAGCAGTTGAGGCAGGAGCACCAAAAGATTGTATTTTATGGATTGAAGAACCATCCATTACAGCGACAAACTTTTTAATGAATCATCCAGATGTCGATTTAATTCTAGCAACAGGTGGAACCGGAATGGTAAGAGCTGCATATTCATGTGGAAAACCTGCACTTGGAGTTGGACCAGGAAATGTTCCTTGCTATATTGATAAAACAGCAAAATTAAAAACTTCAGTGAACGATTTAGTCTTATCAAAATCTTTTGACAATGGAATGATTTGTGCTTCCGAGCAAGCAGCTATTGTTGATAGAGAAATTCATGATGAATTTGAAAGACTAATGAAAGAAGCTGGATGTTATTTCATTAATCCTGAAGAAAAAGAAAGATTAAAAGAAGCTATGTTTGTAGCAGAAAAAGGATATACTTTAAATGGAAAGGTTCCAGGACAAAGCCCATACAATATTGCAAAGCTAGCAGGAATTGATGTGCCTGTTGATACTAAAGTATTGGTTGTTTATGAAGAGGGAGTAGGAGAAGAATACCCATTCTCTAGAGAAAAATTGAGTCCAGTACTTGCTTACTATATTGTAGATGGAAAAGAAGAAGGAATAAAAAAAGCAGAAGAATTATTAGCATTTGGAGGACTTGGACATTCTGCTGTTATACATTCAGAAGATGAACAAACCATATTAGAATTTTCCGAAAGAGTAAAAGCTGGTAGAATTATTGTAAATTCTCCATCAACTCATGGAGCAATCGGTGACATCTATAACACCAATATGCCATCACTAACACTAGGTTGTGGAACATTTGGAGGAAATTCAACAACATCCAATGTATCTAGTGTCAACCTAATTAATGTAAAAAGAGTTGCAAAGAGGAGGGTTAATATGCAATGGTTTAAAGTTCCAAATAAAATATATTTTGAAGCAGGTTCTATTCAATATTTAGAGAAAATGCCTGATATTACAAAAGCTTTCATTGTAACAGATGAATCAATGGTAAAATTAGGATATGTAGATAAAATCTTATATCATTTAAGAAATAGACAAAGCTATGTTCACTCTGAGATTTTTGCAGAGGTTGAACCAGATCCATCTTTTGAAACCATCAAAAGAGGAGTAAAAGCAATTGAAGCTTTTCAGCCAGATGTTATTATTGCAATTGGCGGAGGAAGTGCGATTGATGCAGCAAAAGGAATGTGGCTATTTTATGAGCATCCAGATGCTGATGTAGAAGGATTAAAACTTAAATTTATGGACATTCGTAAACGTACTTACAAATTCCCTAAATTAGGACAAAAAGCAAAAATGGTAGCAATACCAACAACCTCTGGAACTGGTTCTGAAGTAACTTCTTTTGCTGTTATCTCCGATAAAGAACAAAACAAAAAATATCCACTTGCAGATTACGAATTAACGCCAGATGTTGCTATTATTGATCCAGACTTAGTTATGACATTACCAAAGAGAATTACAGCAGATACAGGAATGGATGTATTAACTCATGCACTAGAAGCATATGTTTCAAATATGGCATCAGATTACACAGATGGTTTAGCAGAAAAAGCAGTGGAATTAGTATTTAACTATTTATTAGAAGCATATGAACATGGAGACAACCGTTTAGCACGTGAAAAAATGCACAATGCAAGTTGTATTGCAGGAATGGCATTTACCAATGCGTTCTTAGGAATTAACCATTCACTAGCACATAAACTAGGGGCAAAATATCATATTCCACACGGAAGAGCAAATGCCATCTTACTTCCTTATGTTGTAAGATACAATGCGACAAAGCCAACAAAATTTGTATCTTTCCCAAAATATGAATACTTTATAGCAGATGAAAAATATGCTACATTAGCTAGAAAAAATGGATTACCAGCATATACAAATGAAGAAGCAGTTAATTCTTTAATTACAAAAATAAAAGAATTAAACGAAAAATTAGAAATGCCAAAATCATTACAAGAAGCAGGAATCGATGAAAAAGATTTCTTGGCTAGTGTAGATGAACTAGCAGACCGTGCATTTGAAGATCAATGCACAACAGCAAACCCAAGATTACCATTAGTAACAGAATTAAAACAAATTTTATTAGATGCTTACTATGGAAAATAAATAAAGAAATCGAGGAAATTTTTAATTTCCTCGATTTCTTTATTCTTTTATATCCAACTTAATATGCACATCTCGAAGTTGAGCATTGCTTACCTTCGAAGGAGCTCCCATCATTAAGTCTTGTGCTTTGCTGTTTAGTGGAAAAGCGATGACTTCACGAATGGTTTCTTCACCGGTTAAAAGCATAATCATACGATCTACACCTGGTGCAATACCTGCATGTGGAGGAGCACCATATTGAAATGCTGTATAAAGGGCACCAAATTTTTCTTGTAATTGTTCTTTTGTGTATCCTCCAAGTTCAAATGCTTTTTCCATAATAGCGATATCGTGATTACGAACAGCTCCTGAAGAAAGTTCGATACCATTACATACAATATCATATTGATATGCTAAAATATCTAATGGGTCTTGTTCTTCTAAAGCTTTTAGACCACCTTGTGGCATAGAGAATGGGTTATGGCTAAATTCAAGTTTTCCTTCATCATTTAATTCATACATTGGAAAATCGATAATCCAGCAGAAGCAGAATTTATCTTCTTTTATTAAACCTAAACGTTTTCCAAGTTCGGTACGAATTTGCCCTGCAAAAGAATTTGCTCTTGCTTCGGTATCAGCAATAAAGAAAATGGTATCATTTACTTTTAAATCTGCAAGATCTAGTAATTCTTTTTTCATATCATCTGGAATGAACTTATCAATTGGGCCTTTATAAGATAAATCTTCTTGTACTTCTAAATAACCAAGACCACCCATACCAATTGATGTTGCAAAAGAAAGCATTTTTTCATGGAATCCTTTTGATTGATGACCTTCTATTTTAATAGCGCGTACTGTTTTATTATGGAATGGTTTAAAAGTACATCTTGCAAAAAATTCTGTTACATCTATTATAATAAGAGGGTTTCTTAAATCTGGTTTATCGCTACCATATTTTAACATAGCATCTTTGTAAGTAATTCTTGGGAAAGGATATGCTTCAATTTCCTTATTAGAAAATGTTTTAAAAGTATTATACATAACTGGCTCCATAACACGAAATACATCTTCTTGTGTTGCAAAGCTCATTTCCATATCTAGCTGATAGAACTCTCCAGGTGCACGGTCCGCTCTTGCATCTTCATCTCGAAAACATGGTGCAATTTGAAAATATTTATCAATTCCAGAAACCATTAGCAATTGTTTGAATTGCTGTGGAGCTTGTGGAAGTGCATAAAATTTTCCAGGATGAACCCTACTTGGTACAAGATAATCTCTTGCTCCTTCAGGAGAAGAACTTGTAAGAACTGGAGTTTGAACTTCTAAAAACCCTTGTTCAATCATTTGAGAACGTAAGTATTGTAATACTTTTGCTCTTAATATTAAGTTATTTCTTAATTTTTCATTTCTTAAATCTAAATAACGATATTGTAATCTTAAATCTTCACGAACATCTTGATTTTGATTTACTTCAAAAGGAAGATACTTGGTTCTTTTTCCTAAAATCTCAATTGTTTCAATAAATACTTCTACTTCACCAGTTTCAATATTAGGATTGTAAGTTTCTTCATCTCTTTTTCTAACTTTTCCAGATAAAGTAATAGTAGATTCAATTGGAATACGACTTGCAAAGTCTACTAATTCGTCATTACCAGAAATAACAGCTTGTGTAACCCCATATTGGTCTCTTACATCAAGAAAAACAACACCTCCTAAATCACGAATTGTTTGAATCCATCCAGCAATACGTACTTCTTTTCCAACATCACTAAGTCTTAATTCTCCACAATTATGAGTTCTGTACTCATTCATTTTAAATTCCTCCTATCTATAAATTAGTAGCAAAAAACAAAAAAACTTTCATCTTCTGCTATATATGCAGGGACGAAAGTTTCAATTTCCGCGGTACCACCCAGCTTAAAAAACTTCTATTATAATAAGAAGCCTTTTCACCTTATTTAAAATTTGCTCCAATGTGTTATTCCACTAGGTTATCTAAAAGGATCTCAGCTTAAAACCTTTTTCTCTGTATAGTTACTTCTAATGGCTCGTCATCTTCATAGCAATTATATTCTTATTTTAATAAATACTATTTTACAAAGTATAACCGAAAAAGTCAATACTTATGCGAAAAAATATTTAAAGATAAGAAAAAATTACCAAGAAAAAACTATTGACATAATCAGTATAAAATGATAAGATAGTATTACACGAATGATTTACTTAAAAGAAAACATATTTTTAAGTATAAATTAGTAAAGAACAAAACATAATGAAAAGAGCAGCTACTAGTTTTTTATTTTGCCCTTTTTTGATGAAAAAAGTAGAAGAAAAAAATTTTTAAAAATATTTTAAAAAATGTGTTGACAAGTAAATTTTAGTGTAGTATAATACAAGACGTTCCGTTTAAAAAAGGAACGAAAAGTACATTGAAAAATAAACAATAAATCCTTTGAAAGACCAATAGCGGTAGTTATTTTCGTACTACCAAATAAATAAAAACGAAAAAGCGAAGAAAAGCTAAGTGAAAACGAAGCTTGTTAAAACGATTTATATAGTAA
>JAGAIV010000037.1 GCA_017626365.1 Clostridia bacterium
GTCACTGTCTAGAATTATCATGCTATTGCGTAATTTTTTTCTTGTAAATAGACTGTTGTTGATAGATTTTGTAGTTCAGGTTCCTGCAAAACGTTTCGTCTAACCCATCTAATTTTTTGTAGTCTTAACCATCTGGTCAAACCAGTTACTGAGCGATATTTTCGTTTAATGTAACTTGGCAAGGTTATTCCAAAGTATCTTTCTATATTGTTGTTTGTTCGAGGAATCAATGGATCTTCGTAATAAGTTACCGTTCTAGCGAATTTTTTTCCTAGATTTTCTAGGAAGCTGCAGCTGTTTTTGTCTAAGAATTTTCCTCTGTTGTTTAATGTGTTAAATCGTCTGGTGGATGCTTTTTTATCATCTGCTTTGTAAATATTTTCTATTCTTTCGTTTGTTACTAGTAATTCTTTTAATTCTTTTTTCTTTTGTTTTCGTTCTTTTCTTAATTTTTGATTTTCTTTTTTTAACTTTTCTATTTTGTCTCGTTTTTTTGATTTTTTCTTCTTAGAATAATTGTTGTTTTTTATTTCTTCTTCTAGCATCTTTATTGTTGTTTTATTTCCATTTATATTGCTGTAGATGGTTCTTATTCTTCTAGAGACTCGTGAAATGTTTCTATATGTTTTTGTGTGGTGGTTTTTGATAATGTGAAAAATGCATAATTGGTGTTTGATTCCAATTTTATCGATTATATCACGATACATTGATGCTCCGTCTGTTATTAATGCTTCTTGTGGTAATCCTGATAATGAGGATTCTAGAAATGATTCTACTGTGTTTTTGTCGAAATCTTCTTTTTCAATTAGTAGTTCATTTATGGGCAAGTTGTTTATGGCGTCGATTAATGCTAATCTCACTAGTTGTTCACCATTTTGATGTGGATATTGCTAGTCATAATGATAATAACCTGTAGGCTCTATTCCTTTTTCTTTTAACAATTCTAAGTTTATTTCTTCTTGTCTTTTTAAAAAGGTTTCATCATATGTCGATTCATGATAATATACTGTTTGTCGTGCGATTTTTATATTGTTTTCAAAATTTATCAATTCACGCTTTTTATCATAAGATAAATAGGCAATATAATCATAATTAAGTCCTTTTTCACAAATATCGTGTGAATAATTGCAATATCTACTTATAAATGGTTCTAAGGACGTGAGATGTGTTTTATTGCATTTTGGACAAACATATTGTTTTTTCCGAATTCCTTCCAATTTATTTGGTTTTGACTCTCTAGAACCATTAGGATCCATTTCACATCCACAATTAGAGCATTCTGGTTTGTCATGTTCAAAATAAACAATTTCACTGAATTCTGGAAGAATATCTTTAAAAAAATCAATCCATTTTATATCAACAATATTGCTTAAAAATAATTGATCTTTCTTAAAATAACACAAAGTTTTATTAATATCATCTTCCATAAAATAATCTGTAAAGGATATTTTTATTCGCATAATTATTATTTTATCCTTTACACTATTTATAATTCTCTATTTTTCATTTAAAGATTTCAAAATTATTATATACTGCTAACCTCATGTATATAACTATTACATATATTTTTTAATCTTTTTTAATGCTTTAATTTAAAATTAAATCCTTTTCATTAAATTATAACTATAGTTATAATTACTATTTTAAATTGCATCTATTTCTCTTTAAATGACATTAAAAAAACTAATAGTTTGTAGTTTTTAATATAAAAAACATATCAATTGTTATAATTAATATAGATATATTTGGTCAAGATATATTGGAAATCAATCACAGATTAGCATGACAATTTTAGACAGTGACATTTTTATTGTGTTTGTTTTAAATTGATTCCAATAATTGTGTTATTGTCAAATTCCATAATATGCCTGCAGCACCATAAAAAATAACATTTAAATATGCCTTAGTTTTAAGAATGGAACATGCTTGATACAGCTACAATCCAGACATATCTAAGACTCTATATAGGATAGTAGATAATGAATCATTCTTTAACAAATGGTTGTCTAAATACATTCTTAAAAGTTAGGTTTTTAACTATAATGTAAAATATTTACATCCTGAACCATCTTTTCCAATCATGAATCAATATTGTTTTAAACGCGTTAAATTGCTTTGATTGGATAGTAAAACTTTA
>JAGAIV010000038.1 GCA_017626365.1 Clostridia bacterium
AATAAAAAGAGGATTTTGTACTTAACCCCAAAAGTTGGACTAACCGAAATCGTTAAGCACATATTAATTGATTTAAGGATTGTTGTCTATAGTTTATAGGTGACAATCCTTTTAATTTTACCGTAATTCTATTTTTATTGTAATATTCTATATATTTTATCATTTCTTGTTCTAATTGATCTAATGATTCAAACTCATATTCATGACCATAAAACATTTCATTTTTCATTATTCCAAAGAAGTTTTCCATTAAGAAATTATCTAAGCAATTACCTTTTCTAGACATACTTTGTATAATTCCTTTTTCTAACAATACTATTTTATATTGATTCATTTGATATTGCCATCCTTGATCAGAATGAAATATTAACCCTTCTAAATTATCATATTGTTCAAAGGCTTTATTTAACATATCTATTGTTTGATTAAAACTTGGATTCCTAGATATAGAATAAGAAACAATCTCTCTATTATGCATATCTAAGATAGGTGATAAATATAATTTTCCTGCAGGTATATGAAATTCAGATACGTCTGTTGTCCATTTTTCATTACATCTAGAAGTAGAGAAATTTCTTATTACTTTATTATCAACAACCTCTAATAATTCATTATTACATATTGGACTCAATTCACCCTTATAAGATTTATATTTAGCTCTTGGTTGTTTTGCTTTTAATCCCATAACTTTCATTAATCTTTGAACTTTTTTATGATTAATCTTATATCCACGATTTTGTAGTTCTAATGTAATTCTTGGACACCCATATCTTTTTTGATTTATATTGAATACTTCAAGTATTTCATTTTTTATTTCTTTATCTTTATCAATTCTTTCGTATGTTTTAATTTCATAAAAATAGCTAGATTTAGCTATTTTTAGTAATTTTAACAATGAGACTAATGAATATTTATGCCTTAGTTCATAAACAACTTTTATTTTCTCTTTCCTTGTTGATTTAGTCTCTCCTTCACTAAGGCATCTAATTTTTTTAATACTTCATTTTCCATTTCTAAATACTCTAACTTCTTTTTTAATTGATTGAATTCTTCTCTTTCATCATTAGTAAGTGGAGTATTTTTATTTTTTTCTTCGGTCATATTTTTTGGTCTCCCTCGAGGTCTTCCTTGTTTGCCTTCTAATCCATTATAACCTAATTCTTCATACTTTTTCATTCATAAAACTATTGTTCCTGGTCCTGGTAGATTGTATTCTGCCGCTAAAAATGTTTTTGACTCTCCTTGAAATACTCGATTTATTATTTCTAGTTTTAATTCTGTTGAATATTTTTTGTTTTTTGATCGATGTTTTATTCCTTCAATTCCATGTTTTTCATAATGATACCAAATTCTTTCTATTGTTGTATCTCGCACTTTAAATTGTTTCGCTATTGTTCCATATCCTATTCCTTTTTCTCTCAATTCTATTATTTTTATTTTGTCTTCTTCTGTTAACTTCATAATAAAAACCCCTTAAGTCTTTCTAACTGTTTTAGTTAGTCCAACTTTTGGGGTTAAGTACAAATTGTATCTCTCTTAAATAAATTTTGATAAATATTAAATTTTTTCAATTCCAGTTGTATCCATATCGTATTTTAAATAAATACCATATAGATATGAAGAACCTGTTGAAATAATTTCGACTAACCCATCATTTTCAATTAATACAGTAGCAGTATCGGTTTTTGCAACGCCATTAATTGTATATGTTGAATAACCAGGATAACCTTCTACAATTATTACAGCTCCTGCTTCAACTGTTAA